>JBGSMD010000054.1:0-57112 GCA_041740355.1 Bdellovibrionota bacterium
ACTTTAAAAACTAACGATTTTGCTTGGACTCACTATTTATGTTGTTTTTAGCTATGCAAACTTGGATAAATCCAAGATTTGCATTAGCCGTAATGACTCTTTTTAATTTACTAACGTAAATTATTTTTTGTCATTACTATAGTAAACCCAAAAATGGATTTCCAATAAATAGATTAACTAAGACTTTTGCTGACCCTTATATTTTTTACCCTGAAGTAATTTAAGGATCTATGTTTATAGATAAACCTATGGTTTAACTCTTTTTTTTAAAGTTGGGTTTACTATTTGTCTTTTGGCGCCCGCTGGTCGCTTCTATAGTCATGATCTGTTTTATAATTTCCTAACGGAAATTATTTATTGGGATGACTATAGTAAGATCATATAGTTATTAGAAAAATAACAAGTTGTTTTATGTTAATTATATGTAATTTATTTTTTGGAATAACTATAATTTAGTACCCCTTAAAGGTAAATTTTGGAAATCCATCTTGATATTCTAAGAACTGGAAAGTAAATTTCATTTGATCTGACGATAATTGGCGATTGGAAAGCAGTGACAAGAAGGGAGATAACTGTTTACTACCAGGTTCTTTTAGCTCAACATTACCACTAGCTAATGTAAGTTTGATGCCACGGGGATCCATATTGAGGACTAATTCTGCTAAAAGGTCACCCCAATCTGATTGTAGATTTAAATCTTTTATCTTTAAAATAGAATCTAGTTCCACTGTCCCGGTTAGTTTCTGTAAGTTTAGTGGTTCGATATTTAAATCAAATGGCATACCTGAGATCCATCGTGGCAATACACTAGCGTCCTTTTTAACAAAATTAGCCAACTCAAATTTAAGGGTTTTAACTTTGGCTTGATTGTCTTGCAATATGAGTTGCTCTAAATCTAAATTAATCTGACCAGAACTAAAGCCTGCTAGTTTTAGAAAGGAGACCCGCGATATATTAACATTTCGGATTTGAAAATCTTTTAGTCCAATACCTTGACCTTGCTTAAATATCCTTCCAACAACAGCACCATCATGTATTTTAAAACTAAAATCTAAAGCAGGAGCGCCACTTAGAAAACTAGTAATTACCGGTGAGATTTTTAAATTTTCTAGTTCTAAGTTAACGGGAATCCTCTGATTAGCTAGATCCACGGTAAGCAACTTGCTTTGAAAATTGAATAGTCCAAAATTACTTTGAGTGAAGTTTAGAAAAACATTATTAGCAATAGCAGCCTTGGAAATCTTAGCACTAGTGTATGTCGCTAATTCCTGACTAGTTAGCTTCCAAAGAAGGATCAAAGAAACTAGTAGCCCAAGGCAACTGTAGAAAAAGTATTTAAAGAAACGAGACATTTAAATCTTTTGAAAATTACTGATATCTAATTGAACAATTAGTCTCGATTGATTTGGAGCTTTTTTAATATCTATTCTTGTTAAAACTAATGGACGCTTACCATTAACAAGTTCATGTAAAAACACTTTTAGATTTGCTTCCGATGTCGTAAAAATCTCCACGCGAAAAGGCTCTTGTCGATAATCAGTGCTAAATGGCTTTTCCGGCAAAGGATTAATTTTATAATTTGTGGGACTATCAACCATCGCTTTCGTACGAATTAGTTCCTCTAAGTGGGAAAGTACCCCGCCCTTAAAGGATACTTGCTGGAATTCCTTTTCGATTTTTTGTTGTCGGAGGTAAAGACCTTGAAATTTCTCTAATTGGTTAGGTAAAGCTGCTAAATTATCGGTCGCTTTTTTTAAAATCATTTGCTGAGCTTTACTCTTTTCGAGTAATGGTGTGGCTAATGAATTCAAAATTATTAAAAGCAAGACCACGCCCCCAGCCAGAGCTAAAATTTTCTCCCGGACTGAGAACTTATTAAATAGTTGTAATAATTTAGCTTTCATTAACAAAGTTTAATTTTAAATTGGAATCGTTTATCAACACCACCCCCTGGCGTTTCAACTTTAATTCGACAGAAAATATCTTTTTTATCTTTAATTAATTTTTCTAAGCGATCAACGCCTTTATAGTTTGGTACGGTTCCATCCATTTCAACTTGATTACCTTTAATTGATAATTGTTGCAGATCCATTTGAATCTTAGATCCTGTGGCTTCTGCTAAAATATCAGAAAGTGTTAAGTAGACGTCCACCGGATTAGCTTTAGCAGGATTCCCCAGACTCTCTAGTTGTGCTTCAATTTGACCGCTAGTTCCCATTAATGTTTCTAGCTCTTGACCAACTGGAAATTGAACCCAAGGGATTCGCTGGGCAATATTATTACGAATCGACTCCTGAATCTGATTAATTTCCTGTTCTGTTCGCAGGTAATTAACAACTGGGACGATGAAAAATAGTATCAAGATCAAAGCAATAAATAATTTCAACTTAAAGAAGTAATCAATTAATAATTTAAAAGTTTTATTAGAACTAAGACTGCGATCTCGAAAATTACTAATGATACTTTCTGGTTTGAGGGCGACTGCCGTAGCTGCTTGAATTGCAATAACTTCCTCTGCACTACCTGGAACTTCCAATTTTTCCACTGGCAAATTAAAAGCTTGGGATAATTGCTCGACATGAAAATGATTGCCAATTAGTGCCAAGCCTTCAACTTGGCAATTATAAATACTTTGGAAATTCCAAAGTAACATTTTAACTTCGGTTTCTGGAAACTGATTATTCTCTGCTAGTTCCAAGACCTGAACATTTTTTACATTCTGATCTAATAGTGTTGTCAGATACAACTGCTTTTCGCCAGCCTTCATTAGCATTAAAGCACTGCCTGATTCGCTACCACCTTGAAGAATGGCAGATGGAATTGTGATAAAATCCGGGTCAAATTTAATCGAATCAAAATAATTTAAAATCTTTACCAGGAACTCTTTTGGAATTAAGCTTGTAAAAACATCAAAGGTGCCTTCGGCATTGCGATCCAAAATTTGATAGTTTAAATAAAACTTATCTAAATTAAAGGGAATTAAATCTTGAATTTCTAAATTAATTACCTTCTTAACAAGCGCTTCCTGATTAAACGGCAGATTAAAGTTTAAGCCGATATAGTTGTCTGCTGGAATAACTAAAATTGAAGCTGAGATATCATTTACATGCTTTGAGTAAAATTCTTGAATTTGATTTAAAAGCTGAACCATTAGCTCGGCATAGTTTACAACCTCAGATTGCTCACCCTGAAGGCTGAGCTCCACTATCTCTAAATCTGGGGACTTGGCCCAATCAAGAGTTAGCCAATCAGATGGCACGCTAACACTCCAGCGATCAATAATCTTTACCTGATCGCCCACCTTCTCCGCAACAATTGCCACCACCGGAGTAGAGCTAATATCAAGACTAAAGATTTTATCCATAGGAAATTTATAGCATTTCAAATTGGAACTGACTATAACCAAGTACTTAACAATTAAGCTGACTTGGAAGACAGCTAAGGACCTACTCCGGTTGCCCGATCTTCCTCCACTCCAGCTTTAATTGGCACGGCAGTCGCAAAAATAAACTCTCTTCCTAAGGGGGTTAAAAGTTTAAATTTAAAACTGATCATACTTGGAATTAACTCCTTTTCTTCCCAAGTTCTCTGCCAACTTTGAGATTTGGAGTTAAAATAATTAAACTCCAAAGACTTCAAGCGATTTGTTATTGGAAAAGTCATGATTTTTGCTAGGGCATCCTCAAGTGGCTGAATATTCGGAACCTCATCTCTAATCAATAAAAAGGTCTGCTCTTTAGAATCAGTCCGTGGAGCATCAGGATCTTTTACTACGCGGTAAGAAATTGTCACTAAGCCCGAATGACTTTGCCCATCAGGCACGTACTGCCCAGCTTCATTTGCTAAAAAGATAATTTGATCGCCGCGATTATTGCCCGAAACAGAAGCCTCAATCCCCTTAAAGATAAGTTCCTTTTCCCCTGGGTATTGAATTTCCCCTTCCTTAATCGACATTTGTAATTCTCGACTAAGTCTTGAGCTAAGGGTATTGGCAATTTGTAAGATTTCACGTTCATCATCTAATAAAGTTTTACTTCGAGCGATCTGGCTTAGGCCACGATAAGCTGTCATAAAAACGATCGAAAGAATACTAATCGCAATAATTACTTCAATTAAAGTAAAAGCCTGCTTTCTTCTCTTGTTAGACTTATTAGTTAAAACAATATGACTGGAAATTATAGAATCAGACTTCATAACTGTCCTAAATTATTAGGCACAAAATAAACAATCTCTAATTGATCATCTGGAAACTCACCCCAAAAGATACGGAGTCGCACACGATTAAGGAAATTACTCTCTCCATCAGTTAAGGCACTAAGTGCTTCTGGATTAGGCCATTCGGCTATCTCTAGCTCAGCATTCATATTATTATATAGCTCTTGTAACTCTTCATCAGCTGTTGGTAAGGCATTTAAATTCTCCATTAAGCGATAAACGGTTTCCGTTTCACTGCGCGGTTCTGTTTCCGATTGAATCTCAATCGCCGCAAGAATTTGACGCGCTGCCATCATCGCTTTCAATTGATTTCGATCACGTAATGCTTTACTTACGGCGGCAGATTGTAATCCCAGAAGTACGACCAGTGAGCCTGAAAGAATAACAACTGCCATGATTACTTCGATCAAGGTGAAGCCAGAAGAAATTTGCAATTTACTCTTTACTGCCATAATTCCATTCAAAAACTTTATATTCTCTGTAGATATCACAGATACCCGTGAAAGGATTTACTACTAATGTAACAAAAGCATCATCGGAGCGCGCGAGTTTTAAATGGATCACAGTAAACTCAGCGTAGCCTCTAGGAGAAAAAGTTAAAAACGGCATGTCTTCTTCGGAACTAGAGGTATAGTCCCCGCGGACTGTACGAATATCTTCGAAATACATTCCATCTGGCAAATAGATTGGTTCTGCTAATGATGGGATATTTTCGGGAGCCTGCATTGTGCCGAAATCGGCGGGAAGTGGATTGAGGAAATTATCGATTTCCGCCGAGATCATTTTACTGCCGGACATTTGAGAAGAGAGTCCAGAATCCGGACTATCAAATTCGTCAAAGTCCTCAACGGGTGCTGACATCTGACCAATTTGATAGTATTGCCGTTCGGCACTTAATCCAAATTCCATTCGATAACTTACTCCGTCAGTAATTGCTTGGTAGTAAAGGAAATTAATTTGCTCCGAAAGTTTACGCATGGCACCCTCTTGTTGCCAATAGGTGAAACTTCCTCCCGACGGTTTTAAGACCACGGCAGATACTAATCCCAGGATTACAATCACAATTACAATCTCAAGTAAGGTAAAGCCAAAAGACCTATATTCTTTTCCTTTCCTTAATGATTTTTGTGATTGCAAATTAATCAAAGCGATAAGTCTAAGGTCCTTTAATAGTGACATCCCAGTTAACACCCTCACCACCATCTCGACCATCAGCTCCGAGACTACGAATTTCATAGGCTCTTCCGTTTAAGCTATAAACAAATGGTTGGGCCCAGGCATCCACGATCGAGTCGGCGTTAGAAATTGGTAAACAACCTTGACCAGTATTTTCAGTACACTGAGATAAATCAGTTAAGCTTCCAGGTAGGGAATTATAACGAAGCTGATACTGTTCGATATCTGACTTTAATTGTTGTAACTTAAGCTCTGTTAAATTTCTTTTAGCTTTATCCCCTGCGCCAAAAATCTTACTACCCACAGTTGCCATTACCACACCAAGGATTACTAGAACGATCATAATTTCAACTAGTGTTAATCCGGCAGAACTTGCCATTCTCTTTCTCATGTTTGTTTTCCTAACTGTATAATAATAAAATTACTTCTTCTCCCCTTCTGGGACAGCTAACATCGAAGAAATTAATTTTTTCGAACTTTTGTTTCCCAAAAGGATAGAATTGCGTAATTTATCCTTTAAAAGGATACATTACTTACCTTGTACTAAATCAATTAAATCAACCATCGGCATTAAGACCGACAATACCACCCAGAGAACTATAACACCAACGATGATAATCATCAAAAGTTCTAGTATTCTGGTTAACCCACCTAAGGTGGCATTCGCTTCATTTTGATAAGCTGTGCCTGCCTTTTTTAACATTGATTCTAGCTCACCACTCTTCTCTCCAACAGCCATCATTTGTACTAACATTGTGGGGAAAAAGCCTGTCTTTTTTAGTTCTGCTGCTAAACTTTTACCTTCGCGAACACCTTCCCGAGCAGTTTCAAGTGCTTTAACAATATGAACATTAGCTACAATCTTTTGACAGATCTCCATGGCGGTTAATAACTGCACACCACTATTTAATAAAGAACTTAAGGTCTGAGCAATGCGCGCCGTATAAATCTTCTGATAAATTGGAGAGAAAATTGGAATTTTGAGCATTAGTCGATCAATTATTTGCCGACCAGATTCTTGCCGGTAATACCAACCTAATAAGATAAAAGCTCCAATCATCGCAACTATAACTAGCCACCAATAAGCTACCAGAAAATTGGAGATAAACAGTGTAATTTGTGTGGTCAGTGGCAGTCGCGCACCTTGTTTTATAAAAATATCCGTAATCTTAGGTACTAAAAATACAAACAACCCCATGATTACTAAAAAACAAATTATTAGCATTGCCATTGGATACATTAAGGCAGCTTTTACTCGACCCATTAACTCTACTTGAGATTCTAAGTGATCAGCTAAATTTAGTAACACAGTATCTAATGTTCCCGAGGCTTCGCCAGAGGCAATCATACTGACATAAAGTCTTGGAAAAGCTTTGGGGAAATTTTCCATAGCGTTTGATAGTGAATTTCCACGCTCCACTTCTTCCCGCACAGTAACCATAATTCTACGAATGGATTCTGATTCAATTTGTTCCGCAGTGGAACTTATCGCCATCACCAATGGTAAGCCCGCGTTTACCAAAGTTGCTAACTGTCTTGTAGTTAGTGCTAATTCCTTCTGGGAAATTGAATTTCTCTGGAAATATTTAGTAACATCACTCGGATTAAAAGCTATTTCCTTTCCAGATTCAACTAAGTCAGTAGGAAATATGTTTTGGCTTCGAAGTTTGGAGCGTGCTTGTCTTAAACTATCGGCGTCAATTGAACCCTTTAACTTTTTTCCTGTACGACCTAGAGCTGAATATTCAAATATCGGCATATAGTAATTTTCAAAAATCCCAACCAAAATAAACAGAGAATTTACGGCAAGCATTAATATTGGATTCCTGTCTTCCGAAACTTTGCAATCTTCAAAGCATTTAGCTCAGAATAGCACTTAAAGGACATCCAATTTCGCGCTACAAATAAGTCATAAACAATGTTTCCATACTTTGATTAGCGGCAAGCACTATTGAGAAACACTATCTACTATTCCAAAATTTGATCTTCATGTGTGACCATTAAAACTTCTTCCACTGAAGTTAATCCCGCTAAAACTTTTAGCCCCCCGTCCTGCCTGAGCGTTCTAAAACCATATTTATAGGCAGTATTTTTAATTGTACCAGAATCAACTTTTTGTAAAATTAAACTTTTAATATGTTCGTTGATAATCAACAATTCATGTATACCAGACCGACCAGTATATCCAGTGTGCTGACATACTGAACACCCTCCGGGTAAAGGTCGAAAGACACTGCGTGACTTAATATCGTTTACGATCAAGCCTAGCTCTTTAACTTCTGCCTCGGTTATTTCATGCGGCACTTTACAAGACTTGCATAATTTACGAACCAAACGTTGAGCCATTACAGCTAAAAGACTGGAAGACACTAAAAAAGGCTCTGCTCCCATATCGATTAAACGAGTAATTGCACCAGCTGAATCATTTGTATGGAGGGTCGATAAAACTAAGTGACCAGTTAAGGATGCTTGGATAGCAATCTCAGCAGTTTCTCCATCACGAATCTCCCCCACCATCACCACGTCGGGATCTTGCCGTAAGATAGAACGAAGTCCAGAGGCAAAAGTAAAATTAATTTTTGGATTTACCTGCATCTGACCAATACCATTTAATTGATACTCGATAGGATCTTCTACTGTTAAAATATTTTTCTCAGGTGTGTTAATAGCAGTTAAGCAAGAATAGAGCGTGGTAGTTTTACCGGAACCCGTTGGCCCTGTGACTAAGACAATTCCATTTGGACGTTTAACTAATTTTAAAACCGCTTCTAAGTTAGCACCTTGCAGTCCAACTTGTTCCAAGTCTAAAACTGTTGCCGTCTTATCTAGTAAACGCATCACCACGCGCTCCCCAAACTGTGTTGGGATTGTTGACACACGAATATCGACATCCTTTCCAGCAATCTTAATACCAATGCGTCCATCTTGGGGTAAACGTTTTTCCGCAATGTTTAAGCCTGACATTACTTTAATCCGCGAAATAATTGCTGCTTGGAAGGACTTATCTTCTTCCGAGATATCATAAAGCACACCATCAATTCTAAATCTTACTTTTACTGAAGATTCGAAAGATTCAATGTGAACATCTGAGGCTCTCTCTTTACTAGCTTTAAAAATTATTGAGTTGAGGTAGCGTATAATTTGAGCGTCATCATCATCGGCATCAGTTACGTCGATTTTAAGATTTTGGGCAATATCGTTGGAATCTTCTTCCTCATTAGAAAGTTCATTAGAGCGATCGCTCATGAGTGATGTACGAATAGAGTTGATCGCATTAGTAACCTCTTCTTCGCTCGTCATTATAATTCGAATTGGACGTTGATAACAAAATCTTAATTGTTGTAAGGCAGAAAAACTATCCGGGTTGGAAATTGCAACGACTACTTCATGTTCATCGCCAGCAATTGGAACTACTTTATATTGTCGGCCCCAGGATCCGGCAATTCGATCAAATTCACCATTAACTAAATCTCTTGGTGGTTGCGGAGGATCTAATTTTGCTTGATAAGTCATTCCCAAGCGCTTGGCTAGCTCTTCGGGGTGTAATTTATTTAGTTCGGAGTTTTTTTCTGTCATTCCTTAACCCAAGGCCCTTGCCCTAAATTTAGAATTTCTTGTGGTGGTAAGCTATACCAATTGCTTTTTAAGTTTGGATAATACTCCTCGGCTTCATTTAACGACTTAAATGCTCCAATTACTTCTAATGGTACGGATTGTCCATTAAAACTATAAGATAACTTCTGACCGGAATCAAAAAACTTCTTAGCATAGCTACTAACTTCTTGCGGTAGGCGAATTCCAATTAACTCCCCAGTATTCCTAGAAAATAAATCTGGCCAGACACCCTCTGGAAGTCCATCACTTAATTCTAATACAAAGTAAGACCCCTTAGTCGTTGCCGCTGTATCTTTAAATTTAGGTTCAATTCGATCCGCTTCATCGAAACTTAATTCACTAGAATTAGTCTTTGGTGCAACTGGCGCGATTGGCTTATCCTGAGGTCTAATAGTTGAAGGCTTGGTGCCTTCATATAGCTGCCCATCAATTACGTTATCAATACTTTCATCAAATAATACTTCATTGCGTGTAGGATTAATTTTGTATTTCTCAATTACTTCTTGAAAAGAATCTCTTTGTTCAATAGTGTGATCACGTGCATCAAACTGATCTTTGATAATTCTTGGAGTAATAAAAATTAGTAGATTTGTTTTTAAATTGCGATCAGAATTTGTTCTAAACAAGAAACCTAAGAGTGGCATATCTTTTAGAAATGGAATACCACGAACTGCTTCAGTTATATTATCAGACATCAATCCGCCGATTACTACCATCTGAGAATCTTTAGCAATCACTGTAGTATCACTTGTTCTTACAGTTGTAGTTGGCCCCAACGCGGAACCTTCGGTGCCACTAACAACGTTTGATACTTCGGTAAATAATTTTAGTTTTACATAGTCACTAGAACTAATTTGAGGTGTGATCCTCAACGTAATACCAACATCCTGTCGATCAACTTGATTAAATACATTATTTAAATCTGTCTGGTTACTGGCAGTGCTAGAAATGAAGGGCACATTACTACCAACAATAATTTCAGCATCTTCATTATCAGTCGCAATAATTGTTGGAGAACTAAGTACATTCACATTTGAATTGTTCTGAGCAGCTCGAACCAACACTGATTGTGTCGGAATCGTGATACCACCAGGTAAGGTTAACGTTCCTGAACTTGCAGCAGCTAAAGTAAAATCTTGTAGCTGGGTTGGATTCTCAAGAAGAGTAGCTAAATTACCATAGCTATTACTTCCAAATACTCCGCCATCAGCTCCTCCCCCTGATCCAGTAAACTCTACTCCTAGAGATTTACTTTCATCAACACCTACTTCTAAGATCAAGGCTTCCACTACAACTTGACGTCGCTTAACATCTAAATTCTTGAGAAGTTTTTTAATCTTTTCATAGTCGGTACGACTACCGATGATAATTAATGAGTTTGTGGCTGGATCCGCTGTAATCGTTAAGTTCTCCCCCAGATTAACCGAAGTTGCAGTTCTTGGCTCGCTACTAGAAGTTCCACTATTACTACCAGAATTACTTCCAGACTGTCCGAAGCCACCAGAAAACCGACTTTGTGATCCGTTATTGCTGTTTTGATTATTTCCTGATCTGTTGGAGTTACTACCAAAACCACCCTGCGAATTTGAATTTGAATTAGAGCCAGAATTTGTTCGACTACTACTAGATCCACTATTTCCGCCACCTGCCAATCCAGAAAGCACATCTGCTAAATCAGTAGCACTGGCATACTGACAACGGTAAACGTAAAATCCATCCCCCGATAAATCCACTGGGCTATCTAATTGGTCAACTAAGGCTTGTATTCTAGCTGCTGTTTCGTTATCAGCAACAACGATAATCGAATTAGTCCTTTCGTCACCAATAATTTTGGGGTCTTTTGCTCGAGAATTTACAGTAATATTTCCTGCTCTTGGAGGGCTCGCCTGCTCTTGATCGCTACCAGCTAGTCGTGTTGCTTGTCTATTACTAATCGGCAGTGCTAATCCAGCACCGGACTGCGCTTCCTTACTATCAATATTTAAAATCTGAGAAATTTTCTCTGCCAAATCTGAAGCATCAGCATGTTTTACTGGAATGATAATCATTTCCGAATCTGTTGCTGGCAAGTCCATCCGTTCAATTATTTCTACAAGACGATTAATATTGTCTTCTGAATCAATTAAAATCAGGGAATTTGTTGCTGGGTAGGCACTCACCAATCCATAAGTGGAGATTAACGAAGAAACTAATTCTTTAACATTCTCCGCAGAAACAAATTTAAGATTAATAAATCTGGTAACAACCGAGGCAGTTCCACGGCCAGTTCCTCCTTCAACAACAGGAATCGTGGTTTGTTTAGCTTCTGTTGCAGGAATAATCTTCCAGATGTTGTCCCCGATTGGAACCGAAGTAAAACCTTTTAAAGCTAGGACAGAATCTAAAATGTAAATAGCTTCTTCCGATGAAACCTTTCCTGGTAAATAGATAGAGACTGTTCCTTTAACTCGTTCATCAAGGATATAATTTCTCTTGGTCTTTTTACTAAAGATTCGAATTAAAGCTTCAATATCGGCATTCTTAACGTTTATTTCAGTATTTGAACCTTTAACTATTTCAGTCTCTAGTTTTTCATCAAGTTTAGGAGTTTGCGCCTGGACACTAGAAAAATCTGACCACCCACCACAAAGAGTAAGAGTCAAAAAAATAATAGCAATTTGTTTTAGGTGGAATTTAAACATTAATTAATTTCATATTGATAGGCTACTGGGCTCTTGCCACGCTCTAAATTTAGGTTGATTGATTTCTCTTCTCTTAACCTTTCAAATAGTTTAATCGCTTGTGTTATATCTGCCAAGCTACTGCCGTTAATATCTTTCAAAATATCCCCGTTTTTTAAACCAATTTCATCAAACATGCTACCTTTCTTTATCGCAAATAGACGTAATCCAACAGATTGACCATTTTGAAAATATGGAACGGCTCTTGCTTGTGTTAAGAGTTGGGGAAGATTGTCCAAGGCTTCATCTAATTTCTTGGAGTCAACCTTAACCAAACCACCCGCGGCCGAAACTCCCTCTGTCGAAGCTGGTGCACTGGTAGTTCCACCTTCATCCAAATACAGCAACTCTTTTTGTCCGTTACGTTCAATCTCAACAGATTCAGAATTAATACTAATTAGCTTTGCTTCATCAAAAAGATTGGCACCCAGTAAAAAAACATCCTGCTCATTAGACTTCGGATTCATGATTATAGCTAAGGGATCAGCTTGATCGAGGAAAGTACCAACCAAACGAAAATCTGTGTTTATCTTAGGTTTCTCTTCTACCTTTGGCTGTAATAAAGTTTCCGCCTTCAGATCGCCAAAAATCTTCTTATCTGAAATAACCAAAGCCGGCTCTTTTAGCTCAGAGAGGTTTGTATTTTGTAAATTTTGTAAGCGCTGCGCAACTTGGTTTTCAGTTAACTGTACTTGATTGCTAACATTAAGACGTTTTTTAAAGACACTCAGAAATTGAATGGTGATAATAATGACCAGCAATAATAAAATCACAACTCTTGAAATTTTAACCAAAAGGTCAAAATTCCTCTTTTTATTTAAATAAGCAAAATTGATAGATTTGAGCTGCACGAAGTTAAGTTTGTTTAATATAACAGTGTAAAAAGAGGATATTTCCCCTATTTTTAGTATAATAAGTTTTTGAACTCTCCCTAGTATACTAAGCAGATTAAATACGGGCAAGTCATCCGTTACTTCATCGATTCGAGCGGAAGACCTTCAGGTACTACCCTTTTATTTGGATGCGGTAACTGCTTAGACTGCAAATCTTGCTTTTTACGTTCTCTTACTTTTGCGGCTTCCAAAAGCTCTTGTTTTTTATAGTAATTCACTAAATAGTTTTGATAAGAAACTAGTACTTCCCCAATCTTTTGAAGCGATTTTTGGGCACTAATTGAATAATCTGAATCGGGATAATCTTTTACAACCTGTTCATAATATTTTTTTGCTTCTAGTAATGGTGTTGGATCGCGACCAAGTCCCCCAAATGTCTGTTCATAACTTAAACCAGCAAGCGTTAATAAATATGGTGTTGCCCGGGCTTCTGGATACAAATCCATAAATTCATCAACTAATTTCACAACTTCAGCAAAGTTTCCTGAATAAAATTTGGCGTCAATTAATTTTAATTTTGCAGGTTCTTTAAACTCGCCATCGGGGTAGGTATTTAGTAATACCTCTAATACTTGGGAACAATTATTAAATTGCCGTTCATCATAGGCATTCACCGCATCGGCAAACAATTCTCTTTCAGAATGTTCAGAATCAACAATTTTGCTATATTTCAATTCTTCTCGCCCTCTAGCGTCCAAACTTCGTCCCGCACAGCCAACACAAATCAAAATAAAAAAAATAGTTGTAACTATCTGGTAATATTTTGTTATATAGTTAGTCATAAAATGATGATCTGTGAAAATCGCTACTAAGATTTTAGAATAATACCAATGTAAAGAAATTTGCAACGCAAAGGACTAAGCATTTTGATATTAGGGTTTAATTATAAAGGCGTCAAATAATAGTTGTTTTGTTAAACTTTCTATTTCTAAAATTATTTCCTTTACTACGATTGTTACATTATCAGATAATAACGAGAGTAGAGCTCACGCTTTTACTCAATAAAAATCAGCTTTATTTATCTTTGGAATATACTATGAAACATCTACTTATACTGCTTTCCTTTATGCTTAGCGTTAATATTTGCTCTGCTGAAAAAGTTGAGCTTGATTTATCTAACAGTCAACTAACTTGGCTGGGTAAAAAAGTTAGTGGTCAGCACAATGGGACAATTAAATTTAAATCTGGCTATTTAAATATTGTTGATGACCAAGTTAAAAATGGTGAGTTTATATTAGATATGAACTCAATCACCAATGCTGATATTGAATCCCCAGAATATAAAGCAAAACTAGAAAACCATTTAAAATCAAATGACTTCTTTAATGTTGAACAATATCCTGAAGGAAAATTTGTTATTAAAGGAATTAAGCCGGGCACAATCCCAAGTGAATCCGCAACAGTAATTGGCGAATTAACGATTAAAGACAAAACACACTTAATCGAACTTCCTGCTAATATCCAAAAAGTTGCTACCGCTTATCAAGGAGAGGGCAAGACAACAATTGATCGCACTAGGTGGGATATCCGTTATAACTCTGATAAATTCTTCGACCCTGCAGAACTTGGGGATAAGCTAATTTACAATGATATTGAGATTGGATTGATAGTAAAAACTAAAGCTTCTTAGTTTAACTTTTTAGAGAGACATGGCGATTGCCCTGTCTCCTATTCTCTAGAAGTACTTCGATTTTTTCGAAATTCTTCCAAGTCGATTACATTTTCTGAGGTTCTTAACTTCTGTTCCTCAGGAAATATCAATAACTTAAAATCTGCTAATATACCTTCTGTTAATTGATCTTCAAATTCTGAGTTTGCCGCAAGTTTAACTAAATCTTCTGATTTTAATTTACTAACTACTCTTATAAAAAGATTCAACAGAATTTGTCGTTGGTCGGACTCAAGCTCAGCTAGCTGATCTAATAAAACTTGAGCATCCCGACCACCGACACTGTCCATTAAAGTTGCGAGTTGGAGGCGTAATGCTTTTAAAGTTAAGGAAAATTCACCATTTGAGTTCATACTATATATTCAGAAGTTAAGGCTTAATTGATTCAGCTATTATCGCAGATCTTAGCATTTGAAGTATATTTAAACTAATCTGCGAAGTGTCAGGGAACTCGGGGAGATATAAGTTATATTGTTATGACAATAAGTAATTTACGAATTTTTAAAAGTTAGTTTAGTGTTTTTGTTATAACTATATGATATTATTGACTTCACAAGGTATCAGGGATGTCGGGGAAGCCTCAGGGGATTTGAGGAGTAGGATTTGGAGCGCAGGGGTAAATTATTTTTAGGCAAAAAAAAGGAGGCTTAAAGCCTCCTTCCTTGCGGATTGTGAAAACCTATTGTTTTTCACCAAAACCAGCAAAGTGTACACGTCTGTTTTTAGCCCATGAAGACTCGTCACCAGCTGTATCAAGTGGTAACTCTTCACCATAGCTAACTGTTGAAAGTCTTGAAGAATCAAAACCAAGTCCAATCATAGCATCTTGAACTGCTTTAGCACGTTTAGAACCAAGAGCCATGTTGTATTCGTTAGTTCCTCTTTCATCACAATGTCCTTCTAATTGTAACTGGATATTTGGATAGCTCTGAAGAACCTGCATGTTGTACTCAAGATCTTGTAGAGCATATTCATCAACGCTGCTAGAATCATAACCAAACATGATGTCACGGAAAATCCCTTCACCTTCAGCAGATGGAATTTGACCTTCACCAAAACGCGCATCGTATTGTCCAGCTAGATCTGATTCTGAAAGTGGGCGTCCATCAGGTCCAAGTGGTTTCTTTGAGCTACAAGATGTTGTAACAAGAGCCAACACAAAAACAATAAAAATGGTGTTTAATTTTTTAATCATATGGTTTAACTTGAAATAATAAATTTTTTTTGAAAAAAATCGTTGCCGATTGGTGTCATACTGTCTACGCACAAATCCCCAATCTGGCTGAGGCAAAATGCGTCTACAGTATTTAAACCTAACTGATTAAAAACACAAGCACTTATGACAAAAATCTCTGATTTAAAAAATATTTTTCAGGCAAATAAATCTACATATTTAACAGAGTTATCCGAATATATCAGCTTTAAAAGTGTAAGCGCCGATCCAGCATTTATCGAAGACTGCAATTACTGTGCAAAATGGCTTAGTAAGCACCTTACTAATATTGGCTTGAATTCTGAGATCTTAACTACAGGTGGATGTCCTACGGTTTATGCCGAAAGAATCGTAGATTCCAAAGCTCCTACTCTACTTGTTTATGGACACTATGACGTTCAACCAGCTGCTTGGGATGAAAACTGGCACAGCGATCCCTTTGTGATGACTAGTAAAGGCGATGACCTATTTGCACGAGGAATTGGAGACAATAAAGGTCAAACTTTTTATATCATTAAAGCTGTTCAGCATCTTCTATCCAAAGACGCTTTAAATAATATCAATTTGAAATTTCTAATTGAAGGTGAAGAAGAATGCGGTAGCCCTAACACCATGAAATCCCTAGCTAGTTGGAAAAGCAAACTTGGTTGTGATCAAGTTTTAATCTGTGACTCGATGATGCTCACCCCTACTCAGCCTGTTGTGGCTGTTGGGATGCGTGGAATCTTTGCTTTTAATGCCACGCTTAAAGGACCGGACTCCGACGTACACTCTGGTCACTTTGGTGGACTAATTAAAAATCCGGCTACCGAAATGTCAAAACTAGTTGCCAAGCTTTTTAATGAAGATGGCACTATTGCTGTTCCGGGATATTATGATGCTGTTCCTGCTCCCACTGAAGAAGACTTATCAATTTTAGATGATCTGCCAAATCTAAATACAATGAAAGAAGTTGTGGGAATGGAAGCCCTTGGTACAGAGAAAGGAATTCATCCTAGAATTTCAAATATGTATCGACCAACTATTGAAATTAATGGAATTCAATCCGGTTACAACGGCGCAGGCAGCAAATCAATTATTCCAAGTTCAGCAACACTAAATGTTACTTGTCGAACTGTTGGCAAACAAGATCCAGAACATCTTGCTAAAATTATTCAAAAGTATTTACAAGAACATTGCCCAAAAGAACTAACTCTTACTTTTGAAGTTCGTGAAAGTGGGTGTAGTGGAATTAAACTTGGTGCAAATGCCAAAGGCAAAGAATTAGCAGCACAAGTTTTTAATGAAATGTTTGATAGTAAATGTTTGTTCTACACTGACCCCGCTAGCATTCCAATTATTCCAACTCTTGTTAAGTATACTTCCGAAGATCTTTTTGTCACTGGCTTTGGTCTTCAAGATGACAACTGGCATGGATTTAACGAACGCTTTAGCATTTCCAGATTTGAGATGGGATTTGTTTTTTCTACATTATACATTGAGAGATTTGCGGAGTGGTATCAATAGTAAATTATTCCGGGTTAAGTAACTGACCATGATAATAAACAACTAATCCATTGCGCTTGTAATAGGCGGATTCGTATTGAAAATAGTCCCCTTGGTAAGTTATTATTTCAGCACCATCTTTATACCTAAAAGCAGAAATATAGGCATGAGGAATAAGGTTTGATATTAACTTTGCCGGCGGGAGTTCTCCCTGTCCTGCTTCACAGGCTAAAAGAGCTATTTCGCCACCGTCATAAATATAAGAACCAATTTGTCTGAATAAGTCTCCTGCTTCACGCCCAATTCTTAATTGTGAATTCCAGAGTTCACTATTATCCTCTTGATAATTAATATTTAATGATAAGCCTTGGTAGTTTCCATGAGAAGAAATCATAATCGACTGGATGTAAGGCTCATTGCCATCCGCAAAGAATTGAATCCGTTCAGCTATTTCCTTGACACTTCCGGCCTCAATAACGATTAGTTGGGACTGATGTTCCGACACCTGCATAGCTAGTATGCTATGTGTATCTTTCCAATTTAGGAAAGTATCACTATGGTCACTAAGTGTATTTATTAGAAAGACAGAACTAACGCCTGTCTCTGTATAGCTTAATTGTGCAATTAATACTTCTGGATCATAGCGCGCAAAAGATCTAATCCCATATAGAACCCTAAGCTCACTAGTACTACCAGGCTGTAATTCCTCCAATTCAATCATTACTCTAAGCTGCTCACTTACATTTGCTACCAGTCCAGCTTCGCTAGAAGAAGTTTTCCAAGCATCAAACAAACATTGACACTCTTTAACTGTGATCAATTGATCATAACCAATCTTTGGGGTAACTAAATAAGAAAAAAAATTCTGCAACACGTAGTCATCGATAGTCCCTGATTTAAATAAAATAAAAGCTTCTCCAATCAAGGTACTATCTTTATTTTCTAAGTGTTCCTCTCTAAGCTTTAAAAATATTTCTCGGCAATCTTTCTCAATGGTATTCCTAAGTTGCGGATCAAATGGCATGACCGGTGCAAGGATCATGAAATAGGCTTTCATCCAATTTGCTAAATATGTAGGATTTTCGTCCGGTGGAAATGTTAAGGAAATTAACTCAACAGATCTTGTTAAAATTTCACCTGCGAGCTCCAAAGAAGTTTGACATGTCCCACCAATATTGAGTAAAAATTCCAATGAAAGCTCTCGATCCACAGAAGGCATCGTTTTTAAATCTAAAATAATTTGTTCTTTGTTTACTTCTAAATATTCAGCTAAAGAGATAACTAAAGGATAACTAAGTGAATGATTACTTTCATCTAGATAAATAAGAATACAATCTTCAAGGATTGCTAGATCTACCAGCGGCGGATTACTTTTCAAATAAGAATAAAACTTTCTAAGTGCATGAATTGAATCATCAGGGCTCATCTCTCCTTCAATAGAGCTAATTCCCTCAATCAATTCAATTACAGGCAGAAATCTTGTGGCTTCATTCATGGCAAGTTTGTTATGACACTTAAGATCTATTTGTTACTTTTAAATTCCAAAATACATATGCCATTTTTTACTAAAAATATAATTGTTACGTATAGTTAGCTAAAACCATTACTAAATTTGTTTGCCATTATGTACAAAGTAAATCTATTATTAACAGATGTCCCACACCCCCAAACTTTTCGAGAATGAAGTTAAAGCGCAGTTTCAACCACTGGCAGAAAAACTTCGTCCGGTAAGCTGGGAACAGTTTCTGGGATTAGAAAAAATTAACAAGCAACTTTGGAATCGTTTGCAAGATGTTTCTAAACGTCCCCCCTCCTTAATTCTATGGGGCCCTCCAGGATCTGGAAAGACAACCTTAGCTAGAATTATTGGAAAGACTCATCAATTACCTTTTTATGAACTCTCAGCGATTTTTTCTGGAGTAAAAGATTTACGAGCCATTCTTAGTGAATCAGAAAGGCACACCTCCCCTAGTCTATTATTTATTGATGAGATTCATCGCTACAATAAAGCACAACAAGATGCTTTCTTACCTTATGTAGAAAAAGGGCGTGTAATTTTAATTGGAGCTACAACAGAAAATCCTTCCTTTGATCTAAATCAAGCTTTGCTCTCCCGTTGTCAGGTATTACAATTACCAAGCATTGAAGAAAAAAATCTAAAAGCAATTTTAGAAAAAGCCGCTGAATATTTAAAGATTGAATTTGAACCTGAAGCTGAAGCAGGAATTTTAAGTTATTCTCTTGGTGATGCCAGAAGACTTTTAAATTTAATTGAAAATTTAAGTTTTACTGGGGAAACAAAAATTAGTTCTCAGCTTGTAACAGACACAATTCAAAACAGTACTACGTTTCGTTATGATAAAGACGGAGAAGAACATTACAACTTAGCGTCTGCCTTTATTAAAAGTTTACGAGGTTCAGATTTACAAGCAGCGATGTACTGGGGATTTCGGATGTTAGAAAGCGGCGAAGATCCAAAATTCTTAATTCGCCGGATGATGATTTTTGCTAGCGAGGACATTGGTAATTTAAAACCAAATGCACTGGTACTTGCTGTTAGTACACTGCAAGCCTATGAAAATTTAGGAATGCCTGAAGCTCGGATACCAATTGCCCAGTGCATTGAATATTTAGCAACTGCCCCCAAAGGAAATTCTAGCTACATGTTAATGCATCAGGCCTTAAGCATTATTAGGCAATGTCCCAATGAAGCTGTTCCACTAAAACTTAGAAATGCCCCGACAAAATTAATGAAAAGTTTTGGATATGGTGAGGGGTACAAGTACCCACATGATCATGGAGGCTTTATTGCTGGCGAAGATTACTTACCGCCTAAAGTTAAAAAAGCTTTTAATAAAGACAACTAGCAACTATAAGTTAGCAATAAAATCTGGCACTTTTCCTTTAGGGTAAATTGCTCTCCATAAATCATCTGCAACATCTGTCACTTTTCGTAGCTCTGTTTCTCTAATTTTGAGCCCATGTCCAGAATGCTTTAACTTTTCTAATTCTTCAATTTTAGCAGCTCGATCTTCACATTCTTTAGTTAATGCACTGAGTACCCATTTTGATTTTGTAAGTGGTAATAAATTAAAAGCATGTGGCGCCATTTGATCCCGACGATGAGATCTGCGCTTCATTAAAATCTTGCCAACTTGGTCTGAGGTCTCAGGAGAAACCGCCAACTTAATTAAAGTTTCAAAAACTTCAGAATTCTCTGTTGAACCTAATTCTTGAATTACCTTTTGATAATCAGATTCAGTTGCTTGCGAACGAGCAAATGCCAGTCGAAGAATACTAACATTAAAAGGATCTAGTTGATCAGAATTAAATTTAATCTGCCGATCTTCTATTTTCCAATAGTTGGGATCGTTAGTTATCATCGTTAAAGTAGTAATAGGATTATTTAAGCTCAGTAATAATGGAAATCGATCCTTAGGTAATAAAGTATCCTTAGCTATTCTAATAAGAATTTGTGATTCAGGTGGAGATTCTGAAGAGCCAACTAGAACTCTGGCGATTTGAGAAAGATTATTTGTAAAATTTAAAACCTTTTTTTCATCGTGCCAAAATCGAGTTTGTAGCGAACAAATTATTTGTAAAGCTACTTTTCTCGCTTCCGGAGTAATTTGAGAACTATAAGCACTAATTATCGGAAGTAACTCAGTAAGATTAAAGAATCGTCCCTCCCTTACTTCAGTAGACCCGTTTAAATAATAATCTAAGCTTGTATTACAGCTATTTTGAAAATCATATTGCCAGACGATCTTTGGTGGCATAATCTTAGCAAAGTATTCTAAAGCTTCTGGAAATTTTAAAGTAGCAAATAAAAAACCACTTCCGATCTCGTGCGAAAAGTAAGCCAATTTAAGGTCATCGTTACGATCATTATTACGATAATTAACTGCAAGAATATACTTACAAAATGCTTTGGTGTCTTCGGGATTACTTTTAACTTTTAAGTTATGTTGGGGATTTAACTCTGTAATCTTCTTCCAATTAATTGGCTGAGCATCAAGTTCTTGATTAATAACAGTTACTAAAGATTGATGTGCAGGACCAGTTTGTTCAGCAAGAATTATTGCGGCATCGTCATAATAAAATTTAATTCTATGACGGGGGTTTTCTTTGGTCACAATACTCAGTGCTGATTCTAGCTCTTTCTGAAAGTCACCTCCCTGACTTAATGCCATGACACTAGCTAAGTAGAATACGGCTTTGTAATGAAGCTCATTTCCTAGAAAGGATTGGACTTTTGGAACCAAGGACTTTGCTAAATCTTTATCCCAAATGTGAAGATTGGTTAAACGCTCAAGTAGACTGGGCAATTTTGCTTTAATTAGTGAGTCCAAAACCTTTGGATTGGTCGTTAATACTCTAGCTAAATTTTGATGTACGGCATCCCCACTCATTAGATTAAGTTATGCTAAATCTGAACCCTAATCAAAATTAGTTTAAGGTCGGTGAAAAAGCCGTGCTTTGTCTTTTGATGGGACAACTTTTACCTTTTGCCTTAAAGCTAATAAATCTGGTAACCTGCCCTAAAAATATGATTTTTAGATGCTAAAAGAGAATTGGAGAACAATTAGTAGAATCGAACGGATGGCAGATGCCTTGATCTGTATACTGTCATTCTATTTTTCGTACTACTTTCGGGATTTCCTAACGCTAATCAATAAATATTTCCCAGAATCAACCATTCCTTACAAAGAACTTGCTCCGATTCAAGAATACTTCTTAATTCTACTTGTTGCCCTGATTACTCAAACTTTAGCTTTGAACCTTTTTCGTGCTTACAGCAGTATGCGTCTTCGGACTTACTGGAGCCTGTTAAGAACATTTATTTTAAGTAGCACCTTAATCTTCGTGACTATTGTTGTTGTGTTATTTCTATTTAAAATTGAAATTAGTCGAAGTTTTATTGCAATTTTTTGTACTAGCTTAACTTGTTTTTTAAGTATTGAACGTGTGATCGTCCTTAAACTACTCCGTTATTATCGCAGTAAAGGATTTAATTACCGTAATATTATTATTTGTGGGCTAAACCATCAGAGTTTACATTTGATTAGCGAAATTCATAAACGTCCCGAACTGGGAATAAGGATTAGAGCATTTGCAAATTTAAATGATGATTTACTTGATTCGGGCCGTGAATCAATAACCTTTCGGGATGAACTAAAAAAACAAAATCTCCCTTACCGTCGAAGAATTATTCAAGGCATCATGGGATTAAAATCTGCCTTAACGAAAAATGCTATCGATGAAATTATTTTTACTGATCTTAGTTGCTCCCTACCAAAAGTCGAAGAAGTAATGTTGGCAGCTACAGAGCAAGGAGTTCGCACTAGTATTGCTGCTGACTTTTTTAGTATCGGCTTAACTAAATCAGCAATTAGTAATTTTGGATCCATTCCATTAATCCATTTTCAGCCTCCACCTGGAGATCGTTGGGAGTTAGTAGTCAAAAGATTAATTGATATTATCATCGCAGGGCTCCTACTTTTAATTTTATCACCGCTCTTTGCTGTGATTGCGATTTTAATTAAGCTCAGTTCGCCAGGACCAGTTCTTTTTGTTCAGAAAAGAGTGGGACTAAATGGCCACCTTTTTAACATGCTCAAGTTTCGCTCGATGAAGTTAAATGCTGAACAGGAACTTGCTAAATTAAAATCTGCAAACGAAATGACAGGTCCTGTTTTTAAATTAACGAACGATCCTCGAGTGACTGGGATTGGAAAATTCCTTAGGAAGCATAGCCTCGATGAGCTTCCACAATTCTGGAATGTTTTTACCGGAGAAATGAGCTTGGTCGGTCCCAGACCACCAATACCAAATGAGGTTAATACCTATACACGGAATTACCGCCGTCGTTTATCGATGAGACCAGGGCTAACTTGTACTTGGCAAGTAAGTGGTCGAAATGACATTAAAAATTTTGAAAACTGGGTCAAGTTAGACTTAGAATACATTGATAATTGGTCCCTCTGGCGAGATATCTGGTTGGTTTTTAGGACTATTCCGGCTGTGCTTTTTGGGAAGGGTGCTAGGTAGTTAGAATTATTCAAAGCACTAATATTGATAATTGCGATATAAAGCTTCTTGTTCCAGACAGCCCGTCTTCGCTTAAGCTTCGACGTGGTGCCACACACAAGGTGTGTGGCCTTGACCAATATTTCCAATGTGATAGTATTCGGCACCTCAATTTCGATTAAAAATAAAATGAATAAAACTAAATTTTTAACAAAAGAAGAAGCTTTAGCTGGCCGTAAATGGTTTCACGTAGATGCAACTGGTAAAACACTAGGAAGAATCTCAACTGAAGTTGCTATATTACTTCGTGGTAAGCATAAAACTACATATACTCCTCACAATGACTGTGGTGATTTCGTAGTTATTACTAACGCTGAGAAAGTAAAACTTACTGGCAACAAGCTTCAAGATAAAATGTATTTCAGCCATAGTGGTCACATTGGTAATCTTAGAAAGATTTCTGCTGGTGCTTTGCTTGAAAAACACCCGACTCGTTTATTAGAAAAAGCTATCAAAAGAATGTTGCCTAAGTCTAGACTTGGCGATCAGCTTTACACTAAACTTAAAGTTTATGCTGGTGAAGAGCACCCACATCATGCTCAGCAACCAACAAAATACGAATTTAAATATATTTAATTAGAGACAGATGAAAGGATTTGATTCACACGCAGTTGGTCGTCGTAAAGCTTCAGTAGCTCGCGTTTTCTTAAAAAGCGGAACTGGAAGTATTGTTGTAAACAAAATGGATATCAAAGAATATTTCCCACGTGAAATTCTTCAGTATATCGTAAAGCAACCTCTTTCTGTATTAGAAAGAACAGAGCAATATGATATCGTTATCAATGTTAAAGGTGGTGGAAAATCTGGCCAAGCTGGTGCTTGTCGCTTAGGTGTTGCTCGAGCTCTTAACATCGTAGACCCTGAGATTCGTCCAGAATTAAAACCTTACGGATTCTTTACTCGTGATTCACGTGTTGTTGAACGTAAGAAGTTTGGACGTCATAAGGCTCGTAAGAGACCACAATTCTCTAAACGTTAATCATACGTTTTGGGAAAAGGAAAAAGCCCCATACTGCAAACACAGTATGGGGCTTTTTTATTGCCTAAAAAAATTATCAATAGCGATTTACTTTTGAATACCGTGAAAAACTTAGCTAAAAAATAAAATTTATTGAAGTGCGGATGGCATGAATATCTCTGTCCCATTCACCCTCAAATTTAATTATCTCATACAAATAGCCAATTTCTAGACGAAGTTTTTGATAGGTTAAGTAAGGTCCAACAAATGTCCGATTGCGGTTCCAGCCAGTGGATACAATAGGCTCTGCTGAATTTAGATTATACATAATTTCATTAAAGACAGTGATACCATAAGTTTGTTCTCCGCTGGTAAGTATTGGATGACTAAGTCGTAATAAATAGCGTAATCTTTGAGAGAACCTGTTATCATCTTCGATAATACGATTTTCCAATCTTACGCGATGTATAAATGTAAAATCTTTTTTAGTATGAATGTAATTCATCTGTGGAGAAATTCGATGCTCATCAACTCGTTCATCCTCAATGCGATAGCCCGACGTGTTCCACATATAGCCTAACCAGAAAC
This sequence comes from Bdellovibrionota bacterium, assembly GCA_041740355.1. Classification (GTDB taxonomy): domain Bacteria; phylum Bdellovibrionota_C; class UBA2361; order UBA2361; family CALJRW01; genus JANNBC01. The sequence continues at coordinate 24,623 of JBGSMD010000054.1, forward strand.
TTAGATTAGCATCGACTCGATATCCAAGGCCTGTGCTTAAAAAGACACGCTCTGTTCGACTTTCTGATAAGTTGTACCGAGGCTCAGTTTCAAGAAATAATCTATATTGACTAGTGTCTTGAAATATTGGCATATCTAAATTAACAACTGTCCAAGATTGAGAAGAGCTGTCAGCCTTAGCAGAAGGAGTTAGGCTGAAAAATAGAAATGAAATAATTAAAAAGCGAATAATCACAGGTGAAGCTTGCCATAATTATTGGAAAGATGGAAACACAAAGCAGGACAAGTTTATTTTTTTAGCTGTCATTATTTGGGGGCTTACTTTAATCAACAACAGAAGAGCTTCTCCTCTTGGGTAAAAGTCAACACCTTGTCTCGAAAACTGGTATAAGCTCAAGCGCGTAAAGATTGAAAGTACTCAAAGGTGTCCAGACTGAATCTATTTCTCATATACCTAAATCTCTAATTGTTAGATCAAGTAAAAATAAGGTGCAATTGCTAAGCCGTATTTTATCGCTACGCTTACTTAGGCAGAACTGTGGTCACGAAGCTTTTAGTTTTTGATAAAAATTGCTAATGTAATGCCGATCTTATCTCAGGTAAGTTATCTGTAGATTTTAAAGTTTTATTATGAATATTCTTTCAGGCTTTCCCCCGATAGCAGCTGACATCCTAGTCTTATCGATGGTTGCTCTTTCTGGTATCATGCTTGGCCGAGTAAAAATATTTGGCATCCGTCTTGGAGTAGCTGGTGTGCTTTTCTCGGGCTTGGCATTTTCACACTTTGGACTAACTTTAAATCCTCATGTCAATCATTTCTTAAAAGAATTTGGTCTGTTACTTTTTGTATTCACAATTGGTTTACAAATGGGTCCGGGATTTTTTTCTTCTTTTAGAAAAGAAGGGATTAGATTTAATTTATATGCTGTTTTTGTTGTTCTTTGTGGTTTTTTAATTACCGTTATCGGTGCCAAGTTAATTGGAACCCCTGTAAAAATTGCCTCTGGTCTTTTTGCTGGTGCAACAACTAATACTCCTTCCCTGGGCGCTGCTCAGCAAGCATTACAAGCTCTCCCAGAGCCCGGAGACATGGTAAATCTTGCTTCCATAGCCTACGCCGTCGCCTATCCTTTTGGAGTCATTGGTCTCATTCTATCACTGCTTATTATTAAAAGAGTTTTCTCAATTAATATCGACACGGAGAATTTGAAATTTAAGCAAGCAACGGATCATTCGATTAATGGATTGATTCGCAAGAATTTTATTATTAATAATCCCAACTTACATAACATTACAATTGGAGAATTGCCCGGCTTGAAAGAGACAGGGGTAGTCATTTCTAGAATCAAAAAAGTTGGCGAAGATTTTGTTAAGGTTGCTAACTCTGATATTAAAGTTGAGGTCGGTGACGTAATTTTAGCGGTTGGAACTAGTACTAACTTAGATAAATTTCGATTAGTTGTTGGCATAGAATGCCAAGAAAGCTTAATGAAAATGCCAAGTAATATTAGCTTTCGACGTGTCGTCTTAACGCATAATAAGCTAATCGGCAAAACTCTTTCGGAGTTAGGACTGGAGGCGATTTATGGTGTCACCGTAACTCGAATTACGCGCCAGGATATCGTTGTAACAGCTATTCCTGACTGGAAATTACAGTTTGGCGATATGTTGCAAATTGTTGGAGATGAAGAAAATCTTGCCCGAGCTGCTGACGCCTTAGGTAATTCAGTGAAGTTACTTAACGAGACCAACTTTGCCGCGATATTTTTTGGGATTATCTTAGGTATTTTATTAGGTATGTATCCAATTAATATCTCCGGATTGCCCGCTCCAGTAAAGCTAGGATTAGCAGGTGGTCCTCTAGTAATCGCCATTCTATTAAGTCGGATCGGAAAAATTGGTCCATTTGTTTTACACATGCCGGTCAATGCCAATACTGCCTTCCGTGAATTAGGGATACTTTTATTTTTAGCTTGTGTTGGCCTTTCTGCCGGCAAAGATTTTGTTAATATTGTATTTACTGCACAAGGTCTAAAATGGGCCATGTTAGGAATTACGATTACAATGGTTCCAACGCTAATCGCTGGCTGCGTGGCACGTAAAAAAGATAATTTAAATTATATGGCTATTTGTGGAATTTTAGCTGGATCGATGACCGATCCTCCGGCCTTAGCTTTTGCTAGTAGTATGGCTCAAGGAGATGCCCCAGCTGTTGCCTATGCGTCTGTTTATCCATTGACGATGATTTTAAGAATTGTTTCAGCGCAGCTATTAGTTTTACTGTTCATGTAGAAGCAGTGTACATTTCTGACTTCAAATATAACCAAGTAATGTAGACATGCAAAAAATAAATTTCTTTTGTAAATAGTGAGTCCTAAAAGTAGTTTCCGTAGGGAATTACTTTTAGGAGCTTACTATCCATCCCCGAAGGGATGATCAAATCATATAGTTATAGCAAAATCGGAAATTGCTTTTTGTCCTTAGAGTATAAATTACGACGCAATGAGTATGCTCAAAACTTTCGTAATTAAGGCACATTATAGTGAGTCCAAAAAATAAATTACTTTAAAAAACCAAGGATCTTGCTTGGACTCACTATTTATTTTGTTTTTAGCTATCCAAACTTGGATACTTGTCTGCCATAGCTTTCTTGTCCGCCGAAGCTTTAGCGAAGGTGGGAATCCAAGATTTGCATTAGATTAAAAAAATTTACTTAGTAATGTTATTCTTCCTGACTTATCACTGAAAAAAATCTCAAGAGATCTGGGGCAAACTATGCTTGAGAAGATAATCGAATTAATGCTGCCTTGGCATGCGCTGTTAATCCCTCAGCTTCTGCCATAGTTGCAATAGTTGGGGCAAGAATATCGATCCCCTCTTTTGTAATTTCCTGATAAGTAATTTTTCTAGTGAAACTACCAAGATTTACACCACTCCAAGCTCGTGCCGCAAAGTTAGTTGGTAGGGTATGATTAGTCCCAGAAGCATAATCCCCTGCTGATTCTGGAGTATAATTTCCAACAAAGACTGAGCCAGCAGTAGTAATAAGCTCTAAATAATCGCTAGCCTTTTCACTAGCAATAATTAAATGTTCGGGGGCATAAAAATTAATAAATTCAAAACATGACTTAGTATCGGCTAAAACAATAATGCGGCTATTTTTCAGTGACGCCGTTAAAAATTCCTGTCGGTCTAATTTAGCAGCTTGGAATTCAATTTCTTTTATAACCTCAGAAACTAAAGCTTCTGAAGTTGTCAGCATCACTACTTGACTATCCTTTCCGTGCTCAATCTGGGAAAGAAAATCAGCAGCAATAAACGAAGGCTTACCAGTTTCATCCGCAAAAATAGCTAACTCTGTAGGCCCTGCTGGTAAATCAATTGCCACTCCTTCCTGAGCCACCATCTGCTTGGCAACATTTACATACTGGTTCCCTGGTCCAAAGATTTTATAAACTTGTGGAACTGTTTCTGTGCCATACGCCATTGCAGCAATAGCTTGTGCTCCACCGACTTGATAAACTTCACTCACTCCACAAAGTTCTGCCGCATATAGTATTGCGGGGTGAACTTGTCCACCTGTTGGTGGAGTACACAAAATAATTTGCTCACAGCCAGCTAGCTTGGCAGGAATAGCAAGCATTAATACTGTAGAAAATAGTGGTGCTGTTCCACCGGGAATATAAATTCCTACTTTCTGAATTGGATGATCTTTTTGCCAGCAGTTAACTCCAGGCGTTGTCTCCACTGAGACTTTAGGTGCCACCTGCGCTTGGTGAAATTTTTCAATATTAGCTTTGGCAATTTTAATTGCAGCTTTTAATTCAGGTGAAATCTTTGCGGAGGCTTGTTGAATTATCTTTGCGGGAATAGTTAATTCTATTAAATCAACCTGATCAAATTTTTTCGAGAATTCCTTTACAGCGACATCCCCTTTAGTCTTTACGGAATTTAAAATACCTCTAACTATGTCATTAACTCCATCATGACTTTTAACGCAACGCTCGGAGAGACTCTGCCAAAGATCTTTATTGGGAGAATAATAAATTTGAAGTTCGCTTAGGTTCACTTTTCTAACCAATCAGGTAAGTCTTTAGCAAAGTAAGTAATAATAAAGTCAGCACCGGCTCTTTTTAAACAATAAAGGCTTTCCAAAGCAACCGATTTTAAATCTAACCAACCATTTTGAGCTGCGGCATGAATCATGGCGTATTCACCACTTACTTGATAAGCACCTACAGGCAGATTTGTCATTTGTTTCAATCCAGAGAGTACATCTAAGTAATACATTCCTGGCTTAACCATTAACATATCGGCACCTTCCTCGATATCTAATTGCGCCTCAGTCTCCCACTCAGAAGATCTTCTAAAATCCATTTGATAACCTTTTCGATTTCCAAAACTTGGCGCACCTTCCGCTGCTTCGCGAAATGGTCCATACAAATTAGAAGCATATTTAATTGAATAACTAAGAATTGGAATATGACGAAATCCGGCGCTGTCTAAACCCGCACGGATGGCACTAACCATTCCATCCATCATACCTGATGGTGCAATGACATCCGCACCATGCTGTGCCATTCCAATCGCCTGCTCTGCTAATATTTCTAGAGTCTTTTCATTATCAACAGTAAGTTCTGGATCTTCACTTAAGACTCCACAATGCCCGTGGCTAGTATATTCACAGTAACAAAGGTCAGCTGTTATCAGCACATCTAACTTTGCCTCACGGACCAATTTAGTCAGTTTATTAACGGGGTTATCAGCACGACAGGCAATACTACCAATTGGGTCTTTATGCTCAGCTTCAATTACACCGAAGAACATGAAATTCTTTATTCCTTTCTTGGATAAATTAGAAATCTCTTCTAATGCTAAATCAGGTGACAGTTGAAATATACCTGGCATTGAGGAAATTGGCTTTCGAAAAGCTGTTCCGTTTTTTACAAAAACTGGATAAATGAAATGATTAAGATCTAATTGAAGATCGGCAACGAAATTACGAAGCAAAGCTCCGCGACGAAGTCGTCTAGGTTCAAGACTCATATTGGTTCTCTCTAAGTATAGTTATGACAAAAAGTAATTTCCCACTAATTAAAAGTTTGCTTTGCCTTTTTTGTCATAACTACATGATTTTGTTATCCCTCCGGGGGATAGTCAGCCCCAAAAAGTAATTCCTTACGAAATTACTTTTTGGACTTACTATATTTAGTAACGTTTAATCAGAACTGCTGCGGCCATAGCACCTGCAGCACAGACACTGATTACGCCAGTTTTTAAATTCTTACGCTTTAATTCATTAGCTAAAGAAATTATTAAGCGTCCACCTGTAGCTGCAAAAGGATGCCCTAAGGCTAAAGAGCCGCCGTTAAGATTTAACTTCTCTACTGGAATCTTGCCAAGTTTTTTTAGCTGCGGAAATTTATACCAAGAATTTTCCCAAACATCCATATTTGCTAACACTTGCGCAGCGAATGCTTCATGGACCTCAAAAAGATCCACTTGATCCATCGTCAAATTATTTTTTTCAAATAATTGATTCATGGCTAGGGCTGGCGCCATCAAAAGTCCATCATTCGGATTAATAGCTGCAAATTGAATATCCTCTATGAATGCAATCGGCTCTCGCCCAAGCTCTCGAGCCTTCTCTTCAGAAGCTAAGCAAAAACATGAGGCCCCATCAGTTAATGCGCTCGAATTTCCAGCAGTTAAAGTACCTCGTTCGCTGCGATCAAAGACAGGCTTTAAGGCCGACAACTTTTCCATTGTTGTGTTTCCGCGAACTAAATTATCAGCTGTCACTTTTCCAACAGGAAGAATTTCATCTTGAAATAAATTATCAGAGATAGCCTTACTTGCATTTAAATGACTATTTAAAGCTAAGTGATCCTGTGCTTCGCGAGAGATGTTAAATTCTTTAGTTGTTAACTCACAATGCTGACCCATTGTAAGTCCGGTACTAGGTTCTTTAGGACTAGGTGCTTTAGGAAATAAAAAATTTGGGCGGAAAGTGCTCAGTAACTTTAATTTCTCAGCTAAGCTTTTAGCGTAATTAAAATTTAAGAAGAAGGCCTCGGCTTGATTTGATAGAGTTAGAGTTGGTTTAGACATCGCTTCAACTCCACCAGCTAGCCCTAGACTTACTCGTCCACTGCGAATTGAATCACTTAATACAGATGCCGCGACTAAACCTGTAATGCAATTATTAGAAACGAAATGGGCATTGGTTTGATTAGAAAGTTTTGTACGTAACACAATCTCACGAGCTAAGTTTGGATATCGTGGATTTAATAAGACAGTCCCGTAAACTAATTCTTCGATCTGCTCAACTGGCAAACCAAGAGCTTCGACAGTTCCTTCGACATTTAGTTTTGCTAAATCAAGTAAGGAAACATCTTTAAAAGAAGTCCCCGCTTTAACAAACGGGGTTCTTCTTCCACCAAGAATAGCTACTTTTTTCATTTATTATGCCTTTGCAGCAGCGTTTTCTCTAGCTTCTTCATAAATTCGTTCTGGGTGTGTACGAACATCCCAAACTAAACCCATCCAAGAAAGAACCTTGATGGTATAATGACTAATATCAATTTCCCACCAATACATTCCCTGACGTTCAGAACCTGGATAGCGGTGGTGATTATTATGCCATCCTTCACCAAGTGTAATTAAAGCCATTAACAAACTATTTTTGCTAAATTCACCAGTATTAAATCTTTGTTTGCCAACAATGTGGCAGAAAGAGTTAATACAGAAAGTACCGTGATAAAGTAGTACCGTACTAATAAAGAATCCCCAAGCTAACATTTGCCAAGCATTGGTCCCAAGCCCTGGATAATAAGCTTCCAAAAACATTCCTAAGAAAAATGTAGCAATAGCTAATAAAAATGGCGGTAATAAATTATACTTCTCTAAGAGCACAAGCTCAGGAAATTTTAATAAATCTTTAACTTGATCCATTCGCGTTTCAGTAAACGCAGAACTAAGTACCCAACCGACGTGTGCATAATAGATTCCACTAATGATCGGTGAGTGAACATCTTCTTCAGTATCAGAATGTCGATGGTGATGACGGTGATGTGAAGCCCACCAGATAGGTCCTTTCTGCGCAGAAGTACATCCTAAGAAAGCTAGGACAAACTGAAACCAACGAGAAGTTGTGTAAGTACGGTGGGAAAAATAACGGTGATAGACACCCGTAATTCCAAACATTCTTATGACGTAAAGACCTAAACATACTGCGATCGCCACCCAGCTAACTCCAGTGAAGAAAGCAAGTAAACAAGCAGCATGAATTGCCCAAAAAGACCATTGTTTAATAACATTAATCAATTCGGGACGGTCGCCAGGGGTAGCATCACCTTGAAACATAGTTCATTTATAAAATAAATAATTTATTAAGCATTTAGCCTTTGGGGAATCTCGAAGTTAAAAGTCTCGCAAAAAACTCGCTGGACAACCAGTACACCTAAGTTTTAATAAATCTTAAAATTTCGACCTTCGTTCAAACTCTAAACGGCTAGGGCTAAGATAAGCTTTATCTGAAAATTTAGACAATCAACAAATAGCAAGATTGCAAAGGAAATACAGACAGCCATTTTCAAGCTTCCTGACTATTGGATTTAAATCCAAAAAGCCTACGTAATGTGCTTGATTAGCGTAAGTAACATATCATATTTGAGCTAATTAGACAATGTTTGCAAATATAACATTAGTTGTAAGAGATACATTTATTTGACTACTTTGAACAAAAAATTAGTGAAAAAAACGCTATTAGCTGATCATCGAAGTCTCAGCTAATAGCTAGAAAATATACAGACAAATTTGATCAGGCCACAAACAATCCTAGTTGTTGATTCTGATTTGTATAAACTGTAGGCATTGCTAAATGACTAGGGCTAAGTTTCTCAATTTCCCCACGTAGCTCACTGGCAGCACCTTTCCGTAACCACATCCCTAATTCGTTAGTAACTAAATGCTGTGCCAAGGGCGACATCATTTCAGTTTTACTTCCAGCGCATCTAGCAAAAGAAGCTATGAAAACTCGGTTACAACTTTTTACTAATTGCCTAGCAAATTTCTGAGCAGCAACTTGCCCTCCACGGTAAGGCAACAAAGGAGCGACTTGAATTTCAACATCAAAAGTAAAATTCTTCAGCGAGTTGGCGGTCTTTAAGCGATCTAAGATATCCACTTTAGATGGGGAATAAATATGAGCTAACTCTTGATCCCCAGATTCGATTATCATGTTAATTGTTACTAGATCCTTGATTGGTAATAAACTACTGAGAGCTAAGACAACAACATCACTGTAGGTTTGGATGACAAGTTTGCCGGGACGATACTTGGCGTATAGTTCTAGGAATTTTTTTACTGTTTTAAATTTTTGCTCAAAATTGGAAAAAGGATCACTGTGATAGCCAAGAATAAAAACTGCTTTTCCTTTTCTGCCCCGCTCAGCATTCTCTCTAAATAAATTTTCAATTTCAATTAGCGAATCAGTGTTGGCTAAGTAGTGACAACGTCTGATTGACTGGACACCTTCTCCAAAACGAATCAATGCTGTAATATTGCGGTAATCTTCTTCCTGCCGAAGGCTTAGCTTTTCATAATAAATTCCTTCTTTCCCAACATCAAAAGCATAAGCTAACTGGTAAGCTTTACAACTTTTTTTAACTGTCATTGCTGTCTCCCTATTTCAATTGTTAAAAGTGACTGTCTTTCCTTCGAGTTACTTCTTCCAAGACAACCTCCTAAAAACCTTTGACCCAAAAACCTAAAACCTTAATCGACAACTTTAAACTTTAAGTTGTTTAAACTTATGACGTCATTATCTCAGAAAAGATGTAATTAATTTAAGTTATTTAAACTAAGAAGCTATGATCGAGATCAGCCTAAGGACATAATGTCGTAACTAATTGAAATCTATCAATTATTTCACGACAAAAGGATCGTGCTGAGTAGAATGATCATTTTAAATTTTGCCTAGGAAATTTTTAATAGACAAAATTCTTTAGAAACCTATTCACTCTGACCGCCATCGGTTTGGTCTATTTATCAATCTGCAATTTTATTATAAGTTGTACGTCAAATTAATAGATTAATTTAAATGACAGTAAATATGAGTGAACTTATAGTTGATATCCAAGATAGTTCTTTTGAGAACGACGTTTTAAATGCTGATATTCCAGTTATGGTAGATTTTTGGGCACCATGGTGTCCTCCATGTAAAAGCTTAGCTCCTACCTTAGAAGTTGTAGCCAAAGAATATGAAGGGAAAATCAGAATTTTCAAAATGAATGTAGATGATAATCCGCACACTCCAAGTAAGTATAACGTGCGAAGTATCCCTAATTTAATTTTTTTCCGTGAAGGTCAAGTAGTTGAACAAATCTTTGGTGCTGTTCAAAAACAACAGTTATCAGAAACCATCGATAAGGTTCTAGGCTAAATCTCTTTGATATTTAGAGAATCAATTTGCTAAAGTTTCTTGCTTTGAGCAATTTAAAAGAATATAATGTTTCTCCTTCTAGAGGGGCATTCTACCCATATAAAAACTAATCTAAAAAGTTTTTTATATGGTTTCTTTTTTTGGTTTTCTTAGATCAATGAATCAAACTTCCAACGAAATCTTTAAGTATCACTCGCTTTTTGCAGAAGATAAATATTGTGACGTATTGCAAGGAGTTCTACTTAAATTAATCTTCGAAGACTTAAAGGTCTACCTTGACGGTCTTGGTATCCTTTTCTCTCGTCCAGTTATAGAAAACATTAACTATCTGGAACATGATCAAACTACGATCATTATGGAAGAGAAGAAAATCATTGAATTCGAAAAATCTTACGAACTGTCCAGCTTTCATTTCAATAAATTCAAAAACATTCTGGAACCTAAAGAGCTGGCCTTACGCCTATTACCTCGACTGCAAAAAGCTGGCCTCGGTCACTTAGCAGTTCAAGATTTACTTAAAGAATTAAAAAACTTCTTCAACGAACTACGGACAGAAATCTTAGTTTTTGGAAAATCAAACAAACTAAATAAAATTGGACTATTCCAAGCGCTAAAACTAAAGATGGATCTCAACTGGAGAGACCGTTTTGGGTTAGCTGATATTTCACTAATACCAAACACTGCTAAAATTATTAATTCTACAGAAAAATATCAATTCACTTCGCCAGTACTTAAAAATGCTTGGGAGCCTTTAACCTCCTATTATGGAGAGCCTAAAGAAACTAAAGACTTTTATTTGTCTAAAGAAATCAAAAAACTTGGCTTAGAAAATTTGGCTGATGTTCATGAAGATCGCCTGCGCGTTGCTGTGTTTGCTGTCGAAGATCCGAACGATGCTAATCAAGAAATATTAATTTATTGTTCTGAAAATGCTTCCTCTATTTGTCACCAACTGGATAAAGAACAAATCGGCACAGAGCTCACTATTCAAACTAGCGTTCCGAAAGGTTCTGTAATTCCTGCTTGGCCTTATCAGCCAATGATTATTGCCTGGATCTTATTACTTGGTTCGCAAAAGAAAGCTATCTCCCCTGCTTCCTTAATTAACTTTGAGCTTGAATCTGTTATTGGAGAAGCTACAAACTTAGTTGGAATTTTTACCACTTCACTTAGCAAACTTCCTGCTTATTACCTATCACTATCTGGTAAATTTCGTTATCTGAATTTGCTTGGTGTGATTAAAAACGAAGCAAGCTTTGCCGAAACTAATGGTACTACTGCGCTGCTAGATATTTTAACACATAAAGAACATCACCAGATTACACGTTTAAGTCGTCGTAATATATTTTAGTGTCATTACACATAAAATTTAAAAAATAACGAAGTGACACAATCACGCCGTAGCAGATCGTGCGAAGGCGGACTTCTTGCGTCGGTATACAGATTATAGAAAAAAATAATTTAAAAATTTATTTATATGGAAAATATTTGGTTACAATTAATTATCCCCCAAGGTACTCAAGACGCAACCTTCTGGGATGAACTGGGATACCAACTATTTAGTATCGGAGCGAGTGGTACAGAACAAGTCGATCAATATTTCAAAGCCTATTTTCTCGAAGATCAATTTCAAAAAAAAGAACTTGAGCAAATTCTTTCGGAACACTCAATTACTGACTATCAAGTCTCCCCCGTCAAAAAGGAGAACTGGGTCGGAATGTGCGAAGAACTTTTTCAGCCTGTACAAATTAGTAATTTAAAAATCGTACCAGTTTTTGATTATCAGTTAAAACCAAAAGTTCCTGGGCAGATTTATATTATCCCAGGTATGGGTTTTGGTTCTGGACATCACGAAACAAGCCAAATGCTTTCCACCATTTTACAAACCCTACCCACTCCCCGCGATGCCAAGCTTGAAGTTTTGGATTTTGGAACAGGTAGTGGAATTCTATCTTTGGTCACTACAGAAATTTTTCCTAGTGCTAAAATATTAGCACTAGATAACGATCTACAAGCTTTGTTAAATGCTGAAGATAATTTAAAGATTAACCAATCAACGGATAAAATTACGCTCTCAAGCCAAGACTTGAAATCGATGACTGGCACCTATGATTTGATTCTAGCTAATATCTACTTGGAAGTTCTCAAAAACTATCAAGTGGATTTAAAGCGCCTTCTGCACGCCGAGGGCTACTTAATGATTTCAGGATTAACGGCTGACCAAGACGAAGCATTTCGTGAAGCCTTTACTGAATGGAACTACCAACATGTAGAATCATTAGGTAATTGGAAATCATATTTACTAAAACCAATCAGTTTTTAGTTAAATTAGGATTCAATAACCCTTTAAAAACTAATAGCCTTAAGGCTTAATTTAAAATCTGACCCAACTCAAATTTACTTCGAATCAGTTTTTGCAGTAATCTCAATATTCCTAATCCTACTAATATCAGTACTTACTCCGTCTGAAACTTGAAGCCTAAACTGATAAATACCTGGCTCTAGGTGTCCGGTGTTTAAGCGATAATAATTTCTTCCATACAAGTTTGATCGGACCGGCGCCCAAGGATTCTTTCCAGTAGCAGCATGAATACTCACCCATTGTTTCGCTCTTTTCTTAGAATCTACTTTGCGATCTTCATCTGTAATATTCCATTCTAGCTTAAGAACTTTACCTTGAACGATCTTTTCAACTTTTTTGCTACCTAAAAATTTTATTTTTGGTGCATGCCTACTAACAACTCTCTGCGCTAACATCTTATTGTTTGCTTCATTCCACAACTGAATAATCTTAGTACCTTTAGGGAAAGGTAGTACCTGAACAAAAAAAGTGATTGGGAAATCCACCGCAGACTCTGAAGTTGCCCAAGATCCAGCAAGACCAACATTTAATAACTCCTGCTGATTCCGATCAAGAAAGCGAAAGCGATAAATGCCTTGCTTATCATTCTCGTCGCGATCTGGAACTCGATCCCCTACCCGGTAAAATGGACTTAGAAAAACTTGATCGTTATAACCAATTGCCCCAGCAAGTAAGATACTATCTGGATCAGGCAAAGGAGATAAGGCATCAATTAGTGCCTCATAATCTGCCGCATCAATCCATCTTTTACGAGTATTCCAGGATAGGAAGTCCGCTCGTGGAGAGCTACCCATCAAACAATTAGTATTACACTGTTCATTATCAGGTAATGAAGCGATCTCTGCTGGTTCATCCCCCGACTTAATCCAAAATCCAGAAGCTGGATTGCCTGGTTTTCTTAAAGCATCCTCATGCTTATACTCATCATATCCTCCGCCAATACCACAAATTAAAGTACTAATCGGCTCATCGATACCACAGAAAACTGAATCTTTCAGTTCGGGATCAACACTAAGACCGAATGTATGACCCAGCTCATGTGCGGGAAGAGACATTGAAGGCTCATAGTCATTAGTACTTACATTATCTTCTCCTCTTCTTATTTGCTCTGCCGCAACTAAGACTGCGCGTGGACCAACCGTTGTTAAAGAGACGCCTGGGGTTGTCTCCCAGAAACCATAGAGAAAAGATGAGAAGTATGTTCTTGGCACTACTCCCACAATTCGATCGATATTTAGCAAGCCTGCCTGAAAATTAAGATCAAATAATGCTACAAATGGAATGGCACTATCAGCAGGTATTGCCAATGCATTAAGCATCGTAGTTACAAAATCAAAGAGTCCACCAACAAGTGAAGGTGAATATGCAAAGGGAAGGATAACAGAACGAACATCGGGAGTAGGATAAGTTGCCTTTAGAAAGGCACTCCCCAAGGCTGAAATTCTAGCAATCTGTGCATCAGTTGCAAGACTTGCAGTTGTTAGTAAACGACCAACCTTCATCCAATGAATCACAGGAAGTCTAGATTCTACAATCTTAAATCTTAAACTTTCGGCCGTATCCTCAGAAATAAAATCGTTTCGGCGTCGGCAGTCATCTGCTGGTAAATCAGCTTGAAGCTCCCTTAAGGGATCGATCCGAGCATTGATGTATAAAATATTATCATCAGCTTTTGGAGCTGGCACAATAATCGGAACATCCCTACGAAAATAAAGTCTTCGGACTTCACCAGCCTGTAAGGGAGGTGTTATAGGAAAAGTTTCTTTAAAACCAAAATTTGGTCCGACAATATCAAATGAAATGGAAGTTGAAATTTCCCGATTAAAATTATTTGCAACCCTAGCCATTAATACCATTGGTTTTCCAGCAACAAGTCGGCGTGGCCGATGTATTACTTGAACTGGAGATACTTCTATTAAAGCAACATCCTGCAGTGTAGGAGGCCTTCCATTTAGTGATTCAATTCTAAGTCTCGCAACGCCACTCTCGCTGCCACTTGAGCTATCCCCTTTGGCCTCAATTATTCCCTGAGATGGGACGCTTGTTCCATCAGCTAAGTTAATCCGCAAGGTACAAAGATCAAAACCAGCCTCAAATTTACGACTACTAGAAAGTGTATTAAGATCTATTACATCATCACCCCCTGAGGCAGTATCATCCTCATCCCATAATTCTAATCCAATTGCAGGCAAATCTGTTTCTACTCTTTGAATTAAAGTATTACCTGTTACCCAATGTGGATTGTCCGATCCATCAATTAGAGGCAAACTAAAAACATTGTCACTAATATGGATCTTCCCAAAAAGATCTGCTTTATCAGTAAAAAACAAAACATCAGTATCAACATCCTCACTAACACTAGCGGAGAGAACAGTCATTAAGACATCCCTTTCCGCGGGAACGAAATCTGCGGAGTTTGTAAATCCACTAAAAGATGCTGGACAGATTCCATCATCAGCCCAAACAGTGAAGGTCAATGGAATAATGCTAAAAAGAATAATCAGATAAAAGTTGAATTTCTTGGGGATGCATTTTAATCTGATCATAGATATCCTTATAATTAATTGACTTCGGTGGCGAGGACATACCTAAAAGCCTGATCCTTTTAAGTAGCACCTAATTACTGTAAAATCACAGCCTGAGACCTGCTTAAAATTTACGCAATAGTAGTCTACTCTTAAAGAAAACAACTAAACGCCTAAAAGATCAAGCTGTAATTTTTGAATCTGTAAAATCCTATAGTGTGGGATAGAGGCAGGAGATGTTAATCTTCCTAAATCAAACTAGACAGCTCAATTTAGCCCAGCGTCATTTTCAATCTTCAATCTTGTATCCACACAGCCATTGACTTAAGGTGGTGAAGGCCAGCCTTCTTTCCTGAATACACACCATAATAAAGTAATGAACTCACACAGGCAATAAATTTGATTTTTAGTTTGAAATTTGAGTCTGAGAAATGAAACGTTAGACGGATCTCTAGACTCACAGATCAAAATCTAGATTATGGTTAAGGAAGGACTAATACCGATGCTCAATTAAGTTGTGCAATAGTGGTAATTGGCTTCGAGCTGGAGATCTATCTAGAGATCCGAAAAAATTGATTATTATTTGTAACTAAATTAACGCTATCATCAAGCTGGATATTTCCGTTTCTCTCGACTTACGTGTGAATGAGGATACCTGGCACATTGTGACATATTGAAATATTTAGGCTAGAGATTGATAATAATACATTTAAAATTATGAAATTTACAAATCTAAAAAAATACTATATCTGGTTTGTATTACATCATTTTTAAATTCTTTAAAATTTTCAATAGAATCTTCCAGTGACCCAACTCTCTGTTTATTAAAAAATATTTTTTTGCTCACATCTTCAAAAAAATCTAATCCTAAAAATATAGCTATTTCGTTATAAAATTTCATATATTCTATTGAATCAAGATCTTCATAGTATACAATATGAAAATCCTGATTACCTTCTTTCAGTTTCAAAATTAAACTAGTAAAGTAATTCTCATAATTTTCAGCAAAATTTAGAAAATCTTTTGTATCAATATTAATTTTTACAGATGTTTTTAAATTACTCCATCTATCACTCATATTAGCATTTTTTAAAGAAATATAATTTCTGATAATATTTTTTCTGATTAAGATAATTTTTTTGAAATTTTTATTGTTAATAACATAGTTTAATATACTTAAAGGTTTATTGTTTATGCTATTAATAAAAAATTTAAAGCCGAAAAACATGTTTTTTTTAGAAGAATAGATACTTAAAAGTTTTAAATATATCCTAGGGAACTTGAAACGAAATTTATTAATTTTAAGTTTTTCTAATTCAGGAGTTTTAAAAGAATAATATGGTTTTTTAGGATTAAAAATTTCGTAATGACAAACTATTTTTTTTTGAATATCCAAAAAATTTACTAACATATTACTCCCCGATCTTGGCTGTGTAATTATAACAAATTTGTTAATTTTCATAATTTAAAATTTGGTTACAAGGTTTTTAATAATTAAAAAAACTTCTCTTTTATGTTTTTTATTAAAATATTTAAATTTATAATTGTATACAAGAAGTATATCTTTTATTTTGTTAAATAAACTTGTTTTATAAAAAAGCTCCTTATTATATAATCTTCCTTCAATTCTACCATGTATTATATAATGATCATATAATTCTGAATTGTTTTTAATATACCTAATATCAGGATAACGTTGTTTATAAAAATCAAAATCAAAATCTGGAATTGAAAAATTTACAACAACATCTTCTTTTCTGTTTTTAAATAAATTTTTTAAATTATAGTGTAAAATATTTTTATTTGTATTCCATTTCCATAAATCATTAACCCCAATCACAATATCTTTGCTAGGATTAAATTTATATTTCCTAAGCCATTTTTCTCGTATACCATGTAGTCTATTAACCCTGTCCCCATGCCATAGATGAAAAACAGTACCCTCGATACAGGAAACATTACCTTTCACATATTCTTTAACAGGAATAGACCATTTTAAAATATCTTTACGCATTTTTTTAGGAAAATGCTTAAGAACTCCATACAGATTTTTATTGAGGAATGTTTCTGACATTATATAATCCCCGAAACCAATAATACTTTTATCATAAAATCCATACTTATCTATAAAAACACGCTTGGCAGCCCACGCAAAACCTGCGTGTCGTACCATGCCTTCTTGGTATTTCTTATAGCCTACAGAAAATTCCTTTTGATTATTTTCCCTACCACTATCAAGATTTTCAACATCTTTTGAGAAATCATAATCATCTTTTGGTAAACGAACAGAGTTTGTAAAAGGTTGAATAATATCATAGAACTGAAGTTCTTTTATTGTATCTTGAGCCCATAAATTATTTGAAAAAACAATGTCGCAATCTAACCAAGCGACATAATCACAATCTTTTGGTAAATTTTTTAAAGCAATTGTAAGCAATCTTTCTTTCTGCCACATTAGGTTTTCATCTTCTCCTTGTATTTGAATCAATATATCTGAATCATTTTTTTTTATTTCAAATGATTTATCAAAAGATACTTCAACAGTTAGCAATTTAACACCTTGCTTTGTAAGATTTTCTTTAAAGATTTTAAAGTTTTCATATTTATTAATGTATTTTGCCGGATTGTAGTATGAAGTTATTGCATATAATTTTTTAGGGAGTTTTATATCCCTATATATTATTGAGGCAAATGTTTTGTATATAAAGAAATATTTATTTATAATATTTTCAATAGAAAAATCTTCTTGAATTCTTTTTTTAGAATCTTGGTTTAAATACGAATGTCCATTAAAAAAGTTCTTTATTTTTTCTATAAACTCTTTTTCAATAAAATCTGAAGTCAAAAAAGATTCAGGATAATTAGCTGACAATTCTGTTGTAAAAGTATTTTTTAAAGCAATAAAACCCTTACCAGAAGATATCCAATCAGAAATTGTCCCTGAACCAGCCATTTTTTCATGAGGAACAATACCTAAATCTGATATCTGTAAATAATCGAAATAGTCTTCAGAGGACAGGCTTCCTGTAAAAATAACCCTTTTCTCTAGTTTATTTATTTTTACAAGGTCTTGTAAATCTTCATAATATTTTTTATTACGAATATTACTTGCACCACCTGCAATGATAAGAACATATTCTTCAGGTAGTTTTTTTAAACACCTGATTACAAAATCATATTTTTTTCTTCCGTAAACATGCCCCAGTATTGTTAATATTTTGTTTTTTTGAAGTTTTAATTTCTTTCTTAAATCACTTTCTTTTATTGGTTTAACGTTACTTTTAAGATGATGTTGAACTAAGTAGGTGTTTTTAAAGTTTTCGTTTTTTATAAAATCATGCTCCTGTAATGAAAAAACTGTTACAGCTTGTGCATATTTTGCTAAAATCCTAATAGCATTTAGATTGTTTTTTTTTAAATTAATTAAGAATAGATCATGCAATGTTACAATAATAGGAATTTTTACTTGTGATAAAAATTTTTCTAAAGTCTGTAAATGTTTTTCTTCCCCACCCCAAAAAGCTTCCGAGTTTAATACATATTGTAAATGAACGATGTCTGTCTTGTTTATAATATCCACTGTATTAATAAATTCTTCATCAATACATACTTTTTCAAAGTTAATTACATGATCAATTGTTTTACTAGCTTCCAAACTAAGCTCTTTTCCGAAGATATTAACACCATGTAATTCAAAACCATGGTGAACAAAACCGACCTTAATGTTTTTAAGATCATCTTTTTTATATTTTATTCTTTCTGGAATAATTTTAAGATTATTATTTTTAGACACAAAAAACCCTTTTATTTCTTTATTTCCTTATAATATCTAACTATCTCTTTTGAGAAAAAATTAAAATCCTTACCTTGTATTTTAGCAAATGCCGAGTCTCCCATTTTAGATAAGTCCTGATCTTTAATTTTTTTAAGAGTAGCAATTAGCTCATCTTCAGAGGAATAGCTTATTGCAAATTTATTATTAACCAACTCATTGAACATACTATGTCTTGGACAGATAATTGGTTTTGAAAAACTTTGAGCTAAACAAACTGCTCCAGAGTTAGAGTTTAGACTTTCTTCGTAATTAAAAACTATAACATCGCTAGCACTTATATATTTAGCTAGCATCGAATCTGAAGTGTATTTGTCGATTAAAATAATATGATCATCTTCTATCAGATTTTTAATTTCTTCGACATATTTTTTTTTAAAGGCATTACCTATAATATATAGGTAATCGCTTTCTGTTTTGATTTTCTTAAAATTTCTTACTAAATCTGGAATCTTTTTATAAGGCCTTATGTAACCAAAGGTAAGGTATATAAAATCTGTTTTTTTTCTTTTTATTTTTATTTTTGCTATTTTTTTATTTAGTTTTAAATCTTTAAACTCAGTATGATAGTGAGGGTGAAACAGTTTTTTTATTTTCTCTTTTGGAGCACCTATTTTTTTTAAAACATTTACCTCGTATTCATTTAATGCAAAAATATAGGTAGAATATTCAATAAAAACATTATTAAGCTTTTCGTAAAAAATTTTATCTTGAGTAGCTAATTCATGAGGGAAAATATTATGAACTATCCAAAAAATTGGTATGTTTTTTTTATTTATTATGCTTAAAACTTCTTCTGTTTTATGAAGATCAGATTCTATATTTAGTGAATCTTTAAAAACTATTTCTGCCCAATTGATAATTACCAGATCATACTGTTCAATCTTAGCAATATTAAATATTTTATTGCTTTTTAGAAAATCGACCTCCAATAAATTTCTTATTAAGTATTTTTCTATATATTTTGTAAAATCTTCATACCCCAAAAGTAA
Organism: Bdellovibrionota bacterium; assembly: GCA_041740355.1. Taxonomy (GTDB): domain Bacteria; phylum Bdellovibrionota_C; class UBA2361; order UBA2361; family CALJRW01; genus JANNBC01. Next base: position 43,779 of record JBGSMD010000054.1, read on the forward strand.
AACTTTTGGTTTCTTTACAGTTATTACTCTATTAAAGATTAATATTTTTTGAATGTATTTTTTAAGAAAAATCATATTAATTTTTATTTATTTTTTGAATCTAAATCAATAATATGTTCACCAAGTTTAATTTGGTTTTTATTATGACTATTAACAATTCTTGCCTTAATTATCAATTTCTTTAACTAACATATCTATGATAATATTTTCATTAGAATTTGTTGCTTCATGATCTTCCCCAGATCTTGGGACTACCGTTTCTATTATAAGCGTAAGATTAGCAATTATGCTAATTTTAATTTAATAGAATTAAGGAGCAAAAATGCCAACCCCTATGCATTTCATAGGACTGGTCTATCTTCCCTGATATTTCCAGATACACTAGTAGAAATTAGCAAATCATCAAAAATTAGAAATCTCCAGTAAGATTTTAAACTACGGATGACTGAATTCAACCCGACCATTCTTGGATTGAGCTTCACTGGAACAAAGCACGAGAGATTGATGCTCCAGTGCTATTAGTCTTTGATAAAATACAAAAAATAAAAAGCTGGAGGGAGTCAGTCAAAAAACTTTTCGATCAAGATAGAGCTAAAAAAAGATTAAAGTAGTATTTCAAGGATCTGCTAGCCTTTCATTGGAGAAGGGAATAACGGAAAGCCTGGCTGGACGCTATGAAATAATCTTAGCTACAGACTGGACCTAGTTAGAATGTCAGCAAGTATTTAATTGGAATTTGAATCAATACCTACGGTTTGGTAGCTACCCTGCTGCTCAAGAATTAATTCAAGATGAAAAACGATGGCAGGAATTTATGAGATTCTCAGTAATCGAACCAGTTATTTCCAGAGATATTTTAGGATTAAGATCAATTAATAAACCAGCACTATTTAAACAAACCTTTGAACTTTGATTAAAATATCCTGCTGGGGAAGTTTCCTTAAATAAAATCCTAAGTTCGCTGCAAGATAAAGGAAATATAGTTATGACAAAAAGCAATTTCCGAATATTAAAAAGTTAATTTTGTGGTTTTGTCATAACTATATGATTTTATTATCCCTGCGGGGGATATTAAGCCCGATATCCAAAAGCTGTTCCAATTATTATTAACAATGATAACTTTGAAAAAGTTATACTCAGCAAGAGTATCCAGGATTGTAGTTAACCCTCGTCACCTAGGAAATTCCAATATCTTTCCGATATTGAGCACCCTGAAAAGAGATCCCAGATAATGCTTGGTATGCTTTCTCCCGAGCAGTCTGTAAGTCATTACCAATAGCAGTGACACTTAAAACTCTACCCCCAGCAGTTACTAATTTATCATCCTGCTGACCAGTGCCAGCATGAAAGACAGCAATGTCCTGATGATTTTTGATTTGCTCTAAACCTTCAATTGAATCTCCTGTTCTAACTTTTTCTGGATAACCATGCGAAGCCATTACTACGCAAACCGCTGTGTGATCATGCCACTTCATGTCAGGCAACTCGTCACCATTGGTTAATATTTCTAGAAGATGCAAGAAGTCTGAATCCATACGGCGGAGAATTACTTGCGTTTCAGGATCTCCCAAACGGGCATTAAATTCTAAAATATTAATTGTTCCATCTTCCGCGATCATCAGGCCGGCATAAAGAAAACCGCGATAATAAATCCCACGTTTTTCTAATTCTTTTACAACAGGAACAATTACTTGCACTAAAACTTCATCCTCTTGAGCACGGGTAAGTCTAGGTGTTGGACTAACAGTCCCCATCCCACCAGTATTAGGACCTAAGTTATCATCAAAAATTGGTTTGTAATCATGAGAGCTAGCCATGGGTACAATTCTTCGCCCATCAACAGCTACAATAAAAGAAGCTTCCACTCCTTTTAAAAATTCTTCGGCAACAACTTTCTTGGCTTGAAATTCATTAAAGAGTTTATCGGCAGCTTCCTGTGCTTCTGCCCCAGTCTGACAAACAAATACTCCCTTACCTGCGGCCAAACCATCAGCCTTAAGTACGATTGGTTTGTTATTAGCAATTAGAAAATCCTTAAGTTCTCGCAAATCTGTAAACTCTTGATAGCCAGCAGTTGGAACAATTGCGGCAGTCATAATTTCTTTAGCAAAACTTTTTGATCCTTCAAGCCTAGCGGCAGCCTGCGTTGGCCCAAATATTTTTAAACCAGCATTTTCAAAAGCATCAACAATTCCTAAGCTAAGCGGCAATTCAGGACCAACAATAGTTAAATCAATTTTTTCTTGTAAGGCAAAATCTTTTAAAGCAGAAATGTCCGAATCTTTAATTGGCAGACACTCTGCAAATTCAGCCATTCCAGGATTTCCTGGAGCTACAAAAAGTTTAGTGAGTTTATTAGATTGACTAAGCTTCCAACAAATTGCGTGCTCTCTGGCACCTCCACCAATTACTAATACTCTCATATCTGCCAACTATTAATGTCTAAAATGACGATCTGTCGTAAAAAGCAAACTAATTCCAAGTTTTTCTGCTGTAGCAATAACTTCAGCATCTTGCTTGGCACCACCCGTTACAATAATTGCTTTCACACCAGCTGCAGCTAAGGTTTCCACTGAATCTGCAAAGGGAAAGAAAGCATCAGAAGCTGCGACTGCTCCTTGTAAGTTATGATTATGAATTCGGGATTTTTGAAGTGCTAGTTCTACAGAATCAATTCTACTCATCTGCCCTGCCCCTGTTGCTAATAACAACTGGTCCTTAACAATAACAATGGCATTAGACTTTACCGACTTACAAATTTGCCAAGCAAAATCTAAATCTAAATATTCTTGTTCAGAACATTTACGTGAAGTTTTAAGCTCTGCTTCTCTTACAGAGGAAACTTTTGAATCAACCGTTTGCAGTAAAAATCCACCAGCACAACTACGCCATTCGCTACTTGGCCATTTGCTAAGATCAGCTTGAATCAAACGAATGTTTTTTCTGGCACTCAAAACTTCTAAGGCTGCTGGATCAAACTCAGGAGCAATAACTATTTCGCAAAAGTCGCCAATAATATTTTCCGCAGTTGCCAGTTCTAACTTCTGATTAAATGCAATGATTCCACCAAAATGACTCCGTGGGTCGCTCAGTTTTGCTTGCTCTAGGGCTTTCAACTGCGTACCTGCCAGAGCTGCCCCACAAGGATTTAAATGCTTAATTATCACTGCTAAGTGTTGATTAGTTTGAACTGCTGTTAGAGCGGACAATGCCGCATCAAAATCTAAGAAATTATTGTACGACAATTCCTTACCAGCCAATTGTTTCCAAGCAGAATTTTCCTTGCCAACTGCTTGATAAAAAATTGCTTGTTGATGTGGGTTCTCGCCATATCTCAGGGTTTGATTTGCTTCTAATACAAATCCATTCACGGGACTAAACGTAGAATCACTAACTTCCAGACCTGAAAAATATTTACTAATTGCCAAATCGTAGTTAGCCACTTGAGTAAAGACTTTAATCGCTAATTGATTACGGAAATTTCGATCTTCATTTTTTGATTCCAAACTTGCGATCACACTTGGATAGTCTTGCGGATCGATGACAGCATAAACATTAGTAAAATTTTTTGCCGCAGCACGAATCATTGTCGGTCCACCAACATCAATTAATTCGACCATCTTTTGATAATCTTCCGCTTTTTCAGAATTAAGATTTTGAATAAAGGGATAAAGATTCACGGCAACAATATCAATCTGATAACCATCAATCGAAGCCAAGTCTGCTAAATGCGCCGGGTTTCTTTTAGCTAAAATCCCAGCATGTACTTTTGGATGTAAAGTCTTTACGCGACCTTCTAATATTTCTGGCTGGCCAGTGTAATCTTCAACCAAGGTAACCTTTACGCCCGCCTCTTGGAGGTACTTAGCAGATCCACTAGAAGATAAGATAATGTATCCAAGCTGTTCTAACTTTTTAGCAAATTCTAGAATTCCTGTTTTATCATATACGCTAATAAGGGCAGCTTTTGATTGAGACATATTGTTTTGTTAGATCTAAAATAGAGAGTTCTATGGTATAGCATCTTTTCTAAAATGTTCAAATAAATCACCAAACTAACCGTTCTGTTCAGGCCAATATAATTTCAAAATTGGATATATTTTCTCTTTATGGCTGACAAAGGCTGTGACTAAAAAATGGACTTTTAGAATATCTTAGAACTCATCCATTGTATCTGGAGCTATCACCGGATCAGGGCTCTCATTAATCGGCTCTTTGGAAAAATCACTTAAAGTGTCCTCAGTGAGCTCGGACGGAGCGGATTCTGACATTTTTGTTAAGATAATTTTTTTAATCTGCTCATACTGGGTTTGATAATCCAAACCTCGGAGTAATGCTAATAAATCAATCTCTGAAATAAGATAATTAAGCTCTAAACTTTCAGTGGAAATTTCATTGATCAGATCGGCAATCTCTGTGCTGTAGTAATTAACTTTTTCCTGAATCATACTATAGACTGAAATTTCTAATTCTTTCATCGCATTCTTTCTCTGATTTAATTGCGACTTTACTTTTTGAGCTAAGGCTTGATTCTCAGGTTGGGATTGCATTAAGTTTAAATTTTGTAAATATTCCCAACTTGCTTCCTGAAAGGCAGTTTGCTTTTCTAGGATCTGCTCCGATAACGAACTGAGCTCCTCAGATAAGGACATTGCACCATTTAATTCAAGTTTTTTACGTAGTCCAAACCAAAAGGAAAGCTGTTTGTTTAAACCAATTAATTCTGCTTTTTTAGTACTAAGCTGACTGTTCAGTGAATCAAATTTATCTTCTAATTCTTGATCTTTCTGTAAGAGTGTTAAGTAATCAGATTCGACTGCCAAGGAGGATAAATACTTGTTTGCAATAACTTGTAGACGATCTTGATCAATTACTGGCTCTGAATCATCTCGAAACTCTTTAAGCTCAGCAAGTTTACTTACTGTCTCAGAATGCTTTTGCTCAATTATTGCCTCTTCTGTCTTTTTCACAGATGTTATTTTTTCTATTACGGAAAGATCGTCATCAAGGAAATAAATTAAACTTGCAACAACAGCCAAGATAGCTAATATAAATGAAACATTACGCCAGTTGTTTTTTGCTGTCTTTTCTTGTTGAAAATCAATCCCATAGCGATCAAACGCGGCTGAGTGACGAAGCAGGACACGCTCAAAGGATTCTTCCTCGATGTAGCCGGGCATATCTTTGAAACTAATTGGTACTAAGTCGTAGTGAATTGCATCTTTTTGTGGATCAAATGGTGAATCTTTAACATTCACAATAAAAACAGTGATATTATCTGTACCACCACGCTCATTGGCAACGGAAATCAATTTACTAGCCGCAGCTTCGGGAGTATTATTAGAAATAATTTTTTTGATCTCAGAATCTGTGACCAAATTATACAAACCATCCGAACAAAGTAAGTAAGAGTCACCTCGGAAAGAGCCTGGTTTCTCCAAATAGCAATCAATCTCTACTTTAACGGCAGGTCCCAAACAGCGAGTTAACATGTGAGAAACCGGATGATCTTCCGCCTGTTCTGCAGTGATGATACCTGCTTTAAATAACTCGTTAACTAAAGTGTGATCTTCTGTGAGCTGTCTGATTTCTTTGTTTCTTACTAAATACGCGCGCGAATCGCCGACGTTTGTGATGTACAGCTCTTTAGCTGTAAAAATAAGCATGACACAAGTTGTTCCCATTCCCGCTAAATGGCGTTGATCAATACTATGATTGAAAATCTTTTCGTTCGCTTCCATTAAGATGCGATAGATATCTTCTGGAACTACATTTTCAAGTTTTGCAAATTGCTCGGTTAAATGATCAATGGTCATTTGCGAGGCAGTGGATCCACCATTAGCACCCCCCATCCCATCAGCAACAATAAAAACTTTGAAATTATCTTTTATTACTTGGCCATAACGATCTTGATTCTCAGTACGTTTTTCACCTACGTCTGTCTTAGAGGAAAATTCCAAGTTTTGATGAAGTAAAATTGATGTCTTGGATTGTTTTTCAGACATGGTCAAAAATCGCGCAATAAAATTTTGGCATTTGCCTAGCTAGTCTCTTAATATTAATATACTTAGTTACTCAAAGTGATTCTAAGTAAGATTCTTAACCAGATCACAAATAATTCAATGTTTCTAACTTAGCTCCAATATAGTATCGACAAAAAATAATTTACTGCCTGCCTAGCCGAAGCTTCAGCGAAGGCTGGTTAGTAAATTAAACGAGTCATTACGGCTAATACATATCTTGGATTCCTGACGCGCCGAAGCTTTAGCATCGACAGGATATCCCAAGCTTGCATAGCTAAAAACAACATAAATAGTAAGTCCAAGAAAATTGTTAGTATTTAAAGTAATTTACTTTTTGAACTCACTGGAAATAAACAATTAAAATAGTAAATTTTAGATACAGTTATCGACTAAAAATTTGCAAATTTAACAATAAATCAGAACTAGTTTTATTAATTTACCTGTTTGATAAAGGGCTTACCAGATAGAAACTTTTCCCGTCCTAATTGGTCAACTAGCCTGTTAGCATATGATTGTTGGCTTTCTGGACCCACTAAAACCCTAAAAAATTGGTTATTAGCTATGCTGTAGGTTTCTATTGTTGATTTAAAACCTGCAGCATATAAATCACGAGAAAGTTTTTCAGCAGTTTCCTTGCTCTTACTGGTAGCTACTTGTACATACCATCCTGGCGAAAACGCTGTTTTATTAACAGCTTTAACCGCTGGCATAGGTATCGGAGTCGCTACTGGGGAGCTAGAAGGCTTAGGGCTGGCAACGGGGCTCGGTGTCGGACTTGGTTTTACATAAACCGGAGAGGCACTCGGAGCTGGAGTAACTAAAGCACTCACCCCAGCCTGAACCGGAATGAGAGTCGGCTCAGCGATAATAGCACCAACTTCAACTTTTTGAATTTCCTGATCAGGGATAACTTGAGTGATTGCTGGTTCAATAATGATTTCTTTTGCTGCCAAGCTTTGTAAATCAAGCTCTTCCTCTGGGGAAGCTGATGGAGAAGACTCCGGGGCGACTAATGTTTCCTGTTGTTTGAGGAAATCTTCTTCTAAAGCCGCCAAGTCAGGTTCGACTTCGGGAGTTGGCAATGGGATAATTTTTTTGGTATCAGCAAGTTCTGGATTAGCAAGTGGATCTACGGGAGTTTCAGGCTGTTCAATAACCTTTGCATAAAGTTGATTTAGATCTTCATCTGCTAGATCCTGTGGGGCATCTTCGAATACAGATAGCCTGGGAGTATTTTTAATTGCTTTTGTTAAGGCATCATCATAACCAACAGCATGCCCTGCCCGAAAGCCAAAGAAATATGCTAAGAATAATGCCATGACTATGCATACTAGTAATAAGGCAAATTCCCAGGCTTTTAAATTAAGTTTCCAACTATTGTCTTGCAAGGCTACTCTAGAGATAACTAAACGATGCCTCCCAGTTTAATGAAGAGCGAGAAATTTGGCAACTGCTGAATTCAGCAATTTGGTGTAATGGAATACTAGATTACTCTCCCTTTAGAGTTAACAACTGCAATAAGTCCTTTACAGTAAACAAACCTACAGACAATACTTGTAGTTCTAAATCATTACACTCATTTTTCAAAATTTTTTGCCGAAGTTGTGGTGAATTAAAAAATAAATTCAGACTGTCTAAGAGTAAGTATACTTGATCAAGATAATCAGGAACAAGGCCTTTCATCACAGCCTTTTTTCGATATCCCGAAAGTAATATAAGACTCCAAAATAAATTTAAAAGAGGCACTGGTATTGAGGAAATCTCTATCATACGATCCCAGGATTTATCTTTAATCCCCAAAGCTTCCAATCTGCTTGCAGTCATTTGTAAATACCATCCCAGATTATTACGTTGGGGTAATACTGCTTCATCATAATAAAGGTCGGTACTTGGCTCAGATCCAGATAATAATAAGGTTAATTTAAACTGATCTACTGTTCTTTCTAACTCTCTATATTTTGAGACAATATCTAGATCTAAATCTTTCAACCAAGAAGCATGTGGGATTTGGATCTGTAAATTCTTCTTCGTAGTCGATGTTTCTCGATAAATCTTAGATATTTCTGATTTACTTAATTGCTCCGGACTTAGCCACAGAGTCAGATGCATTATCTTCGCATCTAACTTTTTAACTAAAGTAATTAATTCTTCATTCATCTGGCATTTAGCGGAACAGGGCTTTGATTCTAATAGCCGTAAATTTACCTGAGAATACTGCTCAGTGTAATTGTCTGCAAAAACTGAGATTTTGGCTTTACCCTTACTCAAGTTTAACTGTAATGCAGCTAATGATAAAATTCTGATAAAATAACTATCTATTCGCCCAGTACCAGCTAATGGAAAAAAAATCTGACACTCCGGAATAACATCTAAGAAATCTAACTGCCCGGGGAAATATCGATTAATGGTCACATTAAGATGTCCAGACACAATCGTTAGATAAAAGTCATCGTTAAAAACTAGTAATTTAGAGATTAATCCCTGAGATATCTCCTCGGGAGATTTTTTTATTTTTTGTGCGTAGCGAATTAAAACATCCGATGTTAATTGCCCATGTGCTAAATCACTGGCTACCTCGAGTATTATTGGCAAATCAAACTCCGCAAGATTTGCTTTTAAAAAAGATTCAATTGTACTTTCAATTTTAGACATGATTAATTTGTGTAAGAATTTTTTTGGCAATTTTATTTTTCAAGCCTAAGCTTTTTAACTTTGCTTCTGCGTGATAAGCACCAACAACGATGATCAATAAATTAGTAAGGGTATCCTCAGAATCCAGCTCGACTGGTAATTGCTGAAGCTTTTCTATCAGATCCCTCTGAGTAGTACCAAGAGTCCCAAAAAGATTATCAAATACTCCTAACTGTATTAATTCGATAAACATTTGATTCGCTAATGAGGACTTAGACATAATAAGCAACTCATTACTGATACGGTAACTGGCAATACTCTGAAGCACGTTCTGTTGAAGCGCAATCATTAATAGAGCCTTCGTTTTAGTATGATAGTCACCATTCAAAATTATTTTGTAGCGAACAGCTCGAAAAATGCGTGTCGGATCATCAAGAAAACTTTTATCATGCAAAACGCGGATAGATTTATGATCTAAATCTGTAATTCCAGCATGTTGATCAATTATTAGTCGGCGCAAATCTTTTAGAGGTAAGTTCTTAGAAAATATCTCCAGATATTCAGATAACTCGATTGCTAAAGAATTTATTGTAAAATCGCGTCGTGCTAAATCTGTTATTAAATCTCCACTCGAAATCTTTGGCATCTGTCCAGAACGTAAATAATTCTCTTGGCGAAACTGGCAAAAATCAAGATTAGTAATTTCTAACAACTTTTGAAATTTTGCATTTAATTTAATAGAAGCTGTTAAAAACTCTGGATAGATAATAAGTTCTGAATCTAAGTCCTCTGCTAATTTTGGCAAAAAATCTAATAAACCCGTACTCAAAGAAAAATCTAAATCCTGACTAACCATTCCATGTAACTGGTCACGGAGATACCCTCCCACGAGATAGCATTTTAGGCCTAGTTCTTCGGCCAGATTCTGGATTGATTGAAAGAGTTTAATTCTCTGTTGATTCACTTTGAACTTGCTCAGTAAGTTTATAAATGACCTCTAGGGCCTCGCGCGGTGAAAGATGATTAGGATTTATAGCTTTAATTTGTTTAGCTAAGCCCTCTAAGAATTCCTTTTGAGGGAATGCCTTACTCAATTCTTTGCTAGTGATTTTTGGAGATTCTGTAAATAAAGTAATTTGTGCGCTAGCTGATAAACTCTTAACTACTTCACTTGGAGTATTACTAATAATGCTTGCCGCACGCTCTAATAACTTTGTTGGTAAGCCCGCAAGTTTAGCTACCTCTAATCCATAGGAATTATTAGCAGCACCTGCAACGATCTCATGAGTGAATAATACTTGATCGTCAATATCCACTGAGGCCACAGAATAATTACTAACCTCTACATAATGATTAGCAAGCTCTGTTAGTTGATGAAAATGTGTAGCAAACAAAGTGCGTGCTTTTGTATCTTTTATTAACCATTCTAAAACAGCCTGTGCTAAAGCAAAACCATCGGTGGTAGAAGTTCCTCGACCTAATTCATCAACTAAGACTAATGATCTTTCCGTACTACTACGAATAATTTCGGAAGCTTCTTTCATTTCTAACATAAATGTTGAGTCGCCTTCCAGTAAGTCATCGCTAGCACCGATTCGTGCAAAAATGCGATCAACTAATCCAATTTCTGCCGACTCTGCTGGCACAAAGCAACCAATTTGCGCCATAATAATAATCAAAGCTGTCTGTCGCAGATAAGTCGACTTACCTCCCATGTTAGGACCAGTTAGAATGATGCAATTTGCAGCTTTGGGACTAAGAAAAAGATCGTTGCAAACAAAATCATTATTTAAAATTTGAGCAAGGATTGGGTGTCTTCCCTGCTGAATCATAATCTGTGCATGATTTTGTAATACTGGAGCTACCAGATTTTGTTGCTGACTTAATTCAGCAAATCCTAAAAGGACATCAAGCTCGGCAACGAGCTTGTAAGCACCACGCAGAGCCTGACTCTCAGGCAAGACCTTGATTCTTAACTCCTGAAATAAGTCACGTTCTAGGGCGAGTAATTTACTCTCAGCACTAACTAAGTCTTCCTCTAATTTTTTAAGTTCCGGCGTATAAAATCTTTCTGAATTTACAGTGCTTTGTTTTCTGATAAAATGTTCCGGAACTTTACCCAAATTAGCTTTAGTAACTTCAAAAAAGTAACCTTGTAAATTGTTGTAGCGAATTCTTAAAGAAGCAATTCCGGTTTTAGCGCTTTCTGATTCCTCTAATTCTTTAATAAGTTTTTGTCCATTACTCTTTAAATTACGATAGTAAGCTAAATCAGGATGGTAGGAATCATTAAAAATGTTACCCTCACTAAAAACTACTGCCGGTTCACTTTGTAGACTTTCCACTAATAATGTAATCAATGCCTCGGGGATTACTAACTCGCTTACAAAACGTTTTAAAAATCCTAACTCGTTTTCAGCAACTAGATCTGAAGTCAGATTTTTTAATTGTTTGATAAATAGCAAGCTTTCTCTGACTGCCGCTAACTCGCGAGGGTTAATTACATTAAGTTCAATCCGAGTGGCTAATCGTTCCAGGTCATTAATTTTTTCCAAGATCTTAGAGATATTTTCTGACGCAAAATAGTTTTGTAAAAACTTTTGAATTGCGGCTTGTCGTTCCTGAAGAAGTTTTAAATTGTAGCTTGGTGCTAAAACCCATCGTTTTAATAATCTTTGTCCACCAGCAGTGCGGGTTTTATCTAAATAATTTAGAAGACTGCCTTCCTTATTCCCCGTTCGTTGATTACTAATTAAATCTAAATTATTTCTGGTACTAGCATCAATTAATAAGGTTTGAATTTCTTGTTCTCTTAGAACTTGTTGAATGGGGATTGTTTGCTGAACAGTAACTTCATCAAGGTAACTTATAAGCAAGCGACAAGCACTCTTGCTACTAGCATCTAATAAACTATAACCTAAAATCCCATTAAGATCCCTAGCACTCTGTTCCCATTTAGAATTATGATCGGTCCTAAACCGTAAAATCAAATCAGAGTTGCGACGCTCCAGCTCACGGATCATTGTTAAGCGACGATCAATACTTTTGCCTTCAATTATTTTTGGAAGGATCAATTCTTTTGGTAATAATTGAGCAAATTTCAGGAGCAAGCTCTCCCGATCTAAATTATCAAACACTCCAATAATTCCACTTGCCGGATAACAATATGCTAAAGAAAAATTAAAGCGATCAGTTGATTCTAATTCCGAACGAAAATCTAAATATAGTGCCGCTATAATCTGGTCATCATGAGCATTGGCATTACCTAGCAGTTGAATACCCGGTGTAATAATTCGCTCTAATTTTCTTTGGACAGGCCCTTTGCCAGCAACTCCTACTTGACTAACAATTGCCACAGCTAAATTCTGATCAATTAATCGAGCAGCATAATTATCAACTACCGAAAGAGGCACACCACACATGGGAATCGGATTTTCAGAATTTTTATCCCGACTTGTTAGTGTTAAGTTAAGTCGCTTCGAAATGGTAACGGCATCATCAAAGAAGGCTTCATAGAAATCACCTACTTGAATTAGTATCAAACAATCTGGGTATTCTTTTTTATACTCCAAATATTGTTGGAGCATGGGTGGAAGGTTTTGGTAGAGATTAGAGATTTCGGGCTGTGGACTGCAAAAATCAGACACTTTAGTTACCCCATTTACAAATGTTAAGACAGCTTGATAGCCGAAGCCATCAAACTGTCTTATTTCGGTTAACTCGCATTATTCATCAGTGCACGTAGCGAGGGAAAGTAGTTTGGTTTCAGTTTGGACTAAAAAAGCACAGTGAGACCGAGGTCTCGCGAGCATTTTTTCGTTCAAAATGGGGCCAAGCGCTGTGCAGCCTGTTGATCGGCGGAAGTTTTCTCGGCGCGGTGCTGCTCACCCAACGCCTGGCGCGCAGCCTGCAACCCACCCAGGGACCTCGGCTTTCGGCCGCGCTGATCGCCCTGTATGGCTTTACCCAATTGATCGGACCCTGGCTGGTGCGCCTGGGATTTGACTATGGCATCAGCTTGCAAGGCAGCCTCTGGTTTGGTGCTGCAGCTTTACTGATCAGCTTTGTGTGCATGCTGAAAGTGTCGGATCTGCGGCATTAATGCAGCAGTACATCCTCTGAGCGAACTTGTGTTCTAATGCAAAAAAGGAGAAAAAAATGCCCCTGTTTAAAAATACGGTCACACAACTGTCTGCCATCACCCTGGCGCTCACTCTGGCTTCTGCCAGCGCTTTCGCCGAGCCACCGCATGACAAAGGTAAAAAAGCCGACAAGCGCGATCATCCGCACTCAAGTCAGCACCAGGATAAGCCGGCGATCAGCATCGAAGACGCCGTGGTTCGCAGCCTGTTCAGGGATCAGCGCCGCTACCTCGAACCGGCACAGCCGTTGCCGCCCGGCATTCGCAAAAATCTGGCCCGGGGCAAGCCGCTGCCACCCGGCATCGCCAAACGCTTCGACCCTCGCATGGAAGCGCGCCTGCCCCAGTATCCCGGGTATGACTGGCGCCAGGTAGGTAGCGACGCCGTACTGGTCACAGCTGCCACCGGCATTGTCGAGGCCATTCTGATTAACGTACTGGAATAACCCAACGCGGAGCTGGCGGCTGACCTAGTTGGCTCCGACACCTCAGGACATGTTTTTATGCGCCGTTTGAACGGTGACGGCGCTATTCTCAGG
>JBGSMD010000055.1:0-3597 GCA_041740355.1 Bdellovibrionota bacterium
GGCTGTGGTTTAGAAGTTGTTCATTTAAGTCAAGTTGATTTAGATCAAAAAATCTCTGACCAGCAAAATTCCTCTAATCCTTCATCTCTACATCCTTTATCTAAGTCCATAATTAAACAGGATCGTAAAATTTGTGCTCCCCTAGTTGATTTAGTTAAAGTAAGAGGCGATCGCAGTCATCCGTCAACTCAGGGCATGGTATGTGTTAAAGGGGCAACCATAGCGGAATCCATCGATCAAGATCGGCTGGTTTATCCCATGATGCGGAGTTCCTTAGATCAAGAATTTCAGAGAGTTACGTGGGAAGAGGCTTTCACAGCAATTTGCGATCGCATTACTACTGTTATCAATACCCAAGGTGCGGATGGCTTATGCATGTATGGTTCAGGACAATTTCAAACTGAAGATTACTACATCGCCCAGAAATTATTTAAAGGCTGCTTAGGTACTAATAACTTTGATGCCAATTCAAGACTATGTATGTCTTCTGCGGTTTCGGGCTATGTAAAAAGCTTCGGATCTGATGGCCCCCCCTGTTGCTATGAAGATTTAGATATTACCGATTGTGCATTCATTATTGGCAGTAATACCGCCGAATGTCATCCCATTGTATTCAATCGCCTGCGTAAGCACCATAAACAGAATCCCAATGTTAAATTAATCGTAGTTGATCCCCGTCGAACCCAAACCGCCGCAGTTGCAAATTTACATTTGGCAATTCGTCCAGGGACAGATATAGATTTATTGAATGGAATTGCCTATTTAATTCATAAAGAGAACTCTCATGCTGTAGATCATGAATTTATCCAAAATCACACTAATCACTATGCTGAATTTATCGCTCTAATCTCACAATATCCTCCTGATTTAGTAGCGGCGAACTGTGGTATTGCGATCGCTGATTTAGAGACGGCAGCAAAATGGTGGGCAGAATCAAAACGAGTTTTATCAATGTGGTCAATGGGTGTAAATCAATCCACAGAGGGGACAGCTAAGGTTCAATCTATTATTAATCTCCATCTGCTCACAGGGCAAATCGGCAAGGTGGGGGCGGGAGCATTTTCCCTCACTGGACAACCCAATGCCATGGGAGGTAGAGAAGCAGGAGGATTAAGCCATCTTCTTCCAGGTTATCGCTTTGTGGCAAATCCTCAGCATCGAGCCGAATTAGAAAAGCATTGGCAGTTACCTACGGGACAAATTTCCGATCGCATGGGCAGAACCGCATGGGATATGATTCGAGGTTTAGAATCGGGGGAAGTTGGATTTCTATGGATTGCCGCTACAAATCCTGCTGTAAGCTTTCCTGACTTAGAACGTACTAAAACTGCCCTAAAGCGATCGCCATTTACAGTCTATCAAGATGCATACTACCCCACCGAAACCTCTGCTTTTGCCCATTTACTCTTACCTGCAACCCAATGGAGTGAAAAAACGGGGACGATGACTAATTCTGAGCGCAGGATTACTTTGTGCGAAGCCTTTCATGAACCCTTAGGAGAAGCCAAGGATGATTGGCAGATTTTTGCGGAAGTAGGACAAAGATTGGGATTTACGAAACATTTCCCCTTTAAAGATTCCTCTGAGGTATTTGCCGAGTTTGCTGCCATTACTCGCGATCGCCCCTGTGATATGACTGAGATCTCCCACGAGCGCCTGAAGCTAGGAGCACTCCAATGGGGAGGAACCAGACTATATACCGATCTGAACTTTCATACCAAAAATAGCAAAGCAAATTTCGCTCCCTATCATTCCAAAGGCTTAGCCGAACCTCCCGATCAGAATTTTCCATTTGTACTTACCATCGGACGAGTCTATGGACATTGGCATACGATGACCCGCACAGGTCGAATCAAAAAGATTCAGCAAATGCATCCCCATCCTTTCCTAGAAATTCATCCTAAGGATGCAAAAAAACTCAATCTGATCGAAGGTGAGTTAGTGGAAGTTAAATCTCGCCGTGGTACTGCCCAGTTTCCTGTATTAATTACGGAAGCGATCGCTCCTGGAGTTTTATTTGCACCAATGCATTGGGGTTCTCTATGGGCAGATAATGCCGAAGCTAATAATCTTAGCCATCCTGAAGCCGATCCCTATTCCTTTCAGCCTGAACTAAAGGCATGTGCTGTCCAAGTTATGAAAATATAATCAGCAATCCAATCTTACTTGTGACTGCCACAAAACTTGCTGAAAACACGACTTTTTAGATTAGTTAAATTAGCTCAGAGGCAAAATCCTGTACTTTACTAAACCTGTATGCCCCAGCGATCGCACCCCAAATACCTGCGCCCGTATTTATATCTATACCTTTGTCATAGCTGAGAAACATTGATTTTGACGCTTCAAACCCTAGACTTACCTGTTTGGTTTCCCCTAGATAGTCAAAACAGCATTTAGCACCAGCAGGCAATTCGGCTTTAAATACATCATTTTGACTGCTAACTTTCAAAGCACAGTGAGGGAGAGGAACTAAATCATTAATGGTTAATTTTTGAAGTTGCTCAGATCTAGTTGCGGCTCCTTTCCACTGAGACGGCTCTTTAAAGGCGTAGTAGTAAACTTGGATGTTCCCATCAACTTCTACTAAATGCAGAATACGTTGGCGATAGGGACTATTAATATTGATGATATTAGCTTGCTCGGCAAAAAATGCAATTCCTGTTAAAACGGATTTAGGGATAGGTCTTTGCCATAGTCTTAGATTGACAAACCATACAGGATCAGCGATCGCTTGGTCACAATTACTAAATTCTCCTGCCATGTATTGAGCTAGGTTTATAATTTGGTTTTCCATTTTTCTAAATTCTTAATTTGGAATTGTTTACTGATAAGCAATATTCCTCAATTAATCCTCAAGTAATAAGCTTGGGCAGGCTTGTTCACAACATCTTACCCCCTTCTTTCCATATCCACTTAAGATCTGAGCTTGCTCTTCTAAGTTGGCACAATTCACTTCACGCTCTCGATTTTCTTAACTATCCTCTGCTATAAATTAGCTAAAATTACTCAATACATCAGGAACAAAACTTTTTAAGTCTCCAGTCTTTATCAATGCTTTCTCTAAATTTCAGCTTTTTAGGATGTAAATAATGTTTAGATATTTCACTCAAAGTTAAAAGGAATTATGAGGATCATATATCATCTAAATATTAAATAAGCTCTAAATTAAGCGGAATGGATTATATTATTAGTCATTATTAGTGACCTATCTCAGTCATAACACTTAATCAATACTAGGCTATAACACTATATGGACGAAATTCAAAAATATTTGCAAATTGCCTACCGTCGTAAGTGGTGGGCGATCGGAGTATTTGCGTCAGTAGTTACATCTGCTGTTTTATTTGTAGTGACTGCCACCCCAGTATATGAAGCAGGTGGAGAGTTACTTCTTAAACGCAGTAATAAAGCTAGTTCAATAGATGATGTACTTGGCGGGCAGCTTGAATCTCTTGGCTCTGGTAGTAGCCCCGTGCGTAATGAAATTGAAGTAATTCAGTCCATGCCTATAGGTGAGAAGACTATTGAAGAACTTAAGCTTACAGATAAAAAGGGTAATAGGTTAAATTACAGAAATTTTGTAGCAGCTCTGAAAGT
>JBGSMD010000056.1:0-29635 GCA_041740355.1 Bdellovibrionota bacterium
ACTTTAAAAACTAACGATTTTGCTTGGACTCACTATTTATGTTGTTTTTAGCTATGCAAACTTGGATAAATCCAAGATTTGCATTAGCCGTAATGACTCTTTTTAATTTACTAACGTAAATTATTTTTTGTCATTACTATAACTAAGATAAAATTTTATTTTCAATTTCTTTAATAGCCAGCTTGACCTTAGCCGAGGTTAACAACTCTTTCTCAACCTTTTGAGAAGCATAAATGATACTGGAATGATCACGACCACCAAAATAGAGACCAATTTCTAAATAAGGAATATTGGTATGTTTTCGGATTAAATAGATCGCAATTTGACGAGCAAAAGAAATGCTCTGAAGACGGCGTTTGGACTCCAAATCACTGACTTTAAGATCAAAATAATTTGCAACAACAGATTTAATTTCTCTAAAGCTAACTTCTAATTTTCGAGGCTTGATAAAAGAATCTAAGCTTTGCTCGGCTAAGCTGATATTTATAGCTTCACGACGCAGACTGGCTAAGGCTGTAATCCGATTAATTGCTCCCTCTAACTCTCTGATATTATTAGTAACTCTTTCGGCTATTAACTCTGCAACTCCACGTTCAAAGAAAACTTTTTTATGTTTAGCCTTAGATTTAACAATTGCCAATCTAGTTGCTTGATCAGGGCTTTGAAAATCAACAGTTACTCCCCATGAAAGTCGGCTTTTAAGCTTTTCATCTAGATCGGCAAGCTCTTGTGGTAATTTATCAGCCACAATTACTATCTTGCTGCCACGTTCATGAAGACAATTAAAGGTATGAAAGAATTCTTCTTGTGTATGTTGTTTTTTAGCTAAGAACTGAAAGTCGTCAATTAATAATAAGTCGATCGATCTAATCTGCTTCTTAAACTTATCAATTTGTCCTGATCTGATTGAACCAATCAACTTATTAGTGAAGTTTTCAGAGGACGTATAATAAACTCGAGCCTCGGGGTTTTGAGTTAAATATTGATGACCAATTGCTTGCATTAAATGCGTTTTGCCAAGTCCAACACCACCATGAAAAAACAAGGGACTTGCTGCACAAGATTCCTTTTGTTTAGAATTAGCTAGTTGCTTTGCTAAGCCGTAAGCAAATTCATTATATTTTCCAACAACAAAATTTTCAAAGGTATACTCGGGATTTAAATTTGTTTTAAAAGCAGAGATTTTTGTAGCTAATTCAGGAGCGCTATCCTTATTCGGAGTAATAACTCTTTTTTGAATATTTGGAGTTAGGTTACTGTAAGTATTACTTGGATCTTGAATTTGATAAATTAAGCGATAATCAGAAATTCCTAATTTTTGGTTAAAGTAATTTTTAATTCGATCGGAGAATTTATTTTCCAAATGATTTTTAATAAGCTCCGATGGGGCTGAAATTGTAATCGATTGCTCTTCGGCGCTTGCCCCAACAAAACGAACTGGATTAAGAAAGGCAGCAAAAACTTCTGGGTCTATTTCTTGTTGTATTTGTTGGATTGATTGTTGCCATGTAGTTTCTAGTAAATTGCTGTTATTATCCAGATTAAGGGTCATTAACGATTTTTAAAGACAAAAAATTTCCTAAAGAGTTAAACTCTTTATTTGAAAGCATCAAAAAGACGAAAGAATATTTAGGAAAAACCTTAGTGAAACCGTGACGAAATTATCCTAACTATTAGGAAACTACTTCATGAAAATCGGCTCAAACTAATTGGAAAGAAATCTTTCTTACTAAAATGAGCGATTACAAAAAACCTGTCCAGCATTTTCTTTATAAAACTTAAATATAAGTTTCTTTTGAAAGTGTGAACTAAAAACCAAATCCAGAATGCAATGTAGTAGATCTCTTGTGGATCAATCAAGGTAATTCGAAATTAAATTTTTATTTTTTTTAATTGAAAGCAAAATTAGTAGTTTATAAAAAATTCATTTAAGTAATTAAAATCAATTTTTAAATTTATGTTCCTGATCAAGTACGATCGAATTTATAAGTGCTTAATTTCATGCTTGGTTTTTTTAACTTGTAGTAATCGGAGAAAAAACAAGATTACTCAGTAAAAACAAAAGTTATTTTTGATAATAAATTTCAACAGCGAGAATGATATTTTAATAATGAAGATTGTAAAAGTTATTAGGGTTTAACTATGATTCCAGTAATGTTGTGGCGTAAATTTTTAGTGTTAAAAAATTTTAATGCCAAGGAGACTTCTAAGTCAATTAGTGAAGAAACATTTTCCATCAAAGCTAGTGGTTTAAATTACTATTACCACGAATATAGTTTATACAAATTTTCGCTAAGCGATCTACACTATATTTAAGTGGCTTAAAGTAAAAAATGCTATCTAAAAAGGTTTATTGTTGTAGATCGGCAAAGCTTGCAATTATTAGGAAATTTTTATAAAACTTATGGCAAATTACCCAACAATATTAAATGCTAAAAGACCAGTTTTTTAGCCAGTTACTCAATTTCAACTATGGAACGCCACTTTACATACACCCAGTCTTTATTTGAAGGCACAATCGGCATTGAAGCTGAAAAATTTGCTTTCGGATTGCTACTTGGTCTGATCATTTTTCTAGTTGGAAAAGTTGCTACTAGTCGCATTTCGAAGCAAGGATTCATTAAAGAAAACCTAATCCCGGATAAAAAGTTCAGTTTATTTGATGTCTTTGACCTATTTACCGAAGGATTTCTTAAATTCCACGATTTTGTTGTTGGTAAAGAAAATCGCAAGTATTTTTCCTTGAATGCTAGTCTTTTCCTATTTATCTTACTAGCTAATCTTCTAGGGCTTATTCCTGGTTTCCCAGCAATAACAACGACAGTATGGGTTAATGTTGGCTTAGCCATTGCTGTTTTCATTGCCTTTAATGTTTTTGGTGTTAAAGAACATGGCTTAAAGAATTATTTAAAACACTTTGCTGGCGGGGATGCAGTATTAGGAATTAAGCCCTTAATTCCTGTAGCTATGTTTTTGTTTGTATTAGAGATTATCAGCTTAATCTTAAGGGTAATTACCCTAAACCTAAGAATGTATTGGAATATTACCGCCGATCACTTAATTATCAGCACAATCGGGGAATTAACCGGAAATTTCTTTGTCCTGATTGGACCAATCCTATTAGCCAAGGGCGTCTTGGTATCAGTCTTGCAGGCTGGTGTATTTACAGTTTTAACAATGGTTTATATTCTTCTAGCAACTCAGCATGAAGAGGAAGAACATTAGTTTTATATTGGAGAAAAAAATGAAAAAGATAGCAAACTATCTTGTAGTTTTAGCCGCTTTACTTTTTTCTAATGCCGCTTGGGCTGCTGATGGAGCTGTTGCTTCTTTAGCACCTCTGGGAGCTGGTATTGGTGTAGGTTTAGCCGTTATTGGTGCAGGATTTGGTATTGGTAAAGTTGGTAACGCTGCTTTGGAAGCAATCAGCCGTAACCCATCTGCAGCAGGTAAGCTTTTCTTACCATACATCTTAGGTTTCGTATTAATCGAAGGTGTGGCAATTTTCGGTCTGGTAATTGCTTTAGGTCTTAAGTAATTCCATTTCGAACTCTCTCTGACTAAGGAATCACTCCTTAGTCAGAGAGCTTTTTTGCTCAGACTTGAGCTAAAAATTGGCAAAACTCTTCTTCCTCTGATTCATATCTACTAATAATCTAAAATATTCAGACTTAGAATTTATTAGTGATTAGCTCCCGCAATCCATCAAAACTGCTGTTAGACATTAGAATTACTAAGCTATCTTTTGGTAAGTTAGTTTTAAGATCGACTAGTATTTCATTGGCCGTCAGATAAGATTTTGCCCGCTTTCCCTGCGAAATTAAATCATGACAGAGTTGTTTTGTGGATAGTAATTCCACCTCGGTCTGATTAGTTTTAGCCTTTGGCTCCAAAAAGATTATTGAGTCGGCGATTGCCAGAGCTGCTAAATAGTCTTGCTCCATTATTTTTCTTCTACTGGTATTTGAAGCCGGCTCAAAAATTGCCCAGAGATTTTTATCGGGATAAATCGCGCGGTAACTTTCTAGTGTTTGCTTAACAGCCGTGGGATGATGTGCAAAATCTTCAATAAAAAGCTGGGTATCTTTTTCTAATAGTTTTTCCTGACGACGCTTAGGAGCTTCAGCCTGACTAAGCGCCACTTTTACTTCTTTCCAAGTAAATCCACACAAGTAAAGTGACAATGCGGCAACCACAACATTTCTGGCGTTGTAACTTCCTGTTAAATTGCTAATAATTTCTAGTGGCTCACCCTGAAAACTAAAGTTTATTACTTGCTTCTGATTTTGATAGCTCGTTTTGGTAATTCGACAATCAGCAGCTAAGTCTTCTCCAAAAGTAATCAACTTAAGCTCAGAATCATTTTTCCAGTTTTGAATCAGATTTTTAAGATTTGGAAAATCTAAGCAAGCAAGTAAATAGGATGACGGCTTTAAGTTAGTAACTAACTGCTTAAACTCTTTGTTAATATCATCTAGAGAGTCATAAATATCAGCATGATCGAATTCAACGGCATTAATAATACAAATGTCTGCCGGATAAAATGAGAACTTAGGAACTTTAGCAAAAAAGGCACTGTCGTATTCGTCTCCTTCTACAACACAAAATTTTCCATTGTCAGCTTCGAGACTTAGCGGAAGAGTTTTTACGACACCACCAATAAAGTAAGCTGAGGCTGGGCTAAGTAGTTTTAGGGCTTGAGCAACTAAAGCTGAGGTAGTTGTTTTACCATGAGTTCCAGTTACAACAATCGAAGTTCTTCCCGCTATTACTAATTCGGCAAGTAACTTTGGAAAACAAGTGTAGGGTAAGCCTAGTTCTTCCACTCGATCCACTTCTGGGTGGCCATAACTAATTGCATTCCCAATTACGATGAGATCGTAATCCGCTTTGATATTATTAGCATGGTAACCGGTGAAAAGTTCTAAATGGTTGGATTTAAGAAAAGAACCCATTGGCTCATAAAAGGCTTGATCGCTACCACTTACTTGATAACCCTGCTTTACAAGGGCTACCGCTAATTGCCCCATTGCTACGCCACAAACCCCTATTAAATGAATCTTCGCACCAACGGGAAGCTGATTAAGCGCAGTGCAATTTTCTGTCTTAAAGTAATCTTTGGGCATTAGCGATAGTGTTTAACTAATTAAATTTAAGATCAACCAGCCTAAACTAATCAATATAATCTTTGAATTGTTGAAACTACATTAAACTTGGAGCGATCTCAATTTTAGCTTGAGCTTTAAGTTTAGCAATCAGGGAACTCATGAAAACATTTTCTAAATCTTTTCTTAGTTTCTCTTTTTGTTCTTTTACTTTCTCGGCAACTACTTCTTTTGTTGGAGGAGTAATACTTTCAACTTGCAGAATATAGTACTTATTATTTTGATGTTGATAGACTTGCGGTAAGATTCCAAGATCTGTTTTAGCAAAAAGAGCAGTTTTTATCTCAGGAGAAACTAGTTCTTCTTCTTGAGCAGCTCTTTTAATGTCGACTCTGCTTGTAAGATCAACAAGATAATCAGCTTTAATCTTTTCAAAATTGCTATCGGGGGCAGAAATCTTTGTTAAGAAATCATCTGCTTGAGCCTTTGCAAGTTCCACTGACTTGCCAGCTTTGAAGTCAGCGATGAGTTTTTCTTTAACTTCTGCAAGCTCTGGTATTTTACGAGCAATAACTTCAGTCACCTCTACTAAATAGTAATTGCCAGCAACTTCCTGTATTTGCTTTGTTAAGTCTTGTTGTCCCAGCACTAGCTTACTAAGCCCAGCAGATTTTTCTAAATCTTCATCAGCACTCTTCGCTTGATCCGTTTTAACTAAGGTCAGTTTTTGTTCTGTTGCGAAATCTGCCAAGCTCTTCGATGATTCTTGCCAGTTAGCAAACAGATCTTCGGCTTTAACTTGAAGGTAAGCAACAATTTCACGCTCTTGAAGAGTTTTCTTGATTTCTTCAGAAACTTCGACCATCGGTTTTATTTTGCCCTCTTGGAAATCTTCAACTCTTATTATTTGATAATTCGCCTCTGT
This sequence comes from Bdellovibrionota bacterium, assembly GCA_041740355.1. Taxonomy (GTDB): domain Bacteria; phylum Bdellovibrionota_C; class UBA2361; order UBA2361; family CALJRW01; genus JANNBC01. The sequence goes on from JBGSMD010000056.1 coordinate 6,031, forward strand.
CGTTACTAGCTTGGCGGAACCCATGGCACCTTGATCAAAGGCAATCGCTTCAAGTTCAGGAGCACTTTTCCCCTTCTCTAGCCATTTAGCGTCAGCACTTTTTGCATCGGAAGAATTTTCTTTGGCTAATTTTTCGAAGTCTTCACCTTGATTGATTTTTTTGATTAAAGTATCAGCTAACTCGCTAGCAGTTTGATCTGCTACAATATTACTAGCATCTCGTTTTAAGAGAATACTTCGTACTAAGGCTTTGTCTGGAGTAGCGAACTTCTGTTGGTTTTCGCTATAGTAAATTTCAAGATCTTCTTCTGTTACTTCTACTAAACTTAAGTTCTCAGCAGGCGTTAAGGCCACTAAGCTATAACTCGCTTTTTCAGGAGTTTCATATTCGGAAGCATGATCTTGATAGAATGTTTCTAGTTCTGTATCAGTTGGAGCGGTCACTTTTTCTATTTGCTTTGCAGGGTCAAAGCTATAAACTTGATACTTGTAAGTTGTTTCTTCTTTCTTAACTGCAGATTCTAGCTCTGCTTGAGAAATATTTAGATGATCACTAACAATTCCCGCAAAAACACTAGGGGTCATTTGTTTGGCCAGGCGAGCTTCAAAATTAGTTGCTGATTGACCAGTATTTTTTAGAAAGGTTTCATATTTTTCAGTAGACATGTCATCGCCTAAAAAGGTCTTTAGTCCTTCGTGCAAGTCTTTATTGCTGACGACTAAGTCTTGCTGTGAGCTAAATTGCGTAAGGAGAGTTTCTTCAATCAAACGGTCAATCGTTTGTTCTTGCAGGTTAATTCCACCCATTTGGATTAGTTGTTGGTAGAAATCACCAAATTGCTGTCGATAATTGTTTTCCAGATTTGACTGAGCAATGGCAAATTGTTGTTGAGTGATCTCTTCCCCATTAATCTTAAGCGCGTAGGAGGACTGGGGACTATTCCCATATGGCGTAATCCCAAAGCTCGCCATAACTACAACTAGGATGATAATTGTAATAATTAGTAAAACGGATTTTTGGTACTTATGTAAAAGCTGTAACATTTATATACTGTAATAATTAAGAAAGTAGTGTTGCAAACTCCCTAGATTGCTTAGAAGCGATACCATATTACCAATGGCTTAGCTCAAAGAATTTAAGGATTAAGTATAACTTAAAGCTATCAACTTATAGCCTTTTTTAAATCTCTTTACCAGATTCTTATCGCTTGATTTGGACTATAGTAAGGCTCTGAAGCAGAATGTTCCAATTCTCCGATTGGCATTAAGCTGTTCGTTTTCGGGAATAATTTTGAAATTTACTTAAAGTTATAATGATTATCGTTAATTACTTTGAACCAGGTCTTTTAAGCTTATTTCTCTTTCAATTATTACCTTTACTCTATTTCCCTTTTCATACTCGCTTTTGGTTTGATATCAAAAAGCAAAAAATGGGCGATTTCGTATTAATTTGTATCGCGATTTCGCTTTTAGTTATTGTAGGATTAAAGTTAAGCTTTCTGATTCAAGGAGGTGCTAGCAAAACAGCTATCTATTTCACTTTACTTCACTTATTACCTCTAATTACTACGATCTTAATTATTCGTTTTAAAAATCCCTTAAATACTTACATTGCTTCTCAAAAACCAGCCGCTGGTGGAAATTCTCAAGATCCAACAACGAAGAACTCGGCAGTAGAGATTCGACCTCAAAACCACGAGATTGCGGATATAACCTGGGATGATTTAATTATCCCAAATGAAATTCAAGTTGAGATTCTTTCCGTAATTGAATTGTTAAGAGATCCGAAAACTTCTGCAAAATACGGAGTTAAAATTCCTAAAGGTATAATCTTTAGTGGACCTCCCGGAAATGGTAAGACTACAATTGCTAAAGTAATTGCTAAAACTGCGGGGTTAAACTTTTTTTCATTTTCAGCCGATCAGGTAATTTCTAAGTGGGTTGGTGACTCTGAGAAAAATCTGAGCAACCTATTTAATGCTGCTAATAAGTATAAGCCAGCCATTGTTTTTATTGATGAACTTGATTCTATTGGACGAGCACGATCTAGTGGTGGGGAGCAGTGGTCGGAGAATTTATTAAATCACTTTTTACAACTAATTGATGGTGTTCATAATACGGAAGGGATTTATATAATTGGGGCAACTAACCGGCCAGATTTAATTGATGCAGCCTTAAAGCGTTCTGGGCGTTTAAATAAAGAGATTATTATCCCACAACCAGATCTTAATGCTCGGTTACATTTATTTCAATTATATTTAAAGAAATTAAAGCTGGCAGAAGGGGTTGATGTTCGGATTTTAGCAAAAATAACAGAAGGACTTTCGGCTGCAGATATTAGTGGGATTTGTAATCAGGCGGGAATTAATTCTTTTAAGCGAGAAACAATTTCTGGGAAAAGGGAGTTTTCAGTTAGTCAGTTGGATTTAAAAAATGCGATTGAACAATTTTTAACGGAAGAACAGATCAACAAAGCTAACTAGCAATCGCAAGTTCTGGATTGGTATTTTTTTGACTTTCAGTAGAAGACTTTACGCTATTAGTTAAAACTTCTGTCACTACAGTCAAAATCGCGGGGTCTTTTCTTTGTTGATAAAGTGCCGAAACAAAATTAATTCTACTATCGTCACTATCAAGTCGTGCTACATATTCTCTTAGTACTCTAAGTTCGGCAGCATTTCTTGCTTCTTGTCTAATCAGCTCAACTTGTGATTTTTCATGAGCAAGTTCGGCTTGTTCCCTTTCTTTGGTAGCTGTGACCAATGTCCGTCGGTCATGAAAGCTATATGAAAGTGGATCCAAGATTACTTCCGAAGCAACAGAACTATTAACTGCAGGCACTGATTTGGCCTGAGTATTTTGTTCAGAAATTAGGAGTAAGTTTTGATCAAGATTTTTAAGCGTTTCTTTAATTAATTGTTGCTCCTTTGTTAGGGTAGTTTTAGAGTCATCTTTTAAGTATTCGGCAAGGACTTCCTTTTGTTGTGTTACCGCACTTACTATTAATTCTTTTAGTGGAGTAGTAATGGCACAGTTTGTTAAGTTTTTAAGAATTAAGGCATTAAGATCTATTAAGGTTTCTAGTTCTAAAGATTCTTTTCGAGCCAATCTTTTGCTAGCTAATTCTTCTTGAAGTTTTTCAAATAGATTCTTTAATTGATCCAAAGGATGCAGTGAAGTAGCTGTATTTTCTGTTAAACTAGTTTCCTGGCCAATTTTAGTAGCTTTTCCCTTGGCGGAACGAAATCCGGTATCAAGGAGGTTCTCCAGAGGTTCCCCTTGAAGATCGGATTCAAGAGTCTGTGTCTCAGAACTCTTTTTAAAATTTGTAGCAAAGGCAATTAAAATCATCTTAAAGCCACAGTATAATTTATTTGATTACTAAGAAAGAAAAATGACCCTAACTAGAACGTTGATTCGGCAGATTCTGTATGCATAAAGCCAAGCTTCGTTTGAGTGTCTAACTCAGTAGCGTAGACCCAGGATACTTGTGGCTTAATTTCGTTTAAAAGTTGCTGGCAGAGGGATAACTGCTCGGAAGTAGTGATAATGGCGATTAGTGAGTTTTTCACATCAAGCGTCCTTACTGTTCCTAAGCCCTCATATGTTTCTAGCAGACTTTGTAGAAAAGCAACTTTAGAAGCAGGCAACTTTATAAAAATCGCAATTGCAATCTCATCAAGTTGAATTAAATGGTTTTGATCTTCGCCAATCATTCCATTAACTTTTCAAGTTCAGATTTTAAAGCTTCATTGGCTAGTTTCGGATTAGCTTTGCCACCGCTGTTTTTCATGACTTGTCCGACCAGGAATCCAAAGACTTGTTCTTTACCGGCTAAGTAATCACGCACCTGATCAGGGCACTCGCTGATAACCTTTTGAATTATGCTGACAATTTCTTTCGGATCGCTCACTTGTTTTAAGCCTTTCTCTTGAATAATTAAGGCGGCCGTTTTTGATGTTTCAAACATTACTTCGAAAACATCTTTGGCCATCTTGCCACTTAAAACATCTTGATCGATTAACTTGATTAATAGACCAAGGTCTTTAGCACTCACTGGAGATTCTTTTAAGCTTTTGCCACTTTTGTTTAGTAATCCAAAAAGCTCAGAGGTCATCCAGTTGCAGGCCAGCTTGGCATTTTTACAAGCATTATAAACTTCTTCGTAAAACTCTAAGTTTTCTCGCTCTGAGGTTATCAGGCTTGCGTCATAATCAGTTAGTCCATAGCTTTCTACCAATTCTACTTTCTTCTGATGGGGCAGGATTGGTAATTTACTTCGTATGTCTTGAATCCAAGACTCTTCAATGTGTAATGGTGGAAGATCAGGATCGGGGAAATAACGATAATCCGCAGCGCCTTCTTTCCCGCGCATAGAACGAGTAGTTTCCGTAGCACTGTCAAAAAGCCTAGTCTCTTGAAAAATCACGCCACCTTCTTTTAAGATTTTTAACTGACGGGTGGCTTCGTAGAAAATAGCTTTTTCTACGAATTTGAAGGAGTTGATGTTTTTAATTTCAGTTCTTGTTCCGAACTTTAAAGAACCACGGGGGCGTAAGGAAATATTGGCATCACAACGCAGACTTCCCTCTTCCATATTGCCATCTCCGATTCCTAAGAAGCGAATGATTTGGCGAATGCCCCGCAGGTAAACAGAGGCTTCTTCTGGCGAGCGCAAGTCTGGCTCCGAAACAATTTCCAAAAGTGGAACACCGGCTCGGTTTAAATCTACTAGCGAGGCATTAGTGCGACTATCATGAATATTTTTACCAGCATCTTCTTCCATGTGAATTCGAGTGATGCCAATGTTTCTAACCACTTCATCCACTGTTATATTTAAGTGTCCGTGTTCACAAATCGGTTCTTCAAACTGAGAAATTTGGTAGCCTTTTGGTAAGTCGGGGTAGAAATAATGTTTACGAGCAAAGCGGTTGTAATTTCTTATTTGGCAATTTAAGGCCAAGCCTAATTTAATAGCCGATTCGATTACGGTTTTATTAGGTACAGGTAAGCAGCCGGGAAGACCCATCGTTACTGAATCAACGTGAGAGTTTGGATTTCCTCCAAAGGTAGCACTGGCACCCGAGAAAATTTTAGAATGAGTTGCTAACTGTGCGTGGACTTCTAAGCCAACTACTATTTCGTAATCTTCAATAAACATTTCGTTAACCTATTTGTAACAATTTTTCTTAGACCATTCTGTGCTTTGCTCGTAAGCAAAGGCAGTTTTTAATAAGGTTTCTTCATCCCAAGCTTTGCCAATCAGATGTAAGCCAATTGGTAAGTTGTTCTGATCAAATCCACAAGGAACACTTAGGGCAGGAAGTCCGGCGAGGTTCACTGGGATCGTGAAAATATCATTTAAATACATTTGAATTGGATCGCTCACTCGGGAGTTAAGTTCGAAAGCAGTAGTTGGTGTAACTGGTGAAGCAATTACGTCACAATCTTTAGCAAAAACTCGATCAAAATCATTTTTGATTAAGCGACGAACTTTTTGAGCCTTTAAGTAGTAAGCATCGTAGTAACCGGAAGATAATACATAAGTACCCATCATGATCCGGCGCTTAACTTCGATTCCAAATCCTTGGGAGCGAGATTCGCAGTAAAGATCTTCTAATGTTTCACAGCCAGTAGCGCGATTTCCAAAACGAATTCCATCAAAGCGACCAAGGTTTGAACTAGCCTCAGCAGGGGCAATTATATAATACGTTGGAACAGCATGCTCAGTGTTTGGTAAGCTAACTGGAACAACTGTCGCACCTAGACTTTCTAGCTGCTTTACAGCATTTTCTACGGCCGTGCGAACTTCCGCTTGAATCCCATCTATAAAATATTCTTTAGGCATCCCAACTCTTAAACCCTTAAGATCTTGTCCTAGGTTCTTAGTAAAGTCAGGAGTCTTAAGAGTTACGCTAGTTGCATCTAGCGGATCTTTTCCGCAGAGAGCATTTAACATTATGGCTAGATCTTCTATGTTTCCTGCCATTGGACCAACTTGATCTAAGGAGGAAGCGTAAGCCGTAACACCGTAGCGACTAATTCTACCATACGTAGGTTTAATTCCAGTGATTGAGCAGAAAGAACATGGCTGCCTAATTGATCCACCGGTGTCAGTTCCTAAAGTAGCACGAACTAGTCCAGCGGCAATTACTGCGGCCGATCCCCCACTGGATCCTCCCGGAACTTTAGTTTTATCCCAAGGATTTATTACTGGACCAAAGGCGGAGTTCTCATTAGAAGAACCCATCGCGAATTCATCCAGATTGGTTTTACCTACAATCACGGCATCTTCTGCTAATAATTTTTCAATTACGGTAGCGTTGTATGGGGCAACAAAGTTTTCTAGGAACTTACTGGCACAAGTCGTTTTAATACCTTTTGTTAAGATCAAATCTTTAATAGCTAGTGGAATTCCGGTTAGAGATTTTACTTCTTTGTTTTTAATCTTTTGATCGGCAGCTTCTGCGGCGGCTAAAGCAACCTCTGGAGTTATGTTGATAAATGCATTTAGGTCTTGGTGGGAAGCGATTCTTGCTAAAGAATGTTCTGTTAATTCTTTAGAACTAAATTCTTTATTATCTAAACCAGTTCTTAGCTGCTTTAAGCTTAATTCATGTAAATTAGACATTAAGATTCACCCTCAATAATTAATGGGACTCGAATAAAAGATCCCGAACGATCGGAAGTGTTGAGTAAGGCTTCCTCTGTAGTCATTCCGTTACCACAGACGTCTTCACGGTAGATATTATAACTCTCATGGACATGAGCGAGGGGTTCAATATTATCGACATTCACCTTACCAAGAGCATCAACGTAACTTAATACATTATTGAAATCGCTGATCATCTGATCAAGGTTTTCTTCTTTGGTAGATAGGCGCGCCAAAAAAATAATCTTTAGGACTTCTTCTTTACTTAGATTCATGGGCATAATGATTAAACCCTCCGCAAATCAAATTTGCGGAGGGCGAGCGTAATCTTGGCTTCAGCCAAGTTACGCCGTAGAAGACAAAACAAATACTCACCGCTGATTTGCGTCGGGTTTGGTAGTATTTTTTACGGCAAAACCTGTCTTTGTCAGGATTTTGCTCGCTCACCTTCTTCTCATTTTTTATCTAAAATGAAACGCGGTGAGTTTATCCTCTGTTGAAAAAAAAGTAAATCTTTAGGACACTTAGATCGCTTGCCATTTACTAATTGGTAAAAGTTTATTGCTTTGAGAGGCACAGAATAAGGACTGAGATGTTTTTTGGTCAAAATCTGAGCGATTTTGTCAGAAGTGTGCGCGACTAGTGTCTCTCCTCTTATACTAAAGCTACGGCGAACAAGCGGGAGGGACAAGCTACCCCCCCCCAATTTAAATTGTCCTTCTATCGGGTTGATTTAAACCTTGATAAACTTACTTATTATGGGTTATTTAGCCGAAGATGCCTTTAAATCAGCTATTTTTAGCGACTATTTACTCACGAATGGCATCTTATTTGCCACTAGGGTATATAGTAAGTCTAACAAGAGTTTTTGGAAGTTTTTTCAAGGGTTACTTCTTGGGTTTACGATAAGTTAAAATATTAAAATGAATATTAAATCATCCAACTCCGCATACGACTATGACATGTTAGTCATTGGTTGTGGACCTGGAGGACAAAAGGCTGCGATTCAAGCGGCGAAGTTAAGAAAAAGAGTTGCTGTGATCGACAGCATGGATCTTGTTGGTGGAAATTGTGTGAACACCTCCACTATTCCTAGTAAGTCTTTTAAAGAAGCAATCGCATTCTTGTCTGGTTATCGTCAAAGATCGATTTATGGTGCAGGTTACCGAGTTAAGACCAAAATTGAAATGTCAGATTTAACTTATCGTTGTTCCAGATTAATTCAAACAGAAGTCGAAGTTATTCGTGATCAACTTCTTCGTAATCACATTGAAATCATGCAAGGCTATGCCACCTTTAAGGATGCGCATACTTTAACAATTAGAGAAAGCACAGGACGCTTAGTTGATCATACAGCTGAATTTATTGTGATCGCCACTGGCGCACGTCCTTTTCGTCCAGCAAACATTGCCTTTGATGGCGAGAATATTTTTGACAGTGATGACATTTTAACTTTAAAAGAAATCCCAAGAACGATTACAGTTGTCGGTGGTGGAGTAATTGGGACGGAGTATGCTTCGATGTTTGCGGCTCTGGGAGTTAACGTTACGATTATTGATGGTCGGGATAAGTTACTCGGATTTTTAGATCGTGAGATTATTGATTGTGCCCATTACCAATTAAGAAGTATGGGCGTATCGCTTCGACTAGGTGAGAACGTAGAGGAATGTTATGTTCGCGAAGATGGCACTGTTGTGACTCGTTTAAAGAGTGGCAAGGTAGTTGTTTCCGATTGTGTTTTAGTTTCAGCGGGACGTACTAGTTCAACCCAAAAGATTGGATTGGAAGAGATTGGCATGGTCCTTGGCGATAAAGGTAAGGTTGAAGTTAATCAGTATTACCAAACTTCGATACCGCATATTTATGCTGTCGGTGATGTTATTGGTTTTCCGGGACTAGCGGCAACGGCCAGTGGTCAAGGACGATTAGCAGCAGCACATGCTTATGGAATTGCTGATGATGTTTTACAAATTCCTTTACCATTTGGAATTTATTCTATTCCCGAAATTTCCTACGTGGGCCAAAACGAACAAGAATTAACGGAGCAGAATATTCCATATGAAACAGGGATAGCTCGTTTCCGTGAAATTGTTCGTGGGCAAATCCTAGGTGATGAAGATGGGATGTTAAAAGTTCTTTTCCACCGCGAGACAAAGGACATTCTTGGTGTCCACATTATAGGTGAGTTTGCGACGGAGTTAATTCATATTGGGCAAGCGGCGATGTCTTTAAAAGGGGGACTCCACTACCTAAGAGATGCTGTCTTTAATTACCCGACACTTGCGGAGTGCTATAAAGTAGCAGCTTTCGATGGTTATAATAAGATTCGTGTAGCGGGTGGTTCTATTAAGCGACGTAGCGAAAGCATTCCAATGTAAATCTGAATTTTGATAAGCTTTGTATTACAAAAGTTGAACTCTTTGGAATTATTTTAAAAATTCATAAATTGGTACTGACAGGGACTTGTTTTACACACCGCCATTCTATTTAAGATTTTTATTAGCACCCCACAATTAAAAAATCTTCCATTTCTACTACTAAATTTTATTCAAAAGTCAGGTTATAAAGAAACTTTTCATTTTACAATTCGTAAAGTGATTGGCTCATTTCAATTAGCCTATGACGCACAAAGTTTTACTTATTGATGACGATCTTCAGGCACTTGTGCTGGGTGAGATGTCTTTGCGACAAAGCTTACCAAATATTCAATTACTAGTTGCCGCAAATTCTGCTGCAGCCGTAAATATTATCTTATCTGAAAAGCCGGAAGTTGTTGTCTTAGATTTATGTTTAGAACCGCTTTCGGGAGTTCAGGGAGGGTTTGATTTATTATCAAAATGCTTTCAACTGGATTCCACAATGCGAGTAATTGTGATGACTGGCTATTCTCACGAAGATTATGGCATTAGGGCAATTCGCTCAGGGGCGGCCAGCTTTTTATGTAAGCCTTTTTCATACCAACACTTAGCCGTTTTAATTAGCGATGGAATTGAACAGTCTAAATTAAAGCGTGCCTATCAGGCAACAATAGATTCTAAAAAACTAAAACTAGCTAAAAAAATTATTGGGCCTAGTGTATTTAATCAGGGCTTAAGCGAGTCATTAAGCTTTGCTAGCAAAAGTAATCAGTCAGTTTTAATTACTGGTGAAACTGGGAGCGGCAAAGGCTTTTGTGCCGAGCTAATTCATCAGTTTAGTAATCGAGCGGAGCAGAAATTTGTGCGACTCCAACCAATTTTTTCTAATGCTGACATTGTCAGCAGTGAGCTTTTTGGTCATCAAAAGGGCTCTTTCACTGGAGCAATACTTTCTCGACCCGGACTATTTCAAGAGGCTCATTTAGGAACATTGTTTCTGGACGAAGTGGATGCTTTTCCAGAAGAGATTCAAGTTTCACTTCTGGGAGTCCTGCAAAATAAAAAATTTCGTGCGATTGGCGCAAATCAGGAGCAAGCTTCTGACTTTCGTTTAATTTCCGCCAGTAATCAGCCAATTGAAGCGCTCTTAGAACAAAAGAAATTTCGGGCAGATTTATATTTTAGGATTGCCGGCTTTCAGATTCACCTAATTCCACTTCGAGACCGTAAGGAAGATATTCCTGATTTAGTATTCGCTTTTTTGGATGAGGGATTTTCAATTGCTGGGAATGCTCTAAAGAAACTATTAGCCTATGATTGGCCGGGAAACATTAGAGAATTAGAAAACGTAATTAAGAATGCCATTAGTTCTTTACAGTATTCGGGGCGCCAGGAAATATTGGCAACAGATTTCAGTTTAGGCTATTTAATCAATAATCAGCTGCCCCTAAATTTTCAAGAAAAAGTTCAACAATACAAAAGTCGTTTAGTGAAAGAAGCATTGCTACAAAATAGCAATTCGCAAGTTAAGGCAGCTCAGATCTTGGGAATTGATCGCTCCACCTTGCGTAAGATTATTGAGGGGCAATAAACATCAAAAAATTAGTACTTAATATTTTAAGTTATCTTTGTCCAAAAAGACAGACTCTCCAGTAGGGTTTCGATTCCACTCTCTCGTTCTCGAGTTGTGTCAGCTATTTCGACAATCATTGTTGAGCCTTTTGTGATGCCGGCAGTGATCAATGACATAATCGAGAGTGCCACATTAGAATTATGATAAAAAATCTTTGTAGGTAATGTCGTGTTTCGAATCTCAATATTCACGTCTTGGATTTTATGAATAGCCTGTACTAGATCGTGAGCAGGTCGGATATGAAGCCCATGCGGATCTGTTATTTCAAAACTTAAAGCCTTCATTTGTCTACTAAATAATAATTTCTATGAAATTAACATACATTTATTTTTTGCCTAAGCAAATTTGGGGGAGGCTTTTGACTCCGAAAATTTCTTAATTTTTATCAGTAATATTTAGTATCTAATTACCGGAGAATTCTGGTTTTTTGATCAATATTTGGTGCTTAAAACAGAAGAAAAAACTTTGCTAATTCAGTCATTTTAGGCTAATTATATTGAGCCTAGAAAAGGATCTTTTTTTGCAATTAAGAAACTTTGCTAGGTTCCCTATTTACTTTGTTTATAAGCATTTTAACTTGGAAATTCGACTTGGCGAAAGCTTCGGCGTGATAGTTCTCTAAGATTAGAATTGGCCGTAATGGCCCCTTTAATTTCCTTTCGGAAAATCTATTCAGTCATTACTATATTAGCACTATTATATTAGCACTATGGAAGAAGATAAAAATATCAGTATTATTAATATCGGACAGGAAATGAAGCAGTCCTATATGGACTATGCAATGAGCGTAATTATCGGTCGTGCCCTTCCTGATGTTCGCGATGGATTAAAGCCGGTACAACGGCGAGTTCTCTATGCGATGCACTCAGAGGGTTTAATCAGCACACGCAAAACTTCGAAGTGCGCCGGGGTTGTTGGTGAGGTTTTAAAGAAACTTCACCCGCATGGTGATAGCTCTGTTTATGATGCCTTGGTTCACTTAGTTCAACCTTGGTCCAAGCGAATGCCGCTAATTGATGGTCAAGGAAACTTTGGTTCGATCGATGGTGATTCCCCTGCTGCTTATCGTTATACAGAATGTCGTTTGTCGCCACTTGGTGAGTCATTGCTTACTGACATCGAACAAAAAACAGTTGATTTCATTCCTAACTTTGATGATAGCACCGAAGAGCCAACTGTCCTTCCTGCTATTTGGCCCAACCTTTTAGTTAATGGCGCTGACGGTATTGCCGTTGGTATGGCCACACACATCCCTCCTCATAATTTGGTAGAAGTAATTAATGCCACGATCGGTTTAATAGAAAATCCTGAAATAACTTTTGAAGAATTAGTTCGTCATATTCCTGGACCTGATTTTCCAACGGGTGGAATTATTTCTGGCACAGGTCAAATCATGTCGGCCTATCGTACTGGCCGCGGAATCTTAAGAGTTTCTGCAAAAACACATTTTGAAACATTAAAACGTAAGAGTCGAGAAGTGGAAGCAATTATCGCCACTGAAATCCCTTATCAAGTTAACAAGAAGCGCTTAATCGAAAAAATCGCCGAGTTAGTAAATGATAAAAAAATTGAAGGGATTAGTAATCTGCGAGATGAGTCTGATCGTGAAGGCTTAAGAATTGTAATTGAGTTAAAACGTGATGCTACTTCGGAAGTAGTTTTAAATCAGTTATTAAAGTTAACCCCTTTAAGAAGCAGTTTTGGTGTAATCAACTTAGCGATTGTAGATGGTCGTCCAGTTGTTTGTACCTTAAGACAAATGATTAGCTACTTCGTTGATCATCGTCGTTCTGTAATTGCTCGTCGCACACAGTTCCAATTAAATAATGCTGAAAAACGCTTGCATGTCTTAGAAGGGTTTATTATTGCCCTAGCTAATTTGGATGAAGTCATCGATTTAATTAAGAAGTCAGATTCTCCGGCCGATGCTCGAGAGAATTTAATTGCTAAATATCAGTTGTCTGCTATTCAGGCACAAGCAATCTTAGATTTAAGATTACAAAAATTAACAGGCTTGGAGAGATTAGCAATTGAGAATGAGCATGCTGCCTTAGTTAAGGAGATTGAAAGATTGCATTCAATCTTGGGAGATCCAAAACAAATCGATGGGATTATTGTTGCAGAATTAGCAGAGGCAAAGAACAAATATGGGGAGGCCCGCCGCACTTTAATTGAAGAGGCTGTCGGTGATGATTTTGTTTTGGAAGATTTAATAGAGAACGTGGAAATGGCTGTTACTGTAAGTAATAAAGGCTATGTTAAACGGACTAACTTGGATAATTACCGAGCGCAAAAGCGTGGTGGGAAAGGAGTTTCAGGAACATCTTCTAATGCTGACGATGACGACTTTACGCAACATTTCTTTGTTGCTGAAACTCATAATTTCATGTTGATTTTTACATCTAGTGGTCGACTATACTGGTTAAAAGTTTATGAAATTCCAGAAGCAGGAAGAACCGCGAAGGGTCGTAACCTGATTAATCTACTTGATTTAAAAGATGATGAAGAACAAATTACTGCAGTCTTGCCAGTAAAAGTATTTTCTGATGATCAGTATGTTGTGATGGCTACTGACCAAGGGGCTATCAAGCGTATCGAATTGTCGGCATTTAGTAAGCCTCGCAAAGGTGGAATTGTTGCTTGTACATTAAAAGAAAATGAAAAGTTAGTCGGTGTGGAGCTTTCTAAGACTGGCGATGATATTTTAATGTCGGCTGCTAGCGGTAAAGCAATTCGTTTTAACTCTGATGATGTTCGTGACATGGGTCGAACAGCTCGTGGTGTTCGGGGCTTAAAGATTTCGGCGACAGATAGTCTTGTCGGAATTAAAGTCTTGTCATTAGCTGACGAAGAATCTAAATGTAATACACTACTTACTGTTTGTGAGAATGGTTATGGTAAACGAACACTCCTTTCTGAATATCGCCAGCAAGGTCGTGGTGGTAAAGGTGTGATTGATATTCAAACTGATGAACGCAATGGATCTGTTGTGGGGATTGCAATTGTTGGTGATGAGAGTGAAGTTATGTTGATGACTTCCGGTGGTAAAGTAATCCGGATGAAAGTTGCTGGTATTTCGGTTGTAGGAAGGAATACAAAAGGAGTTCGAATGGTCAGCTTAGATCAAGATGAAAAAGTATTGGCACTTGCTAGTATGGCGGAAAGTTCTGAGGTGATTGAAACAATTGATGCTAGTGAGCCAGAAGTTGAGTAATAATCACCATAAAATTGCCGTCTTAGGTTTGGGACATTGGGGAACAGCCCTAGCTTATCATTTAGCTGATAAGCAGTATGCTGTAACTGCTTGGTCAAGAAATGAGGAAGTGACTAGTTTTATAAATTTTCATCATTATCATCCTAATCTTTTGCCTGATGTTAGTTTGCCTGAAAATTTAGTTGCAACCAATAAACTTTCTGATTTAAAAGATGCCGATATTTTACTTTCTGTTTTACCAGCGAAAGCACTTAGTGAAGTTTTTGGAAAGTTAAAATTAAAATCAGATGCTATTTTTGTAAGTGCTACTAAGGGAATTGACCCAAGCTCCAAGCATTTCCCCGTCGACTTAGCTAAAAAATTACTTCCAAATTTAAAAGCTTATGCTGTGGTTTCAGGACCTGGCTTTGCTAAAGATATTGCTGCTCAAAATCCCGCAGGGCTTGTTGTTGCTTGTGAACAAGAAGATATTGCCCATGAATTAGCTAAACTTTTTTCAAGTCCTAATCTGCGAATTTATACCACTACAGACGTAGTTGGAGTTGAGCTTGGTGGAGTTGTTAAGAATATTATTGCAATTGCAGCAGGGATTTCAGATGGCTTAGGTCTTGGTGATTCAGCTCGGGCCGGCTTAATCACTAGAGGCTTAGCTGAAATGATGCGTCTGGCTAAGGCTCTTAATGCGCACCCTCAGACACTTGCTGGATTATCTGGTTTAGGAGATTTAGTATTAACTGCCACTTCTGATAATAGTCGGAATCGCCAAGTTGGATTACACCTAGGTCAAGGAAGAAGTTTAGAAGAAACGTTACAATTAGTTGGTTCTACGGCGGAAGGAGTTTTGGCGAGTAGTTTGATTGAAGATCTTGCCGTGAAGCATGGATTACAACTTCCAATTACTTCAACAGTGAATAAATTACTATCTGGCGAGCTTGATCGGCAAGGGGTGATTGAAGCCTTGTTAATGAGACCGATTAAGCCAGAGTTCTCCTAACTCAGATTTCAGTAAATTTAAAAAATACATGATGGTCTACCAGTCCTGGCCCATTTTTTGCATTGCAAATTAAATCCAATTTATAAATCACTTACTTTACTAGGGTTGGTCTTGGAAAGTTTTCAGAATGACCACGATCTACTTCTTGTAAATCCACTAAAGCCTTTTTGATTAATCCTAACTGATAAAAAATTCCGGAGTTTTGCGAATTTTGATTTAGTTTCGTTTTACTATCTGCGGTATCTAAAATTATTGCTTGTTTAAAGTCTGCAATTGCCTCAGAGGTCAGGCCTAATGCATAGCGAGCTCGACCACGATTAAAAAAAGCTTGTTGGTTTTTAGAATTAAGGATGATGGCATGTGAAAAATTTTCCAGAGCTAAATTTTTTTCACCGGCAGCTAGATGCGACATGCCCAGTAAATTATAAGCAGAATCATCTTCGGAATTGAGTTTAGTTGCTTGAGTTAGATCGGAAATTGCTTCTCTTTTTAAGCCTAGCTCTAAATGAATTGTACCTCTTAGTTTATAAGCGATTAGAGAATCAGGATTGTTTTTAAGTACCTTAGTAAGCTCTTTCAGGGCCAGAAGCCGCTGTTGATTACGATCAGACGCTTGATCAATCACAACTGGCAGTGCATTAGAATGTTTTTTTGATGACATAAGATTACCATAGGTAGAACGCTGTTGAAACTATAGCGAGATTTAAAAACCTAAGAAAGTCTTCTGTAAATATTCTTAAAATTATATTTTATTTATTTTATAATAATGTTTTTAGTGCCAACATTTTTTGGACTCGCTATAATGGAATGATTATTGTTGACTAAGAATTTATTTCTGGATCATTGCTTTTCTAATTGTTCGATCTAGAAATGTTTTGTCGTAAGGTTTTTGAAGAAAATATTTAATTCCTAAGCTTTGATATTCTTTAACTTTGGTATTCAAATCGTAGCCTGTAGATAAAATAATTTGTAGCTTGGGATCAAGTTGTAATGCAGATTTAATAAATTCAGCAGTATTAAGATTGGGCATTACAATATCTAATATTAGTAAATCAATTTTATATGACTTACTTGCTAAATAATTTAAGGCCTCCTCTGCTGAGCTGGTTATTGTAACTTGATGGTGTAATGACTTTAAACTTTCAGCAGTAGTTTTTAGAACATAAATATTATCATCGACTAAGAGTACTTGTAATGGAGCTTGTTCTTTTAGCTCCATTTCGGAAGATTCCTCGCAAATTTTAGGATCTGATTCCGAACTTGGAAAGGAAAGCTCAAAAGTTGTTCCCACACCAATTTCACTTTCAACAGACAGACTGCCTTGATGATTATCAATTATTCCGTAGACCATGGAGAGTCCTAGCCCTAGACCATGTCCGGAGGTTTTGGTCGTAAAAAATGGATCGAAAATTCTAGCTTTCGTAGTTTCATCCATGCCACAACCGGTATCCTGAATGGATAATTTAACACCATTTTGAAAATTATAATTTATATCCTGAGTAGAAATTAATAAACTTCCACCGTTTGTTCCCGATTTTTCAGAGGTCATGGCGTCTCGGGCATTAATTATTAAATTCATTAGTACTTGTTGAACTTGGATTGGATCACCTTTGATAAAAGAATTTTCTGCTAATAACTCACTAGCAATCTTTATGTTTTCATCGATTGTTCTAGATAACATGGAGATTGTATCTGTTACTATTTCGTGTAAATCAATCTCTACATTTAAGTGCTTTCCTTCACGAGCAAAGCCTAATATTTTTTTAACTAAATCGGCAGCACGCATTGTCGTATTTTTAATTCCATCGACTGACTTTGGAATTAAGTGTTGGGGATACTCGCTTTCTTCTAAGAGAGACACATGACCTAAGATAACAGTTAGCAAATTATTAAAGTCATGGGCGATTCCTCCCGCCAGCCTCCCTAAGCTTTGCATCTTCTGGGCTTGAAGCAATTGCTCAAAAAGCTTTTTTCTTTCAGTAATATCAGTCGCGACTCCTAAGACCTGATATTCACCATTTTTGGTTAAGATTGGTTTTTTAGTCGTTTCAAACCAACGAATTGTGCCATCAGGTGAGGTAACTTTTTCCTCGGGAATAATAATTGTTTTTTTTTCTAATATAACCTGCTGATCATCATTACTATACCAATCAACTTCTTCCGGGTCAGTATTAAAATCAGCATCTCGTTTTCCGACCAGCCCTTCGACAGTTGTGCCATAAATTTCAGCAACAGCTTTATTGGCCAGAGTAAAACGTCCCGTAATATCTTTTACAAAAACTAAGTTGGGACTTGTGTTAATAACATTCTCTAAAAATTCAAAACTTTGAAAGTAATCGATTTGAGAATTAACATTAGTTGAAAATGCTAGAGTAGTCTTTTTATTATGCATAAACTAACTTGAGATGTTTTAGAACAGGCAGTATAGCATTTTCTAAAGCTTATCAATCAATTATTAGTTAGACAGCTCTTTTGTTAGAATTACCATTCTCCAATTAGCAATTTATTCATTATTTAGTTGCTTTCTTGTTTTCGCTTTAACTTTAATGTTGGCAGAGGATGCTAAGGTGTAAAATTATAGAAAGTCTCAAAAAGTAATTTAAGTAAGGAAATTACTTTTTGGGACTCTCTATCCCTCGGAGATACAATAAAATCATATTGTTATGACAAATAAAATCAATTTAATTTTTACGTAACTTATTTTTTGTTAACGGTATCTAACCTTGATCCTTGTAGGTTAGACCTTTTATTTATATCTTCACTTTCTCCCGATCTGGAGCAACTTTTCTAGCTATTTGTTTGGACTACTTTGGCAGGCTTGAATATTTAACTGCACAGAAAGATTACCATTAAATTCATTAACTTCAGGCTTGCAGACAATTTCTACTGCTGCTCCAGGAAATAATGCCGGGTGTCGTGCAGTTTGCCAAAGGAAACCTGTTAAATATTTTTTACCGTCTGTTAGTGTAACTTTTAAATGATTATTCTTGAGGAGTGAAATATCTCGCACGCGAAGATTTTGGATCATTAATTGAGCACCAGGATTGGCCATTCCAAATGGAGCTAGTGACTTCAGATCTTCGCATAATTTTAAATCTAGTTCACTGAAATCTACAATCGTATCAGCTTTGATGCTGGGAACTAACTCCACAGTCTCTAAGTTTTTTTTACAAACCTGATCAAAGGCAATTGCTAATTCTTCCGGATTATTTTCTTTCAGAGTAAATCCACCGGCACCTGTGTGGCCACCAAATTTATCAAAAAACGAGCTCAGCTCAGCAAGTGCTCCCACAACACTAAAGCCGGGAATTCCTCGTACTGAGCCTTTAAGTTTTCCTTGATCTTTTCCCATCACAATTGCTGGGCGGTAAAAAGACTCAGCTAGTCTTTGGGCCACAATTCCAATTACACCGGTGTGATAATTGTCTCCCCAAACAGTTAGTCCATGAGGAATTGTGGCACTTTGATTGATTAATTGTTTGGCTCGTTCTTTAATTTTAGCTTCTACTTCTTGGCGGTCTTGGTTTAATTTATCCAGTCGGGTAGCAATTTTTTTGGCTTCTTCTTCTTGTTTAGTAGTCAACAGTTTAATAATCATTTGACCACTCATCATCCGACCAGCAGCATTAATTCTTGGACCAAAACCAAATCCAACATGATGTCCCTGTACAGGACCTTTAATTCCAATTACTTTCTTTAAGGCTTGGATACCTAATCGCTTAGAGTCCGTTAATTGTTCCAAACCTTTCTGGGCAATAACTCGATTCACACCAGTTAACGGTACCATATCGCAAATAGTTCCGAGACTTGCGAGATCTAAATACTCTCGCAGATCAATTTCCTTAACCTTGGGCTTAACCAAGATTAGCGATTTTTTAAGAATAATAAGTAGATACCAAGCAAGTCCGGCAGAACATAAAACTTTTCCAGCAAAGCCACAGCCTGCTTGCTCTGGATTAACAAAAACATCTGCGGGAGGATTTTGGCTAGCATGGTGATGATCGACCACAATTGTTTTGATACCATAAGCACGAGCTAGCTCTAATTCTTTAATATTCGTAGTCCCATAATCAATACAAATAATTAAACCATGTCCAGCAGCCTTGGAATCTTCAATCATTTTTTGGTTTAATCCGTAACCCTCTTTAAAGCGATCAGGAACAAAAACTTCCGAGCTAATATTTAATTCGTCAAAGAATGCTTTAACTTGAGAAGCACCAGTTAATCCATCAACATCAAAATCACAACAAATTGCGATGCTCTGATTTTTCTTTACTATCTCACAAATTAATTCTCCCGCGGCCGTTAAATTTTTTAATTGGTCTGGATTTGGAAGGCTGTTTTGGAGTGTTGGGTTTAAATAATCTGCCAGGACTTGGTCACATTGGTAATTTCGCGCTGCTAATATTTTCGATATTACAGAGGAAACACCATGTTTTTGTTCAATCTCCCTAGCGACTTCCAGATTTTGTGGAAGTAATTTGATCCGTTTATGAAATATTAGGTCAGCGTTCTTATTCATTAAGGTAGCTTATCAGTTCTGGCAGAGCTTTACTGTATCCCTCGGCACGTATTTTTTCGGTAAGCTCTAAGAGTTCTGTGGCGGCACACCACTTCCAGGCTTGAAATTCGGGATGAAAACGATTTAAGTCTATTAAGCGATCCTCTCCGGTGAAACGTAGTAACCAAAAAGTTTGGCTCTGTCCTTTCCACAGATCGCGAGCAAAGGGTGGAATTACTCTAAAATCATAAACATGGGTTGCGGTTAATTGCTTGATAACCTCAAAATATTCTAGATCAACACCAAGTTCTTCAGAGGCTTCACGCAAAGCATTTTCCGCTAATGTAAATTCTGGCTCGGCACCACCTTGTGGTAATTGCCAACAATCGGGGGCTTTATGTCTTTCTCCAATAAAAACCTGATTTGCATTATTCAAGATTATTAAACAGACATTAGGACGATATGGTAGGTTGTTCATCGTTACAATATTTACGATAGGTTATTAAATCGATCAGCCCCTTGGAGAAAAGATTTTTTAATTGATTTTGATAAGATCGATAAAATTTAGATCTAACGGTTTCATTATTAACCGAAAATTTATTTTCAGCAATTTTCTGTCTAATCCGATCATTAATTAACAAGGTTTCGCTAATTAATTGCCTGTCTTTGTATCCAATATAGTTACAATCGGCACAGCCGCGAGCTTCATAACTGGGAAACTTGTTACTTTGCTCAGCTACTGATCTTTGTTTGCAATTGGAACAAAGACAAGGGATTAACCTTTGATTTATAATCAGTTTTAGTGCTTCAGCCAAGAAAGATGCATCAAGGTTTAAATGTACTAAGCGATTGATTGCTTGTTGTACCGAACCCGCATGAACGGAGGTAAATATTAGATGTCCACTAAGTGCCGCTTGTAAGGCAATGTCAGCACTATCCCGATCTCTAATTTCTCCAATCAGCAGGACGTCTGGGTCTTGGCGCAAAATGTTCTTTAAAGCTTGTTGATAGTTAAAATTGATTTCGGGTTTAATGCTCGTTTGATCAACATTGGGGAGAAAAATTTCCACAGGATCTTCAATTGAAGCTAAGCATAAGTTTTTATGACTTAGTTCCTTGAGTGCTGAATATATCGTTGTTGTTTTACCACTTCCCGTTGGTCCACAAAGGATAATTAATCCGACTTGTTGTGTTAAGCAAGATTCCAGTTTTTGAAGTGTAAATTGGTCGAGCCCCAGGTCATTAAGATTTGGCACATGATCATTTTTAGGTAAACGGATCACTGCTTTTTCACCGTAAATAGTGGGCATGATACTTAATCTTAATTTTTGATAGGCATGATCGCTGTCCAAACTAATTGCACCATCTTGAGGTAAGCGTTGTTCACTAATATTTAGTTTGCTAAGAATCTTTAGTCGATTAATAATAATTTGATGTTGGGTAAGTGAACAAATCCTTTCCGGATGTTCGAACAGTTCACCGTCAATTCTAATTTTTAAAAAGGTTCCACTAATTTTTGGAATAATATGAATATCACTAGCTTCTTTGGCGAGAGCATAGTCCAGTAAACTTTTGATAAATTTACTCTCTGGATTTTGGGCATCTTCTTGATAGCTTAGGTTCAATTTTTTTGCTGGGGCAATGCTGCCTAGTAGTTCAACTTTAGCCGCAATCAAATCATCTTGATCTCCTTGATAAGCTTTGCGAATCGCAGGTAGCAAATTATTACTATCAATTTCCATTAGTTGAATTTGCAGTCCCGTGTGAAAAGCAATCTCCTGTTTGATTGAGCCGGAGAAGTTTTTACGACAAATTATAGTTAGTAGGCTTCCCGTTGCTTGTTTCGTGATGTTAAGTGGTAAGATATGATATTTAGTAGCTAGCTCGTAGCTCAGATAGGATCTCGCAGTTCTGGCGGAACAAAAAGCTAAATCTTGAACTTTTTTGTAATCATTTTGTAAAATTAGTTCTGAATTATTGCCTTGAACAGCAATCTCTCTAGTAAAAAAGCTAGTTTTTCTCATGACTTAGGGGTTAAAAGGTTTTTCATGAGCATTAAATCGGTCGATTATTAGCAATGTTGTCCTGAAGCATAATGCTTTAGAAAGTTGATACAAGATCATGGTTGACGATATTTATAGTTATGACAAAAAGTAATTTTCGAATAATGAAAAGTTAGTTTAGTTATTTTTGTCATAACTATATGATTTTATTATCCCTCTTGGGGATAGTAAGCCCCAAAAAGTATTTCCCTACGGAAATTACTTTTTGGACTCACTATAAGTATAAAGTATCAAAGGTGAAGAGGTATCCAAATCACCAGTTATTTAAAAGAAATTATGAATACCTTTATATTAATCAGTATTTTAGCAGGGGGATTCTTCCTGATGGTTCTTGGTGCTAATAAGTCAAAGAACAAAAAGAATGGCAACAGAGGTGGTCGTGATTACAATGTTGATATTAAAAAATTAGATAGTGTAACCAAAAGAATGGAAATGCTACATCAGGAACAAGAAATTGCTCGGGTAACAAATCGATTTATCTCTCCTTCTTCAATTTCAACGGATCCGGCAGACCGCGATCGCGAGCGGCCGCATACGGTAATTAGATTAAACCGAAATTTTTAATAAGCGTTTAGCATGACTTAAGATCAAACTCTAAACGCTTAGGATCAATTCGGTCCACAATATTATTGAATTATGACCTTTAGGAACAGACACTTTGATTAATTGGAATATTAGCAAGCTGTGCTAAAATTTGCAGATTAAGGGAGTCATTTTTTCTTTTGAATACCAAATGCTCCTTACTACCTGCGATCAATAACTTTTGTAATCTAGTGATCAGCTTCTCATTAATCAATTTTAATTCATTGGCAATTTTTTGATATTCTAAAATTAATCCTTGAACACTTTGCTTTGCGCAAAAATTTTGATTACTACAAGTATTGGAGTTTATTGGTAACTGCCACACGATTTGCCAACTTTTTATTTGTAAATCACTAGCAATTTTTTTCTGTTCCGAAACAAATTTTTGAATTTGAAGAGTATTTTTGATACTAATAATTTTATTGGCAATTTGTCGGGTCAGTCTTTCTACTTCTTTTGTTCCAGAATCAAGCTTTCCAAGTTGTAAGGATTGATTTGTTTGTGTGCAACCTAAGCAGCTCTGACCGTCACCATTGCAAACTCCACAACGATCTTTCTTAGCTTTGCCATTAACTACTCCCAAGCAGTCTCGACAGGAGGAATTATTTCCATTACACATACCACAAGCATCTACTACTTGATTGTTATTATCTGGCAAAATCGGACAAGTATCCGTCCTTACTTTGTCTAGTTGCAGATCAATGTCTTGATCGAGCCCATCGATTTGTAGTTCAATTGCCGAAACCTTGTTGAAGCTAAAGTTTCCAGCGGAGTCATCTGTCGCTATAAAATCTTTTAGTGGAAATTCAATTAATTGCTTAGAATTAATTGCTGATTTTAAATTCTTTCGAAGAACAACGATGGTTTTGAGCTCGTTGTAGATTCTAATTTCGAGATTAACTTCTGAATTAAAAGGGGCATCAAAGCTAAGCACCTCTAAGATAATTTTAGATGAACCATCAGCAATTAAATTATATGCACCTAATTTATTGTTAATAGTGCTTGTTTTGTCATCCCCATCCCAGATAATTCTGGAGATACCGATTGCTCCGGAATCTTGCGAGTGGATTAGCTTCCCATCTTCGACTACTAATCTAGTTTTAATATTTTTACTTCCGGCTAGTCCTTCAACGAGTAACTTTCTTTTTCCTCCAAGCGAATTTAATCTTTGACTAGAGGTCTGTGGTAAGGTTACGGCATTTGATTGAACAGTTTCTAGCTCGGAAGTAATTTGCTGTTCACCATTGAAGTCGTCGATTACTAAAGCACCAGCGGTGTTGGCTAGAAAAAGTAGAATGATGAAAATTACTTGATAAGTCTTGATAAATAACATTTTTTGCCCTTGATAAACCCTTCGCTCGTCATTTTTGAAAATATCAAAGATAATCTAGGAGGGGTTTTATGTTGTTTTCCACGGCAAAAAATGGCAAGGCCATTATTTTGCTCGCCCAACGTTATTTATAGTGATGACAAAAAATAAATTACGTAAAAATTTAATAGATCAATTTGTTTTTTTGTCATAACTATATGATTTTATTATCCCTCCGGGGGATAGAAAGCCCCAAAAAGTAATTTCCTTACGTAAATTACTTTTTGGACTTTCTATATT
>JBGSMD010000057.1:0-30378 GCA_041740355.1 Bdellovibrionota bacterium
AACTGAACCAGTATCAGTTGCATGGTGACCGTGATCGGCCATAACTTTTTTCTTATCAGAGTTTGTAAAAGACATTTTAAGTTTATTTAATTATAATAAATACCTGCAACCATAAAAATCGGCAGAGCCAGATTCAAAGCAGCAGAGAGAAACGAACTATCAGAATATACATTTTTTTCTTTCAAGTTTGGGCAAATTATTAACAATTTAAGGGCTTTAAGTCAATGGTTGGCTATCAGACCCTAAATAACTGGAATTTACCTAGACTATAAATCCCCCTTCCCCGAGTTCCCTGAGGCCTTTAGAACAAATCCCCTTGTCCTAAAGCAATTGTCGCACTAAATTTAACAAACTATGTCTAAAAATTTCCTAAATATTCTCAATCACGATCGTAACCTATTGAATTATTTAATTAATTCTGCATTAGAATTTAAGCAAAAAACGTCTCAGGGAATTCGGGTGGAGCCGAAGTATCAGGGGATGTCGGCGGCATTGGTATTTGAAAAGCCCTCGCTTAGAACTAAAATAACCTTTGAGCTAGCTTGTACCTATTTTGGTATTACCCCTATTTTCCTCTCTAGTTCGCAAATTCTAGCCAGTGGAAATAATCAACAGGGTCGAGAGTCGATTCCTGATATTGGTAGAAACTTAGAAAGATTCGTGGATTTAATTATTGCCCGTGTTTACCAACATGCGGGATTATTAGAACTCTCCGATTCCGTTAAATGCCCGGTAATTAACGCCCTTTGCGATCGCTATCACCCCACTCAAGCCATCGCCGACTTAACTGCTATTAAATGGCACAAAAAAAATTTTGACAATTTAAAAGTAACATTTATTGGTGATGGAAATAATGTTGCAACTTCCCTTCTTCATAGCTGTGTACTCCTTGGAATTAATTTCAGCATAGCAACGCCAGCTGGATATGAAATTAATTCTAAAGAAAAAGAATTAGTAGAAGCCCTTGCCCAAGAAACTGGATCAAAATTAGAATTTATCCAAGACCCACAAGCCGCTGTTAAAAATGCCGACGTGATTTACACTGATACTTTTACTTCCATGGGACAAGAAGCAGAACATCAGATGCGGTTAAAAGCTTTTAAAAATTATCAAGTAGATCAGAAACTACTATCGGAGGCCAAAGCTGATTGTTTATTTATGCACTGCCTTCCTGCACACCGTGGAGAGGAAGTTAGTGACGAGGTGATGGATGGGAAAAACTCGATTATTTTTGATCAGGCAGAGTGTAAATTACATGCCGCCAAGGCAATCATCGATTGGATCTTAGAAAAATAAATTAGTAAAATGAAAAATATCTATGATGTAATTGTAGTTGGTCTTGGCGCAGTTGGAAGTGCAACTCTCTTTCAACTTTCTAAAAGCAAAAAACAGATACTTGGAGTCGATCGATTGTCTCCCCCACATAATTTAGGTTCAAGTCATGGAGAAACACGAATCACAAGACAAGCGATTGGTGAAGGTTCTAGCTACATTCCGATAGTTTTAAGATCAAATGAAATCTGGGCAAACTTAGAAAAGGAAACAGGAGTAAATTTATATCAACCTTGTGGTGGACTAATCTATGGGTCTCCTGATAGTCAAGTTATCAATCATGGGTGTTTCGATTTTCTAAACAAGACAATTAGCCTAGCAAAAGAATTTAAGATTGAACATAAGATATTCAACTGTAGTAAATTAAGGAAGAAGTTTCCACAATTTCAATTCAATGGAGATGAAATTGGTTATTATGAGCCGAGTGCCGGTTACTTGCTACCTGAAAAATGTATTCAAATTCAGCTCGAACTTGCTAAACAAAATGGCAGTATTGTTTTACCTAATACTACTATTAAATCCTTTCAATCTAAAAATGGGTTAGTCGAATTAGAAACTGAACAAGAATTACTATATAGCGAACAAGTTATTCTCTGTGCTGGAAATTGGATGTCCTCTTTACTTAATATAGATACCTCAAATATTTTTCATGTGACTCGGCAAGTCCTTTATTGGTTTGAGGGAAAGTTAGCTGAAAGCAATTACAACGAAGACAAAATGCCAATTTTTATAAAGATTGGTAATCAATTAGAAGAATCATTTTATGGATTTCCCACTGTCCGAGGGATGACACCTGGGGTAAAATTGGCAACAGAACAAAGTAGATCTTCAAAAACTCCAGAAGAAGTCGATCGAACCGTATCACAAGATGAGATCAATAAATTCTATGAATCATTTAGTAAATCAATTAAAATTAAAAATAAATGTATCAAATCACACGTCTGTTGTTACACAACAACTCCTGACTGTGGTTTTGTGATTGACCACCTCCCAAATCAACCACAAATATTAATTGCTTCGTGCTGTTCGGGACATGGATTTAAACATTCAGCAGCAATTGGGGAGATGCTAGCAGAAATTACTCTATCAGGAAAAAGTAAAATTTCTATTAATGACTTTAGTTTAAGCCGATTTAATTAAAACATGCAGATTAATAAGTAATTAGTAAGAAAAAAATTATAGCCGACGTAAACCATCTTCCTTCATTGGGTTAGGAATTTCCTCATCCAATTGATTTATTTTTTTGATCATCGATTTATCCAGTTCTAAATTTGCTCCTTGTAGACTCTCAGCTAATTGAGCAACAGAAGTAGCACCAACAATGGTAGAAGCAACAAAATCATGTTGCTTGCTCCAAGCAAGTGCAAAAGCTGAAACTGGAACATTTATCTCAGCGGCTAACTCCATAACTCGCAAAGTTGTGGCGATACTGCGATCGTTAACAAAACGCTTGGCCATTTTTTGTTGACGTTTAGCACCCTCTTTTAAGTAATGAGTAAATCTTGCTCCATCCGGAAAACTTTCATTATATTTTCCACATAAGACTCCACCACCAAGTGGAGAATAAGGAAGTAAGCTTACACCTTCACGACGACAAACTTGTGCCAGTTCACTTTCCGGGCGACGATTAATCAAACTAAAATTGTTTTGAACAGTTTCAAAGCGAAGTAAATTGTGTTTTTCGGAAGCATGCAAACTTTTCATAACACCCCATGCTGTTTCATTACTGCAACCGGCAACACGAATTTTTCCGGCTTTTTTAAGTTCATCTAAAGCTCCAAGAGTTTCCTCATAAGCCATTTCATGATCTGGCCAGTGAGTTTGATAAAGATCAATGTAATCTGTTTGCAGGCGTTTTAAACTTCCTTCCACAGCTTTAATAATTTGATGCCGGTCAAGAGCTGTCTTTCCATTTCTAATCGGAGGAGTAAACCAACCATGAGCAGGCCCGGCAATCTTCGATGCAATAATTACACTATCTCTTGGCTTAGTCTTTAACCACTGACCAACAAATTCTTCTGTTCGTCCCACATATTCAGCCAGAGGAGGAACAGGATAAAGTTCAGCCGTATCAAAGAAATCAATTCCTTGATCATAAGCATAATCCATAATTTCAATTGACTCTTGTAAGTTACAACGAACGCCAAAAGTCATTGTTCCCATACAAACGGAAGATACAACTAATCCACTTCGACCAAGTCTGCGACGATCCATATTATTATATTATTTAAATTTATATTGCGCTCTAAGAAATAATGCCACAAAAACATTACTTTTTAGAGCGCAATATCCCCCGGAGGGATAAAATACTCACCGCTTTTCATTTTTGATAAAAAATGAAAAGAAAGGTGAGCGAGCAAAATCCTGTCACCTTGTCCTCCGAAGCTTTAGCGAAGGAGCAAGACAGGTTTTGCCGTAGAAAACAACAAAGAAACCCTACGTAGAAAAGCGGGGAGTATTGATTTTGTCTTCTGCTACGTAACTTGGCTAAAGCCAAGATTACGCTAGCCCTCCACAAATTTCATCTGCGGAGGGTTTAAATTATATCGTTATGACAAAAAAAATCACAAAAACTTACTTTCTGCGACAAGGCTTTTTGTTATAACGATAAAGGCTTCTAATAAATCCTGTGCAATAAAATCTGCTGATACATTGTACAAGCTGTCATTTCCAGCATTTCCAGTGGTAACTAAAATGGTTTTACAACCAGCATCACGTCCCATTTTAATATCACCACTAGAATCACCAATCACAATTGAATTTTTGAGATCTAAGTTAAGTTCTTTCTCAGCTCTGCGAATTAAGCCTAAGTTTGGCTTGCGACATTCTGTACTAGCAGCTTTGGTATAGGGCGAGAAATAGATCTTATCTACCAAGATGCCCTCAGCACTTAGCAATTTCAGCATCTTCTTATTTACTTTGAATAAATCTTCAAATTGGAAGTAACCAAAATCAACTCCCGGTTGATTAGTAATAATCACAACTCTGTATCCAGCCTCTTGAAATGCTCTAATTCCAGCGATAGCATTATCTAACAAAATAAATTTATCTGGCTCAAACAAATATTCTACATGTTCATTTATTGTCCCGTCCCGATCCAAGATTACTGCTTTTGATAGTGGTAGTTTTTCCTTTGCTGTGTAGGTTTGAATGTTGGCTGAATATTTCTCTAAAACTGAATTAATAATTTCAGAACTTGAACTAGATTCAACTACTTCAATTAACTTAACCTCTCCACCATAGCTTTCCACGATTGGTGCGGAACTTAAAGTTTTCTTACTATAGTCTGCAGCTTTAATATAAAAATCAGGTTTAAGTTGCGAAATATTTTCGTTGTTGTTTAGTTCGTCAAAGATAAAAACATAATCAACAGCTTCCAATCCAGCGACAACTTTGGCTCGTGACTCTGCTGGCACAATCGGTCGTAGTTCACTTTTATAGCCTTTTATTGAAGCATCGGAGTTAACCCCCACAATTAAACAGGAACAAAGTTCTTTGGCTTTGTTTAAGTAATCTACATGTCCCGGATGAATCAAGTCAAAACTACCAGAAGTAAAACCTACTTTGCTAGGTCGTTTAGTTTTAAATAGCTCCAATAAACCTTCCCGAGTTATGATTTTATTTCTCATTTCTTAAGCCTTTCTGAGCGATTTCATATAAAAGCGTATAAGGGTAAATACCACTGTCATGCCCATCAGCCCAGCGAATTCCGATGGCATAGTTCCCTACTCCCCAAATTTCTTGAAGTGAAGTCTGCTCTTCCGCATCATGCTTAATCACCTTAAGACTACTCTTTCTTGGTGTTAGTGGGGTATCATGCGACAAATCCCCTCGTTCCAATTTACTATCCGCCGCAGGACAATTTTGTCTTAACAACTGACTGGAAAGTTGGTGCACTTCACCGTTCTGCCAAGTTATCTCAAGCCCCTCAGTTCCCATTCTTTTAATTTTACTTGGGGTAATCACAATCCTAATCCTGATATGCTTCAATTAATGCTGGCATCTCATTTAAACGCTGAATAGTCTTTTCTTTTCCCAGCGCCATAATAGATTCGGAAAGTGGCGGAGTTGCTTTCTTACCAGTAACTGCAATTCTTACAACTGGAAAAACTTGTCCGGTCTTTAAGCCTGATTCAGCCACAACTTCCTCTAATGCTTTGTGAATTGATTCCACCGAAAAAGTTTCTACGCTGGCAAATTTTTTACCAACAACATCCACTACCTTTTTGGCAATATCCTTGTCAACATTCTTATTAAAGATTGCTGTCATCTCACGTGGTAAATCATTGATGCAAAGAAATTCAATATTCTCAGAAATTTCAGGCAATGTTTTAATTCTTTCTTGAACATGCGGAGCAATAATTTCCCATGATTTTGCCGGACAGCTTGTAATATATTTTTCGGCTAATTCGGTGAATTTCTCTGGGCTCAAAGAACGTAAATAAACACCATTCATCCACTGAAGTTTTACAGGATCAAAAACACCTCCTGAAGAATTTAAGCCTTCCAAACTAAACTTTTGAATTAGCTCTTCTCTTGTAAATACTTCTTGCTCATCCCCAGATCCAACTGACCAACCAATTAAGGAAACATAATTGAGCAGTGCCTCTGGTAAAATTCCTTGTTCTTCATATTGGGTCAAAGCATCAGCACCATGTCGTTTGGAAAGCTTCTTACCATCTGGTCCTAAAATGTGAGATAAGTGAACAAACACAGGCTTTTCCCATCCAAAAGCTTCATACAGCAAGATATGAATCGGAGTTGTTGGGAGCCACTCTTCCCCACGAAGAACATGAGTTATTCCCATGTAATGATCATCAACAACTGATGCCAAATGATAAGTAGGAAATCCATCACTCTTTAAAATTACCGGATCTCTTAATGGTGGATTATCCCAATTAATTATTCCACGAACAGCATCATTCAATGAAAGCTTAATTTGATCTGGTAATCGAAAACGAACAACTGTTTTCTCCCCGGCTGGTAAGTTTCTAGTACGACAGTAACCACTGTACCCAGGACGTTCTCTTCGAGCCATCTGCTCTAAACGCTCTATCTCTAATCTTTCCGAAGTACAATCACATCGGTACGCTTTACCTTCCGAAATCAAACGTTCAACTTCATTTTGATAAATTGAAAGTCGCTCACTCTGAATATATGGACCAACTTTACCAGCAGTAATTGGCGCAAATTCGGAAAATTCATCAATTGAGTTTAACTGTTCTTGGTTGGGCCCCTCATCATAATCAATCCCTAACCAATGTAAGGAATCAACTAGGTATTTGATTGCACCAGGGACTAATCTTTCCCGGTCCGTATCTTCAATTCTTAATAAAAATTGGCCCCCATGTTGTTTGGCTAATAGCCAAGCATACATTGCGGTTCTAAAACCACCGATATGTTGAAATCCTGTTGGACTTGGGGCAAAACGAGTTCTAACTGTCATAATTTATTAATAATTTAATTAATTATAATTATGCCTTTAAATCGGATTTCTAGCAATAATACTCAGTCCCCCAATTTACTTCCTAAATAGAGATCCATTTTCGAACTCTGCCTATGATGAATCATATATTATGAATTGGATTTTCTAGGAGAATC
This sequence comes from Bdellovibrionota bacterium, assembly GCA_041740355.1. Lineage (GTDB taxonomy): Bacteria > Bdellovibrionota_C > UBA2361 > UBA2361 > CALJRW01 > JANNBC01. The sequence goes on from JBGSMD010000057.1 coordinate 6,934, forward strand.
TATTTATTGGCTAATTTCTATTGTTTATGTCTGTAAAAGCAAAAGTTTGATTTATAATAGGCGACATTGAAAATTAATCTTCTGAATATATTTGCTTAAGATGTGAGCTTGAAGCGACCATTGGGGTCGCTAAGGTAGTTAGTCTTATAAATATTAATACTGGGGGAAACAATCATACTAGAACGAGATAGGTGAAAGCAAAGGTGGGAATCCAAGATTTGCATTAGCCGTAATGACTCTGTTTAATTTACTAACCAGCCTTCGCTGAAGCTTCGGCTAGGCAGGCAGTAAATTATTTTTTGTCATTACTATAATTAACTAACTGAATTTAGTTTTTTGATTAGGAACTTCATAGATCACTTGAGAATAAAATTTATTTTTGAATATCTAAGAAAGAGGGTCTTCATTAAATCAAGTTTAAAATTATTTCTTAAATGGCTTAAAGAGCTTACTTATTACAAGGATTCATTGGCGTTAAATTACCCGATTTCATTTGGTAAAACATATCACATTCTCTCAATAGCAAATTTTCATCATGACTCACCATTAAAACAGTCTTGCCTTTGATAATTTGACGAATCTTATTAACAGAATACTGCTTAAACTCAACATCTCCACCACCAGCAAATACTTCATCAAGAATTAAAATATCTGGATTTCTATTTTGAATAATAAAAAAACTAATCGCAAAACCAAGTCGCGCCTTCTGACCTTCTGACAATGTGAATGTTTTTCGATCTAAATGCTCTGTTAGTCCGACTTCGTCTAAGATCGATAAAGATGTTTCTCGAATGGATTCTTCGGAGACTCCATAGATTAATGGGATATAGAGAAAGTTCTCTAATATAGTTAAATCCTTATTAACTAGTACGGAATATCCACTGAGATATAAAGTTTTTCCATTTACTACCACACTTCCACAATCGAACGTATAAATTCCAGCAATAATTCTAAGCAAAGTGCTTTTCCCACTGCCATTTGCACCATTGAATCCAATTATTTTACCAACGCCAATTGATAGATTTAAATCAACCAGAACAGAAACTTTAGTTACATTCAAAGTTTGGCGATTGATTAGAAAATTATAGAGCAAATTAAAACATCTTAATCCTTGAGGTAAGTTCCTAAGAAAAGACTTATTTAATTTTTTAATTTCAATTGCATTAATCATTAGCATTAAACAAATTCAGCGATATGATGCTTTATTTTACAGTAAATTAATCCTGAACCTAGGGCACTTATTAATGAGATAACAGTTGCAAATATGACAATCAAAATATTTCCCTCGCCAAAAATAATAATCCGACTTGCTTCTATAAAATAATAAAAAGGATTAAATAAATTAATACTACTGCTATTAGTAGCAATATAAAAAATTGGCGTCAGAAACCATAAGATCTGCATTACAATTCCCCAGATATCTAGTAAATCAACAACAAAAATTCTTATAATTGCCAAAATTAAGCCAATTGAAAACGCGAAGAGACTGATAAATATCAAAAAAAATAAATATAAGAATATATTAAGAATATTTATATGATAATAAATCATCATAAAAATAAATATTAAAATTTCAAAAAAATGTGAAAAAATTGTTTCAAATAGTCTGTGTAAAGGGAGAATGAAATTATTTAAATCGGTATTTTTAATAAAACTGGCATTACCTACAAATGAATTCGCAATTAATACAGTGCATTTTTTTATAAAATTAAATATTACCAGCCCAATAAACAAATACATTGGGTAATTAGGGACTTCAACTATTACATATTGCTTAATATGTAATAAAACTAAAAAAATCACTAATGGATTTAATAAATACCAAAAAATACCCAGCAAACTACCTTCATTCCTTAATAGAAAACTTTTCTTAGCAAGGACAATCGCTGAATTAGTAATGCCTCTATAATTGTGAAATGATAATCCGATCTTAGTGATCATAAATTCAAGTAAAAAGAACTCATACTATCAACTACTAAACGTGTGCTTCATCAGCGCTTTAGGGCTAACTTATTTTGTTGAAATCTTAATTACAAAAAAGACATGCAACCTTTCGCTATTAATCTTATTCAAATTAATTTCCCAAGCTCCAATTCTAAAATTAGTATGTCTAAAAAGTAATTTCTGTAGGAATTACTTTTTGGGGCTTCCTATCCACCAGAGGGACAATAAAATTATCAAGACAGATTATATTCTAATCTTTCACTTCGATAATATGCCCATAAACCTAAAACTAAAATAAATATTGGATAAACAATACAACTTTTTTGAACTAAATCAAAAGCGTAGTTAATTCCTAAAGCCAACATTAAAATTATAATTAGGTAGGGCTGAAAATATTTCTTACTAAGAAGAAAAACTAATGCCGGAAGTAGTAAAACGAAATCATAACTAAAACCATAGGGAGTTGTTAAAAGGCTAATCGGAATAACAATTAAGATTATTGCTAAATAGTAATTTTTTAATGTTAAAAAATAAATTGAGGAGAATGCCAAAGTTATTACTATACAAATAATACGAGCATAAGGATTATGTGGGAATAATAAATCTGCCAGAACTGGTTGGTTCCAATGCAGCAAGGGATTCAGTCTTTTAATTGCTAAATTCAAAGCTGCTTCGTAATCTATCGATTCAATAGTAATTATTAAGTAAACGACAATACAAAATATTAATCCCCCAAGCACCTTGGCAGCTAGCTGGTATCTTCTTAAAGTTATAATAAATAAATAAAAGTATAATAAATATAAAGCTTGGGGTTTCATTACACTAATAGCAATACATAGCCCTGCAAATAAATACCGAGATCGCTGAAATTTTTCTGAAAAACTATTTTTATGGAAAAAGATTAAGAACGAGACTAAACTCAACAATTGAATCCAGGATATCTGACCTGACCGAAACATATCTCTTAAGGGACCAAATAATGCTAAACTAGTAAAAACTAAGGCTAAGGATATTCGACTGTCAACTTTAAATTTACTAATCCAGGCAATTATTGTGAAAGCAAAGCTAAAGGAAAATGCAGCTATAAATTTGTTAAGATATGAAAATTGCTCAAACTCAAGCTTACCCGGAAAATAAAAAAAGAGTTTTGCCCAAATGGGATAGGTATCTAGAACCTTTTTACCATCAAATAAATGTTCACTCCTAATTACGCTACAATTGGAATTACCAATATTAACCTCTAGATTGCAAGAGGCTAACCAAAAATACATAGAGTCTTCGGAAGCTCTACTCCATAAAAAGCTTGATACGGCTGCAATCAGCAAACAAATAGCAAAAGTAATCGCGAAATTCTTATTAAAATCATTAAGTTTTATTCTATTCATTATCACTTAACGGAATAGATTATTCAGTCAACTTTGCCTAGATCCTAAAATTCAGCAATTATCATCATCACTTTTGCAGTTCAGGAGTTCTGCAATCACCTTTATCACTAGTTGGGTGGTGAGCTCGAAATAATCAATAAAGTTTATGCTTATCAGCTGAAAGGCTTAATATTACTAAAATGATTAAGAAAATTTCTATCTAATTAGGTAATATACTAGTTTTTTCTAAATATAACTTAGGATATCTAAAAACTGAATCAGCCTACTCAGATTTAAAGTATTGATATTTAGAGTTAAGAGGACTAAAATCATGAGATAAGCATCAAAAAAATAGATTTCCACTATGGAAGTTATTTTTGGATATATTGCTTGCTGGATTTAAATATTGATCTTGAAAATCAACATTTATTAGTTTTTCATATTCTGGTTTTTCCCCTTCGTTCAGCTACGGAGCGCAAGTAACTAGTTTGGAATGACTAAAAACAACAATGATAATTAAGCCAAACTGATTTCTGGAAAAATTTTTCGGAAATACATTTTGGATTAACCAATTAATCTTAGCTAAGATTTTTCGACTAAAGTGGATTTAGAAGTAGCTCTTTTTATGAAATGTCTAACTTTTTTTCAATAAAATTTTATCTTAATAATTGAATTTCATGCTTAAAAGTAATGCATCTGCTGGCTTCACTTTAATTGAACTTTTAGTTACAGTAGCAATAGTAGCTATTTTAGCTTCAACCGCTGTTGCTGTTTATGAGGAATATCGAGTTGCTGCCTTTAACTCAGAAGCCTTATCTGCACAAAATTTATTAAGAACCGCAGCTGAGGTTCTTCAAGGAGACTTGCTGGAGTCAGAATGCCCCTCAAGTCCTTGCACTACTATTTGTTCCAACGAATCAGGTTCCTTTTCCTGTTCAGGAACTTTAGTAGATAAAGCAACAGCTCTTATTCCAGCTGCAGTCCGAAATAATCCAAACTTAAAATTTGTAATGTCAGTTTCTGATAAATGGGGTCCAAGCAATGATATTCCAATTTTAGTTGATACCTATCATTGTAAGGGAGATAAATACTTTAGCTCTAGTGTATACGGAAGTGAAGGAAATTTAAGTTTTTATGATTCTAAAAAAACTGACTTTGCAGCTCCTTGGGGAAATTGCCCATAAGTTCATTTTCAACAAACTAAAAACTTACTATAAGATCTAATATTTATTCATTAAGTTTCTATATTTGATGAAGATGTCAGATAAATTGATAACTCTATAATTCACAAAATTTTATAAAATGAAATCCAATTAGGAATTATGTATTCTATAAGTAAAATTACTCAATGAATTTTTATTATCTTTTTCCAATATTTGGTATATTTATTAATTTTGGTTTAATAATATTTGCAGTAGTCAATAATTTTTGGCTTGAACACTTACTCTTTGTCCTATTATTACCATTTTTATTTCACTATCTTACAAGCTATTTTTCACTATTATTTTGGCGAGATCCCTGTAATTCTAATAAGAAAGCAATGAGAGCATTTCTTGATAATGGTTGGAACAATGATTGTCGTTTAATAATTACCTATCTTTCTAAGGGAATAAATGCAGAATGCTTAGAAGAGTCCCTATTAAAAACTCTTAAATGCATAACTAAATATCCAATTAATTTTGAAATTGAAGTTGTTACTGATATCCCGATTCATTTTTCATCAATCAATAATAAATCAGTTACCTTTGTAGTTGTTCCAGAAGACTTTATAACACCACAAGGCTCCCTCTTTAAAGCTAGGGCAAGCCAATATGCAATCATTCAGCGTAATGAACGATATTCAGATTTATCAAATAAATGGATTTTGCACTTAGATGAAGAAAGTATCTTGGATATTTCAGCACTAGCAGGAATAAATGAATTTATTAATTCCCCAAAAACAATAAACAACATTGGACAGGGAGAAATTCAATATAATGCAAAAAATTATGGTAAGAATTTAATACCTACCGTTGTTGATAGCGTGCGAACAACTCATGATTTAGGTTTCTTTAGATTCCAATATAAATTACTTAAAGCTCCACTAATTGGAATTCATGGTTCATTTCTTTTAATTCCAGCTAATGTGGAAAACCAAGTTGGTTTTGATTGGGGTCCTGAGTCCTCGGTCACAGAAGATTTAGCATTTGGACTTCAAGCCTATCAGGCTGGATTTAAATTTGGCTGGATAAACGGCTTTATTAGAGAGCAATCTCCTTTGAGTATTGTTGATATTATTAAACAACGAAAAAGGTGGATCAATGGCATTAGTTTGATTTTAATCGACAAACGATATCAATTAAAGTATCGACTAATATTAGCCTCTTTCTTGGGCCTCTGGAGAATAGCCCTATTTTCAACTATCGCCCTTTTTATCTATTCCTTGAATACTGCAGGTAATTTAGCTTTTATTACTTGTTTCTTATTTTTGATGAATTTTATCTGCTTCCAATATTTACTTGGCGCGTATCGTAATCTAAAATTTATTGAGTGGGAATATAAACAAAAGGTAATTTTTATGACCAAAGTCTTATTATTATCACCCCTTTGTGTTCTGATTGAGACAGTCAGCCTGATTTATGCTCTTCTGTGTCCTTCAAAAGAATTTTATATTATTAGAAAGTTGTAATTAATTACTGCTTGGTGATCTATGTTCCATTTTTAGTAGATTCAACTTTGGTCAGTAATTGCTATAAATGTTCGTTGATCTGCTCGAGCAATTGTAATTCTTCCAGGATTGCAACTTTAAGTTCTTTTGCTTTACTAAGCTTTGAGCCAGCGTTCTCCCCCGCAATTAGATAATCAGTTTTCTTACTGATAGCAGATGCTGTTTTACCACCACTTTTTTCTATTATATCTTTTAACTGATCACGACTATATTTTTCAAAGCTTCCAGTAATTACAAAAGTTTTATCTTTAAAAAAATTATCAGGAATTTCTTTTTTTTCAAGCTCCTTAATTTGAAAACCTAATTCAATCAGTTCATGAATCAAAGAAGCTTCATCGGGTTGACTTAAAAAGCCCATAATAGTCTTTGCCGTTTCTGGGCCAATCTCAGGAATATTAAGCAAATCTTCTTCTGTTAAATTAAATAAGTTTTCTATCTTATTGATACTCATAGCAATTAATTTTGCGGTTCGAACACCAATATGACGAATTCCTAAAGCATAGATCAAACGATCTAGGGGAATTTGTTTGGAGATTTCTAGGGATTTTTCTAAATTCTTGGCTGACAATTCTCCAAAACCAGGTAATTCTGATAATTTTCTAAAATCTATTCGATATAAATCAGCTATGTTTTTTATTATTCCCTGTTCCAGTAAGAAATTTACATTTCTCTCCCCAAGTCCATCAATGTCTGCTGCGGCTTTAGAAGCAAAATGACTAATTCTCTCAGCTGTTTTAGCAGGGCAATGCGTGTTTAGACAACGACTTACAACTTCTCCAACTGGTCGAATTAAAAGAGATTCACAAACTGGACATAGACTTGGAAAAATGAATTTAGTTTGCGAACCATCACGAGCATCTTGTATAAAACTAATAACCGCAGGGATGACATCACCTTGTCGCTTAACAACAACGCTATCTCCAATTAGCAAACCTTTTCTTTCAATCTCCGATTCATTATGCAAAGTGGCTCGACTTACAACAACTCCACCTACGTTCACAGGTTCTAGAATTGCTACTGGAGTAATAGCACCTGTCCGTCCTACTTGAACTTCAATATTTAAGAGTTTAGTAATTGCTTCTACTGGAGGAAATTTTCCGGCAATCGCCCAACGGGGAGAACGATGTTTAAACCCTAATTTAGTTTGCAAATGAACAGAATTTACCTTTATAACAATTCCATCAACATCAAATGGCAATTGCTCTCGCTGCTTTTGAGCAGTTTGATAAAGCGTAATGAGCTGATCTAGATCTTTAGCTACGTGATAAAAGGAGGATATTGCAAAACCAGCCTCCATTATTAAAGCCATAATGTCTTGGTTGTTATCTGGCAAAGTTACTCCCGAAACAAATCCATATCCATAAGCAAAGAAGCTAAGTGGGCGTACTGCTGTAATTTTAGAATCTAATTGGCGCAAACTTCCGGAAGCAGCATTTCGCGGATTAGCAAAGGGTGTTTCTTCTTTTTTTACTCGAGCTTGGTTAAATTTTAAAAAATCGGCTTTAAAAATTAATACCTCACCACGAATATCAATAATACCTTTTGATAAATGTCCATCACGCAGTCTGAGTGGTATAGACTTTATAGTTTTAATATTCTCGGTAACATCTTCCCCTACTTGTCCATCCCCACGTGTAGCGGCTGAAATCAAAATTCCATCTACATATCTTAAACTACAAGCAACACCATCAAACTTAAATTCGACAGTATAGGCTAGCTCCTTTTCGGAAATTCCTTCTTTTAATAGCATGCGCTTAACACGCGCATCAAACTCAGTTAATTCTTCTTCGTTCATGGCATTATCAAGTGATAACATTGGCACTTGATGGTCAATCGATTGGAATTCTGAAAGTATCTCGCCTCCCACTCTCTTGGTAGGTGAATCTTCCAAGATTAATTCTGGATTTACTAGCTCTAATGCTTCCAGCTCACGATAGAGCTTGTCATATTCGGCATCGGCAATAATTGGTTGTGAAAGTACATGATAGCGATATCCATGCTCATTTAAAATCTTAACTAGTTCTTGAATTCTAATAATTGGTTTCATGCTAGTAATCTTGGCAATAAGTCTTGAAATCTTTCCGTTACAGCGGGCCAGTTATATTTATCTAACAAGTACTTTCGACCATTATTCCCTAAGTTTTGAACTAATAATTGATCATTAAGTAACAATTTAATTGTCGCGCCTAACTCCTCAGGATTAGAAAAATACAAACCGCCTTGAGAGTCCAAAACGTGTTGTTTAGTTACAGAACACTTGGCATGCACAATAACTGGAACTGAGAACTGCCAAGCTTCCATTAAAACAATTGAAAAAGATTCATTAGTTGACGGCTGACAAAGTGCTAAGCAATACTTCAGCAAACGGGACTTGTCTTCTTCACTAACTCGACCTAAATCAAGAATATTTCCAGACTTTAGTTTGCTAATATCAGCGACATCCGAAAAATCTCCCCCTCCTGCAATCACTAATTTTAGGTTTGGAATTTGCAGCTGATTAAAATAATCGATTAGTAAATGTAAGTTCTTGCCCGTTTCCTTGCGACCTAAATAAAGTAAGTATGGCTCAGAATTTTGAAAATAAGGAGTTAAGTTTTGAATGTAATTATCTTCAAAAACATCAAAGCCCATTCCAACTTCTCCACCACGGAGTGGCCCGTACAGACTTTCAGCAAAGTCCTGCTCGGCTTTAGCATTAAATATAAATCCTTTGACTTGACGAAACATACTTTGAATCACTTCAGTGTAAGCATAACTTTCATCATGTAAACATGGAATAAGTAATGATTTTTCAGGAACAATTAATGACCCCCAAAAAGTTGTGCCAAAAAGGTAGGGAGCAAAGATAAATAGGTCGTGTTTATCTTGATGATCGATGATGTACTGATACAAAGTTTCAGAATTTACGGACTCCGCCATCCAATCTAACTGATCCTTAACAGGTAGGATCATCCCTTCAGCAACTTTAATTTGGAGCGGGATCCAACGATCTAAGTTTCGTGAATTAACCGCAAAGCGTTTTACCGAAAGTCCAAATTCCTGATAGCTTCCAGGCTCAAAATGATTTTCCCAGGTACGATTATCGATAGCGCAAGTGGTAAGAATTGTGATTTGATATCCTTGTAATTGCAAACTTTCAGCTAGTTTGGCTACAAGTGTTTCCGCACCACCAATAATGCTTTCAGCGAATCTAGGAACAACAAAGGCTAATCTAGGGTGGGTTTTCATCTTAGAACTTATAGCAAGCATGATCTATTTTTACCAGTAGGTCTAACTTTTCTTTAATTGAATTAAATACTTAGTCTTTGAAACTGTTTATAATTTGAATGCATCTTATAATCCTACCCTAGCGAGATAATGACAACAATACTAAGGTGGAATAATTAATATCAGACAAGGGAGACTGCCATTACTACTTCAATTGAACCACAATCAAAAACTGAAAATCAATTAATTGGTAAAGTAATTCAAGTTACTGCTGACAATATCACTATTCAAAATAACTTGATTTTTAGCGAACAAGTTACTGCTACAGAGAACAATAATCTAAAGATTGGAACTTTTCTAATTGTCCCTGGAAAGGATTATATTGTCTTGGGACAAATTACAGGACTTTCCGTATTGAACTCGGATGATTTAAAGATTCAAACTGCAATTACTGCTCAACTGTTGTTAAGTGTACAATTAAAAACAGCTAAAGTTTTCCATGGGATTATTGAGCAACCACAAATTGGAACTAATGCCATTGTAGCTACTTCTGAAATTTTAAAATTAATTACAAATCCAGCTGCGAATGCCACACTTAAAGACAACTCCGTTAGTTTATTAATTGCCAATCTTCAAAATACGACAAATATTCCCGTATCAATCTCACCAGAAACTTTATTTGGTAGACACTGTGCCATTATTGGAACTACTGGAGCCGGCAAAAGTTGGACAATTGCTAGAATCTTAGAAGAAGCATCTCGTTATCAATCAAAGATTATACTGTTTGATGCTACTGGTGAATATCAAGAAATTTCTAATAAAGTAAGACATGTCTATCTTGGTAATGATCCTGAGCCCCCAGCTAATTCAGAAGAAGTTGTTTTGCCTTACTATTACCTAACTGAAAACGATCTCTTTGCTATCTTTCAACCAAACGGAGAAAGCCAAGCACCAAAATTAAGAGCAGCCATTAAAAGTTTAAAACTCGCTAACCTCAGACCCGAAATTGCCGTTGGTGGTAAAATTATCAAAGCTAATCGATCAAAGCTTGCCTATGAAAATGCTTATCAACAATTTGCTAAGGAACTAGATAAGAATGGTGTTTACTTTGATATTAATTCTTTACCACGTCAAATTGAAAATGAGTGTGTGGTTCCAGTCCAGAGTTCAGTGGAGAGTAATTCTTGGGGAGCCATTGATGGCAATGATCGCTCGGCTTGTGTGCCCCTAGTTTCTCGCATGGATGAAATGTTACGATCGGATACTCTTGCTCCGATTTTTAGACCTCAAGGTAAGCAATCACTATTAAAAGTTATTGCCGATTTTCTAGATGATGACTCCAGTGCAATTTTAAGAATTTCACTGGAATACTTATCTTACGATCACCATGCTCGGGAACTTGTAACCAATGCCGCGGGCCGCTACTTATTAAATCTAGCTCGAAAAAATTATTTCAAGCAACAGCCAACACTAATTTTACTAGATGAAGCACATCAATTTTTAAATCTAGAAATTAATAATGAAGATTTAAACTATGCCCTAGACTCATTTGCAATTTTAGCGAAAGAAGGAAGGAAGTATGGAGTAAATCTTTGTATTTCTACACAACGACCTAGAGACATTCCTGAAGGTGTAATTAGTCAAATGGGAACATTAATAGTTCATCGATTAATTAACGACTATGACCGAAGTTTAGTAGAACGTGCTTGTGGACAATTAGATCATCGTACAGTGCAAATGCTCCCAAATTTAACAGCTGGTGAAGCTATTTTAGTGGGCGCAGACTTTCCTATTCCACTAATGATTAAAGTTATTCCAGCTAGATGTAAACCAAATTCAGCAGGGCCAGATTATCAAAACTATTGGAAATAACCTACTATTTTGCTTCATTTTGAAAAGTTTTCTCCATTTGTAATTTTTTTGAAGCAACTAGCAATACACCTTTGATGAACCAAGACGCAGGTTTTTCAATAAGGTAATTTATGTTGTTCAAAAAATCCACCCTATTCCTAGTAATCGCAATACAAATATTATTGGCCGTGAGCTTTGTTTCCGCTCAAAGTCCCTCAAATTCAGACTTTGGGAAATTAGTCATCAATGGTCAAGAACCCCTAGATTTTCAATCGATAGAAAAATGGGTCTACCCTTTTGGTGGAACGTCTGACCGACTGGCAATTTACTTTAGCAAAGATACAAGATTTGAGCTGATTACTGGCCCTGGTTTTGAAGCTGGGGATCAAATTCACCGTTTTGAATTAGATACTTTTTTAAATGACCGTGATAATCATAAGGGATGCCAAGGTGACGCCAAGGTAATCTCTGTACAATGGGATGGAATCTCCCCCTATGGAATAACAAGTCTAGAATTGGCTTTTGAAGGAACATGTTACACAGATAACAATACCGTTATTTCGGGGAAAATTTTTTACAATATAGAAGATCACGCAGTTGCAAAACAACATGTTTCCTTAGTAATTGATGGAGTTGAAACACCAAATCTTAGATCCTTTCATATGTTACCCGATCCAAGCAATCCGTATCCTACAGAAAAAGGCATCGGTGCAATGTTTGAAGATGTACAATTTGAATTTTATGCCGATTCAAGATTTACAGCTGGTCATAATTCAGCCTTCACATTGAGTTATTACAATCAAGACACTAACATTTATACAGATTCTTGTACTGGTGAGGCGGAAGTTAAATCAGTAGTTTGGAATCAAGAAAAACCATATGTTGTAGATGAAATTGAAATCAGTTTCACAGCAAACCGTTGTCAGTATCGATATCTTACTTTTCCTAAAGGCACTTTTTCGATTAAACCTACCGTAATCATCCCGCAAAAAGTTTCTTTAGTGGTTGATGGATCCGAAACTCCAAACTTTAAATCCCTTCAGATGTTTCCCGATCCAAACACCCCCTATGTTCCTGAAAACTACTTAGGTGCAACTTACGAAGATGTACGTTTCGAATTTTATTCCGATTCAGGATTTAAAGCTGGTCATAAATCTAATTTTGGACTTCATTATTACAATGAAATTACAAATGTTTATAAAGATGGGTGTTATGGTGAGGCTGAAGTTAATTCAGTCGAATGGAATCAAGATAAACCTTATGTTGCGGACGAAATTGAAATCAGCTTCATTGTTCATTATTGTCAGAATACAAACTTTATTGTTGCTCCGAGAGGGACTTTTTCAATCAAAAAAGTAATTGGGATATGTGAGGCAGACCAAGCTTTAGTTGATGAAAATACTAAACTTAAGCAAGGAATTGAAGTTTTAAATAATGAGATTGATCGCTTAAATCTTCAGGTTCAAGATTCTGGTTTAATAATTACAAAACTAGAATTAGGATTAAAAGAAGCTGAAGGACAAGCAAAGCAATACTACGACAATCTCCAAGCGGAGATCAGACATTATGACGAACTTAAAGAAAGCACTAGAACAGAAATTGATAGCTTAAATCTTAAGCTCCAAGATTCTAGTTCAATTATTAGGAAACTAGAATTAGGACTCTCTGAGGTTCAAGCTAAAGCACAACTTTACTTTAATGATTTACAAGCTGAAAAGTTGCGTTATGAACAACTTAAAATTAGTTCAACTATCGAGAAAGAAGCGCTTAACAAACAAATTGTAGCACTGAAAACTCAATTAGCGGATACCTTGTTAAGACTAGGCAAAAAAGAAACTGAACTTAAGACCGCACTAGCATCGAATGCCTCTCTGACAGCTCAGTTAACAAAAAGCAAAACTGAGGTAACCTCGCTTAAGTTACAAGTAACAACATTACAGTCTGCTAATCTTAAGTTAAAAACAGAGAATACGACTTTACTTAAGACGATTGAAGAATTAAAGAAAAAATTACTAAGACAAAGAAAGTTAAGTAAATAATTTTTTTAAACTAACGACTCTCTAATTAAATTAATCATTTAATTAGAGAGCACCCTGACACTTGAATCTTTAAATGAAAAAATATCAACTTGAAATTACAGAAGATCAGGCACTAGTCCTTTTTGAATTGTTTAATCGGTATGACAAAACTGGATCATTTCACTTTGAACATCCGGCAGAATACCTAGCGTTACAATCACTGGCTCGGCAAATAGATAAAACTTCTTCCTCAGTATTTGAGCCAAATTATGCAAAACTACTGCAAGATGCGAGAGATTGCATCGCCGAAGGTTTTGATGGTCTTGTACCGGTAAACAATCTGAAAAATACCCCATCTCATTAGACCAAAATCTAATTCTTTTTCTAAAGTTTCCAATCTACTGGCCGATGTATATATATATATCAAATTTCATGTTCAGACTTAAAATAAAGCAAAATAAAGCATTTTCACTGGTGGAATTAGCTGTAACTGTTTCTGTTCTTGGAATAATCAGTTCGATGGCTATTGCTCAAGTTCAAGAATATCGAGAACGAGCTAATGATCTGACTGCCCTCACACAACTTGTACAAGCGCGCACGTCTTTTGAGGCCTTGATGGCCGATGATGTTAATAATCGAAACTTTAACTATATATTTAGTTATGGCTCTGGTGTGGCACAGCTAGATGAGCTGGCTTCTGGCAAGCAATCATTAATAGATGGTACTATGGCTTGGTCAGATCAACCATTACCAGGACTTAATCATGATCCAAAAGTCAACCTAAGGGCCTGTGGGAATAGTTCCGTATTTATGGTGCTAACATCGCACTCTGAGGGTTCATCTAAAGACGTTAATATTAGAAGAGGAGGGGTCGACAGAAATGACCCAAGATTTTTACAGCATATCTTTTATTCCGCTACTCTTGGTAGCTCCCCATCAGCAGGGACAGGTACGCCATACTCCTACTACGACGAAACTCCAGGTAGACCGGCAATAATACCTACCTGTCCGCTTGCTACACCACCGGTACCAGTACCTTGATTAAAGTAAATTTTAAGAAGTCTTACAAAAAATATTAATTGAGACTTATGATCTAAAAAACCGACATTCTAAATCCACCCTAATTCTTGAAATTGTAATTTTAATGTATTATCCCAACTGAATTTTGCGGAGAATCCAATCATTTGCTGATTCATTAAACTTGCGACATCCGTAATAAGTGCTTGCTTGGCATGGCCCGAAAACTCTTGCCAATTAGCATAGAAATTTTGGTATTGTGATAAATTGCTATAGATCAAATTTGAGAGTTCCGTTGCTATTAATTCTTTGGAGAAGTGTTCCTCTGCATAAGAATATGACTCTTTAAACAATAGTAATTCTGAATTGCTTACGAATTCCTTTAGAAGCACTATTAGAGTTTCGGTTTCTCCGACTCCCGGGGCAATTTTATAAACCAAGTTTTCCGGAAAAGTATCTAAGAAACCATAATCGCTAGCAATAATAACTTTGGAACTAGCCATACTAATACCTAAATATGGACAAGGTTGTTCGTATACACTGAAAAGTAAATGTGACGCGACTGAACTACGTGCTAATGTTTTTTCCCAATTCTTAACTGTTCGGCCAAAAGTTAAAATAACTTGTGACTCCACTTGAAACTCATTAATTAACGCTTCCGCAAGTTTTTTCTCTGTAAATTCTATCAACCAATTTAATTTCCAAGCTGGACTAGCTTGTAATGCTTTCAATAATTGCGGCATTCTTTCAGCAATTGTTGGTTTGGCAGTACTGGCTAATTCAAAAGTTGTAACAAACTGAATGTCTTTTGGAATAGCAACTGGAAAAGCTAAATGTTTTGGTTCCAAATTAAATTGACTACTAATACTATCTTTAATAACGGAACGTTTAAATTCACTCAAATTTTGTGGATTAGTAAACAATGCTTGTAGCGCATATCCAGCTTCGCGATTTCCAAATGGCCCAACAGGTAAATATTTATTACTACGACTTGGCCAATTTATATCAGTCTGCATTAATTCTGGTAATACTTTAGTCCACGGGCTATTTAGAAATGACTCAGCACCATAATCAACAAAATTCAAATGATGAAAGATTACTAAGCCAGGAATTAATCCTAGGTGCGCTCTTGAAAAATGGCTCCTGGTGTGGTTTTCAACTTGATAAATAAACAGATCAAATGGATTTTGTTGATGTGCCTGAACAGCAGTTAAGTAGTGTGCCGAAGAATAATTTTCATAAGGCTCAAAGCTATCCGTAAAAACTTTTATCTCCAGTGTCTCAGATAAAATTGGCAAAAGTTCTGCCGAGAAAACTTCACTTAAACTTTCATTTGCAGACTTACTTGGTGTAAACCAAGCGATGCGAATTTTCTGAGAAGATTCAGAACTATTCACAGTTTAGTGGAGAAAGTAAACGTTCAATAATTGTATCCCAACCTGTGGAATTAAGTCCTGACTGATCAATCCAAGCTAGTCCATTTAATCCTAATTGCTTTGCCCGGTCCTTGTCTTCTACAAAACGATTCATACCATGGCCAATACTGTCTGGATTTGCATCAACAATTAAACCATTCTCTTCATGACGAACAAATTCGAGGGTTCCCCCACTATCATTAGCAGTCAGAACGGGTTTGCCTGAAGCCATAGCTTCTAGTGTTACATATCCGTAATCTTCGTTATATGGTGCATAGTAAACCGCTAATGACTTAGCAAAAAGATTTACCAAATCTTCATTGCTTACTCGACCTAAAAATTCTACACGGTCTTGTAAATGGTGTTTAGCAATTTCATTTTGATAGTAGTCCATTATCCCCGGCTCATCCGGTAGTCCTACTATCTTTAATTTTACTTGTTTATGAACGATTGGTAATGCTTTCAGCATTAAGTCCACACGCTTTATACTACAAAGTCGACCTACTGATAAAATATATTCTTCAGCCGGGGCATTATAATATTTTCCAACTTGCGGAAGTGGCGGATAGAGTACTTCTGCCTTTAAATGATTGTAATGATTTAATCGCTCAACAACATTTGCAGAAATCCCCGCCAAATAATCTGCTTCTGCTAAACATTGTTGATCGGCAGTTGCAATCATTGATCGTAATGCTTCATCCCTTGGATCATCAGAAAAATCAGCAAATCGGGTTCCGAATAGATCATAAATTGCTCGATGCTGGTGGACTAACCAAACACTTTTTTTTGTATGCTTTGCAAAATAATTAGGAAACTTTGTCGCAATTACTAAATCAGTTTTAACAGCACCTAAAGTTGAGAAATCAATAGAACGATAATAAGCTGCTTGATTTAGAATTGATTCCTTGGGAAGTACGGTGTAAGGCAATTCGATTAAATCAGCATTGTGTCCCCTAGATTTTAGCTCACGTAACAAATCGCGAACCAATACTTCCATCCCACCTGAAGTATAAGGAACTTTAACACCAAGGACTATGATATTTGCCATGTTATTAATTTCCTATTTGACTGAACCAATAATGGCATAATCCATAAAGCCATACAGCAAATTATTAAGCTGTTGGATATTAGCATTAATTGTTTCCACTGTTCCCTGCCAACGTGGTGGCATTTGTTCGTCGAGTGGGACGGATCTCAAAACACCCGAAACTGGGGATAAGTACTTTATCTCATCTACTTGTAATCCCTTTAACTCCATTTGATATCTAAGCGTATCTGGGTGCATTGGCCAGACGTGAGTTGGATCTCTAAAATAATTAGAAGACAAAGCTAATAATGACTGCGGATTAATAGTCTCAAAAATTATTTTAGCTCCCGGAATTAGTTTAATTTTTGCTAAATTTATTAATTGGTCTAAATATGTACGCTCCAAATGCTCAACCACCTGTACGGCAATTAATCCACCGAGAGAAGCATCGGGTTGTTCTGATAAAAATTTAACAGCATCAATTAGCTGAACATTAAAACCTTTAGCAACACAATGCTCAACCATAGCAGCATCAATATCAATTCCAATACTGGGAATATTATTAGCTTTAAATAACTCAAGTAACTCACCTCGTCCTGAACCCATTTCCATAATAGGCTGAGTAGCATTAAGAAAGTACGGCAAATAAACTTGTTGACGTCTAGTGATTTCTTCTTCACTTCCTCGGAAACGATTTTCTAGTAATAAATAGGAATAATCTGGCAATTCGCTAGTTTGATTTTTTTTGCTGTTAGTTTCAAAACTAGAATTCTCTGGTTTACTAGTTATATTTGCAACTAAGCCTTCTAATCCACGACATACAGAATCTACTGTTTTGAAATTTTCTTGATTCTGCTCAGCTAAACCACGTACAACTGTGATTTCTTTTTGTAAATTTTGAATGTGGAACTGTAGATCCTTTCCAAAGTTTTTCTCAGTCGATCGAAGACTGGCCATTTGTTCATCTGCTAGTCTTTCGATGTGTTGTAAAGACTTATTGATATCATAATCAATTTTACGAATTAGCTCCCAAAAGTTTTCACCATCACGGGCATCAATGTATTTAGCAGTATGATTTAAATGCTTAACTAAATTGATTTGAAATTCTTGTTGTGCTTGGAAATGGGGTTGTAATAAGCCCCAGATAAATGGCAAAGATTTGCGTTTTAACTTAACTATAATCTTGCCAAGGAATCCCCCACGATGGGAATTAATCCAGCTGATGTCCGCTTGTTTGGGAATTACATAATTTAGATTTAAATAGCGAAGTTCATCAGAATAAACTAACTCACCGGCCTTTACAGATTTGCCTTGGTAACTAGCTATGGCCGGTTGGAATTCAATTTTACTATGGCCAACATTCTCTACATCAGCTTCAACCTTAGCTCGGATTTTAGCCATAATCTCTTGGACGGAGGGCTTAGAATTACTAGAGCCTTCAGTTGGCTCAACATCATTGATAGTATTAATTGACATACTAAATTTTTACTATCTTGAGGATTATTTTGCAATGAGTATCAAATAGATGTTTGCGAAGCAAACAATATTAAGGGCACGAATCCTCCCCTTTTCCAATAATCTGGATTCACTTTATATCTTCCAAAAAAGGGGACGGAGAGCTGGATACCTTGTGTTATAACTGATAATCAATTTAAAGGGTTGAAATTATATTAGATAATCTCACATAATCCTCAACACTTAAATTCTCTGGTCGTGCATCGGGATTAAAATTATGCTCGACTAAAAATTCTTTGGGATTTTCAATCGTTACCGCTTTTAATTTTTTAAGTGTATTTGTAATTTTTTTGCGGCGCTCTGAAAACATGGCAAGAACAACTTGTCTAAATAACAAATCATCATTAATTTGATATTTAGGTTCCTTAAAAAATCTAAGCTCAATAACCTGCGACTCAACTTTAGCTTCGGGGTGAAAACAATCTCCCGAAATAATTGGACCTAAAAGTGTATCAGCTTTAATTTGAGTAAAGATACTAAGTGATCCATAGGCTTTAGTATTAACTTTCGCTGCTAATCGGGCGGCAAATTCCTTTTGCAACATTAATATTGAACGATTAACAGATTTAGCAAAAGTGAGTAAATGAAAAATAATATCAGATGAAAAACTGTATGGTAAATTTCCAAAGACAGTTAACCCTTGTGCCAAATCAAAATCATTTTCTTTAATTAGCTCTTCAAAATCAATAAAGCGAACATCTTCATTGACAATAATCAAATTAGGGAATTTTTTGCGTAAGTGCTCACAAAATTTCTCTTCAATCTCCACTACGATTAAGTTTTCATGATCAGCTAGTTCGGCAGTTAATGCTCCAAGCCCTGGTCCAATTTCCAATAATTGTTCGTGCTTTTGGGGATTAGCAAATTCTACTATTTCATTTATAACACTGGGAACAATCAAAAAGTTTTGTCCGCGATCTTTGTTGGGGCGAACTCGTAATTGGTAAAGTAAATCTTTTATTTCATTCATGACAATATTTCAGGTATCAGATATTTTGGAATCCGCGAATAAACATTAGTTGTTGGAAATGCTGGTAGTCCTTCAGCTAAACGAGCAGCGGCAACCAAAGCAATCATCCCAGCATTATCCATGCAATGCTTAAAATCTGGATAATACACTTCTTTACTAATTTTACTAACCTCTGCCCGCAAACATTTATTGGCGGCTACGCCCCCCGTTACAACAATCCGCTTTAAAGCAGTTTGTTTTTGAACTTTCTTTAACTTGTAAATTAAATTTTCTACGATAGATCTCTGAATACTATGGGCTAATTCTGCTTTAATTTCTGCCGTTAAAGGTTGTTGATCCTTAACCAGCAGCGAGATCGCTGTTTTTAATCCAGAGAAACTAAAATTTGGTTTCCCTTTCATTACTACTGGCAAACTAAAGCGATCAGCATTTACAGTATCAGCAAGCTTAGCTAATTGCGGGCCACCTGGGTAATCAAATCCAAGAAGATGGGCCGACTTATCAAAAGCTTCTCCAGCTGCATCATCAATTGTTTCCGATAATATATTATATTTACCTAAAGCTTCGACCGCTACAATCTGGGTGTGACCGCCAGAAACTAATAATGCTAAATACGGAAAAGTTAACTCCGGATTATTTAAAAAGGCAGCAAGCAAATGTCCTTCGATATGATTCACACCTAAAAGTGGTACCCCAGCAGCCAGGCTTAAACCTTGAGCAAACCCTAAGCCAGTTAATAAGCAACCTTTAAGTCCTGGTCCAATAGTCACTGCAAGCGCATCCAGACTAACCAACTCTAAATTTAAATCTTGCAATGTTTGATCTAAAAGTATTGGTAAATTGCGGGAGTGTTCCCGAGCAGCAAGTTCTGGAACTACTCCACCATACTCAACATGAATATCATTTTGCGAAAGAATTTGTTCTGCTAGAATCTTTGTTTGATTGATATTTTGATAATCAATAACAGCAATGGAAGTTTCATCGCAACTTGTTTCGATTGCCAAAACTTTCATTTATTTAAGTGACGCTAAATAGTTAGCCACTGCTTTTAAATCAGATTGTGGCGCAGTCGCATAGAAATTTGTGGGGCAATACTCTGAGCTAACTGCTTGACCATCAGCTGTACGCCCAGTTTTAAGGTAGTGTAAGAAATTAGCTTCAGTCCAATTTTTTAAATTTGGATTATATTTAGGTTTTAGTGCAGGAGTAATCTTCTGCTGACTACCCTTAAGTAGGACTTTACCTCCTCCTAAATAATCCGCATCTGAAAACAATGGCGAATCAGCTTGATGACAACCGGCACAATCAGCAACTCGATCTACCAAATACTTACCGTATATTTTTGGATTAGAGTCCGAAATTGGTGCAATATAACCAAGAAACTCTGCGCGCTCTTCAAATAGTCCGGTTGTATTTCTCTCCCAAAAAGTAATAGCTCGTTTAAATATTTCATTCTTAACAGGCGTCAAGGTTTTTAGGTAAGCATAGATTGCAGTTAAGTCATCGTTGCTAGCTTTCTTAAGTCCCCGGTGAAAATACCCGGACATGAATTCTGATTTTTTACTTTTGTTTAAGCGAATAGCATCAATAAATTGGGAAAGATTATAATTCCCGATCCCTGATATTGAAGGAGTAAGATTGGCAGCAAATAATACACCGTAATTATCTACTAGTTCCCTTCCGCCAGCTAAAGCCGAATCTGGATTTGGATTAATACCATGACACGAGCCACAAGCCCCTAATCCTTGAACTAACTCTTTTCCACGTTTAATTTTATCATTGGAAGTATTAACTTCTAAGTTAAGGACCGGTCTTTGCCAACAAGCAGTTAACAAAATACAACTTATCAAAAAATATTTTAAGAAATGACTTGGCATGATAAACTTACTGGAACTATTCTTGATGTTTTAAGTAGGCCATACGTAAATTATGTAACATTTCCTGCAAAAAGTTAGCTTCGTCTGGCTCTAAATTGCCTGCAGTTTTATTATGTAACATGGCAATTATATCAATTGTCTGCTTTGCCCCCTCCAGATCAATGTTTGCTTCCATACCTTCGGGGGCCGGTAACTCGCCCATTAGGATTAAAGCTTGGGTTGCTAAAGATGCCACAAATGATGGGAAATTAATTTGAAATTCTTGATCAGAATCTTGAATTGTAAATCCCTGCTCCGCACCTAATTCTGATGATGTGCTATCTGCGGTCGTTGTTTCTTTTAAACTTTTTTCATTACCAGAATCATCAAACCTACGACGATCGTTTACTTTGAAAGATTTAGTTTGTTCGTTTTCGTTATTATTCATAATTTAAATCTTAAATCTTGAAAGTTGCAGGGCTGAAACAAGTAAAAAATAATTTATTGTAAGTCCAAAAGTAATTTTCGTAGGTAATTACTTTTTGGTTCTTAATATCCCCCCAGAGGAAAATAAAATTATATAGTTATGACAAACAACACTAAACTAACTTTAAATTATTCGGAAACTAATTTTTGTCATACCTATATCTTACCCAACAGCTAGGAAACTTCAATGGTTTTTTAAATATCAAGTATGTTTTAAGGTAATTAATCTCTTTGCAAATTAAACCATTTTAAATACTATACAACAATCATATGAAATTTAAAATTCTTGGTTCCGGAGCCTCTATGGGGGTTCCAATGATTGCTTGTAAATGTGCCGTTTGTACTTCAACTGAACCTCGTAACGTTCGTTCCCGATGTTCGGTCTTCCTTGAAAGCAATCAAGGTTACCGAGTTCTAATTGATACTAGCCCTGACTTGCGCCAGCAAATTCTAACTAATCAAATTGAGGCAATCGATGCAGTTTTTATTACCCATTGCCACTTCGATCATGTAGAAGGCTTAAATGAACTTCGTCCCTTTAACTTTAAAAGTGGGAAGCCAATAAAATTATTTATCCATGAGGATCATTTAGAAAGTTTACTCATAAGGTTCGACTATATCTTTAAACCAAACCCTGATTATCCTGGTGCTCCGGCAGTGCTTTTTGAAATTAATACTTTTAAGTCATATGAAATTCTGGAAATATTTGACTTAAAAATTCAGACACTATGGGCTGAGCATGGCAATATTAATGTTGCTGGTATCATTTGTAATCAAATTGCCTACATACCTGACTGTAGTGGATTTTTAGAAAAAGACCGTAAATTGCTTGCTGGGATCGAACACTTAGTAATCGACGGAATGTGGCCAGAAGTAATCGCTAAGAATCATTTTAACATTGAGCAGGCAATAGAATTTGGAAAAGAAGTGATGGCGAAAAATATTTACCTTACTCACCTTTCTCATCGAGTGGATTATACAGAACGTCATAAATATCAAACAGATAATATACAACTCTGTTATGATGGCATGTCTTTACCCTGTAAAACTTAAGCCAAAAAAAGGGAGCTAATAGCTCCCTTTTTTTTCAAAAGTCAAAGCGATTACGCACAAAGACTTTGAATTTCTGACTTAACCTTATCCGAAGGTCTAGCTTTCACTACAGATATTTCATCAATCAATAAGCCTTGAGCCAAATCCATCATTTTTTTCTCACCAAATGAAAGATCCTTGCCATTACTTAGGATGATTAAATCTCTAATAACTTCAGCAATTTCATAAACAGAACCTGTCTTAATTTTCTGTAAATATTCACGATGACGACGATTCCAAGTCTGGCTAGTAACCTTAGCTTTACGATCGCTAATGATTGAATAAACTTTACTAACAGCGCGTTTATCGATAACTTTCCTTAAACCTACAGACTCTGCTTGTGCCACAGGAACCATAAATTTCAGTCCCTTTTCATTAATCATAATTTCCAGAAAATTTTGCTCAATAGTACCAATCCTTTTACAACAGAGGGAAGCAATTTTCCCCACTCCATGACCTGGGTAAACAACCATGTCGCCATTTGAGTATTGTTTTAGATTTTTAATGTTAGTCAAAGTGATTCTCCGAAAAGAAAAAATTAAAGGAAGTGGAAAAACCAAGAAAAATTTGGTGTAGTAGGATTAGGATGATAATTGGTCAAACAAACGGGTTATCACTAATCTTCCTGAAATAGGCTTAATTAAGAGGTATTTCACACTAATTAGGCAAGAGCACTATAACAGATTCACTAGCTTTAATCAAAGAAATAATGAAAAAGGCTAATAATAATTAAACTGTAACTAGCTAAAATAGGATATTTAGAATTACTTGTAACTTTACTAGTTTAGAAAAATTCAACGGAGAGAAGGATATAGTGAGTCCAATAAATAAATTACTTTAAAAGATTAACGATTTTGCTTGAACTCACTATTAATGTTGTTTTTAGCTATGCAAACTTGGATAAAACCAAGATTTGCATTAGCCGTAATGACTCTATTCAATTTACTAACGTAAATTATTTTTTGTCATTACTATA
>JBGSMD010000058.1:0-6115 GCA_041740355.1 Bdellovibrionota bacterium
GCAGGCGTTGATCGGGTAAGTGATATTGTTTTACAAGTAGGGGAGAAGCTAACTAACAATCCAATTTCAGGAGATACCGTTAGGTGGAAAGTAGTAAGTACAGAAAGTGGCATGGGGGGAGATAAAGTTACTCATATACTAGTTAAGCCACTTGAAGAGAAAATTGAAACTAATTTTATAATTACAACAAACCTAAGAACCTATCACATAAAAGCAATCGCAACTGATTGGTATATGCCTCAAATTTCTTGGAATTATCCAGATGATGAATTTGAAAATATTAAGCAGGAGTCAATAAAAAGAAAGGAAAAGGAGAGTAATCAGGAAGAAATTCAGTTTAGTGCTGAAGATTTAGACTTTAATTATCAGATAGATGGAGATGAGTTTTTTACTCCAATTCGAATTTTTAACGATGGAGCTAAAACTTATATCCAGATGCCAAAGAATGTTGAGAATCGTGAAGCTCCAGCACTTTTTATTATCGAGGAGGATAATGTTCTTCTTACCAATTACCGAGTTAAGGGTGATTACTATATTTGTGATGGAATCTTTAACACAGCACAGCTTCGAATTGGGCAAAAGCAGATTGTAAATATTTATAAAGATGGCTTTGGTCCATCATTATTTAAGAAGATATTTGGATGAGTGATAAAAATCTAAAGCTTCGCACGCAAGTTCCAGAAACAGTTGGGATTCATAAGAGAAATGTAATGGCATTACTAGGATTAGTGTTACTTATATTATTAACCATAATTGTCTTTGCTACTGGAAAAGTTAAGCCTAAGACTAATCAGTCAAAATCTTTATCAGGAGTTGTAAAACCTGGAGAATTAATCAGTTCTCTTCCTGAAAATTATCAATCGCTAACAGAGGAGAGGCCTAAGAGCTTTAGTAATAAGGAAATTTATCATGATAAAGGAGAGCGTGGGGAAGATTTAGAAGCAAAGCTATTAGAGCAGGAAAGGCTTAGACGGATTAAAAGAGCAATTGAAGCTAGGGAATCAGAACTAAGTTTTAAGGGCGTTAGGAAGGTTAGTGAAGCCCTAAGGTATAGTGGGAATGATACTAAAAACTTTACTAATTCAAATGATTTTGGGATGGCACAAAGTGAACGTGATACTGATAATCGACAAGATGATAAGTATGAATTTTTAAATCGTCCGCGTGAAAGTGAAACTGAGTTTTTAGAGGAAATTAAAGAAACTAAGTCTCCATATGAATTAAAAGCAGGAAGCCTGATTTCTGGATTACTACTTACTGGAATTAATAGCGATCTGCCTGGTCAAATCTTAGGACAAGTAAGCAAGAATATTTATGACTCAGTAAGTGGAAATTATCTTTTAATTCCAAAAGGAGCACGTGTTCTTGGGGAGTATGATAGCAGGGTAAGTTTTGGACAAGAACGAGTTCTAGTTGTGTGGACAAGACTACTATTTCCAAATGGTGACTCAATTAACTTAGGCTCAATGGCTGGTGCTGATTTGCAGGGGCTATCAGGACTAAAAGATCGAGTTGATAATCATTACGATAAGTTAATTACTGGAGTTATTTTTGGTTCAGTTTTCGGAGCTGGGGCTCAAATGGCAAGGGGGGGGAATAGAACAGTAGATCCAAGCTTTCCGCAGTTAGCACTTGAAGGATCAGCACAAAATATTAACCAAGCTGGGCAAACAATCACTAGGAAAAATTTAAATATCCAACCAACTCTAGAAATTAGAGCAGGGGAGAGATTTAATATCTTTGTAAATAAGGATGTAGTTTTACGCCCATATAAGGAATAAGAGAAATGTTAAAAGTCATAATTACTTCTCTAGTAATACTTACTTTAGGTTGCAGTACTAAAGCCCCACAGCACCTGCTGGGCTATAATTTTAATTACAAAGTAGATAAGCCAGAAAATAACGATCTAATTCAGGTCTTTGATGATGGAGAAAAAACTTATCTTCATATCTTTGAGTTAAGTAATAAGAAAGAGCCAAGTGTTACCGCGTTAAAAATTGGAGAAGATAGCCCTAAAAGAAAATATTACAGGATTGTTAATAATTATATTGTGCTTGATGGAATCTTTAAGGAGCTAGAAGTTAATTCAAAGGGAAAAATTACTAAGATAAGCAAAGATGAAAATCCGAAGTAAGCGGGCATTAAGTCTGCTATTCGCTAGTTTATTGGTAATTGGGTTTAGCCTTACTGAAAAAGAGATCACAGGAAAATTATTTTATATTAATCTTTCAGCTAGTATGCCACGAGGAATATATAGAATTTCAAGTGGTGAAATTAGTAAGGGGGACAGTGTCATCTTTAGCGTTCCTCATGGATATCAACAATTAGAATTTCTTAAGAATCGCAAAAATCTCATAAAGGAAGTTTATGGAGTGGCAGGCGATAAATACTGCATAACAGAAGATGGTTTAAGTCTAAATGGTAAGTTTATTGCTCCTAGTATTAAGAATAGCGGGATTAAGAAAAAGATTGGTTGTTTTCAAGTCACACCAAATTCTATCTTGCCTCTTGCTCTTTACTCTCCTGATTCTTTTGATGGGCGGTATTTTGGAGCGGTTAAAAATCCCCTAAGAGTCCAAAAACAATCACTTAAATCAATTTTGTAAATTTATAAAATCTCAAACAACTTAGAAATAATTTTCACGATTAAAGCATAAATATTATTTTTATGAGACAACGTGAAATTTAAAAAAAGTCCGCAAATATTTGAATACGAATATCCAGATAATTCGCTATTTACACCTGAAGAGCTCTTATTAGTTGCTGTTATTAAGAATGCAATCGCTGACTATCTATTTATTTATGAAAATATCTATTTTAC
This sequence comes from Bdellovibrionota bacterium, assembly GCA_041740355.1. Classification (GTDB taxonomy): domain Bacteria; phylum Bdellovibrionota_C; class UBA2361; order UBA2361; family CALJRW01; genus JANNBC01. Next base: position 2,822 of record JBGSMD010000058.1, read on the forward strand.
TGATTCCGAATTAAGAGAAGGGAACAGAGCTAATAAATGGTTATTTGAAGAGAGAGAAGACGATAAAGAGTGGCCATGGACGTTTAACTGGATCTGTTGCCAGTTAGAAGAGCTAAATCAGGTAACAAATATTAAAAGTATCATTTTAAATCATGTTGCAATCACAAGAGATGAGATTATTGAACATCAATTAGCAGCTTAAATTTTCATTTATCTAAAGCGTATGAGAAAAATGCCAATTTATCTAACAAGCGTTATATTCTTTATTAGTACGGTAAGTGCGGAACCCCAATTTGTAAGAAGTGGCTTGCTTGGGAATTCTAGTAAAATCACTTTAACTGAAACTAATCCAACTGCTATTTTCTGGGCACAGTCTAATGGGAATCAAAGTATTCCGCTAAGAATTACAGTAAACGGAGGGAAAGAATTTAACCTAGAAGCTAAAGCACAAAGATTTTCAGGTAATAATAAGAAAGCACTAATTAAAAAGACTGGATGGTACAAACTAAAACTTAAGAATCAGAATGAACATTTAAATCAATTAGGAAACTGTGGTGAAATTAACATTGAAGAAGAGGAGATTGAATCTGAAACAATAAATCTTAGTGATTATCCGAGTATGGAGCATGAGATCTGCGACTTAATTTCAGATGCTCAGTTATTAGAAATTGCAGAAGAACTAAGCCTTACATATGGAGGTAATTGGGGTGCGGGAAATGCCTGTAGCTATTTAGTAAGTCTATATTCCGGTGGGGATTTAGTTGAAAATCCAACAGAGGAGGATTTATTAGGCTGGGTTTTTAGAAAGAAAATTATTAGCCGTAATTACTACGGAGTTCTTCATAAGAATAATTGCCTTGATAAAAGTGATTCAAAGTACCTAGTAAAATTTGAGGTAAGTATCCCAAGAAAAGTCTTAAAGTCTCAAAAAAATATTGATGTTATTTTTAGTGTAACAGGTAGCGAGTACGGCGGAGTTAAGAGCTCCTCAATCAAACCAATTAGCGAAGGTAGGCACGCTCCAAATCCACTTATCATGATGAATTGGTTAGGAAATAACTGTGGAAATGAGATTAAAGTAACGACCTGGAATAAAACTAGGATCTTAAAAGTTTCAGAAGTACCTGTTTATAGCCATCTTTATTATGGCAATTTAGTTTTAGCCCTTGGGGAAATTAGTAAGGTACTAATAGGTGGAGAGGGAACATTTGAAATTTACAATGGAGTTCATAGTTATGGTGTTTGTTTTCAGTTAGAGCGAAAAAGACAAAAAGCTTTTGGATATCCATAAAAACTATGCAGAAAGAAATCTTAGAAAGTAATGACAGAATAATTACGATGCTTAAAACTGCCCTTGGTGAGGCGGTAGGAAAGTATCTAGTTGATGAGAGTGTTATTGAGCTTATGCTAAATCCTGATGGGAAAATATGGATTGATAAACTAGGGGAGGGAAGGAGCTATACAGGTTATCAAATGAGTGCTGAGGATGCCGAGCGAGTAATTTATATTGTGGCAAGTAGTGTTAAGGAAAGTTGTAGTAAGGAGCAACCGATACTAAGTGCAGAACTTCCAGGAACAGGGGCTAGATTTCAAGGGACTCTTCCTCCAATTGTTGTGAGCCCAAGTTTTACAATAAGAAAGCAGGCGATTAAGGTTTTTACTTTAGAAGACTACGTGAAGTCAGGGAGTCTTAGCCTAAAATATAGTAAGCAGATCGTTCAAGCAGTTAAAAACAGAAGTAATATCTTAATAGTTGGTGGTACGGGAAGTGGTAAGACAACACTTGCTAATGCCATACTCGATAAGATTTCTAAAACAAATGACCGCATTGTTATTATTGAAGACACTAAAGAACTTCAATGCACGGCTAAAGATTATGTAAGTCTTAGAACTAAAGAAGGAGTCGCCACGATGACTGATTTACTAAAAGCTACTATGAGGCTTAGACCTGATAGGATTGTAATTGGAGAGGTAAGAGGAAAGGAGGCACTAGATTTATTAAAAGCTTGGAATACAGGACACCCAGGAGGCTGTGCAACTGTTCATGCCGATAGTGCCAAAAAGGGATTACTTCGCTTAGAGCAATTAGTTCTTGAAGCTGGAGTATCTAGTGCAAAAAATCTAATCGCCGAAGCTGTAAACTTAATTATCTTTATCGAGAAAACAAAAACAGGGAGACTGGTATCTGAGTTACTAACCGTAATTTGGGAAAATGGTGATTATAATTTTATCTCAGTCTAGAAGATGCAAAGCGAGATTGTTGGTCTAAAATTAATTTTATGCTCTGAGCAAAATAAAAAGAGGTTTTGGAGAAGAATGACAATCCTTTGCTTAGTCCTTTGCCTTATAGGTACTTGCTATTTTATTTACCAAAGATTTAATCCTAATTATTTGGTTGTAAAAGTTGAAGAAATTAAGAAACTAAATAATGCCGTTAGGTTCTTATATGAAAAAGTTAAAACTTTTGAGGATAAAAGTATCGTTACTAAAGAAGATATTAGTAAAAATGAAATACCTGAACCACAAGTCCTGATTGTTACTGCAAAAAAAGCTCGGATTAGAGAAGCCCCTAGTGAAGAAGGGAAGGCCTTTATGCACATTGCGGAAGGGTCCAGATTAGTGGCCGTTAATAAGCAGGATAGTTGGTATCAGATATATACTCCTCATGGGATCTTAGCTTGGATTAGTGAGGGGGTGGTGCAATTAACTAGCTAATATTACTGAAAATAAATATAAATAACTTGACATTTCTATAAATAATGTCATATTATTAGTATTATGAATAGTATACCTTCTAACTTAGAATACAAAGCATTCTCCTATCAAGAGGCACTATCTTCTGGCTTAAGCTTACACTACATTCAAGAATTATTAAAAAAAGGTGAGCTAACTAGATTAGAAAGAGGAGTCTATGTTTGCTCAGGGTACTACGATAATGAAACTATTTATCAAGCCGCAACAAAAGTAAGCGGAGAGGATTCCATTATCTGCCTACTTTCAGCCCTTGAGTATTATGATTTAACTGATGAGATTCCAAAGAAAGTGAGTATTATGGTTCCAGCTTCAAAAAGAGTTTCAAGTGACAGTGTAGAGACATATCGCAAGAAAGATTTATACTCAAATATTGGAGTGATTAAGGAAGATGGTTACAATATAACTTCAATTGAAAGAACAATAGTAGAGTGTTTAGTTCATAAAAAACGACTTGGAGGATATGTTGCCGTAGAGGCACTAAAACGAGCTGTAGAAAATAAAAAGGTAAAAGTTGCTGACCTATATCAAATGGCCAAGCAA
>JBGSMD010000059.1:0-3307 GCA_041740355.1 Bdellovibrionota bacterium
ATGTAGTGATGTAAGATAAGTTAAAAGTAGATTATCAAAATTATTTAAGCTATTTTTGCTAAATGAATAAAAACCTACTTATAATTTTTACAATACTTACTTTTGCTAATGTTTCATTGGCAATTAATCCATGTAACTGCAAAGGGGACGATGGAATAGGTGGGCCTTGTTATAAGGGTGTAGGTGGCGGTGCTTACGATGGAGTTGGCGGTCCTGCTTATGCTGGTATCGGTGGGCCCTGCTACTCAGGAATTGGGGGAGATGCCTATGATGGTATTGGTGGACCAAGATATAAAGGAATCGGTGGGGACGCCTACGATGGAATCGGAGGTCCAGCTAACGATGGGATTGGCGGACCTTGTTATGCAGGTATCGGAGGACCTTGCGATCAAGGGATTGGAAGTGATCCGAAGGATTGTCCTAGTGTTTGTGATTAGGTTTTTCAAACCTAGATTGTTGAAGAGAATTAGTAGTCCTATGGTGAAATTATTTATCTACTGTTTAATTATATACAAAAATTGTTATATTCCCCTTAGATGTCAACAGCTTACCACGCCAAATATTTTGCATATCAACTAACAAAAAGACATTCTTCAGATAGTTTAGAAAAGTTATCGTTGACTTTATCCAATGCACAAGTTGATTTAAACCCACATCAAATTGAAGCTGCTTTATTCGCCTTTAGATCACCACTTTCGAAAGGGGCAATTTTAGCAGACGAAGTTGGTTTGGGTAAGACAATTGAGGCTGGTTTAGTACTATCTCAAAAATGGGCTGAAAGAAAAAGGAAAATACTATTAATAGTTCCTTCTAGTCTTCGTAAACAATGGAGCGCAGAGTTACAGGAAAAATTCTTCCTCCCTTCCCAAATTTTAGAAACTAAATCTTTTAATGAATTGATCAAAGAAGGTAATCTCAATCCTTTTAATCAAAAAGATCAGATTATTATTTGCTCATACCACTTTGCTAGGGCAAAAGCTCCATATATAAAACTGACAGAATGGGATTTAATAATAATAGATGAAGCTCATAGACTTCGAAATGTTTATAAAACGGGCAATAAAATGGCTCGTGATATCAAGGAAGCTATTCTCGAATATCCTAAGATATTGCTAACAGCAACGCCACTTCAAAATTCACTTTTAGAACTTTACGGATTAGTGAGTATTATTGACGATCATGTTTTTGGTGATCTACAAAGTTTTAAAGAAAATTATGCTCGGGTATCTCAAGTTCAGGAGATATGTGTCAATGAACAAGGATACTTAGAACCTAGGCAGGAGATGTTTCTTGACCTACGCGAACGTTTGGCTCCAGTTTGTATCAGAACATTAAGAAGGCAAGTCGTTGAGTATATAAATTACACTACCAGGAAGCCCATTACACAAGATTATGTTCCAACAGAAGCGGAAATTGAACTTTATGATGGCATGTCAGATTATTTACAACGACCTAAGCTATATGCTCTTCCTTCTAGTCAGCGTCAATTAATGACTTTAATTCTTAGAAAGCTTTTAGCATCTTCATCTTTTGCCATTGCTAGTACACTAAAGAAGCTCGTTTTTAAGCTCGATTCGCAAATTGCTGAAGCGAGAGCCAAAACTAACCTTCAAATTAATTTTTTTAACGAGTTGGAAGATTATGAAGACCTAGAGACAACTTCAGATGAGTGGATTGATAACTCTGATGATGACAACACTAGTTCTAATCTCGAAAGCAAAATACTTACAGAAGAAGATTTGCAATTAATGACTCAGGAGCGCTCCGATCTAGAGAAATTTTGTAAATTAGCAGAAAATATTTTTAGTAACTCTAAAGGAGATGCTTTAATTACTGCACTTCAAAAAGGCTTCGAGATGACGACGGAGTTAGGTGCTAAAAAGAAAGCAATTATTTTTACTGAATCTACTATAACTCAAAAGTATTTAGCGGATAATCTTTTAGCGGATAATGGTTTTAAGGATAAGATTATTCTTTTTAATGGTTCGAATAATGATCCAAAATCGAAAGAGGTTTATCAGAACTGGTTAAAGAATAATTCGGATAATGATAAAATTACTGGCTCAAAGTCAGCCGATATCAGAGCCGCATTAGTAGAGTATTTTCGGGATGAAGCGGAAATAATGATTGCTACTGAAGCGGCAGCTGAGGGCATTAACTTGCAGTTTTGTTCACTTATTATCAATTATGATCTTCCTTGGAACCCTCAAAGAATTGAGCAAAGAATAGGACGTTGTCATCGTTATGGTCAAAAACATGACGTTGTTGTTATTAATTTTGTTAATCGCAAGAATGCAGCGGATGAGCGAGTTTATGAATTATTAGATCAAAAATTTAACTTATTCAAAGGGGTCTTTGGCGCAAGCGATGAGATTCTAGGTACGATTGAGTCTGGTGTAGATTTTGAGAAAAGAATTGCTAGTATTTATCAAACTTGTCGTACTAATGATGAAATTAATAACGCATTTGATTCTTTACAAGCTGAAATGGACAATAGTATTCAGAATAGTTTGTCTGATACCCGCCAAAAGTTGTTAGAAAATTTTGATGTAGAAGTACATGAAAAGCTAAAAGTAAATCAAAGAGAAAGTAAAGCCTCGCTAGATGCGTATCAAAAATGGCTTTGGGAACTTACAAAGTATTATTTAGGAGATAATGGTAGTTTTAGTGAGATAGAGTACTCTTTTACACTAAAAAATAATCCATTTCCAAATCAACAAATACCGCCTGGACCTTACCGTATTGGTAAGAATATTGATGATGCGCATATTTATCGACCAGGTCATCCTCTGGCGGAACAAATATTAACGGCGACAAGAAATTCAAAACTAGGAGTTGGAGAAGTTGTCTTTGATTATACTAATCATACTCAAAAAATATCTGTACTTGAAAGTTTAGTCGGCTCTTATGGTCTTTTAAAGGCAACTAATTATACAATTGAATCATTAGAGTCTGAGGACTTTTTGATTCTGTCTGCAACAGATCAAGATGGGAAACAGATCGATCAAGAAATAATGGAGAAGTTTTTTTATGTTCCTGGTGTTAGTAGTGAGTTTGATGATGTAGAGTTAGAAAAGATTAACTTATTAGAACTAGCTGAGCAAAGAAAAATATTGGAATTTACGGAAAGTATTGCTGAAAAAAATAGTAGTTTTTTTGATCTCGAAGTTGATAAGCTTGATAAATGGGCGGAAGATTTAAAACGTGCTCTAGAAATTGATTTACGAAAACTCGATATTGAAATTAAAACTGCCAAGACGATGGCGAAAAAAGTGCTTAATCTGGAGGAAAAACTTCAAGCCCAAAG
>JBGSMD010000060.1:0-5855 GCA_041740355.1 Bdellovibrionota bacterium
TTGGAGGATATGTTGCCGTAGAGGCACTAAAACGAGCTGTAGAAAATAAAAAGGTAAAAGTTGCTGACCTATATCAAATGGCCAAGCAACTTAATAAAAGTCATGTAGTAGAGCCTTATTTAGAAATGTTGATATGAAAAATGAAGATCAAGCCGCGCTAGTAAGAAAAAAACTACTACAGCTATCACAAAAAGAAGGCATAAATGATATCAATCAATTAAGAATTATCATTGCCTTTGAGCGAGTGATCGCAAGAATCTCAACAGTCCCTGAGTTAGATGATAACATCTTCTATAAGGGTGGATTTGTCTTACTAAAACAAGCAAACTCCATTCGTTTTACGAAAGATCTTGACGCGGTTGTAATTGATTTAACAGAAAAACAACTAATTAAATATTTGAAAAAAGCCCTTTCTAAAGACTTAGGTGATGGTATGTGGTACGGAGAAATAACTGTGGAAAGTCTTCCTAGTGCAGTTAGAGTAACTTTCCCATACCAAATAGGAGCTCCAAATCTAGATAAGATTAATAAGTTATCCAAAGCTCATCTTGATATTGGAATAGGCAATCAAGAAAGATCTTTTGCTTCTAAAGAAAAGATGATTTCAATTCTCGATTTTAATCCTAGTGTTAGCTGGAAGGTGCTACCAAAGGAATATATAATTGCAGAAAAACTTGATGCGATAGTAACCAGAAAAGACTCCAATTCCCGAGCAAAAGATATTTATGATATTGTTTTGCTGGCTAGTTCAATTACAGATTACAGTAAGGTAGTAAAAGCAATTAAAAATGTATTCAAAGATCGTGCAACTGAAATGCCAAAGTCATTTTATAGTTTATACAACTCACTTAATACTGAAATACTTCAAACAGCTTGGGGAAAGTTAGAAAAAGGGACTACGTCCAGAAATTTTAAAGACTGTGAAAAAGATCTGAAAAAATTCCTAAAGGAAATTGATGCTTTCAGACAGGAGCAGACATTGGTAACTAGATAGATGTTATACTGCGCTTAAGTTGCTAACTTAGGGTCTTTACGGTGTACTCGAAGGGATATCTATTAACAATTTTTTAAGATTGAGCTTCAAGGATAATATCAAAGTCTGATTTTCGGAAGAAGTTTCTAATATAATTCCCATTTGTATATGCCTCAGCAGCTTCTACCCCATACAGATATAGTTTCTCTCCATTAGGAGCTGTGATTGAGTGGAGTGATTTAAAATCTGATTCGGTAATTTGTATTTTCATAAAAGGAGTTAAATAATAAATATTATATCATTGAAAATACTGTTGCAAAGGTAGGGGCCTTATATTTAAATGGAAATATTCAATAAAGATCAGAGTGCAGAACTTCAATTATGATATAAACTTAAATCAAACTCCTAGCTAATAAATCGCTTAGATCTATAGTGTTATATTTCTATGTATAGATCCATAGTAGTAAAATTCTATTTACCTTTAGGGGGATTAGAAAAAGCTTATAAATTAAGAATATAAGGCTCGATACTTACAAGCCTTTTTCTTCTAAAAAATTATTGTAGGATTTTTCAATGATGCTGACTAACTCAGAAAGCTTTTTGAGCGATACCGTTATAAGCTCATTTGGTAGATCTGTAGCATCGGTATCAGCTACTAATTTTGAAAGAGTGCTCTTAATCTCTTCTGACAGATCTCTGTCTATCTGATGAATAAATTTATTTCTAACTTCTCTGATAGCATCTAATTCTTTTTGAATTTCTTTTATCAAGTTCAATGTTTATATTGAGCTTTCTAGCAATCTCGATACTTAATTGTGATAGTAAATTTTCAACTAACGACAGCCCAATAGTAAGTGTCGACATTTTAAGAAATTCAGGTATCTCCTTTTGATCTACCCCAACTGTTTCTGAAAAAATATCATAATAAGAGGCGCACTCCCCTTCATTGTCATTTGCTTTTGATAGACATTCGAATAAATCTTGCTGAAATTCTAGGCTCAAAATCCAATTTCTATAGAGACTCGAAAATTTATAAAAAAAATCACCAAATGGAGTACATATATTTTCAGGTGGATCGCATTCGTAAGGGGTCTCTATAGACAAAACGCGCATAAAAAGTTCATGGGGATCTTTATTCGCCATTAGTTACAATATAAGTTAAAATTGCTCATGTCACTAATCTTACTGAATTAAAGTATTTATCTCAAATAAATTCAATAAATATTAATCCATCCAAAATTCACTTAAATCTTGTGTCTAGCGAGTCTTCTATCCGTTTGGATCGAGATTTTATAAATCTTATCGTATTGTCTTTGTAAATTAAATATTCTTCCTTGCTTTTTGGTAAGGGGGAATCTACGAAGCCTTTGTATGGAATGTGAAATTTAACGTCTGAATAATCGCTAGTTACTAAGTCTTGAAAAAAGAAAAAATCTACGTAACCACGAAAATCTATAAATAAATCAAAGAAAGCATCGTATCGCTTAAGTACTACTGTTAATGGGTTTTCAGTATTGTTGTAATAACACCTAATACATTCAAGAGTAATATCAAAACGGTCGTAAATCTTTGAGTTACAGCCTCTGGCGCCATTAATCGTCATTTTGTTATCAATTTTATTGGCAGGGAAAATAGTGTAAGCACCGATTGTGCTTCCATGGTCGAATAAGGAATTAACCTGATCACATTGTACATGCTCAATTATGTGCGCAATTTTTTTCGTATTCCGATAGGAATGTGTGATAGCGTCGCTATTTAGAAAAAATTCACCTAGATCCGAATTATGATATAAATAAGTGTTAGGATGAGTATCTACTAGCTTAAATTGTTGTCCATTTGGCAAAGGTTTGCTCCATAATATCTTGTGGTAGCGACGAAGAGTAGCACTATGTGAATCTGGGTCCTTGCTGGGAGATGTATCAGAATAAAAGTTATAATTTATGTCAATTTCGTTGCTCATGACCATTAGGTACTTTTCTTGAATATGTTTTCTCGATGATATCTAAGATACTTACAGTGCTCTGGTTCAATAACAGATAACTTCATTTGATTGTGTATACCTAAAGCAACCATATCTTTTTCATTCAATATATTGGAAACCATAATTTCCCCTGAATCATCAAAACTTATAAATCCAGAATCAAAACAAACATCAAGATTCGGCGATAATAATATTCCGTTATAAAGACTTAAACGCTCTACAACTTCAGACTTTGACCAAGGTTTTATATGCGATGCTTTTAGTAGTTTGTTCTCTTGGCATCCCGTTACAGCACACTTTGACCAATAATTAATAAGGCTTTCTCGAAACTTTCCTTGTCCTATGCGTGCCTTTATTATGGCTTCTCGTTCTGTACTACTGAGGTTTAAATATTCACTTACATTTGCTAGTTTTCCGTGTTTTTTCATCTGAGAAGAGAGTATCCAAGCAAAAGAATGCGCATCCAGCATTGATACATCTGATGATAAAACTTCAGATAGCATTCGCTTTAGCTCTCCAATTAACTGAAGATACTGCGAATAGTTCTCCCATGAACATCTTTGGCTTGTTTTGAACTCTGCACCTAGTAGCTTAAATGTTCTGTCAAAATAGGAAGGGGCAATAGGTAAGTATTTGGAATTATCTTTTATAAAAAAGAGATAAGCTATCAGCGCATATTTCTTTCCAAATATTTGAATCAATTCATTAAACGAGTTTTCATCCTCAGCATTGTGGTAAAACTTGAATAAGCAACTTTCTATTGTTTTTGCCTTTTCAGCTGCCTGTCTTGCCTCATATAATGGTTGATGTGGTCGCTTTTCATCCCCGTAGCGGCTTTGCCACGGAACTAAATTATTACTCTGAATTTCTATTGATTGAATTGTTGATGCTATAATCTCACCACGGCCTATGTCGGTTTCTTTCCATGTTTGAAAATCCAATTTTTTTCTAGCTGCCCTGTAAATTTCGCCTTTATATCCTTCCTTTTCATTAGTGTACGGATTATAGGCAAAAGATTTAAAAGCAACATTGGACTGTTCCTCAACAAATATTTGAAATGCTTCAAACTGCTTTTCAAATAGATATGGATCAATTGTTGGTATTATGATTTCCATGGTATGGCTAGTGAAAGCTAATATTGTCCTAATGAGATTGAGTCACTCCTGACATTAACTAATGTCAGTCTGATGTGTGAGAATATTCTCATAAACAAGCGAATATCTCCTTTGCTACAGCTCCATTATGCCTAGCAGCCTCCTCCTTCTTTTCTTTAGTATCGTATTTATCTAAAGTTTTCCCAAGAGTAAAATATTGATAATGCCCTTTTGGCCAAGATGAACTTAGGACATTATGGATTGCATTTAACGTAGCTCCCGTTGTAGCAATATCATCAATTATAAGAATATTATTGTTGTTTAAATTATATAACTGAGGGTTATTAAGAGAATAGGCATTTTTCAGTAGCCTTGCCCTCTCTTCTTTATTCTTATCCGCTATTTTTGGCGTTTTCTTTTTAGCTAATATTTCAGGAATGAAAGCTGCTTCTAGGTGTTCAGCAAGTAATTTTCCCAAGGTGCTTAAAGGATGTTTAGGATTGGGTAAGGCCTCCTCAGATCCTAAGGCTCTAACAATGTAATCAAATTTAATATTTAGTTTTTTTAATTCTAAGGCTGAATACTGTGCAAAAATATTTGGCGTATTAAGGTTATTATTTTTGAAATCATGTATATGCTCTCGCATTAACTTCTTATCGCTATAAAGGTAATCAGGGCTATTGTAGTAACCAAGATGATATAGGAATGACTTCCCTAAGAACGACTTCTTTAGTCCTATATTTTCCGGTTCAGACATATAATATTATTGAAAAGTAAAAATCGTGTCTCCATTTTTTAAAAAATCCTTTAGAGTTTAATGAACACACAGGTAGTAATCAACCATATCCTTAGCAGAAAGCTTAAATGCCTCATATTTTAAAGAATTTGAGGATATACATTCTTCGGCATATTTCTTAAGGGTTGGTGGACTATCAACATAGTGCTTACTTGAGGCTTGTAAATAAAAGTCATGAAGTAACACGATAACTTCATTCAGATTTGTAGTTCCAAATACGTCTAACTTAAGTTGATCGTTATTTATGTCCTGGTTAGTTTTGTGCGCTACGGGTTTTCTTCTCATTATAATCTCCAAAAATATAGCTTCTTAACCCAAGAGCACCATGTCAACCGCTATACTATAGTAGATCATACTATTTTTGAGGATTCGATTCTTCAAAGAAAATGTCTATAAAGCTGATTATTGTCGATTTTATCATTATCATTCTTTGGGGTATCCGCTTTATTTATCTTGAATGCTTCTGATAGATTCAGCCTAATTAAATCTTCTCTTCCCCACTCCTTTAACTCCTGCTCTATTTCGTCTCGGATTTCTAACCCTTGAATCTCTGGGGACGGATTAATTAGGCTCTCTTTAATTGAAGGAAATGAAATTTTAGCTAAATATGAGCCAATAGCAGGAACAATTGAAAAGGCATTAAGTCCATTCTCAGAATTAGTGGTTGGTAAATTTAGGATTTCGCTTGAAAGTACAGCTCCCCTTTTTGTCCTTTCACTGCTATTTGAGGTGCTTCCATTAAAGACAGAATTCTTACTTTGATTTTCACTCCTTTTATCCTCAACAATTTCAGAATCTCCAAAAAGGGTTGAGGCCCAGTTGGCAGTCTCTGGAGAGTTAAGTTTTAAGATCATCTTATTGGCACATTGACCAACTAACTCATTGGCTTCTTCCCTTCCGTAAACTGTTCTCATTCCCTCAATATCTTGAAAGCCAAGCACGCAACAGGCTCCCTTACTTCTCCCCTTAGTAAGAAGTAAATTTAAGCTATCAAGTCGCCCAGCCTGGCGA
>JBGSMD010000061.1:0-73513 GCA_041740355.1 Bdellovibrionota bacterium
CTTTAAAAGATTAACGATTTTGCTTGAACTCACTATTAATGTTGTTTTTAGCTATGCAAACTTGGATAAAACCAAGATTTGCATTAGCCGTAATGACTCTATTCAATTTACTAACGTAAATTATTTTTTGTCATTACTATATTAGTTAGTAAGGAAAACAAAAAACCGCCAGAACTTAGAAAGTTACTGGCGGTTTTTAATTTGTGTAATATTTAGACTAAGCTACTGTTAACGATTGCTTAGCTTTAGAAGCGATTATACCAAAAGCAGCTGGATCGTTATAAGCTAAGTCAGCTAACATTTTACGATCCATATCGATCTTACAAAGACCTAGACCGTAAATAAATTTACTGTAAGACAAGCCGTGCTCTCTAGCTCCGGCATTAATTCGTTGAATCCAAAGTTGACGAAAATGTCGTTTCTTTTGATGACGCCCAACGTAAGCGTGCAACATAGCTTTTTCAACGCCACGTTTTGCAATCTTATAACATGATTTTTTACGACCAATAAAGCCTTCAGCTAACTTTCTAAGTTTCTGGTGTCGCTTTCTACTGGTTATTCCTCTTTTTACACGCATATCAACCTCTTTAAAATTGGGTGGAAAGTATTATACTAAAAATTACAAATAAGGCAAAAGTCGTGCAATTGCTTTCATTCCAGTAGCTTTTGTTACTACAGAACCTCTTAATTGTCTCATTCGCTTTGGTGATCTTTTTGCAGTATTATGACTAGTGTTAGACTGCCCTCTTAATACCTTTCCAGTTGCAGTTTTTTTTCTAAATCTCTTAGCGGCAGTTTTATTTGTTTTTATTTTTGGCATAAATTATCCTATTTAAACCCTCGACTTATCATTTTGCAAATAACAACACAATAAAGGAGGGTTTGATGTTATTTTCTGCGACAAAAAATGGCTAAGCCATTATTTTGTTCGCCCACCATAATTCATTAAAAAAATGAATTATGGCGGGTTTATACTACTACAACAGCTGGTAGGCACGAACAGATTCGAACTGTTGACCTCTTGCCTGTCAAGCAAGCGCTCTAACCAACTGAGCTACGCGCCTAAAATCATTACAGATTTTAGTCATTTTTCAAGTTTTAACCCAGAAAACCAGAGCTAACTGAACGCCATAAGATAGCAAATTACTTTTATTTGGTCAAATTATCCCCATTTCGCCCGACTTCCTCTAACTCGACTTACCTGACACCATGTAAATTGATTTAAATAGGTATTATCTATAACTATAGTAAAATGAATTTAACTTCTATCTCCTTTGAACACTTTCTTGTTATTCTAAGTTCTTTAATAATCATCTTAGGAATTAGTGCTTATATCCGCGATACTATTTCAGGTCGCACAAAACCCAACCGGGTTTCTTGGCTACTTTGGGGAGTCTTACCAATAATAGCTACATTTGCAGCTCTTGACGCCAATGCCGACTTTTGGGCAACAATACGCGTCTTTTTAGCTGGCTTTTTACCGCTACTAGTATTCTTAGCTTCTTTTCTTAATAAAAACAGTTATTGGAAATTAACTAAATTCGATTTGATTTGTGGAATATTTGCCGTCCTAGCAATGACAGTCTGGCTAATAGTAGATTCTCCCAGACTGGCAATTTTATTGTCGATAATAGGCGAAGTCTTTGCTACCCTACCTACTATACGTAAAGCTTGGAAATTTCCAGATAGCGAAACAGGAATCACTTATGTAACTAGTATGCTTAGTGTTTTACTAGTCCTGCCCGCAATTCCTGTTTGGAATATCGAGAATGCCGGTTTTCAGTTGTATCTATTATTAGCTAATGTGATCTTAACAACCTCAATCTACAGAAAATCCCTGAGAAATTATCTAAAAAAGACAAGGCGAAAGTAGAACTAGCTTGGTTTTTAATAATGGGAAAGCAGTTCTGGGCTAAAGTGATACCAGCGCCCAGAACCCCATTGAATCGGATTAAACCCTCCTCTTATCATTTTTGAAAATAACAAACACAAAAAAGGAGGGTTCGGTGTTATTTTCTAGGGCAAAAAATGGTCAAACCATTATTTTGCTCTTCCCGTGAATGACACTGGGTTTATTTTAGCAACAAGCAGCCTAATACTTTGCTTTCGCTTAAGTTGTTAATTTGGCGATATGCCTGATTTGCACGAAGATCGACACGGTCAATCTTAATTTGAGCTCTCAATGTTGAAACAGTGCTATTAGACATGGAACGAGGTGGACAATCTGAAAAACGTTTAGAAATTTCACCAAAACTTACGATAATTTGTTCTCTAAGGCTTTTATTCTTTTTCATATCAGTAATCTTAAATAAATTTTGAAAACCTGATATAACCTAATAAATCCTGGGTAAAATACCCTACGCAAGTATTATGGAGTTATATCACAAACTGTTGCATAAATCTTTAGATATTTTCAGTAAAAGATAGTGAGGCAGATAACACCTCACTATCTCCTAATTTTACTACCTTATTTTGAGCATACGCTTTGAACAACTGGAACCTGACTTGTTAGGTCAACGTTCTGCGTATGTTGGCGATTATTCGCTTTTTCCATACGGATGATGGATTGCTCATTAGCTCCCGCCTTTTGAACTCGTCGAATTACTTTTTGACCCAACTTGCGAAGTGCTTCTGAACCCAATTGATAATTACCAATTCGGTCTTGGTTGCTTGTCGCAATACAGAACTTTGTATTTCCACAAGTAGTTACGTTTACAGGCAGACTCCAAGTAATTCCCCAATTAGCAACTTGTAACTTACTTGCTTCAGCATTTGTACGTTTAATAAAACGTAAGGCTTTTGGAGAATTATCTAGTTGTTTCAAGTTGCGATTAAACTTATTAATTAATCGTTCCTGCGCTAGAGATCCACCATCAATTCCATTAAGTAATGCCGACTGATCAAAAGTGTCACAGTTTAAGCAGGATTGCCCATCTCCATTACAAATTCCACAACGATCTTTTGTTGCAGTTCCATTAAGGACACCTTTGCAATCTGTACATGAAGAGTTGTCACCACCACAAACTCCGCAGTCATCAAACACTAATCCACTATTTGGAATATCATCACAACCTTTGTCTTCTTCACACTGGTCAGCTAAATCTTGAAGCGCATCAGCGTCATCACATTTTACTCCTAACATGTCATCAGAACAAATGATCTTACCAGTGAATTCACATAATCCATCACCGATACCACATGTAGTATCAAGGCTTGGGAAAGATTCATCAATTGCCCCGTCGCAGTTGTTATCTAGTCCATCACAAAGCTCTGTAGTTGGCTCTTCGTTACGTTCACACGAACAAGTATTGCTAAATGTACCGCCATCACAAACACCCATCTCGTTATTATCACAAGCAACGCCTGGAAGCGATGTGCCATTCGGAACGCCTAAACAGTCAGCACAAGAAGTGTTATCTCCATTACAAACTCCACACTCATCAACAACTTGGTTATTAGCATCAGGAACGTAAGGACAGGAATCTGTCCCGATTTTTTCAATTTTTAAATCTACGGCATCAATTAAACCGTTAATGTTTAATTTGATTGCTCCCACAGACTCAAAATCTACTGGTAGACTTCCAATAGTTTGAAATGAACTAAAAGGAATTATAACTTTATTTGGAGCCGTCCAATCACTCGTAGGGATGGTAGTTGCCGGCTCAAATATTGGGGTATCTAAAATTATGGTAGCTTTAGAATAGGCATTAGCTGAAGTGTAAATAACCACATCCAGCTCAACTGACATGCCAAAAGGTAAATCAAATCTTTCAATATCAATAACAATTGCCGAAGAAGCATCTTGAGTGAAATCAATTCCACCTAAACCTTCTGGATTTAGTAGGCCAGAAGCTGTGCCATCCCAAATTACTGTTGAGATTGCTTTAGCGTCAATATCTTGTGAGTGACGAAGCCGACCTAAGCCGGTAGCGACTTTGCTTTCCGCAAAATCAGTATATCCTTGAACAGAAGTAATTGTGTACTTACGGTTAGAGCCGATTACTGTACTACGACCTGTTGCATCCGCAGGGATGTTAGCGCCGTAGGAGCTAGTAGAGAATTGATCTCCCACTCTAGCGACAGTGCTACCAGACGAAGCACTTTCAAACTCATCAATGGTAATTGCTTGGGCAGAAACCGCAATTAAACAAAGAAATAAAGAAACAAAAAAACCTGAAAATGGAAATTCTGAGAATCTCATTGTAGAACCTAAGTAAAAATAAAAAAACCTTGCTCAGTTAGAAAAGATACAAAATATTTTTCAAACCTTAATGAGCAGTTTCAGTGATACACGCTGAAAAACTATCGCTATAATTCACACAGCTTGAATGGTCGCGCAAGGGGGTATCTAAAAAACTTTTTTCATTTTTCTTAACGAGCTGTAACAACTATGGTGATAAAGTTGACTTCAATTAAGTAAAATACTAATTGGATTCAATAACTTATGATAGCTTAGGATAGTATTTATTTGCAGCTAGGATCTGACGAACTTAGTCGGGTTTAATTAGAAGTACATGGATCTATGGAAAATTCCCTCTTTTCTAAAGCCACCAAGCGATTCGAGTGTAATTAACCCATTCCTAGGTTAATTCTCGGCCGATAAAACCCTATAATTTATAAAGCTTACCAGAGCCATCGAAAGTCAGCGGGATGTGCCTGAAATTTAATTCCAATCAGATCCGAGGCAAAATGATGTGCGGAACTTCCCCCTACTAGCACTTAATTATTTCTGCTGTTGTCCACACTTCACTGGGTCGAATGATGGTAAAGTAATTTGTAATTTGTTGTTGTAAATGTTTAATGGCAAAGAACGAACCTTAGCAACACCAACCAATTGATTTCCCAACGTACTTGCACCAGCGACATTTTTTTCAGTGAAGTTGGCTGTAATAGCAGCGACATTTTCTTGACTAACGGAATCAGCTAAAACAGTTATATTATCAGAATCAATACTTACTAGCTGAGTGTAGTATACACGATCTTCTGGTTTAAAAGATCTTCCTGGGTTTTTATACTGCTCCACTATTTCTAACACTGTCACATAAGGCTTATCCTTACAGCTATTTTTACCAGTAGAATCTTTGCAAACTTTAAGTAAATATAATTCAGGCTCAGACGGCGACTTATATTCCAAGGTAAAATCCTCTCCGTAATTACTGAGGACTTTAAAATAAGTATCGAAATCCGTCATGACATCACCAAGCTTGTCTTCTTTCTTGATGGTTACTGGTTGAGACAACTTCCCCAGTACTTCAGTTACAGCTTCCTCACCTGTAGCTAAGGATTCTAAAGATACTAACAATTTCTTACTTTCGGAATAAAGCATGTCTTGCTTAATTGCATCAAAGTCACCAAACATACAGTTATTAGTAACTTTAAAATTCATTGGGAATTTACCATTAGAATACTGATCCTCAAGCCCGCTTTTTGCAATGGAAATATTTTTGACAGGTAATTCCGCCAATACCGCGCTATAGGGAACAGCTAAGGCCAATAACAATTGAAGTGTAATTTTTAATAGTTTTTTCATATTTAGTTTAAAGGAAAGAAAAAGAATCACTAATCTCAGTGTAGAACAAAAGAATATGCGATCGTTTCTTGCAGAGCAAGATAATTAAAAAGGAAAAATATAGTAAGTTCAAAAAACAATCTCCATAAGGAATTACTTTTGGGGCGTTACTATCCACTGGAGGTACAACAATATCTTGTAGTTATGAGAAAAATCACAAAACTAGCTTTTAAATATTGGAATATTACTTTTTGTCATAATTATATTAACCACAGAGTTAATCTTATGGCATAAGCGCTTAGAATTTGATGGGAGGTCGTTCTCCCCTTTTTAAGACGCCCAGCATCACTACAAGTAATAGTCGCAGTCTGTTGCTTTTTAAAAGGGGAGAATCAGATCCGCTAAAGTCTAAGCTGTCATAAAAAAAGGGGTACTGCTTAGCATCGCTAATCAGTACCCCTTTTTATTAGCTGGAAGCCAGGCTTCCAGTATAAGAAGTTATTTTTTATTAATAACTTCTTGAGCTGTTAAGTCTCCTGTTACAATTCCATCAGAAAGTACCATATGATTTTCTAATTCATTGTCAGCATCTAAACGGATGTTAAGAACTCTTTGGTCAGCTTTAATTGGTAACTGTTCAACTGAAGTTACAGTTGATTCACCACCATTTAAAGTTACTACATCCCCAACGGCAACTTGCTTAGCTGGGATGATACCATTCTTAGTATACACTGGGTGTTTTTGAGTTACCTTAACAACTTTTCCGCCAGCAGTAATTGCTATGATTGCCTCAGTTTCATTTGATTCTAAGACACTCTTAACTTTTACCGCCTTACCAGTAACTGGGTTACGAACTTCTTCACCAGCACTGATGCTTTCTATAGTTTTCTCTGAACCATCAGCCATCAAGATTTTTGTTTCTGGAACGAAACAACCTTCTAAACGTACTGAAGAACATGTCCAACAAGCCTTATGGAAATTAGCAGAATTAGTAATTGGTGCATTTTTGTCACCATAGTACTTAAACGCTGTGTTAAACTGACCATAAGTATCAGCTTTGTTGATAAAACCATATTCAGCTCTACCAGCATATCCGAAATAATATTCGAATCCAGTTCCGTTAGTTGGCTTATTAACAAAAGTGTTTTCCATCTGTTGAGTCCAACCTGATGGTCTTAACTTACTTACAATCGTTCCATTAGGCCCAGTGATTTGGATTTGAGTCCATCCCCAAGCGGAGTTAACTGTCGCAGTCTGACCATCTTTATCAACATCGATACCACGAATTGATTCAAGAATTTTTATTCCTTCATCTAATATGGCACCAGTCACATCTTGCCCAGCACCATTTACAGCACTAGTAAAGAATTCAGTATACCCATTAGCTGGAATATCCTTCTTAACTTGGTATCCCATCATACAGACTCTCATCTGATAGATTTCGTATTTACCCATTTCCAGTCCAGCATATGTAGTTTTACCATGCTGAGCTTCAGGATAATCCAAGCCTACGCAACAGTTTGGTACTCCCCAATTTGGGTCAGTAACTGTTCTGTCACAATCATCTTTTTTAAGTTCACATTGAGTTGTACACTCAGCATCAGGGAACTTATCTAAGTAGATCTGACGAATATCAGTTCCATCACACATTTCAGTTGGGCTATTTACAACACCGTCGCCACAAACTGGAGTCTTACAAAGATTAGAACAAGCATCATTATTGATCTTATTCCCATCGTCGCATTGCTCTGGACTCTGTTTAACACCATCTCCGCAGATAGCTACTACACAAGCATTGCTGCAACTATCATTATTTACAGTGTTACCATCGTCACAAGCTTCCCCTGCCTGCTTAATACCATCGCCGCAAATTGGTGCCGTACAAGTATTAGTACAAGCATCATCATTTACAGTATTGCCATCATCACAAGCCTCACCTGCTTGTTTAATGCCATCACCACAAACTGGAGGCTTACAAATATTAGAGCAAGCATCATCATTTACTGTGTTACCATCATCGCAAAGTTCTGGATGTTGCACACAACCATCGCCGCAACGTGGAGTTGTACATGTATTAGTACAAGCATCATTATTAACAGTATTACCATCGTCACACTGCTCTGGTGCTTGAGTAATACCATCTCCGCAAGCTGGTACTTTACAAATATTAGAACAAGCATCGCCATTTATAGTATTACCATCGTCACACTGCTCGCCAGCTTGCTTAATACCATCACCACAAACTGGAGGCTTACAAATATTAGAGCAAGCGTCGTCATTTACAGTGTTACCATCATCACAAAGTTCTGGAGGCTGAACACATCCATCGCCGCAACGTGGAGTTGTACATTCATTTGTACAAGCATCATTGTTAACAGTATTACCATCGTCACACTGCTCAGGAGCTTGTGTAATACCATCACCACAACTTGGTACTTTACAAATATTAGAACAAGCATCGCCATTCACAGTGTTTCCATCGTCGCACTGTTCTGGTGACTGAACTAAGCCATCACCGCAACGTGGAGTTTTACAAGTATTGGAACAGGCATCAGTGTTATTGGTGTTACCATCATCACACTGTTCTGGTGCTTGTGTAATACCATCGCCACAGATAGCTGGAACGCATAGGTTACTACAGTTATCATTGTTAACTGTATTACCATCATCGCACTGCTCAGGCGCTTGAATTAATCCATCTCCGCAACGTGGAGTTTTACATGTGTTAGAACAAGCATCCGTGTTGTTGGTATTACCATCGTCACATTGCTCACCTGCTTGCTTGATACCATCACCACAAACTGGCGGCTTACAAATATTAGAGCAAGCATCATCATTTACAGTGTTACCATCGTCGCAAAGTTCTGGATATTGAACACAACCATCGCCGCAACGTGGAGTTGTACATGTATTAGTACAAGCATCATTGTTAACAGTATTACCATCGTCACACTGCTCTGGAGCTTGAGTAATACCATCTCCGCAAGCTGGTACTTTACAAATATTAGAACAAGCATCGCCGTTTACAGTGTTGCCATCGTCGCACTGCTCTGGTGCTTGAGTAATACCATCTCCGCAAACCGGAATTTTACAAGTGTTAGAACAAGCATCATTGTTTACTGTGTTACCATCGTCGCACTGCTCCCCTGCTTGTTTGTATCCGTCTCCGCAGATTGGAGTGTTACAAACGTTGGTACAAGCATCAGTGTTTACTTTGTTTCCATCATCACACTGTTCGTTTGCATTTTTGATACCATCACCACAAACTGGAACTTTACAGATGTTAGAACATGCATCATTGTTGATAGTATTACCATCATCGCACTGCTCACCTGCTTGGATGATACCATCACCACAAACTGGAGCCTTACAATCGTTAGTACAAGAATCAGTATTTACTTTGTTACCATCATCACACTGCTCACCTGGGCCTTTGATTCCATCGCCACAAACTGGAACCTTACATTCGTTAGTACAATTGTCAGTGTTAACTGTATTGCCATCATCACACTGTTCGCTAGAATCATTTTTGATTCCATCACCGCACTTCGTACAGCTTAAGCGACAAGTAGGATCGCTTGGATCGTTGTAGTCACAAGTTGTTCCTGGGAAAATTTGAACATCGAATTCATTGTGTACACCATCACCGCAATATGGAAGTCGACACTCAGCACGACAACCATCAGTAATGTTCGTGTTAGTATCGTCGCACTCCTCTTCACCTAAGGTAATTCCATCACCGCAGTATGTACAAATTGTACATTCGCAATTTGTGCATCCGCAAAGCGCTGAATCAGTAACAGTTACTAAAGTACTTCCTGGTGGACAAAAATTATTACTGCCACCGCCAAAATCTTGAGCACTGACTGTCGAAAATGTGAACAAGATTGACAACAAAAGTATTGAAACCAAAGTCTTTACTGACTTCAAATTTATATTTTCCATTAGGGTTTTTCCAAATAAATGAGATTAGCGCTACAAAAAAATAACACCTTTTGATTTTTAAGCAACAAGATTCAAAAAAATCATTGATATTTATGAATGTATTTGGGCTGGTGTGCCTACTTATTTTAAACGCCTAGAGAATAGCTGGGGTGATGTTGTAACTATTCGAAATGATAGGATTATTTAATTCTTACAAATTGCTACCAGATTTGTAGCTCTGTTTCCAGGATAATCCCCTCTTTCCGGATTACTTCAGCTCTGATCATCTCGATCAGTGCTCTTACTTCTTGTGCAAGGGCATCTTTGGAAGGATTTACTATCCAATTTGCATGTAAATCAGAGACCAAGGCATTCCCTAAGGCCCTTCCTTTAAAGCCAGCTTTCTCAATAACTTCTCCAGCATAGGCTTTTGGTGGGTTCTTAAAAATGGAGCCAGCCGAGGCTAGGGTTAAAGGTTGCGTTGCTTTTCTATAAGTCAGATGCTTTTGTTGTTCCGCAAAAATTGATTCAGAGTCGCCTGGAGTTAACTTAATTGTAGCTGAAACTATAATCGAATCAGAAGGTAAGGAAATCTGTCGATAGGCAAAGTTTAAAGTGTCTGCTGGCACAGTATGTAAGACTGCATGGGCATCATAATAAGTTATTGTTTGCAAGATTTGGCAGATTTCACCAAGATGCGCTCCCGCGTTCATGCGGATAGCACCACCAAAAGTTGCTGGAATTCCACCAGCAAACTCTAAACCAGAATATCCTAATTTTGATACCTCACGAGATAAAACCATCAGCGGCATACTTGCGCCTACCTCAAAGGTATCATTTGATGTTTGACGATAATATCGAAAACTTCGTCCCATTCTTATTACAGGCTGCTCCATGCCCTGATCGGGTATGAGTACATTACTGCCAGCACCAATAACTTTAAACCCTAAAGCATATTCTTTAATCAAAGACAAAGTAATACCAAGTTCGTCCAGTGTATTAGGTTCTAATAAAAGAGCGAGATCCCCTCCTATTGAAAAAGTAGTTAACTTTTTCCCAGAAACATTTAATTGGAAAACACATTCAGACATTTTCTGAAGATCTGTCAGCAACGACTTTGAATCATGCATGTCTAGGAACTATATTTTTAGCAAAATTACCGATTGAGCCTGCACCCATACAAACTAATACATCGCCCGAACGAAATTCGGTTTTAAGACTTTCATAACAGTCATCTAACGTTCCAGCATAAGAGCAATTTTGATGCGCAATACTTTGCGCGAGATTTTCTGCATTAATTTGTTCGATTTCTAATTCTCCTGCCGAGTAAATATCTGAGATCATTACGTGATCACAATTCTCAAAACAGTTTTGAAATTCGTCCCAACATTCAGCAGTCCTTGAATAACGATGCGGCTGAAAAATAACATGTACACGTCCTGCTAAGTGATAGGCCTCACTAATGGCACTTAATGTTGCTTTGATTTCTGTCGGATGGTGTGCATAATCATTAATAATTGTGACTCCGTCCTGACAGGCAACAATTTCCGATCTCCTTGAAACTCCTTGAAAACTAGATAAGGCATCTTTAATCGTGCCTAAGCTAATCCCAAACTCCATTGCTACGGCAAAAACACTGAGACAATTTAACATGAAGTGACGACCTACTAGGGGAATTTGATAAATGCCAAGACTCTCATCTTCTTTGAAAACTTCGAATTCTGTACCTTGTGGCGAAACCTTAAGGCACTTAGCACGAAGCGTTGCTTTGGCACTTAGACCATACGAAATTTTACGACAATTTAGTTGATCATAAATCTTACTAACTCGTGGGTCATCAACACACATTACTGCCAGTCCGTAAAAGGGGACCGATTTAACGAACTGAGCAAAAGCTTTTTCAATCTCTTCTACTGTTCCGTAAGTGCTAAGATGCTCTTTATCAATATTTGTTACAACGGCAATCGTTGGTTTTAAATGCAAGAAACTTTTATCTGATTCATCGGCTTCCGCGACTAAAAAATCGCCCTTTCCTAATTTGCCTGTACTATTATATTTATGAACAATGCCACCTATAATAACAGTTGGATCAAATTTTGCTTCTTCCATCACAGCGGAAATTAAACTGGAGGTTGATGTTTTGCCATGCGCACCGGCAATAGCCACGCCGTATTTAAAACGCATTAACTCAGCCAAAACTTCTGCTCGTGAAAGAATTGGAATTAATCTGTTTTTAGCTTCCACCATTTCGGGATTAGTAGTTGCGATTGCCGAGGAATAAACAATTAATGAGATATTATCTGCTAAATTATCGGCATCATGCCCTGTATATATTTTTGCACCTAACTCAGCTAATCTTTTACAAGCAGTACTGAAATTAAGATCAGATCCACTAATTTGGAATCCTTGGTTTAGCAGGACTTCCGCGATTCCGGACATTCCCGCCCCGCCAATACCTATGAAATGAAAGTGTAATTTAGGGTTATACATTAAGAAAGATTTGTAATAAGTATTAAACCTACGTGCCTTCCTTTTGAATAAAAAGACGGCCGGTAGGTAAGCAAAATAATGGGGGCACCATTTTTTGCTGTAAAAAAGTAATTAAACCAACCTTTTATTAAATTTGTAATTTCAAAAATGATAAGCAGAGGTTTTTAAATCGCAGTAATAGTAAGAATTATAGCTTCGTAACTATTTGCGAAGCACTATCAAGTAGCATAGATATGTACTGATATCAAAAAATTACTGCTTATTGTATCATTTTGCTATATTTGGAGCCTATATTTTCTTGAGTAACTTGAGTTCAATTATGTCTGAGTTTGAAAAAACATACCTTTATAAACCAACAGTTGGATCTAGCCATACTTGGGCCTTGGGGCAATTACAGAATTTACCGGCCAATTCAAAAATCCTTGATTTCGGAGCTGGTTCTGGAATTATTGGAAAAAAACTTCAAGAATTTGGTCAATCAGAGCTTTATGCAGTTGATTTAGACCTAGAGCGAAGACTGGCTTTAAATAAAATTTATCTTAAATGTACTTCAACCTTGGAAGAGCTAGAGGAAAGTAACTTTGATTGCATTATCTTACTAGACATCCTGGAACATTTAACAAATCCCTTTGAGTTTTTACAAGAACTTATCTCACATTTAAATCCCAGTGGAATCATTCTAATTTCTGTTCCCAATATTACACATTGGAGTATGCGTCTTGGATTATTATTCGGATTTTTTGAGTATACTGAACGTGGACTGCTCGACAAAACACATTATAATTTTTTCAATAAAAAAAGAGCAATTGCCCTTGCTAAATCTTCTCAACTTTTAGAGTTCATATCATATAATGCTAGCGTATCACCAGCAGAATTTGTATTACCCGAATTTCTAACACAATCATCGTTCTATCAGTTCTTAGATAAATTAAGATTAAATTTAGCAAATCTGTATCCTAGCCTCTTTGCTTATCAACATCTTATCAAAGTTCAGAAAAAAAGATGAGAATAATTTCTTGGAATGTAAATGGCTTGCGTGCAGTTTATCGAAAAAACTTTCTAGAATTTCTTCAATCACATCAGCCGGATATCATACTGCTCCAAGAAGTCAAAGCTTGGCCCGAGCAACTAAGTCCTGAGGAGTTATCTCCCCTTAATTATTATTCAACTTTTTCCTCCGCACAAAAGAAAGGATACTCTGGTGTTGCGATCTATTATCGTAAAGATTTACCACTAGAAATAATTTCCAAAGGAATTAATATTCCAGAATATGATGGGGAAGGTCGTTTTCTAATAGCTAAAATTAACGATATTATAATTTACAATATTTACTTTCCCTCAGGAACAACAGGAGATATTCGACAAACTTTTAAAGAAGCATTTCTAAAAGCCATCACAAAACATATCCAAGAAGAGATTAAAGATTCCACAAAAAAAATTATCATTGGAGGAGATTTTAATATCTGCCATCAAGAAATTGATATTCATCACCCCAAACAAGCTACCAAACTCGAATTATCAGGCTTTTTACCCCAAGAACGTAAATGGTTTAGTGATTTTTTAGATTTAAATTTTTGTGATAGCTTTAGATCTATTCAAGGAGCCGTAACAAATAGATACTCTTGGTGGAGTTATCGGGCCGGAGCCCGGAAAAAGAATTTAGGTTGGAGGATTGATTATCTCTTACTTAGCCGTAACTTAGAAGATCAGATTGTAAGTGCTGATATCTTAAGTGATTGTTTAGGATCAGATCATGCTCCCATAGTTTTAGATTTGAAATTCTGATGTATTTAAAAATAATTAATAAGAGTTATACTTTATCAGAAATTGCATCTGCTGTTAATGGCCAAGTTTATGGCGATGACAAAGTTCAAACTATCGGGTTATGCCCTTTGACTTCACCGACAAAGCAAATGTTATGTTTTAGCAAAGGTGTTAGTATTAAAAAATTAGAAGAAGATATTCCGACGGAAAGCGTTTCGGCAATTTTTATTTCGAGTCAGATTAAACTAGAAGGGAAATTAGTTCACAACTATCTCTTAGTGGAAGATCCCCAATTGGCATTTATGAATTGTACTGAATTATTTTTTGAAAAAATTGCTAGCACAGGACAAATTGCCAGTAGTGCCATAATTTCTCCCACGGCCAAGCTGGGAAATAATGTTCAAATTTCTGAGCATGTGATAATTGGAGATAATGCTGAGATTGGAGAGAACACCGTAATTCACCCAAATTCTACTATTTACCATAACGTCAAGATAGGTCACAGCTGCTTGATTCATAGCAACGTAGTTATTCGAGAGTACTGCGAATTGGGTAATAAAATTATTATTCAAAATGGAACGATTGTTGGAGCCGATGGTTTTGGTTATCTTCCGACAGCGACAGGACTGCGCAATGTACCTCAACTCGGGAATGTAATTATTGAAGATTTTGTTGATATTGGTGCCTGTAGCTGTATAGATCGAGCGACGTCTGGTTCCACACGAATTGGTTTTTCAACTAAGATTGATAATCAGGTACAAATTGGTCATAACGTACAAATTGGAAAATTCTGCATCATCTGTGGTCAAACTGGAATTGCCGGAAGTTGTGAAATTGGCGATCAGGTTGTACTTGGTGGAAATGTAAAAATCAAAGATCACATTATCATCCCTAGCAATACTCGCCTCGGTGGAAACAGCATGGTTAACCAACAAATCCGAGAAGCTGGTGATTACTCCGGATACCCTGCAGTTCCTGCAAAAACTTGGACGAGAAACTCAGCAACCCTAAAAGATCTAGCGCAAACTATTAAAGAAATTCGCGATGAGATTAGTCTGCTGAAAAAAACTAATCTCGATAAATAAAATTTAATATCTGCTCTATAATCATTTATAATTTGAGTGGAGACTCGTTCTCCCCTTTTGGGACGCTGAGCATTATAAATTGTAAATAGAATATCTAGTGCGACCCAAAAGGGGAGAATTATGATTTCTTCTCGGCTGATTCCAGGCGCTTCTTAGCCTGAGTCACAATTGCTCCGGGAATATTCTTAGAGCGAGCAATTTTTTTCAGGTCACTAACGTTGATATACCTTAACCATTTAGTGGCAACATCTAAGGGTGTTTTTGGATTTGAAACAAGCGTAATTTTCATTTCATAGGCACTCATCCACTGGCGATTATCGCCAATTGTGCGTAAAACAGCTTTGGACATATTAGTATTTTTGGCAAAATCAGTAACTTCTTTATCTTGTAATTTTGGGTTCTTGAGAACGCTCATTTGCACTAAACGATTACCATTTGTAATTAATACTGCACGGCATGCTGCATTACCAAACATACCCATCTTTACTTTTTGCGGTAACTTCATTTTACTAATCAAAACTCGAATATCCGTAGAAACCTCTTCTTCTGTTTCTTTCAGTAATTTTTCAGGGATTTTTTCCGATTCATCTTGAGAGTAATTGAGAATTTCGTTTAATTCAGCTTCATCAAGATTTCCAAAACCACGAAGAGAGTTCATAAAATCGGACATCAACTGAAAAGATGGATCTTTAGGTTTTGCTGGTAAAACTTCCACACTTTCATCGGCACCAAGGAAATCACCCATTTCTTGTAAATCAGCTTCTTCCATCCCTTCTAACTGCTGTAGAGATTTAAAAAACGCCTTTAGCTCATCTATTTTATCGCTCATTTAAACCCTCTGATAATCATTATTTTAAATACATAGTAAACCTAGAATGAATTTCCAAAAAACATAATTCAAAATTCCTGTTAGTTTGACAATCTTTGTTGTTTTAGGCATTCAAACCTGTTTAATTGTCCGCCGACTTGTCCCCCAAAGCCTGAGCTTAAAGGGAAGCGAAGAGGGAAAACCAGGATTTAAAAATCAATATTTAAAAGCTAAAGGCCGAGCCTCTAAAAATAATTTCCTTCAGAGAAATCCTTTTTAGACTTACTATAACAAATATATTAAAGGAGGGGCGGTATTTTTTCTTTGGCAAAAAATGGCTTTTCTATTAACTCGCCCAGCATCATTCATTATTTTTCAAAACTAAATTACGGTGGGTTTATTAAGATCACCTAGAATTTTAATGCCCTTAAGAGTTAAATTTGGATCAACAATAGAGGGGTGCAAAATCTCTTCCGCAAATAAAGCACCTAGCCCACCCGTCACTATAATTCTGGAATTCTGCTCAGCATCTTTTTTTAAAAATCTTGTAATTAATCCTTCGATCATAGAACTCCAACCATAATATATCCCCGACTGAATTGCCTCTTTGGTAAACTGACCAATCAGATGTTCTGGTCGAGATAGATCAATTTCAGGTAAATGCGGACAGTAAGTACGAAGTGCTGAAATTCCAGTAATTGGGCCCGGTGTAATTGCCCCTCCTTGAAATTCACCTCTTTGGTTAAGATAGTCTACGGTAATAGCTGTCCCTATATCAACTATAATTACCGGTCCGTGATATTCCGCTTGTGCTGCTACGGCATTAGCAATCCGATCAATTCCTAAAGTCTGAGGATTTTCTACCATCAAATCGATATTCTTATTACTTTGCCAACTAAGAAACTGCGGTTCTATCTTAAAATATTTTTTTAAAACTAAGTTTAAATTATCATTTACTTTTTGGTTAACACTAGCAATCACAAGGCGGTCAGGCGCATAATCTTGATCTAAATTATAATAGAGTTTGTCGCGTAAACTCTCTGAGATTTCCTGCTCAACCTTTTCCTGGTCGAGAAAATGTTCTGAGTTAATATGAAAGATTGCTTTTAAATTTTTATTCTCAAATAACCCAAAGCTAGCCCGGCTTGTTCCGATATCAGCTACTAACATATCTAACCTTACTTATTTCTAATGAAGTAAAACTATATTCTTCATCATTAATGTTTACTAAAATTCGACCTTGTTGATCCACACCACGATACTTGCCAAGTATTTTCTGTTGATTAAATAGCGCTTCAATTTCAGAATCAATCGGAAAAGAAAACTTGTTCCAACTACTTTGAAAAGCAGTAAAACCTTCTTCTTCAAAAACTTTTAAATATGATGGAAGTTTTAAAGCCAAACGACTAGCAAGATCACAAGGATGATAAGCTATTCCAATAGCTTCGTAAAGACTAGCACTATTAAGATTAGGAACCTTAGATTCTAAATTCATTCCAATACCAATCGACAAGAAATTATTCTCTTGAAATTGAAATTGTTCTACTAAAATTCCAGCAATTTTTTGTCCATTCTTAGTCCAAAGATCATTTGGCCACTTAATCAAAACTCTACGTTGTGAATCATTGATCGACTCCAACAAAAGCAAGCCAACTACTAATGTAAAACAACTGTAATTAATATTTTTTTCGAGAGGCAAAACAAATGTAGCAGCGAGTGCTCCACTAGTTGTTTGCCACTCACTCCCTAACCTTCCCCTAGCGGATCTTTGGGCTTGAGCTAAGACTAAAAGATTAGTTTTAGATTTCTCTTTTAATAATTCCTTGGCTTGACACATTGTAGAATCAATCCGATCGTAACACCGAATTTCCCAGTCAGCTTGACCAAGATTTATGTTTAATTCTTTTTCCCAAGAAACTAAGCTGTGCACTTTTAATACCTAATTGGTTTAATCAATAATATGATCAGCAAATTCAATTTATACTTTACTGAGTAGCCAAGTATGAAAATACCGGAAAAGAACTCTCACAATTGCCGCACCAGGTACAGCTAGGAAAATCCCTAGCAATCCAAACAACTTACCACCAGCAAAAATAGCTATGATTACTGTGACGGGCGAAAGACCTGTTTTCTCACCAATTATTTTAGGTGTAATGAAAATACCTTCTAAAAACTGAACAACAGCAAATACTCCCCAGACATAAAATAGATGTTGAGTGTCACCAAAAGTGATTAAAGCCATGATACTGGCTAGGATGATACCAACTACGCTACCTAAGTATGGAATTAGATTACCAAAACCAGCGATCACCGCTAGTAAGAACCAGAGATCTACACCAACAAATCCAAGTCCTACTGCATATAAAATGAACAAACAAAAACAAATGATAATTTGTCCTCGAATAAATCCTGAAACAAAAGTATCAATCTCTCCTACAATTGCCTGAACATTTTTGCGTTGTTTCTGGGGAAATATTTTATAAAAGAGTACTGGGTAATCTTTGAAATTCATGGAAATATAAAATATCATAAATGGCAAAAGGGCTAAGTTAACCAAAGCTAGCGTGATTGAATAACCCTGCAAGATCGTGCTTTTTACACGACTGATAACTTCTGGAACAATATCTTTTGCTAAATTGGGCAAAGACTCAGTCGCTTTAGTTTGAATATCTGCCCCAAGCATCCCTAAGAGTTTTTGATACCAAGGATCGATCCTTTCACGAGCAACTTCTAAATAGTGCGGAAAATTATCAATTAACTGAGAAAACTCTTTTTGTAGAACGGGAAAGACAGTAATAAAAAGTAAACCTAATAAAATTAGTCCTGTTCCAACGATAATAAAAAATCCGATTGGTCGAGAAATATTATGTTTTTCCAGCTTATTTAAAATTGGTTCGATTAGGTAGGCAGCAATGAAGGAGATCACTACAAGAATTACAATTTCTTGTAATTCACTGATGATCCAGATTAATAAAGTTGCTACCAATAAAACCAAGATCCAAAGTGGTGGTAACAAATTTTCTTTAATGTTTTTGGTTTGTGACATTGATAATTTATATTTAATGAAATATTTTTGTGTAAACAACCCGTCGTTGCCTAAAATATTCTAAAGAATATTTTAGTGCTATGACGCTACAAGCCCGTTGATAGCCCTTCGACAAGCTCAGGGCTATAATTATTTGGGTATCTTATACCCAAATAATTATAGAAAGTTCAGCACTGGCCTTCCAAAGAGCTGTTCAATTTGTTCGCAAAGCTCTTCCGAAGGACGGACTGAAATTGGAACGTTCCGACCGTCCTTAAGAATAAACTGAATTTGCTCATCCTGAAAGTCAAACTTTACTTTTAAAGGGACATCTCCCCGATATTTATTAATAATACTTAGTAATTCTTCTTTGTGAGAGGTTAATTGGTCAGCTTGTTTAAAAACTAAGACACCCTGGGTTGCCCGGCGATCACGGAGCTCAATTAAAGATTCTAAATTCTCAATCACAAAAGTTGAGCGCTCATCACCAACATCAATACGTCCTGTGGCAATTACAGGAGCTGAGCCTTCCAATAATTCACCTACTTTTAAATAGGTATCTGGCCAGACTAACGATTCGATTGTTCCCGACATATCTTCAAAAACAAGACTAGCATACCTTGTGCCCTTTTTAGTATTTTTTAGTTTTAAAGCTGTAACTACTCCACCAATTCGAACCTTGGCACTGGCATTATTATCTTTAACTTCACTAATTGATTTAGTTCCAAGTGCTTTAAGGTAATTATAAAATTTCTCAATTGGATGGCCAGAAAGATAAAACCCTAAAGCATCCCGTTCGTTAGAAAGCTTCTGGTTAATTGGCCACTCCGCCCGATTAGTATTGCGAACTGGAACTGTACGACTCATAACTTCTGCCGAGAATAAGCTTATCTGATTAGTATCTTGTTCCTTCTGTAAATTTTGAGCAGCACGCATCACAGGCTCTAAACGTTCCATCAATTCATTTCGACTTAGCCCGGAGAAGTCAAATCCACCTGAGCGTATTAAATTTTCCATCACCCTTTTATTTAAGGCTTGAATCTCCACCCGACTAACTAAATCTTCTAGACCTTCAAATGGTCCTCCCTCTTCTCGGGCTTTGACAATGGCATCAACAGCTTTATCACCAACTCCTTTAACAGCAGACATGCCAAAGCGAATTACTCTTTCTTCCACGGAAAAGTCAGCAAAACTTTTATTTACATCTGGAGGTAAAACTTTTATTTGATGACGACGACACTCGTTCATGTTCTTTAAGACCTTATCGCTATCATCCATCTCATGTGACATTAAGGCAGCCATAAACTCTACAGGATAATGTGCTCGCAAGTAAGCAGTCTGATAGGAAATCATGGCATAAGCAGCGGAGTGACTACGGTTAAATCCATAACGAGCAAAGGTTTCCATCTGATCAAAGATTTCTTCAGCTAAGCGATCCACAATATTATTTTTCTTGGCACCAGCTAAAAAACGATTCCTTTGTTTGGCCATCTCTGCTGGATCTTTTTTCCCCATGGCTCGTCTTAAAAGATCAGCTTCTCCTAAACTATAACCAGACAAAACCTGCGCAAGTTGCATGATCTGTTCCTGATAAACAATAATTCCATAAGTATCACTTAAGGTAATCTGCATGTCTGGATGCAAGTAGGCCACTGGTTTACGACCATGCTTGCGATCAATGTAATGATCCACCATCCCGGCATCTAATGGCCCCGGACGATAAAGCGCTAAAATTGCAACCAGATCATTGAAACAACTAGGCTTTAAGCGCATCGTCATGTCAGTAATACCGGAAGATTCTAATTGAAAAACTCCGGTTGTATTCCCAGCACACAACATGGAATATGTCTTACTATCATTAAGGCGTAAATTATTTGGATCTAATTGTAAATCTTGCGAAGCCTTAATTAATTTTACTGCCGTGTTAATCACGGTTAAAGTTTTAAGTCCTAAGAAATCAAACTTAACAAGGCCAATTTTCTCCACATATTTCATGGAATATTGAGTGACATCTTTTCCATCCTTATCAACCATCATTGGAAGCATTTCATCTAAAGGTCTGTCACCAATTACAACTCCAGCTGCATGGGTTGAAGTATGTCGGTTTAAACCTTCAAGCTTTAGAGCTAATTCTATTAATTCCTTACCTTCTCCTTTTGCATACTCCGCTAAACGCGGTTCCATTTTTATTGCTTCAGTCAGAGGATAATCAAATCCCTGACGAGGTGCTGGAACCAATTGTGCTATCCGATCTGTTTCGGCATATGACATTCCAAGAGCACGACCAACATCCTTAATTGCTGCTTTTGCTTTAAGTGTTCCAAAAGTAGCAATTTGGGCAACCTTGTCGGCGCCATATTTATCAACTACATATTTAATAACGCGGTCACGTCCATTGATACAAAAATCGACGTCGATATCAGGCATCGAGATACGTTCTGGATTTAAAAATCTTTCAAAAAGTAATTTGTGAATAATTGGATCCACTTCAGTAATTCTAAGGGCGTAAGCCACAAGTGATCCCGCAGCACTACCACGACCAGGACCCACTGGTACATCTTGCTCTTTCGCCCAATTAATAAAATCAGCCACCACTAGAAAATAACCAGCAAATCCCATCTTAATTAATATACCTAATTCAATTTCTAGGCGTTCATGATATTCTTTTTCAGAATTTGCATCCCACTCTTCCCGATCTTTGATCTGCTGAAACCGAGCTTGTAAACCTTCTCGCGATAAAATCTGTAGTTCTTCATCTAAAGTTTTTTCCGGAGGCAACTCATAGCGCGGCATGTAGTAAGTATTGAAATCGAACTTTAAATCACAACGTTCCGCAATCATTACAGTATGCTTAATTGCTTCCTCAGCAAAACGACAAGTTGCTCCAAACTCACGCAGCATCTCTTCGGAAGTTTTTAAATGCAGATTAACTCCTTCATGTCGAATTCGATCAGGATCTGTAATTTGTTTTCCAGTGGATACACACATCAAAACTTCTTGAGCGTAATGGTCAGTGGCTTCCGGGTAATGGCAATCAGTGGTTGCTACAATAGCTACCCCGATCTCTTTCGCATAATCAGCTAAAACCTTATTCATGTTTTGCTGCAATGTTATTTGGTGTGGCTGGACTTCTAGGAAATAATCTTCCTTAAATATCGAAGAGTACCACTCCACCCTTTGTTTCAATTCGCGGTCTTGCTGGAGGGTAATTAAATTTCCGAGTTCACTATTTAGACAGCCACTTAAGACAATTAAACCTTCGGAATACTGTGCTAAGATTTCATGATCAATTCGCGGTTTAAAATAAAAGCCTTCTTTATAGGCTAGACTAATAAGTTTGCAGAGATTGGTGTAACCTTTGTTATTTTTAGCAACAACAGTTAAGTGATTTATGGCTTCCCCCCCCTGAGCACGAGATACTCGTTCATGTCGTGAACCTGCGGTAATATAAAACTCACAACCAATAATCGGTTTAATTTTATGATCCTTACAGGCACTATAGAACTCTAAGGCTCCGTGCATATTTCCATGATCAGTAATAGCGATAGCTGGTTGTCCTAACTTTGCTGCCCGTTCTACGATATTGGGTAACTTATTTACCCCGTCAAGTAGACTATATTGAGTATGTAAATGGAGGTGGACAAATTGAGACACGGCAAATATATTGTTTTAGAAAGAAATACTAAAAAAATTTCAAGTGAGTAATAAAATTCTTTGAAGATAGTAATGCTACATATAATATAAAAAATTTAAATTGAAGCCTTATTAGAATATTTTTTAGCAGTCTGATTGTCAAACGTTTCTCGAAATTAATTGCTGAAAGTATCTTTATCTACCGGACGTCTACTTAATTGGTAATAACAAATTTAAAGTTCACCTTATGTCTAATACGATTGACCCAAAAATTATTGATTTAATCCAAAATGATAGTGAAGATTCCTTAAGCCAACATTTGGGAATTAAATTTACAAAGATTACCAAAGACTGCGTGGAAGCCACAATGCCTGTGGATCAACGAACAATTCAACGTTTTGGAATCTTACATGGCGGAGCTTCTGTAGCATTAGCCGAAACTGTTGCTTCCGTGGCTGGCTGGTTAAATATTGATTTTGAACGACAAGCTGTTGTTGGATTAGAAATTAATGCTAATCACTTACGTTCCGTTCGATCGGGCCTAGTAACTGCAATCGCTACGCCAATTAAGATTGGCAAATTAATTCATGTCTGGAATATTGAAATTAGAACCGAACAAAATGAATTAAATTGTATTTCTCGTTGTACCTTAGCCGTCATTGACCGAATTAAATAATGTTTAAGAGCCTCTATTATCTAATTCTAGCCTGTCGACCGCTGACACTTTTTGTAGCAACACTTCCTGTCAGCCTCGCCATTACTTTAGTAGTTAAGGATAAATTATTTGCGATAACTCCGGAGATCTTGCCAGCAAACATAATTATCAGTCTAAATATTTTAATTGTTGCTGGCCTAATTCAAATTATTTCCAATTTAGCAAACGATTATTTCGATTTTAAAAAAGGTACCGATCAGCAACTTACAGGAAGGCGTAAGGTATTGCCTACAAAATTAGTTCATCCGAAGTTTTTCTTAATCTTTTTATTAAATATTTGTTTTTTAACAGTTATCTTGGCTATTCCATTGGTTATACTTGGTGGAATTCCAATTATTGCTATTGGTATTTCGGCAATTATTCTAGCTTTTTTTTATTCAGCCACAAAATACTCCTTGGCTAATAATTATCTATCCGAATTATTTATCTTCCTATATTTTGGTCCACTTGCCACTGCCGGCACTTATTATCTATTAACAGTTTCTTTAACGATTCCCGCATTAGCAATCGGGGTTTGTTCAGGATTACTAGGAATTGCACTGCTCGAAGTAAATAATCTTCGTGACTATCAAACAGATTTAAATGCCGGGAGAAAAAACTTGGTAACAAAATTTGGAATTAAAGAAAATTTAAGATTTCTAAACTATCTTTATTTTACCACTCCATTTTTTCTACTATTTTTTGGACTAAAATGGCATATTTGGCTTTTAATTATTCCAGCTTTCTGCTACGCAGTATACCTTAGCTACTTAACTAGAAAGACTCCAATAAACTACAAATTATTATTCTTTAATACGATTGGCTTAATCTTCTTACTACAAGTTTTGTCAATTGCAGCTTGCATACTGAGACTTAACTAACAATTACTCTGACCTGATTTATTCGATTATCTGCTAATCCCTCGATAATTAACTTAAAGCCATTATATACTAAGACTTCTCCTTGATTAGGAATTTTTCCCAATTGGTGAATAATAAATCCGGCGATCGTATCATATTCACCTTCCGGCAATTTTAAATCATATTCCTCATTTAAGTCATCAACTAAAGCTCCACCATCAACAATCAAATCGCCAGAAAGTGTTTGTTTAAAGTCAGGTTCTTCCTCGTAATCAGACTCATCAAAGATATCCCCAACAATCTCTTCTAAGACATCTTCCATGGTAATAATCCCATCTACACCACCATGTTCATCTACAACGACAGCGATATGTGCCTTTTCCGTACGAAATTTGGTAAGTAATTCTAACAAATCCAAGCTTCCGGGTATAAAAAGAACTGGTCGTATTAATTTAGCAATTTTAGCCACATTTACTTCTTGTCCTAATAAAGGAACAAGTTCTCTAACTAATAAAAATCCTTTGACCTGATCTAAGTTCTCACCGATTACTAAAATTCGGGAATATTCAGAGTCCACAACTTCTTTGAGGATATCTTCCACAGTGTTGTTTAGTGAAATTGAAACTATATCCTGACGCGGTGTCATTACCTGATCCACCTCAGTTTCTGATAAATCAACTACCCCTTTTAACATTGCCAGTTCATCCTGACTTTCTTCGGTATTATCAGAGAAGTCGACTAACTCCACGATATCTTCCATCGTCACACTTTGTTGACTTTCTACAGGGTTTTCCAAGGAAAACTTACCAGAAAACATTCCTCCTAATAAATCAGCCAAATAAGCCAAAGGATAAAAAATATAAATTAAGGGAGTAATAAATGGGGCAATCAAACAAAGTGAGCGCTCTGGCACAGCATAGGAAACAGCCCAAGCAATTTGAACTAAGACTAAAGCTGCTACTAAGCAGATTACTACTAGGATTAAACCAAAACTAATATTGCTGATTTCCGAGTTTGGAAAAAAAGAACCAAGCACATTCCCCTGAAACACTTCCAGAAGAACAAAGGCCATTAAGAAAAAGAAAAAGAATCTCCAAGCTTGCGCTGACAGCGTGTTGATCGAAGCCGACTGCAACAACTTAACAGCAGATTGCTTACCAAAGTTAACATTAAAATCATCGGCAATAATTTTCTTAATTCGAGCCGTTCGCAATGTTGAAGATACCAATACAAAAACTGCATGCATCAAAAGTAAGAATGGAAGAATTAATAGGAAAACTAGTCCCGAGGCACTATCAGACATTATGCTATTTGATTAAGAAAAACAGAGATTCGATTGTGATGAGTTTTGGGTCAGGATCCATATGCTTTGTTATGTAAGTTTGCTTGGATTCAGCTCAAATGTCAATAAATTAATCTAATCATTCTTGTGAGCCGTTCATTTAAGAATAAAAAGAATTGACTACCCTCTGCTAACTTCGATTGCAAAGAATTTCATCAGATTTTTAAAGAAAAATGATAGTCATAGTTTACTTAATTAAGTAATAATGACCAAATGGATATTAATACAGCTTCAAGAGAAATCATGTGGAACGTGTCGCACGTTTCCAATACTATAATCATGTATGCCCTCCTGCTACTATCCCTAATAATTGGATTTAATGGAGTCTTTCGACAGTTTGAACTTTGGAAATCTGGAAAACCGGCACCAGAACACACCGGTAATTATCTGCAAAGATTTAAAGATATTTTCCTTTGGGGTTTCCTGCAACATGGTGTTGTAAAAGAAAAATCAATTGCCGTGGCTCACACACTTGTTTACATCGGATTTTTAGCGCTACTTTTTACAACAACCATGGTTTTTATCGATCATGATCTTGGTTTGTTATGGGATGGTTTTAAAATTTATGATGGTAAATTTTATTTAGGTGTCACTATCATGAGCGATGTGCTTGGCCTTGGGTTAATCCTTGGTTGTGCCATGATTGCCAAAAGAAGATATTTCGATCTTACTGACAAACTGCACAATCGAGTTGCCGATTACTTTTTTCTAATAACTTTAGTTCTACTTTGCGTGCAAGGCTTCCTAATTGAAGGATTAAGAATTCATGCCACAAACGATCCTTGGGCTGCCTATTCCCCTGTTGGATTTTTAGTTGCCAAGTTTTTTTGGTTTTTATCAGAGCCAGCGACTCGCTGGGTGCACTTTGGACTTTGGTGGTTTCATACAATCACTGTTTTTATTGTGATTGCAATTACCCCTTACACTAAATTTTTTCATATCATCGCTAGCTCCGTTAATCTTTATTTTCGTTCTAATCAGCGACCTAAGGGCTCATTAAAAAACATTGGCGACTTGCAAAAATTAATGGAAGAAGCGACTGATGATTTTAATCTGGGTACTGACACGATCAAAGACTACAACTGGAAACAGTTAATGGATTTAGATGCTTGTACTAGTTGTGGCAGATGTCAGGATGTCTGCCCAGCTTACAGTTCTGGAAAACCGCTGTCTCCAAAATGGTTAATCTTAGATACTAGAAACCATGCTCTGGCCTTAAATGCTAATGATCAATTAGCACCTTCGCTCGTTCCTAAGTTTTTTAGAAATATTGATAAATTCTTAACCACTGAATTCTTTTTAAAATCATCTGGAGTTCGTGAAGCAGAGGGTAAACTTGTTGCAAGTGGTGATTATCGCGGAGCAAACGTAGCCGTTCAAAGCTCCCTTTGGTCCCTTGGGCAAAGTGCCGATCAATCAATCTCTGGATCGGTGATGGATCCAAATGTTTTTTGGTCCTGCACTACTTGTTATGCCTGCGTTACCGCTTGTCCTGTAGGAATTAATCATGTGGATCAGATTATGTCTAACCGTCGGAACATGGTGATGATGAAAGGTGAAATTCCGAGCGAAGCTCAAGCGAGCCTTAGAATGTTAGAATCTCAAGGCAACCCTTACGGAGCGGCTGAAGATCGCAGCAAATGGTATAACGATTTAGACTTACCAATCGTAAAGGCTGGTGACGAAGTAGATTACCTTTATTGGGTTGGGTGTGTTTCGGCCTTTGATCCCCGCAAGCAAAAAATTGCTCGCTCGCTTGTTAAGATTATGCAAACTGCGGGACTGTCCTTTGGAATCCTTGGTAATGCTGAAGGTTGTACGGGAGATCCTGCCAGAAGACTTGGGGATGAAAATCTTTTTCAAACTTTAGCCAAAAGCAACATTGAAACACTCAAGTCAGTAAAATTTAAAAATATTGTAGCGAATTGTCCACACTGTTTTAACACGATCAAAAATGAGTATCCACAATTTGGAAATTTAGGTGAAGGTCGTGAACCAAATATTATTCATCACTCCAAGTTGATTAAGCAATTATTAGCTGAGGAGAAAATCAAACTAGATCCGAATGCTACCTCTTATACTTTTCATGACCCTTGCTACTTAGGGCGTTACAATGATGAGTATGATGCTCCGCGTGAAGTAGTAGCAAAATCATCTAAGCTTAAGGTATTAGAGATGGAACAAAGTCGTGAAAAAGGTAAATGTTGCGGGGCTGGTGGTGGTCATTTCTGGATGGATTTAAAGCAAGGTGAAAGAATTAACGTCCAACGAGTGAACCAAGCGGAAGCAACAGGAGCAGAAAAGATTGCTACTGGCTGTCCATTCTGTTTACAGATGATGGAAGATGGTGTGAAAATTAATTCATCAAAAATGGAAGTGCAAGACTTAGCAGAGATTATCGCCGAAAGATTAATTATAGTAAATCCATAATGCATTTCAGAAAAAATGCCGAATTGATGCTTCGCTAACATTCTTTAATATTATTATCCTGTACTATCTTAGATTGAAAGTTACTGACAAACTTATATTTTTGGGTTTACTATCTGTCTCTGCTCCCTTTGGTCACATCTATCAGGCTATATCTTATAATTTCTATTCGGGAATTAATTAATTTAGTTCAGTACCTCTATAGCTCAGCTGCTATCTAATTCTAGTAGCAGTTGGAGTCTGAGGTCTTCTCAAATTTTTATCATCAATTTGGACTAAGAAATCAATTAATTCCTGTTGAGCAGGAGTACTTAACTTTCTAACTTCTGCATGAGGGGTATTTGCTGGCGCATTTGTTACATTAAAAACTTCATTTAATGTCTTCGCAGATCCATCATGAAGATATGGAGATGTTCCCCATAGACCTGTGAGTCTTGGAGTATCAAACCCATCCAAAACACCACCAAGTCTTTTTCCGGAATTTGGCTTAATTGTGCCAACATCATGTCTAATAAGTGGGGCTATTATCATACTATCAGTAAAAACTGGGGTTTTATGACAACTCTCACAACCTAGGTCACGAAAGTGCGAGCTTCCTCGTATTGCTGAAGGTGTTAACATCCCACTACTTGTCCTTTTTGGACTGGCCGGTACTGTGGTTAAAGATGCTACATACGACGCTAAATCATCAAGTTCTTGACTTAGCCCTTCCTTCTTAGATCCTAGTGGAGTTCGAGAGGCGAACTGCTGTGCGGAGTCACTTAGAAAACCTGTTCCTCCTAATCCAATTCGTATTTCATCAACTACTTTGCCGCGAATATCATGTTCAAAATCTTGGATCTCATCAAAATTGCCAGAAGCATGAAGAACTCCATGTGCTGTACCTGATAATCCCTTTAACGAAGCGGTCTTTCTTAAACCCTCACCTCTGTCAGTGAAATCCCAAACACGACCATCGTGTCCTCCATCGAAATGGCAACTGGCACAAGACATATAACCTACATCATTCATCCTTGTATCGTCTGCATTATAAAAAACTTTCTTCCCTCGGAGGACATTTTGAGCAAGTGATTCATTAACAACCGTAGCTGTATCTTTGACCTTAGTAAGTTCAAAACTAGTACCATTAATCAGCCCAGAGCTATCAATTGTTGTAACTGATCGACTTAGAAAGTTATGTACATATAATTTTTCACCACTAGTACTAAAGACTAAACCTAAAGGTCCAGATCCAACT
Organism: Bdellovibrionota bacterium; assembly: GCA_041740355.1. GTDB lineage: Bacteria > Bdellovibrionota_C > UBA2361 > UBA2361 > CALJRW01 > JANNBC01. Next base: position 28,799 of record JBGSMD010000061.1, read on the forward strand.
TTGATACTCGTAAAAGGAATTCCTTCTGATGTTCTAAAAACTAGGACTTCGTCATTTAAAACAAATGTTCCAAAATAAATATCTCCATATGGACTAAAAGTAATTGCAGAGGCCATGCCTTGATCATTCAGATCACTTCGATAATCTAGATTTTCTTGATTCGTGATCAGATCTAACCTACTAGTAATACTCCGAACAGTATTCTCGGTCCCAAGTGGTAAGCCATCTCGAAATTTGCCACGGGCAGTATTATCTTTTTTTGCAGGAACAATAGCATGCTTTCCATCAGGAGAAATTGTTATGCCAATTAAGTAGTTCGGCACTCCACGACCTGAGGCTGTAGTATCAAAACCATTATCAAAAACTAAATCAATCTTGCGAGTTTTTTGAAACGTATTGGCATTAACTTCAAAGACTTCCCCAACATCAGTTAAACCATCAATGTATGGTGAGATAAATCTTGTTACAAAAATTCTGCTAGAATTAGAAGAAACAGCGATACTTCGAATATCCAAGCCAAGTTCTACTTCACCAACTAACGCCTTAGAAGTGTTAAATTTTAACAGTTTCCCGGTTCCAGTAGAAGCGACATAGACAGCGGAACCATTTGGAGCAAAAACCAAGCCCATTGGTCGTGATCCTCGAGCAATGGCAATTTGTTGTTTTTCAGCACCATTAGCAGCATTTAATACATAAATATTATCAGATTCTTCGCAAGCTACCCAAATTTCTGAGCTATCAGAACTAAGCGCCAAGGATTGTGGGGTTTTTCCAACTGCAATTTCGAAATCCTTGTTACTTGTAACTCCATCGATTCGAGTCACGGTATTATTATCAGGATTCACATTCCAAACTTTATTTCTAGTGCTATCAAATATAATTGTACTAGAGTTTGTTGGTGAAATGCTTGTTCGTTCATAAACAACTAGAGTCAACGCTTTGCTGATCGTGCCTTTAGAATTTCGAACCCTAGCAGAGAGACTGTATCTTCCAGGAGTTGCAAAACTCTTTGTAAGGGTATTAGATGATGAAAACTCCGAGGATGTTCCGTCACCAAAACCAAATGAGTATTCATAAGGATTTTGCGCGGAAGATCCACTTGTTATAATTGTTAGAGTTGTATTTATACCAATTGCAACTGGAGATTGGGAAGCCGTAAAACTAGTAATTACAGGCAATGAAAAATTTTCACAAAGATCCCCGATTAAATTATTATTTACATCTGCCTGGTTTGCGTTGGAGATATTTGGACAATTATCGCAGATATCACCGATACCATCACTATCAACATCGGATTGATTAGCATTCGAAACTGTCGGACAGTTATCTAGTCCATTAGTAGCAAAAGTAAATCCGGTTACAGCGTTTGTACCAAAACAATTATTCGGATCTAACACTGAGGAATTTCTGATACCGTCTTGATCCGTATCTGGATATGCTCGGCGCCATTTAGAATTATCATTTGGCAAGCAGTCTAATGTATTAGCCGTATCATCACCATCGATATCAGAATCACAGACATCCCCGATACCATCATTCTCAAGATCATTCTGATTAGAATTCGAAATTATTGGACAATTGTCAGGCCCATTCATCGCAAAAGTAAATCCTGTACTTGCAGTTGTTCCAAAGCAATTATTAAGATCTAAAGTCGCAGTGTCTCTAACTCCATCTCGATCTGTATCTGCATACGCTCTACGCCATTTGGAGTTATCAATAGGTGCACAATCAGAAGTATTTGGAGTACCATCTAGATCAGAATCTGTAAGACTGAAATCTGAGTCACAAAGATCTCCAATTCCATCATTATCACTATCAGCCTGATTTTGATTGGAAACCGCAGGGCAGTTATCAGGTCCATTGGTTGCAAAAGTAAATCCAGTCCCAGCGTTTGTACCAAAACAATTATTCAGATCTAAAACTGTTGAGTTTCTTACTCCATCTTGATCTGGATCAGGATAAGCCCTACGCCACTTAGAGTTATCATTTGGTAAACAATCTAATGTGTTTGCAGTAATATCACCATCAATGTCAGAATCACAAGTATCTCCAATTCCATCATTATCAAGATCCGCTTGGTTCGCATTAGAAATTGTTGGGCAATTATCGGGTCCATTTGTCACAAAAGTAAATCCTGTGCCTGCAGTTGTTCCAAAGCAATTATTAAGATCTAAAGTCGCAGTGTCTCTAACTCCATCTCGATCTGTATCTGCATAAGCTCTACGCCATTTGGAGTTATCAGTAGGTGCACAATCAGAAGAATCTGGAATTCCATCAGAATCAGAATCAGTGTTAACAATTGTAGATCCAGTACTAATAGTCATCCTGAATTCACTGACTAAACCATTGCCAACGACATCCCTAATGCCACCAGCAGGTAAAATAACTTCATATGTAGTATTAGCTAAAAGATTATTAGTAGGTGAAAAATTAATAATTCCCATTTGGGTAGAGTATGTACCTGCAATTGCAGAACCACCAACTGGTCGGACGATAAAGTTTGTTGAATTTAAACTATTAACATCAATTTGATCACTCATGGAAAAACCTATCCGTGAAGTCAGTGCTATATTTGTGCTATTTCTATTAGGATTTACAAATTCCACTTTTGGACCAAGTGTATCAGGTGCTTCTGTAATGGCAATAAATCGTGCATCTGCTCCATCTCCACCAAGAAAAGCCATGTTACCAAGGGGGTATATAAAATCAGCAGGTCGCTGAAGATCAAAATCTTTTCTAACGGCTAATGTCTCAGCATCGAAGCTCATGTAGGTATTATTACCTGGCGTAATTAGTCCTCGGCCATCTTTAAATACTAAGTATCGAGGATTACCCCATCCGACTCGAATTGAGCCAACGTATGTCATTTGAGGCTTGATATTCCAGTTTTGATCGGCAAATTCATAAACATTAATTACTTTAGAATTTACATTATCACTAGAGTCATTTCTTTGATCTCTTTGATCCGTATTATAAAGTCTGCGTCCATAAACCATTGAGGTATACGGTTGTTCCAACACACCCTTTGGGCCATCGCTGTAAACAGTATCCCCAATTTTATTAAAAACTGCTGGATTACTAATGTCATATAAGGCTGACCCTTTAGTCTCACTACCAGTGACTAGTAGAATATTACCGATGCCATGAACACTGCCTGGTGTAAAATCAACATTAGTATTACCGGGATTTGTGAAAGTTACATTTCTACTCCCTGGGGCAGTAGAGCTCATCTTCCAAGAATCAAGACTTGTTCCTGCTGCATAACCACTACTACCACTAAACACAAAAGGTGCTTGAACAAATTTCCAAATACTATACGGACGAGAAGTTCCTATAATATTATTATTATTTCCGACGTTCGTGCCTGTCTTAAACTCTTGTAAATAAATACTTCCACCATTTGTAGATACGGTAAAAGAATCTCCCCACAAACCTAAACTATGAGGCTTCTCATTATTTCCACCCCTGATTTCCTTTAGTCTAACTGGGGCAATTGGATTGTTAATATTATACCAGAGATGATGAGTTTGATTTTCGTTGAGTTTGGTGCCAATTCCTATATAGAATGTGCCATGCTGAAACTCGGCCATGGAGGGACTCTGTCCAACATCTTGGAATTGATATACCGTTTTCCCAATTTGGCTTGCTGTAAAAGTCGATTGAGTAATTCCAACTGAATTTAAAGGTGTTGCTGACGGGGATGGCGTCGGATTGCCAGTTGGATTAGGTGTCGGATTTAGAGTTGGGATTGGAGTTGGCCCTGAAGTCGTTGGCTTAATAGCAAATAAAGAATTAATCTCTCCATTATTTAATCTTCTACTGTAGAAAAAAAGCTCGTCAATCTTTCCCTTTAATCCATATCCATTACCAGCCATTGCACCAGAGTAAGTAGTAGCATTGCTTGAAAAAGTTGGATTGATACTGGAACTAACATTATTAGCTACTCCATTTAAATAAATAGTTGCAGAGCCAGAAGCTCTGCTTGCAGGTCGATCAACAACAAGAACAATATGATTCCATGAATCTGTCGCTAGCACGCTATTGGCGGTATAGGCATATTGCCCATAAACGCCATTTGCAGATTCTAACATAACCATAAATCGATTATTGTTAAATTCTCTTATTGTGAAGCGCAAGCCATCAACATTTCCACCACCGCCACTATTAGCTACTATTGTTTGCACGCTAGAATTTGGCGCATTACCATTCACCCAAACCCAAGCTGAAATAGTAAAACTATCGCCTAAATTAATATTTCCATGCGAAACTGAATTTGTCCCAGTAAAAACTACTTCAGTACCATCATATTTTATTAAGGATGCATCTGAGTATGGAAAACTTTGCGCATAGGATACGTTTGTTTGGAAAAATAATAATAAATGAAAGCTAAGTATTAATCGAATAAGTGCCCGGCCTGAAGATGTAACTTGGAGAGTAAATTTCTGCCTAAAATTTATATCCATGATAATCAAAACGTAAAACCAATAATCTCAGCTAGTTGATGTGCAATATTTTTCCATAATAACTTAACATTAAGATGCAATTTAAGAATTTTAGCTTCTAAATTATGACTCTCTAAATTAATGTCTTTTGTTAACATTTGTAGTGATTTTCTAATTTGAAGCCGTAAAAACCACTTCAGGTGACTTTGAACTTTCTAAGCCATCAGAATTATACGCCGCAACAGCTACATAATATGTACTTCCTACATTTAAATTGCTTAAAACTAAACTGGTATTTAACCCAACATCTTGCCCTACCCCATATACTTTTGGAGCAGTCCCCATATAGACTCGATAACCTGCTAGATTTGAAATATTCGATCCATCAACATTTTTGCTAACCTGCGACCAATCAAATGTCTTACTAACTTTATTTCCTTGACTAGAATTAATGACAACCTGCACATCATCAAATGCAACCCCACCAGAAACTAGAGTAACGCTAAACCTAAAAACATAAGTTCCAGCTACTAACCCTGAGACAGCTAACCTATTTGTATTTTGACCAGATAGATTTGCTACTCCACCACTTAATTTCGTCCAACTTTGAGTTACGACATTATTAGCAAAAACAGTTCCAACTAAATTAACAGAATTATTTGGAAGCATAATAGTTTGATCATTACCAGCACTAACTAAAGTACTTGCCAAGAGACAAGAATTACCATCTAAGAGATAACCATTATTACAAATTGATACGTTACAAGTACCCCAACTACTCCACTGATCATTCTTACAACTCCTAATTTGTAGGCCGACTCCATTTATAATATTACAAGATTGACTCTGCGGGCCTTGGCAGGAAATTGATGTTGGAATCCCTTTAGCATAAATTTCAGCCACAGAGATATAACTTGCTCCACTATAATCCTGATTTGCCTGAAGGCGAATATACCTTCCAAGCTGAGGGGTATTAAAAGCAACTGTTTGTTCAGCACTAGAATTTACAAAACTACCACTAGCAACTGCGCTACCCCAGTTTATTCCATCTGAACTTACAAAAATCTCATAGGCCGCTAAACGACCATTCGGGGAACTTTGTCTGGGAAGATATCTAAATTCTGTAAGATAGAATGTACCATTCAGATTAATATCAATATAATATGGTGCTGTCTGATATTGCCCATTTAACCAACTAGTATGCCAAAAAGTATTAGTTGTACTATCAATTGCATTGGTAGCACGATTATTGTCCCCAAGTATTTCTTGACTACTAAAGCCATGGATCGACCAAGTACTACGATTTAATTCTACGGAATCATTTGTATTTATCCTCACTGCTGAACAGTTATCAGCGTTACCACCATTTAACCCCTGACAATTCCAAATATATAAATCGTTTGTACTATTGATACTTGATGGAATACCACTTAAACATAAATTAGAAGTTGGTAGAGTTGTATAACTTAGTTGAGTAGCATTACCACAAAATCCATTAATCAAACTTGGCGGGCTTGGAGTAACAGTTGGAGATGGATTTGGTGTGATAATAGGAGTAGGTGATGGGCTAATTGTTGGAAGTGGTGTTGGTGGTGGTAACTGCACATCTCCTAAGTTAAGTAAACTTACTATGTTGGAGAAGGGTGACTCAACCTTAACCCCCTGACCTTCTTGATTATTTATTAGTAAGTAATCCGTAACCTTAAATACCAATGAATTGAAGTCATTTAAACCATCAATTATTTTTTGATTTTCTAAAGTAAAATCAAAAAATTGAAATGTCACTCCACTGTCTACACTCATATACACTACAGAGCTACTAGTGGCACTTTCCCACATTAACTTTACGGAATTTTGATTTAACTTTGATGCTACTAAGTTTTTTGGAGCATCCAACTTAAGCTCCTCTTCAATACTAAAATTATTTCTTAAATCACTACAGATTGACTCATAAACCGTACTTAGTAGCTGTCCATACTGCGCGTATACTAGATCGGAAGCAAGACTAATCTCATATTTTCGTATCTTCTTATTAACTGCAACTAATTCATTTTTTAATGACTCATTTTTAAAACTATTTCGCTTGCTTTTTAAATTTCTTAATTTTTGCTTACTTGATTTAATTTTTTTACTCTTTATGATCTCTGATATATGGTTATTAATTGCTTCTGAAAGTAAATAAAAATCTTCGCCTCTATTGTCAGCATCAATAAAAGAGCTATTTTCTCTACATGCCAACGATTGTTTTCCAAGCAGGAGTTTATAATCAACTTTCTCCACGCTAGAATTATCATCTAAGACAATAGTCAACGGAACTAAGCAAGCTGGGCTAGACTTAATTTCATGATCAGCAGTAAAAATTTGTTTTATCAGGAACTCGTAATCATTTTCTGCCGTATATGATTTGAGTCCAATTTGAAGCTGCTTCAGGCCTTTTTTAATTTTATTATATGAACGCTTACTTTGATATGCGGTGTTAAGGGTATCTTCAGAACATAAGTTTAAATCAAGAATCTCGCCAATTTTTTGTGTTGGAATATTAACAATCTTCAAATTACTATTTTTCTTATCTAAGACCTGACTAAGGTTACTAGGCATTCCTATAGAAAGAATCATTATGCAAAATATTAAGATTGCGACAATATGTCTGAATTGATTATTGAAAATCCGATTCATGCTTTTTTTGTATTTAATCTCAAAATTTGGTGTAAGATTTCTAGCTTAATAATTTCATTATTCTCCATTTTATTTTACTTTCTAAGACTTGAGGTTCTATCGAGAACTATCGACTATATAAGCATTAAACTTAAGACCTAATTTTTGATTACTGACTCGTAAACCTTCGGCTGTAGTAATGCAGAAAAAGTTTCTAATTCTTGTATCCTTGTAATTTATTCAGTAAAAATTTAGCTTTCTATTAAGAAATCTTATGAATATAAAGTATCCAGTAGTTTGATAAATTTGAAAAATTAGTAGAAATTTAGAATACTTATTCCGAATTAGCTTGTAGTTTTAGAATAGTTAGTGAAGTAACGTATTGAGCTTATTTTCTAAATTATAGACCCAGGATACTTGAGAACACTAGAAATTACCGTTTTAAAAATCTAGTTGCCTAGTAAATCAAGCACAAAGTGCTTGTAGTGAACTTTAGAGGGGCTCTGTGAAATTCGCCAAAATCTTGGATAATAATCCCTATATACCTTTCTGATGAATTTGAACAAATTCATCAGGACTACAATACTCAAGAGAAGAATGCATTCTCTTCGGATTGTAGAAATTCTCAATCCAGTTAGTAATACTGGATAATGTTTATATTTTCAATTTTATTTAGATTGATAAATCAGCTCAACTTTTAGAGTAGGAAAGAAAGATTCTGCAACTGCTTTGTCCCAGCAATTGTCCTTTCTGCTTATACTTGGTGTGATGTTGTTTTTTAGCAAGTGAATTTTAGAAATCATAATTTGAATAAACTGTAGTAGTCACGATTTGAACTGTCAAATCAAGTCGTGACTACTTCAGATTAGAATTGTAGGTTAATTTTTATGCTCAATCCACATATTTCCTACAAATCCGGTAAAGCCAAATTCACTATAATATCTCTCATTGTATGCAAAAATTGCAGGATGTCCCCAAGCATCTTCTTGACCCATTAAACTTGCCGCTAATACTGGGCCAGCCATAGCTGGCCAGACAACATGACGATAACCACTCTGAGGATCCCTGTCGTCCTGACGGGTATCAAACCAATGTCTTACTCCCCATTCAGGCATGCCAATATCACTTTGCAAAAATGTTTGAGTGGGTATTTCAAAAAATCTTGCTGGAGGTTCCGTATATTTACCAACATCGTTGACTCTATACTTACCATCGCTATTTAAGATACAAGCTGGTAATAATGCGATTTGATCTTTACGTAGGCGCCAAGGAGGATTTGGATCACACTCCAAACAATGCTCTCCACCTTCTGGTCCACAGACGAAAAATGTTTGCGTATCTTCTTGGAAAATTGTTACATCTTTGGCAAATGCTCGAAGCACAGGATCATCTAACATTACTGCTGCCAGAAAAACTGGAAACTTACGTCCACCTTTGTGACCACCATCATGGTAGAAATTGCCCCCATTAGTGATGTAGCTCCAAATATCAATTCCACTTTGAATTGACCGAATAGCAGCGCGCTCTTTGTCTGCTTGTGAATTATTCAGATTTAACCAGAGACCTACTTCTCCCCATTTATAGGATATTTCTCTGCCGTAAGTCGAAGCACCATCAAATCTATAAGAAGAAAGATTATTATTGGCAGCAAGAACACCATCCGCCCAGCTTCCGCCCCATTCCCACCAAGCAAGTGCAGGTAAAATTGATTCAATATATTGCTTAGTTGGAGACCCAGGAACATGCTCTAGATTTTTCAGAACTGAATAATCAATTTGACTCTTATTCCAGCGAATAGTTCGATCTGTTCCATAAGGTCCTGGACGAAATGAACCAGCTGGAGGCGCGCTATCAAGAACTGTAAGAACACAAACTGTATCAACAAACTTAGGATATGTATTCATTGTTCTGGAAGATGCTAAGGAATCTCCAGCATTCAGGCTAATTGGAAATGACAAAGCAACATTTAAATTCAGATCATAACTAGTTTGGGGTATTGTTGGTGCATTTGCATCAAAACCATGTTTTTGATTAGGAATTGGATTGATCATTGATCCATGTAGAGTCTTTGTACATTTATCAGTTTTTCCATCGGCATCAGGAACGCAAACTGGTGTCAGAGTAGGATTTGGATAAATATAATTTATACTAACTGGACCAACTACCCAAGCTTCTCCGTTGGCAAAATTACCACACTGCTTCTCACCTGTAATTGTCCAGGTAATTCCATGTTGACTAATAATCGTATTGCCGCCTGACTTCGTGCAAGTTGCATCACCATATCCTGCTGGCCAAACAATAGGATCTTTCACTGCAGCATTATTATCTAACACAGGTGACGGTTTTGGAGCTGGAGGAGTTGGTGGAGGAGGAGGATTTCCTATATTAAACAAATTTGATATCTCATTTTGACTAAGTACATAATCATAAACTCTAAAATCATCAAGCTCACCAGTTAAATCTATACCATCAGCGGTTGGGTATCTGCCAAGAAAGTTACCTTGTGCTAGAGTGGAAGAATATGAAATATCTTCAGTAAAACTCGCCGTCGCGCTAATTACTTTATCGACATAAATTCTTTGTTGATTTTTATTACTATCTAAAACTAGAACAATATGATGCCAACCAGTACCGCTAAAAGTTTTACTTGTCTCTAAGGTATTCCATTGATTTTCTTTGTGATATGATGCAGCTAATCTGCTGCCAGGATTATTCGTAAACTTTAAGCTTACATGATTACTAAAATTTATGATTTGCCCACCTCGATAAGATATATCATCAAGTTTTGCCCAAATAGAAAAGCTTAAAACTTGCCGATCCTTAATTATATCAGGCAAAGTCAAGCTATTTCCCTTCACTAATTTGATAGCCTTACTTCCTTCTACTCCATTTACAAAGGTTACTGCTTGATTTGTTCTAGGATCTGGATTCAGAATTCCATTACTATAATTACCTGTTTTGTCTGTAACACTAGTTCCACTTCCTTCATTAAAGTCATAATGAGCAATAAGTCCGGTAAAGGTCTGTGGTCTTGAAGTCTTAATAGCTGAACAATTAGCAGTTGATCCACCTACACCACCTATACATGACCAAGTATAAATATTATTATTAAGAATAGGAACAGAAGAAGAATCACTTTCGATACAAAGATTAACTGTTGGAATTGATGAAACTGTTGTGCCATTTGCTGATCCACAAATCCCATTTTCTGAACCAATTCCTGCTGTCTTATTAGCAGAACAACTAGCAGTTGACCCACCGTTACTACCAGCACAGATCCAAGCATATACACTACCATTTGCTACTCCAGAGACAGTCCCTGCTGAACATAAATTAGTTGTCGGTGAGGCTGAAACTGTTGTGCCATTTGCTGATCCACAAATTCCATTTGCTGGTGAAACACCATTTAAACTGCCTTTGATGTTAAGTTCTGCTATAGAAATATATTGTGCTCCAGCATGATCGGCATCCGCCTCTAATCTTAGATATCTACCAGTTACTGAACTAAAGCTGACTTCTTGTTCATTAGCAGAACCCGCAAAATTACCTGTATTAATAGGACTTCCCCAAGTACTGCCATTTGTACTGACATAGATCCGATACTCAGCCAATCTACCATTTGGATTATCACTTCTTGGTAGATATTTAAATCCGGTTAAATTATAAGTCGCTCCTAGATTTATACTAATATTGTATGGTGCTGCCTGAAATTGACCATTAAACCACTTTGTGTGCCAGAAGGTATTGGTAGTTCCATCAATAGCATTTGTTGCTGCGTTATTTGCACCTGTTAACTCCTCACTACTAACATTATGGATCGACCAGGCTGCTCTGCTTATATAATCATCGACTACTATTATCTTATTATCACTACAACTAGCAGATGTTCCGCCGTAACTGCCAGCACACTGCCACAAATACTGAGTTGAATTATCTGTAGTGTCATTTAAACTTCCAGTAGTACAAACATTGTGCGAACTTCCACAAGTTCCATTCACTGGTGTTGTTGTCTGACTTGCACTACAGCTAGCAGTTGTTCCACCGTTACTGCCAGCACAAGTCCAAGAATAAGTATTTCCAGCTAATCTAACATTAGAGAATGCTCCATCGGAACAAAGATTTGTTGTAGGTATCGTTGCAAATGTTTCTCCACTAGCAATACCACAAGCACCATTTATTTTAGATACTGTCTCTACGGTACATGTAGAAGTGCAACCATCACCATTTACTTTATTACTATCGTCACAAAATTCTCCTGCCTCTCTAACACCATTACCACATTCTGGAATGAGAATTGGCACTGTAGGTGTAGGAGTAGCTTCAGGTATCTCAGGTTCAGAATATGCCAAGCAAAGCTCATCATAAATTTTAATTAGCATTTCTGCGCTTGCCGCCAAAAATTTAAATTTCTCTAACTTCAGTCGTTTATTAAATAAAGATCTTTTTAACTTTGTAGTGGTATTAATTTCAGATGTTTTTTGAATTTGGTCAGTTAGCCTTTTAATATCCAGCTCAACTTTTGCTTGCTTCGAAATTGTAGATTCTAAATACTCAGCTATATTCTCACTATACTTATAAAAAGAATTTGTCCCTAGGTGTCCAGATTCTTGATTAACACAAGCTAATTCATCATCACCCATTGATATCATATATGATTCACTGGATATGAAATCTTCTACTTTTGTTCCAATAATTTCTAAATCATCTAAGCAGATTTTTTTATCAGCTAAACTTATGTCTATACTTGAACTATTAGCTGATTTAAGTAAGTATTCGCTTACTTTTCCTAAATCACCTGATTCTTGATATTCCGTTAACTTATTTCTTAAAAATTTTAATCCTCGGATCGTTCTTTTAACTTTTTGGATACTTGATAAATCAGCACTGCAACTCTCTATTGAAAAAGCCTTTCCAACTGAACTGATTGGTAAATTAAAACTTACTTTACTATCCTCAAGATTGAAAGGAGTGCCGATTAAAACTACAAGAAAGAGGGAAATAATAGAGGCAATGATATTTTTTTGATAATAATTCATGCCAAAACCTATTTAATATTCAACTAATGCCAATATCAAATTATTTATAAATCCTTACTTTAGACTCAAAATGCTCCGAATGGGATTCGAATAATATTATAATATCGGTATGAAATTCGAAAACTTAAGACCTTAAATGAGAGTATAAATTTCACAGTATCGAAGTTTCCGCTTGATCTTGCCCCAAATTTTCACCAAGTCAGTCTATAATAAACCCAACAACTATTCTCCCTTAAAAGGTTTATGCGCTAACAATATAAGAGTTAGTAAGCTCACTGGTATTAGCAGAGAACTCATTGCAAACCTTTGATATACCTTCGGTTTCACAATATTAATTTGTTGAGTTTACTATTTGACTTTTGTCTCCAGTAGGTCGCTACTATAGTCATAACTGGATGATTTAATTTTCTAACGGAAATTAGTTTTTGGAATGACTATATTTAGAATTTGAGTTAATTTTCTCAAATTCATCAGGACTACAATACCCTAAGGATGAATGCATCCTGTGAGGATTGCAGAAATTCTCTATCCAGACAGTAATACTGATATCTTAAATCTAAATTTTAGTTTGCTGAGACATCAACTTTTAAAGTATGAAACAAAGATTCAGCAACTTTGAAACACTTAAATTAGAGTGTCGCAGAAGTCCTGCAAATTGTTGCGGCTTGGATCGAAAACTTTCATTACACTAGTCGACTATCAACCTCATGTCACCTGTCGAGTTTGAGGCTTAGTTAGCATGATCTCGCATTCACCAAACTGGAGGGGGTGGTAGTTTCTGACTTAGCTTTAATTGAAATACCTTAGATTCTTAAAATATTAATCATGCCGGTCACAAACCTGACCACGCTGAGCCGCAGGTACTGTGAAGACAACAACTTGGCTAGCATCATTACAAGTAACTTTTACTTCCTTAGCATCTTCACAAGGAACATTACTGCGCATTGTTAAGCGATTTGGATTAGTGAAACAGCTAAAGACTCCGCCGCAATAGAGTTGTGAGAAACTGCCATCTCTTTTTTGAATAGAACAACCACCAGAAAAAGTTCGCCGAAAAGAGGAATTGAATAACACTACGATATTTCCATTCCCTTCGGATTCAGGCTTCCAAAGATTACCATCAGCACCATCAATAAAATTCAAAGTTCTAGAAGTGAAATCTTGATCAACTCCATCATCTGGAATTCCGCCAACCCCACCAGGTACAGTTGGTCTTGGGGTCGGAGTTGGGGTTACTCCAAGTTGTGCAATAAAGTTCTCATTATCTCTTGTACTTCCAGAATAACTAGCACCATTAGCATTATTAATTGCTTGGATTTCGTTAAAACTTAAGACTTGATTATCCTCAAAGTTATCATCAGAATCAGAGTTTCCACATCCAAATAATAATGGAGTTGATGCTAATAGTAGGAAAGAAAGTAAGTGTTTAAATTTCATGAAATATTCCAAAGATTTGACAAAATGAAGATAGCATTCTTAAGGTAATTAGCAAGTACATTCTCCCCCTTGTGGGACGCAACAGACTGTGACCATTATTTGCAACAATGTTGGGCGTACCAAAAGGGGAGAATTATATTTTAATCTCCTGCAGATACTCGGCTATAAACACATCCCAGCCAAACTCTTTAATAAGTAATCCCTTTAACGTTTCCGCTGACTCTGGCTCGCCATGAACTATGGCTACACGTTTTGGAGTGCCAGTACAGCTTCTGCACCAACGAAGTAATTCTTGCTGGTCGGCGTGAGCGCTCAGCCCACCAATTGTGGCAATTTCTGCCCGAACAGGGATTTGATTGTGAAAAATTGATACCGTGTCCGCTCCTGATTGAATCATATCACCCCGGCTTCCCGGAGGCTGATAACCAACAAATAAAACAGTATTCTTGCTATCATCAATTCGTCTCGACAAATGATGTAATACGCGACCACCAGTAAGCATACCACTGGCAGAAATAATAATCATCGGCTCATCAATGCTATTTAATTGCATTGAGGCCTTACGATCGCTAGTGAAAGCTAGCTTAGAAAAAGTAAACGGACTCTTTCCGCCTTTCTTAATGCCAAGTAAATCATCATCATACTCACTTGGATGATTACGATAAATCTCGGTGGCATCACTAGCCATCGGACTATCAACTACCACCGGAATATCAGCAATTTTATTTTCGGCTTTTAATTCCCGAATTAAATAAAGCAATAATTGTGCTCGTCCAACAGCGAAACTAGGGATAATCACTGTCCCGCCACGTTGGTAAGTACGATTAATTACATCAGCTAACATTTTTTTTGGATCACCTTCGGCATGGTTTCTGGACCCATAGGTAGACTCAATTAACAACAAGTCACCAAACTGCATCGGAGATGGATCAACTAAAATTGGAGTGTCGTAACGACCAATATCGCCAGAGAAGTTAATCACCTGATCCTTGTAACGTAACGTTAGGTGCGCGGCCCCAATGATATGCCCTGCTCTTTGATACTTAATGAAAATTCCAGGGAAAATTTCAAGTTCTTGCTCAAAGCTCTGTTTCTTTAATAACTTTAAAGTCTTTTCCGCATCTTTTATTGTATATAGCGGTAGAGGCGGTTTGTGTTTTGATGTCCCTAACTTTGCACGATAGTGAGCATCTTCTTCCTGTAAGTAGGCAGCATCTAATAAGAGTAAATGGCAAAGATCCGCTGTTGCCGGAGTTGCATAAACTGGACATTTTAATCCATTAGCGACAAACCTAGGTAGGATTCCGATATGATCAATGTGGGCATGGGTCAAAACGACCGCATCAATTTTAGATAAATTATATTCTGGAAGCACCCAGTTCTTATCTCTCCACTTCTTAGGTCCCTGGAACATTCCGGCATCAATTAATAATGTTTTATCACCAAGTTCAAGTAAGTATTTTGAACCTGTAACAGTTCCAGCAGCACCAAGAAATTTTAAAGATATCGACATAATATAGAGTGAAGATTAAGGTTAAAGAATATCAAAGATTGTATCCTGATTGGAATTAAAAGTCTTTAAGAAAACTACGCGGCTTAGGAGATGATTTTTGGGAAATTGGAGAGGAAAGAAAGCTTGGCCAATTAATTGGCCAAGCCCCAGTATGACTACTGAGTAGTTATACCACTAAGTACTAAAGAACTGCGTCTTTTAATACTTTAGCTGGAGTGAATCGAACTCTCTTCTTAGAAGGGATGTTGATTACAGCACCAGTTGCTGGATTACGTCCGACTCTTGCTTTAGTCTTACGAACATACAGCTTACCTAAACCTAGAAGAGGTAGTTTATAACCTTTTTTCAAAGCGTCAGTAATGAACTCTAGAAGACCATCACAAATATCTTTAGCTTCAGAACGCTTTTCGATGCCACAAAAACCTTGTACAGAATTGATGAACTCAGACTGCGTGTAACTTAAAGAAGCCCCGTTCTTTGGCTTTGGAGCCTTAGCAAGTTTTGGTGCTTTTTTTGGTGCAGGCGCTGGCTTAGCCATAGCTTTAGGAGCTGGAGCTTTTTTAGCTACAGTTTTTTTAGCTGGAGCTTTAGCCGGAGCTTTTTTAGCAGCTGGTTTTTTCTTAGCTGGCATAGTGTTTCTCCTTAGAAAACAATTTAAAAATACAGATACTTAAAAATTTAGAAATATCTGAAAAACAACTGAAAACCTTATAAAATAAGGCTTATCGCGAAGTCGATCCCATATTAATTACACTTTCGATCTTTTCGCAAGTGTTTTTTTTTAATATTTTTATTCGGAGAGTAAGTTTTTACGTGAATAGCTACTCGATCAGCAACTATTATCTAAGGAGCGAAACAAAAAATGGATTAAATTAACTTCGCTAGATAATCAAAGATGCGGCTTGGATAAATGGTGTAATAAATAAGAGTCAGCATTAATAAAGACAAGGAGATAACTTTTACGGGAGTAATATAAACAGGGCGGAAAGTGTCATCTTCAGCAGGACTAACAATTAAAGAGATCAGCTTAAAGTAGTAATAGCAACCTAGCACTGTGCCTAGTAAAATTACGCTGGCTAGGCCAATATAACCAGCGGAGAGTAGGGCTTTTAGGACGAAGACTTTAGCTAATAAAGCAAAGAAAATTGGCGGTAGTCCCGCAAGGGATAACATCGCCAGTAGCAGAACAGTCCCTAAAAATGGTGAACGATAAATAAGTCCCCGCAGACTGCTGATTGGCAGACCGGAGTCTTCTTCTAGCGCATCGAACGCCGTGAATGTAATCAACGATAAAATTGTATAGAATACCAAATAAGCATAAAATGCCTGTTCAAAAACTTTTAGTATTGGCTCTAAAAAGCCAATACTAAAATAGGCTGTATGAGCTATCGCCGAATAGGCCATCATTCGTTTAGCGTCTTTCTGAACAATGGCAAGCAAGTTCCCAATTACAATCGAAAGAACAATTATTACCCAAATTAGTTTATTAAAACTTCCCACTAAATCGATAAATACTTCTGAAATTATTAGAAACCCCGCTACTGCTACGGCAAACTTCACTACTGATGCTAAATAATTTGTAGTAGCTGACTCAGCTGCCTGATAAACATCCGCCACCCAGTAATGAAAAGGAACTAAGCCTAACTTAAGCGATAGTCCGATAATAAAGAAACCTAAACTTAATAAGACAACTGAGCGATCCGCCTGGGATAGCAATCCTTTAATTACTTCAAAATCAAAAGAAGCCGTTACTCCGTAAATAGCTGCAAAGCTAAAAAGGATTAAGCAGGATCCCAGTGCCCCTTGAATTAAGTACTTAATTGCTGCTTCGGTTGAGGCTTTAGATGTAAGGTTTGCTCCGACTAAAGCATAGGATGAAATTGCTAAAATTTCTAAAGATAAATACCAAGTAACTAAGTTTTGAGTTGCAAGTAAAACATACCCCCCACTCGTTGCAAAGAAAACTAGTGCAAGCTTCTCCCCTAGTCCTAACTTATTCTGATACTTTGGTTCTGAAAAATTAAGCGCTGCTAAATAAGCAATAATTAGAAAAATCAACTGGGAGAAAAGAACTATTAACTCTCGACTAAATAAAATTGAAGACACATGATAACAATCGGAACTTGGAAGATAAAGAATATAAACATACCCCTGCCAAAGAATTGTTGGCAGAAAAAACATATTAGTTAAAGCAACTATTGGGAACTTATTCTCCCTAGAAGTTGCTCGAAGCATTGACCAGAGTCCACCTAATACTAATAAAGCAATAGGAGCAAACTCAATTAGATTAGGAAAATTAACGCTACTATTCATGCTGGGCAATTGGAAAATTTGCTAAAAGTAAACCATCTGTTTTTTTTTGTTTCTGTTGCTGGTCTTTAATTTCAAAAATCTCTAACGGATTTTGTTTCAACTGCTGGCTGGCAACCTGTGTGAGTATGTCAGAAATTAATCGTGGGAAGATACCCAAGACTAAAATTAAAACTAATAATGAGGACAAGACGACTCGCTCATCAGGATTCAAGTCTTTAAACTCTTCTTCCTTAGGTTCTCCAAACAGAACTTGCTGACAAAAGCCTAACATGTAAACAGCGCCTAGAATTACACCTAGTAAAGCAAAGCAAGTAATTACTGGAAACTTAATAAATGAAGCAGCTAAAACCTGAAACTCCCCAACAAAACTAATTGTAAGCGGTAAGGAAATAGAAGCTAATGAAAAGCAAATTAGAAAAAAACTAAAAACTGGCGCCTTACTTGCTAGGCCTTGAAAATCACTAATAAGTTCACTTGAATTACGACGCTCCATAGCAAAGGCAATCGTAAACAACCCTACTGCAATTAAGATGTGAGAAAATATTTGCAAGAGCCCACCAGAAACGCCACTTGGATTCATACTTGCAAGTCCAAGGATACTAAATCCTACGTGTGAGATGGAAGCATAAGCCATTAATCCTCGAATTGACTTTGACCTCCAAGCAAGTAATGCACCATAAACAATTCCAATCGTAGCAAGTACAGCCAAGACCGGGGCAAACTCGGCAAAAGCTTCTGGGAATAATATTAAATTAAAGCGAAATAATCCATAAATCCCCGCTTGAAATAATAAGCCAGCAAAAATAATTGCTAATCCTTTGGGAGCATTGGCGTAAGTAGCCGGTAACCAACTATGAAATGGAAAGATTGGAGATTTAACTGCAAAGGCAATGAAAAAACCTAGGAATAAATAACTTTGTTCCTGAAGACTAAAGTCATGACTTAGAAGAGCACTTAAATCAAATGAGAAATATCCTTGTGTTTGGTAATAACTATATCCGCAATAAATTATAGCTAATAATAAACATAAACTGCCCGCTAGAGTATAAAGTAAGAATTGATAGGCTGCCTTTTTCGAAGCAGCATTGCCATTAGCTGTCATTAAGTAAAAGATTGGAAACAGCATCAGCTCGTAAAAGAAGTAAAATACTAATAAGTTAACTGATAGTAATAAGCCAATTAATGAAACTTCAATTAGCAACAAGTTGCCATAAAAACCGGCCGATTGCCCTCGATTCAGCAATCCGTAAGTTAAAAAAATAAAAGCTGTAAAAAGAATTGCCAAATAACTGAGTCCATCAGCATAAAAGCTAAAATTAATTCCCATCGAAGGAAACCAAGCAAACTCAACTAAACCAATGCCTCCCAACAATAAAGCAGAGGGTATAAAAAATGAAATTAATAAGACGGACCAAGTAACAAACTTATACATCCAGTCCGGTCTTAACTCACAGAACTTGCCAGCTTTAAGAAACAAACAAACAGCTCCAAGAATTGGAGTCAAAAGCAGAACTTGTAAAACGATACTAAGATTAAAGTTCATTCGGATTATATTAAAACTGTAAAAAACATTAGTGCTAAGATGGCAATTAAACTTAAAGCAAAATAAAATCTAAGCTGACCATTCTGAATCATGCTTAAACTCTTGGAGCTTACTAGTGCCGTAGCTGAAAGCGACTCAATAGTCATTTTAAGAGTAGCTGTCTCGATCAAGCCTTCTAAAATTCCAGCAATTCTTTTAAGGGGTACTGTCACTAAAAGATTGTAAATCTCGTCTACAAAAAATTTATTTCGTGGGAAGAAGAAAACGACCTTGGCAAGATTCTGATAAGCAATTAACAGAGGAGTAAGAATAATTGTTAGAATCAAGACGAGTGTCGGCAAAATTGAATGTACCAAAGCTGATCCGATTGCTTCAGGTTTAATCGTAAATTCCTTAATCGCAGGGGATAAAAATTGCCCCAAAGTTTCCGGTAAGAAAAATCCGGACACTATAGTTAAGAGCGCTAAGATGGCAATTGGTAAATTCATTAGGAAACTTGGTGAATGTAAGTGTTCTAAATCAGACTTAGGTTTAGCTAAAAAAACTAGATAAAATGAACGCGTCATGTAAACTACAGTTAGCAAAGAGATGAAAGTTAAGATCCAGGAGAAATTTCCCAAATATCCTGCTTCGTCTACAGCAAGCAAGATCTCATGTTTAGAAAAATATCCAGCTAGCGGATAAATTGCCGAAATTGCTAAGGTACAAATCAAATAGACGGTAAAAGTTACTGGTAGCTTATTCCAAAGCCCACCCATTTTATGAATAGATTGTTCGCCGTGCATGGCATGGATAATATTTCCGGCAGATAGAAAAAGTCCTGCCTTAAAAAAAGCATGTGTTGCCACGTGAAAAAGTGCAATTCCATAGGCGCCTGAAGCTACTGCCATAAACATTAAGCCTAATTGACTAACCGTGGAATACGCTAAAATCTTTTTTAGGTCATTCTGTGCTATGGCGATTACTCCAGCCATGATGCAAGTGACAGTAGCAATTACAAAAATCAGCTGTTGAAGCATTGGAAAAGCTTCAAACAGATAGGACATGCGACTCATCAAATATACACCAGCAGTCACCATAGTTGCTGCGTGAATTAGAGCTGAAACTGGAGTTGGTCCAGCCATGGCATCTGGCAGCCAAACATACAAAGGAATTTGCGCTGACTTTCCAGTAACTGCAATAAATAATCCAACTGCAGCTAAGTACAAGTAAGGTTGAAAAGCACTATCTAATAATAAAGATTGTTCAATTCTAAGAAATTCGACTTCTCCAATCCCAAAAATCAATGAAAAAATGGCTAAAAGTAACCCAGCATCTCCAATTCTATTATAGATAAAAGCTTTCTTGCCGGCAGCCGCATACTCGATGTTTTTATACCAAAATGAAATTAGTAGATAGGAGCATAGTCCCACCCCCTCCCAACCGATAAATAGTACTAATAAGTTATTACCTAGTACTAATAACAACATGAAAAATATAAACAGATTCAAATAAGCGAAAAAACGTGGGCGAGAGTCATCCTCTGACATGTATCCTATTGAATATAGATGAATCAGACTTCCTACTCCTGTAATAATCAAACACATGAATAAGGAAAGACTATCCCAAAGCAAAGAAAAATTTACATCAAGCTCGTTAAAACTAAACCAAGAGAAAAGTGAAATTGTTTCACTCACATTAGAATTAGCTAATATACTTTGCCCTGCTAGAAGTGTCGCAACAAAACTTAGCGCACAGGCCAGTGTTGCCACTGGTCCACTAGCACTAGGACACTTTTGCCCAACTGTATAAGCAAGGAACGAACCAAGGAGTGGAATTAGAATAAGTGATGTTAGATAAATAGAAAGCAAACTAACCTCTTAAATTATTTATTTCCTTAGTATCTAAGGATTTAAAATGCTTAAAAATACTGATAATCAAAGCGAGTCCTACAGCGACCTCACAAGCAGCCAAAACCATCACAAAAATTACCAGGATTTGACCATCTAAATTATTATTGTAATGAGAGAAACTAACTAATAATAAGTTAATTGCATTTAACATCAGCTCAATACACATGAGTGATACAATAAGATTGCGACGAAGTACCAAACCAATGGCTCCCAGTGAGAAGATAGTAGTTGAAACTAAAATTAATAAGTTTAAGTTCATTATAAATTATTATGTTTAGAATTTGACTTAGCAATTAAAACTGCCCCAGTTAAAGCGGAAAGAATTACTACGGAAGCTAACTCAAAAGCGAATAAATATTTTGTAAAAAGTAGCATTCCAATCTTCTCTACAGTACCATCGTTCACTGTATCTTTAATAGTTGGTGGTAAAATTGAAATGCCTGATAATTGTGTCCAAAACAAATAAGTAAAAATTGGAAGTATTACTAAACCAACCAGTCCCCAAACAAATTTACTGCGATGAATTTCATAACCGCTACCAACATTTAGTAACATGATTACAAATAATACTAGTACCATGATCGCTCCCGCATAAACGGCTAATTGAATCATGGCGATAAAATGCGCATCCAGTAAAACAAATATCCCAGCAATCCCCACCATACAAACAACTAATGCCAAAGCACTACTGATTGGGTTCCTAAAAAGAATCACAGACATTGCCGAAGCAATACAAAGTCCTGATAGAATATAAAAAATAAAGCTTTCCATTGTATTCTCTAGTTTGAATTGAAGGCTAAAACCCAAGCGGCAGTTAAAACTAAATTTACTAAACTCATTGGCAAAAGATACTTCCAACCCAAGTCCATTAATTGATCAAATCTAAAACGTGGTAATGACCAGCGAATTGTAACTTGCAAGATACAGAAGAACATAACTTTACTCATCAGAATGATATGACCGAGCAATGCTCCTAACATTCCATAAGTTAAATCAAAAAGTCCTAGATTTAAAAATACGGCTGTTCCAGTTGGTAAATCAAAGAGCAGTGGATCCCAGGCGCCAAAGAAAAATACCGAAAGGACTAAAGAAAAGAGAGCAATTTCTGCAAACTCACCCATCCAAAAAAGTAAGAATTTCATTCCAGAATATTCAGTGAAGTAACCAGCAACTAGCTCTGACTCAGCTTCAGGCATATCAAATGGCCCTCTTTTTGTTTCGGCCATACCGACAATGAAGAGGATAATCATCGTAATCCAGGCAAAAGGATTAGAAAAAATCCCCCAATGTCCGCCTGCTTGGGCAGATATAATAGTATGAAAATCTAATGACTGATAAGTAACAGCAATAATTACAAAACATACCCCCATGGCTAATTCATAGGAAATCATCTGAGCAGAAGCCCGAAGTCCTCCAAGAAATGAGAATTTATTATTTCCAGTTAGCCCTGCAATAACCACACCATAAACAGCAAGCGAACCCATTGCAAAAAGAAATAATACACCAACATTTAATTGTGCTAGTTGTCCCGTAATAAGATATCCACCAATTTCAAAATCAGGTGCTAAAGGAATAACTGCAAAAGCCATAAAGACAGGTAATACTGCAAGGAATGGTGCCAAACTATGCATGAAATTTGAGACGCCTTCAGGAACAAAGTCCTCTTTGAAGATTGCTTTCACTGGATCACAGAAAAGTGTATTTATTATACCTAGAATTCCTAGAATCTTGAGAATAAAGAATACTGGCTTTAACAGAATATATTTAGTTGTGAAGAACGTACCTGCCCTATTAGCTCCAACCCGATCTTGAATCAAAGCCGAAACTTTTCGCTCAAACCAAGTACAAGTAGAAGCAAGCAAGATAACTAGTTGCAGAACAAACGCTGTTTTTAGAAAAAGAATTAAATATTCCACAGGTGGTAAATCAGTTTATTTTTTCAGGTAAATTTATTAGCGACCCTTGGGGGTCGCTGGCGAAACAAGCTTGTGTAACAAGCGTTTGAGCTGGGGAAGATAAATACACTAAAACCCAAAAAATAGAAAAGCGAGTAGCTTTTTCCTTGCCGTTTTGACACACCCTGTGGGTTTTAGTGTATACAACTTAAAGTGATTTGTAGCAAGTATTTGTGGCTTAGAGTTCTAGATTTCATCAGCATATTGCCTCACTATCCAGACTCAGGCATGATTAGACGTAAATTTCAAAAATATTGCCGAAAAACGCAAAATCTACGTCCGAACTAATTGAAATAAATACTACAAGATCAATGTCTTTGAACGAAATTACTGCAATCTCGATTATAATCCCGGTCCATAATGAAGAGCTTTTCCTACCTAAATGTCTAGAAGCTATTAAAAAAGCTCATCATCAGATTTCCATTCCAATTGAAATAGTTGTTGTTCTTAATCGTTGCACCGATCAAACTGAACGAATCGCTAAAGAGGCTGGCTGTACTATAACCTCCAATGACGCCAAAAACCTTTCGGCGATACGCAATGCTGGGATTAAACTTGCCAGCGGCGATCTAATTATTACTATCGATGCCGATAGCTTCATGTCGGAGCAGATGCTTAAAAAAATATTAATCGCAATGAACTCAGGGCGTTACATTGGTGGTGGCGTAAACATTCTAGCAGAACGTTGGTCCTTAGGAATAATATGCTCAATGCTGATGTTAGTCCCTTTAGCTGTCTTCTGGGGAATCACTGCCGGATCTTTTTTTGCTCTCAAAAAAGACATTGCTGAAATTGGCGGCTTTGACGAGGATCTTTACAGCGCTGAAGATATTGATTTTGCAAGACGCCTAAAAAGACACGGAAAAACTCGCGGACTTAAGTTCTGTAACTTACTCTCGGCTTACATTACAACATCCTGTCGTAAGTTTGATCGCTTTGGTGATTGGTATGCATTTAAAAATCCCTTCAAGATGCTTAAGCTCCTAAAAGGTCAAAAAAGCCTAGAAGCAGATAAGATTTGGTATGATTTTAATAATTTAGAATAAGTTTTTACTTGTTTAAGGGCTAAAATTTGTTACTTTATTGTAATCTTAACAAGTTCTATTTTAAGGCCTTACTCAATTAGTTTTAGTTGTTACAGGAAACAATGACTTTATCATTTCCAACAATTGCACCCATAACCACAGGTAGCACATTTAACGTTCATGAAGGTATTGATGATCAACTTCAGAAGGCTGACTTAGCTTTAAGCTTAGAGGCCATTCGATTAAGCAATAAAACCCCAACAGTCATTTTAAGAATCCCCTTAAACTTAAAGGAAGAAGTATCAAAAGATTCCACATTGAGACACTTAGTACAAATAGATGATGAAGTTGCTAAAGACGCTCTATCAACAATGATCTTAAAGCAAATAGAAATTTTTAAAACACATCTTGATAGAATTGCTTCACCCGCTAGAAACTTCACCTATAAATTATGCGTTACTAAAGATGCTAGTAGTGCAATTCCAAGCAATTTAAAAATAGATGAAGATAAAATTGCCGGAAGTTTTCCAATATCAATTGCCCAGTTACATGGAATTAGTTTGCAAAACGACTTAGAAGATGGGCGGCTAGCATCAGTCGGTCAAGGATTTAATTTTATCCATTCTGCATCAACTAACCCTGCATGCTCATTAATTTCAGCAAAAAGTAGGGAGAACGCAACTTTTGTTGGCATCATTCAGGCAAGCTATCCGCGTGATACTCTGGAAGTATTGATCGAAGCATCATTTTAAACTCTGCGAGAAGAGGAATTTTTCGGTGAGCTAACAAAATTATTGAAAGGCAATTTCCAATCCTTGCTTACGTACTAACCTTAAATTTGTATTCAGATCGCTTGGGTCAGCATTAATTTCTGCAAGCAGTGCTAATGTCATCTCACGATCTTCTTTAGCCAAAGTTATGCTTTTGCCAAATTTAGACGCTAACATTTCAAAGTATCTCCAATGGGGATGAGTAGAGAAATCAAAATCTAATAATCTTTCGGAATATTGCAGGCGAAGCTTATTACTAATCATTAATCCCGCTTTTTGGTAAACACTTCGAGATGGAAGTACAACGTTACAGGTGGTACGAAGTGCAGAATCAGCATCGGCAATTATGGCTACTGATAACGATAGTTTAGTTATAGCTGAAACTATTTCAGAGTTTAAATCTTGAAGATCAATTGCCCGATCCCCAACCAAAACCAGATTTTTTATCTCCTGATTATAGATCTTATTTAATAAAGTCTGATAATCACTCTCAGGATTATCTGAAATTAACCCTAAATACTGTGCCGAACGAAAGTTTGCCGCATAATCAGGGCTAATTAAAATCTTTTCTAACTCTGTTAAGCTTCTTCCTCGGTAAGCTACGGCAACTTGTGCTTCAGGTGCAAAACTTTCCCGAAACTTTTTAACTAAATAAAAATCTTCTAGGAATAAATCAGGTGCCAATAAAAACGCGGTATCATTGGACTTTAAGGCTTCTAAATTATTTAAAGCATCAGCAATCGAAACTACTTGTTGCTTAACGCTAGCATCTTTTAAATGATGCTTAGGAATAAAGCGATGAAATCCATAACGCCCCTCGTCACAAAGCCAGTCTTGTTTAGTGGCACTATTCGGTCGTGATTTTACATGGACAACTTGATTATCACGGATGGCAAGCTTGACTGAACATCCAGTGGAGCAACCTGTACAAATTGTATCAACTTGTTTGGTGTACCAAATCCGAGTGTTAAATCTCCACTGCTTATGAGTTAGCGCCCCAACTGGACAAAGATCCACAACGTTTCCTGAAAAAGGATTATTTAATTCTTTCCCAGGATTAATTGAAATCATTGAGCGATCACCACGATTAACCATTCCCAACTCAGAAGTTTTAGTAACTTCATCACAGAAACGAATACAACGGGTACACATGATGCAACGCTCAGCATCTAACATAACCGTTGGACCTAATGGCTCGGCTTTTACTTTGCTAACTTTAGTTTCGATAAAACGACTTGGCTGTGCGTTATACTCAAAATGATAATCTTGTAATTTGCAGTGTCCTGCCTGGTCACAAACTGTACAATCAAGCGGATGATTAATCAGAATCATTTCTAAGGTTGAGGCCTGTGCCTCTCTAACTTTATCGCTAGTTTGATGAGTACGAACTTTCATCCCAGGTTGAACTTGGGTATGACAAGCAATCATTAATTTAGGAGCACCTTCAACTTCGACTTGGCACATTCGGCAATTACCAACGATGCTTAAACTTTTGTGATAACAATAATGTGGGATTTTAGCGTGCACTTGCTTCGCTGCTTCAATAATTACAGTCCCTTTAGGAACACTAACTTCCAAATCATCAATTGTTAATGTAATTAAATCTAAGTTCTGTTCGTTCATAAAAATATTTTAGAGCTGATTTTCTTGTAAAACTGCCAAGCGTTTAGATTTTGCAACTAAAGAATTAGGATTGAGCGAAATTTTAGCCTCAAACTCACTAGCAAACTTTTTTAAAATACTTTGATAAGGCATCACCATGGTATCACCAAAAGCACAGATTGTATGTCCAGCAATCTGTCCACAAACACTTTGAATCAGAGCAATATCTTCTGGTCGCCCTTGCCCGTCGGCGATTCTTTGCACAATCTTTTCAATCCAATGTCCGCCTTCCCGACAGGGAGTACACTGTCCACAAGATTCATGGGCATAAAATTTAGTTAAGTTTAGAAGAACCTCCACCATATCCGCAGTATCATCTAGCACCATAAAACCAGCACAACCTAGCGACGATCCGGCAAGGCGCATAGATTCGTAATCTAAATTAACACCTACTAGTTCCTCCCCGGTCATTACAGGAGTGGAAGATCCTCCAGGAATAATACATTTAATCTTTCGACCTTCAAGCATTCCACCACATTCATTATTGATGAAATCAAGTAATGGATATCCCATTTCAACTTCATAGATTCCAGGCTTCTTAATATGACCTGAAGCACTTATTAATTTTGTGCCAGAAGATTTCTCAACTCCAATCTTGAAATAAGCATCCCCACCATTTTGAACAATAAAGGGAATGTTACAAATTGTTTCCACATTATTAATATTTGTTGGCATTCCGTAAAGTCCATAACCTGCAGGAAACGGAGGCTTAAGTCTTGGTTGCCCTTTCTTCCCTTCTAAGGAATTCATTAAGGCAGTTTCTTCCCCACAGATGTAAGCACCTGCACCACGGTGAATAATTACATCGTGACTAAAACCAGAACCAAGAATGTTTTGACCTAGTAAACCTTTCTCGTAGCACTCTTTGATTGCTTGCTTCATTACAGTGTAAGGATAAGCGTACTCACCACGAATATAAATGAAAGTTTTTTGTGCCTGTAAGGCCCAAGCACCACAAAGAATCCCTTCTAATAATAGATGAGGATTACGCTCCATGATCAAACGATCTTTAAATGTCCCTGGCTCCGACTCGTCGGCATTAATTATTAAGTAAATTGGCTTCTCTGTTTTTCGCGGAATAAAAAAACTCCACTTAATTCCAGTTGGAAATCCCGCTCCACCACGTCCGCGGAGTCCTGATTTTTTTACTTCGTCAACTACGGAATCCGGCGACATTGATAAGGCCTTGCGAAATGACTCATAGCCTCCACGTGACTGATAGCCTGCGACAGAAACATTGTCATCAAATTCGATACCTTTTAATAAGATTTTCATTCTTTAGTATATACGGCAGACGGTGAGTAATTTTTTAAACCTGATCCCAAAGCATCTTTTTTAGTCGAGAATTTCAGATCAGGTTTTTCTTGTTCAATTAAATTAATAATTTCGGTGATTTTTTCAGTAGTTAGATTTTCAAAGTAGGTATCATTAATCTCACACATTGGGCCTGTTCCACAGGAACCCAAACATTCCACTTGTTCAAAGCTCCATAGTCCATTGGCGCTAACTGCTTTTTCTTTAACATCACAGCGCTTTTCAATTGCTTGGCAAATCTTTTTACTACCCTCACCCATTACCGCACAACTTAACGTGCGACAAACTTGGAAGTGATACTGACCTCGTTCTTTCGTTGTGTACATCGAATAAAATGTTACTAACTCGCGAACATGGACAGGAGACATTTCCACTTGCTCAGCAACCCAAAGGATTCCCTCCTCCGAAATTTTACCTAATTCCTCCTGCACCAATTGCAATAAAGGCATTACTGCTGACTTCTTACTTGGATAATAATTTTTTAATTCTTCGACTCTAACTAAAGCTTCTGAAGATAAGTTAATAGACATATTGATTTATTAAACTATGCATTTCCCTTAATCGTTTACAATTTGAGTGAAGGTCGAATTAAAAAATTTAGCAAGAACGCAGGTGTACTGGCGATACAGCGCTTGTCCCCCATAGCCTTGGCGACGGGGGGAATATTTTGCTAAATTTTTTCTTTCGAGTTTCGCCAAAGGCTGAACGATTATACTACCGATCACATTCTCCCCCAATCATATTGACCATTCCAAATGTTGGAATTAAATCAGAAATCTTCTGACCAACTAACATTTCTCTCATTGATCCCATGTGAATGAAACTTGGAGCACGCACGTGAGCACGGTATGGCTTTCCAGATCCATCTGATACTACATAGAAACCAAGTTCGCCATTTCCACCTTCAACTGGAAAGTAAATATCTCCAATCGCTGGCTGTAATCCCTTAAACACGAGTTCAAAATGCATAATCATGCCGTCAATTGAATTATAAACTTCTTCTTTTGGAGGTAAAACAACTCGTGGGTCATCAACGTTAATCGGACCTTCCGGCATATTCTTAAGTGCCTGCTCGCAGATTAATAGCGACTGCTCAATTTCATTAAAACGTACAAGGAAACGATCATAGTTATCACCCTTAGTTCCAAGTGGAACTTCAAAATCAAAATCTTCGTAAGAAGAATATGGAAATGCTTTGCGAACATCATAATTAACACCAGTGGATCTCAGCATTGGGCCTGTAAGTCCAAAGCTAATTGCTTTTTCTGGAGTTAAAATTGCCACATCACACATCCGGTCTAAGAAAATACGATTACGACTTAGTAAGCGATCGCAATCAGCAACTAACTCGCGAACTTTTTTAAAGGCAATCAGCGCGCGACCTTCGAAACCTGGAGTTAAATCTGCCGCGAGTCCGCCGACACGAGAATAAGAAATAGTTAAACGAGCACCAGTTACTTCCTCAATGAGATCCCACAGTGCTTCCCTGCCCTGCATTAAATACAGCATTGCAGTCATCGCACCGAGCTCCATAGCCGAAGCTCCAAGACAAGTTAAGTGATCGGAAACCCTAGAGATCTCTGACATTAAAACTCGAATATAATCAGTGCGTTTTGGAACTTTAATGCCCATCAATTTTTCAATTGTTAAGCACCAACCCACATTATTAATAATGGGAGAAACATAATTTAAACGATCAGTGTATGGCATTACCTGATTATAAGTGACATTCTCGGACATCTTCTCAAAACCACGGTGTAAGTAGCCTACTTCCACATCGGCGTCCAAAATATCTTCCCCTGAGAGTTCACAAACAATCCGAATAGTACCGTGAGTTGCTGGATGCGTTGGCCCCATATTTAGAATCATGCTTTCCGTATGAAGGTCATCATTTAAAGCATGCGGGCGCATAGTCGTGGATAATCCTCCAACACCAAAATCGCTTTCCAACAATGAAGGTTTTTTAATTTCAGATGAACTCATGAAGCCTTTTTTGAAATTTGAATTAATTCTGGTCGATGCATAAAGCGGGCTGTATTCTCAACCTCTGGGTAACGAAGTGGAACTCGAGGTTGCTTCCCTTGAATTGGATAATCTTTACGAAGCGGATGACCAATAAATTCTTCGTACATTAAAATGCGGCGTAAATCTGGATGACCTGTAAATTCAACTCCAAACATATCCCACGCTTCCCGCTCCATAAAGTTAGCACTTAAATATGAACCTGTAAGTGTTGGTACGGCTGGCTTACTTTCTGAAGCTGAGACTTTGAGTACTAATCTTCTAGAATGTTTAATACTCAAAAAATGATAGACCACATCGAAACGATCACTAGTAAGCCTTGGAAAGAAGTCCTGGTCCATGAAGTCCACTACTGTCACATTAAGCAACATGTTAAAAGAATAATCAGATTGATCTTTAAGTAGCTCAACTACCTCTATTAGATCGCTAGCGTTGATTCGAAATTCGGGATTAAAGGCAGAGAGATTTTGAGCAATAATTTTGCCGGACAACTCTTTTTTTAACTTTTCACACCAATCTGGGATATTAGTAGTAACTTCTTCGACGGACATATCTGATTTCTATAAATTGTAGAGCATTAATACAATGTTATAGACGCGCTGTAAACCTATCCATGACAGGCTTTAGCCTGTCATGGATAGTCGCGTCGAAGCTTTAGCGAAGACGGACTCTTTTTAAAATAGAGCTGCATTGACAGGCTTTAGCCTGCCCTGCATAGTCACGTCGTAGCCTTAGAACGATGTCAATCGTTCGCAAGGCGAAGACGGACTGTCAGCAAAAAGAAGAATATTGATCTAGCTTTAGCCATTTATTGCGAATCTTCAACTACTATTGCTGGCCCGCCTTACCCAAGCTATCGGCAAACTTATCAAGCATTGGATTAAGTTGTTCCATAGCTTGCTGCGTAGAAATTTCAGGCATCTTGGGACTAAACATTGCAACTATGATTGCTAGTATCAGTGAAACAGCAATTATAGAAATGATTGAAACAACGGTAAAAATAATTTTTTTATCTTCACTTACCCCAAGCATCGGCACTACCCCAAGGAAATAAATATAAAAACAATATAGCCCTACTAATCCAGCTAAAATTGCCAGACTAGGAATAATACCTAAGACACCAGCGAATAAAGCTGGGAGATAAGCAAAAGCAATCAGCTTAAAACTATCATCAAAACTAGAAGTTCCATCAAACTTCGGTGAGATCTTTGAAATAATTAATGCATTAAGTAAAATAGCCGCAAGCCCTAGCACAATTTGAAAGATCATCCCTACCAACGATGAAAAAAATGGTGGTCGATGTGTGCCAAAAAATGGAATTGACATTCCAAAGATCTGCATGCCAAGAAAACCTGCAAAACATGATAGAATCATTACAGGCATAAGATATTTAATGTATATATCTTTAATTGAGTTTTCTTCCTGCTTGACCTCACTCCAAGTTGCTAGTGGTGCAACAAGCAAATTTTTTACACGATTCAAAATCTGTAATGGATTTATCTTTGACAAACATTCATTTAAAAAAGTTTTAGTTTTTTCAGAAGTTTCCGATTCAGAGTTATTAGTTTCATTCATATTAAAATAGAAGATAAAATCAATCAGAAGATTTTTTACATTAAAATATTTGGAATAGCTACATAAAATTGCGTTACAAAGAATTATGCCAATTTACAATCATTTAATTTGCTTTTTAAGCTTGGAATACTTGAGGTTTTAAGTAAAAAACATTAGTATCCGCCGCCTTATGACTCTAAGCAATGAAGATCAAGCAATTATTAATGGCGAGGAAAAACTCCTCGACAATACCCTTAAATCCCTAACCCAAGAACGTGAGCACTTAATTAATCGGCAATATCAACAGTCAAATTTAGCTCGGGAACTAACCTCTGAAATTGTTAATACTATTCGTGCTGAGGAAAAGGTTCAGATATACTCTGATGAGGCAGTTGCCCATGGACTAGTACAGAAATCAATTGATTCGATTGCAATCCTTGAAAAGCAAATTAAGTCCCCATATTTCGCGAGGTTAGAGCTAGAAGAGGAATTACCAAACGGTCAAATTAAAAAGATTGAATATAAAATTGGTAAAAATGCCAATCCCGACTGCCGGATCATCGACTGGCGGAAAGCTCCTATTGCTAAATTGTATTACGAATATAATGAAGGTGATTTCTATGACGAAGTTATTCAAGGACAAGAACGTCAGGGTGAAATTAAACTAAAACATTCATTTGAGATCGTGAGTAGTGATTTAAAAAAAATCATAACCAGTTCAAAAAGTTTTCAAAAAAACAATCAAGTTTGGCAGAAAGCCAAAGACACACAAGGGCCTAAAAGTTCTTACTCTAGGTTACCCGACATCCTAGCACTAATTACCGCTGAACAATTTAAAAGTATCACTAATGATCCGGAGCTCCCGGTAATGATCCAAGGTGTCGCCGGTTCAGGAAAAACTGCAGTTGCCATTCACCGACTAAGTTGGTTGCTCCATGAAGGAAATTCAGAAGTGAAAGCAAATGAAGTAATCTTTACTGTTAAGAGTCCGGCACTTTTACACTACATCAAGAATTCTTTGCTTGAATTTGAATTAGAATCTGTTACACTAGTTTCCCTTACAGATTTCCTAAAACTAATTTTAAGAAAACTTGGCAGTCAGCAATACCAAAATCAAGAAATTAGTTTTCCAGGAGATAACTTACCAACTTCCTTTAAACGTCTTCTCTACTCCACGGCAGTAGAGAAGCGTATAGCTGGGCACTTAGAAAATAACCCTAGCTTTCAAATCAACAGTACAGAAGAAGCGCTAACTTTTGCTCAGGGCTTATTCTCAGAGTATGCAAAAATTATTGAATTAGACCAAACTCGCTTGATTTCTAAAGAGTTAATCTTCAGCGCAAAAGATCGAATTTCTAAATATGCCGAAGATGCCTGTTTCGATCCGGAAGTCTTAGTATTAGCATTTAACATCTGGCAAAAAGTGGATCCTAAAAAGTTTAAAGGAACTTTCGGACATTTAATCATTGATGAAATTCAAGATTACTCAAAGCCCGAATTACAGTTACTTTTAAATTGCTTAAAAGAAAAAAACCAAGTGACGTTACTGGGTGACTTAAACCAAAATTTAAATTTAGAATTTGGTTTTCCAGGTTGGGAATTCTTAAAAAAAGAAATTGCAACTTTGGGGCACATTGGTACAAATCTAATTCAATTGAAAATTTCACATCGTTCTACTTTGCCAATTATTAAAGTTGCACAAGAAATTTCTGGCGAGAATCATGCTCCGGATGGTCGACCTGGAAAACTGCCTATTTGGTTTAGCTGTGCCAATGAAGACTCAGCACTAAGTGCCACAATCAAATGGATCCAAACTGCACAAGAGAAATATCCCACTAGCTTAACGGCTGTGATCTGCTCAACTCCGCAAGAAGCGCGAAGTCTCTATGGAATGCTAGCGCCAAGTTTCTCTAGTTCTGTAAGATTATTAGAAAATGATTTTAACTTGGCTGCTGGAATTGTTGTGTCGGATGTTAGTCAGACTAAAGGTTTGGAATTTTATAACGTATTGGTTTGGAACGTTTCGGAGGTGAATTATCCGCGAGCTAGCCATTATCAAAGATTATTATACGTTGCTTGCACTCGAGCTGAAGAAAACTTGAGCTTTATTACTTGGAGTAAAGCAAGTGAATTACTAAAAGGACTTCCACAAAATTTAATCAGGAAGTTTAATTATTAAAAAACATATTAAATATTTGTGGCGATGTTTAACTGTGATTAACAATTTTTCCATCTTTAAAAAGCTTCACTTCTAATTTATTGAAACTTCTGGTCGCACCATCCGGGTCCATAGTAATTATCCCAGACAACCCTTGATAATCTTTAAGTTCTAATAAGTACGTTTGAAATTTCTTGGCCTCAAGTTCAGCTGATGTATTGGTTTTAATGTAATCAATAATAATATTAGCAGTATCGTAAGAAGGCACAGTTGAAATATCAAAAAAAGGCTGTCGCCCCTCTAATTTTTGAAACTCTTCCAGATATGATTGATATGCGGGAGTCCGCGGAGCCTCCCAAACGGCTACTAATGCTCCATCGGCTGTTCCTTTTGCCGCCGCTTGAAATCCAGGACTTGTTACGGTTGCTACTGTGTAAAATTCAGCATCGACTCCTAAACTTCTAGCTTGATACATTGCTAAGCCAAGAGGATCATACCCATAAAGTAAAAGGGATTTAATATTTTTACTTTTGAATTTCTGCAAAATTGACTTAAAATCTGTAGTATTTACATCATAGCCAGCACTTAAATATTCGGTAATACCAAGTTCTTTTAGCTTTTTAACACTTTCATTAAACATATTAACTGGAAAAGCATCACCATTAAAATAAATAATGCCTAGAGGTAATTTTTTATTAGCGACAGCATGTTCAATTAAAGTGTAAGCTAAGTCTTCGGTTGGTTTTGCAATACAGAAAGTACTTGCAGGAAGTTTTGCTAAAGTCTGATCACAATCAAGTGGGTCAATTAAAATAACCCCATCTTTTTCGGCCATCGGTGCTAACGAAATAACAGCACTATAGGTTAGTGTGAAAATGATCTTCGCTCCATCTTGCTTAACCAATTTTTTGTAGGCCTGAACTGCTTTAGCAGTAGTGTACTGATCATCCTCCACAACTAATTTTAATTTAGTTCCTGAAGTTCCCTGCCCTGTATTATACTTGGCAAACTGTCTTTCAATAACTTTGACGCTATCGATGCCTAAAACAGCCGAGTTACCTGTTAAGGGCCCAATCCAGCCAATTTTTATTGGAGATTCCGCAATAACTAAATTAACACTAAAAAATAGTAGGAAGGTAATTACACAAAGACTTACTGGTATTTTTTTCATAATCATTAGTTTCTTTAATTGCTTATTTCATGCCAAGGAAAATTCCAAGGATCCGTTTTTGCTTCGTTCTTACTAAGCTCTAAATAGTCTTCTTTGCTAACATTCTGCAAGTCAATCCCTGTGGCCTCCGATCTTTTCACTGCGACTTCAAAATGTCCAAGTATATACTTAACGGGATACTGATCTTTTAGCAGAGCAAGCAATGATTTTAAAGATTTAATTTGGATATCGGGATAATTACCTTCGGCCGGGCTGATCAACTCAATCCCAATACTAAAATCATTTACATTCTCTCGACCATCAGGCATCCGAGATTTTCCAGCATGCCAAGCTCGATTAAGTGGATTAACTAATTGGTAAACTTCCCCTGTTTGTGAAATAACATAATGAGCCGATACCTGACAGCGATCTAACCAATTAATACAAGCTTGTGGATTAAGTATATCTTGACCTTCCTCAGGAAAAGGACAATACATAGAATGTAAAATAATAGTATCAATTGTGATAGCTTCTGGTCGACTATTAAAATGACTGGTAACAAAATTGGTATTTATCATCATTTATATTATACATGAAAATCGATCAGCTTGGCAAAAAGTTTATTGTAGAAGTTGCTGGAACTAGACTTACAGCCGAAGAAAAAGCAATAATCGAAGAGCTTCAACCTGCTGGATTTATGTTTCGCAAAAGAAACTTTCTGCAAAACGAAAGTTACCAAGTCTGGCTAAAAGAATATCAGCAATTAATTGATGAATTACGGATAACTCTACCAGATAAAAAATTAATTTTATCAATTGATCATGAAGGTGGATTAATTATTCGCCCCCCACTCCCAATTACTCGTTTCCCTTATCCTTTTTACTGGCAAGATCAAACGATTGCTGTTAGTCAGGCGATTGCCGTAGAACTTAAATCTCTCGGGATTAATTTAAACTTTGCACCAGTTGCTGATATTCATTCCAATCCAAATAATCCAGTGATTAACGATCGAGCCTTTGCCTGCTTTGCACCAGAAGTAATCGCCAAGATGGTTCTCTTTATGGAGCAAATGTACAGCTTGGGTATTGCATGTTGTGCCAAGCATTTTCCAGGACATGGCAATGCAAGTTCAGATTCTCATATAGATTTGCCTTATTTAGAAAGTACTCTAGAAGAACTGGAAGCTTGTGAATTACAACCTTTTCAAGCGGCAATTAATCACCGAGTCCCAGCAATTATGCCCGGTCATCTCAATTTCCCAAAGATCGATCCAAAGAACTTTACAACATTTTCTAAATTTTTTCTGACTGATTTACTTCGAGATAAAATGGGATTTACGGGAATCACAATAGCCGATGCTTTTAGTATGGCCCCTGCCAAAGCGGAACTTTTCAAACCAGAAATGGTCGCTCGGGCTTGTAATGCCGGACTAGATATTTTTTCCATTGTAGGACCCGGTTTAGAAATTACGGATGCACTGATAGTTAGAGATTTAATCTGGGAAAATCTACAAGCAAAGCAAATATCGGAAGTAAGTCTTCAAGTCTCCATTCAAAGAATAGACAAATTTATCGGTAAGCTTTCGAATTTTGATATAAAAGAAATTGAGCCAACTATCTTAACAAAACATAAATTATTAGCCGAGCGCTTAACTCCGAAAAAGCTTGATCGAATGAAAGATATTATTGTTAGTAAGTAGGTAATTATTAAACTCTAAATATATCAGCAATTTCTTCTACATTTGTTGCCTTGTAATCATACCCAATTTTCTCAATCTCCGTTAACTGGCTATCACCATAACCATATGTAACATAACAACTACTGACTAGGGCGTTCTTAGCAGCTTGAAGATCTTTAATCGTATCCCCTATTACTAAAGTTTGTCCCTTAGAAAACCCAAATTGATCGATAATAGAATTTACGGGTTGTGCAGAAGGTTTAGGTTCAGTAAAAGATTCATGAAAAAATACACCTTGAAAATACTTACCTATTCCTAAAGTCTCCAGCGTAGGAACTCCAAAAATCTTACTTTTATTTGTTAACAGCGTTAAACAACAAATCTCACTTAAATCCTTTAATAGTTCTCCCATTCCCGGATACATTTCAGTGTTAATTGGGATTAAATCCAAAAAGATTTCTTTAAATCGATGGTTAAATTCTTGTGCGGTAATCTGATTATTAGCCGAAATCTCTTCCACTAAATCACGAATACCCAAAAATGAAGCCAGCTGAATCTGCTCTTCAGGTAAAACTAATTGGTAATGCTCTAAGGTAGTTCTTAAGGCGCGATTAATACTTGGTTGCGAATTAATAATCGTTCCATCTAAATCAAATATAACTAGTGGGTATAGCGGTTTTAGCTCTAAACTATTATAGTCCATAGAATTCCTTCTGCTGAGCTGTAGTAAAAACCTTATTAATTAAAGACACTCAGCTTTATTAGCTTTAAAAGTAAATGAATAGACAAATAATAACAAGCCTCGGACTTATTAGTGGCACATCAATGGATGGCGTAGATGCTGCTTTAGTTCGTTCCGATGGAGAATACCAATTAGAACGAATAGCAGGATATTTTTTTGCTTATCCAACAGAAGCACAAATTCTTTTTAAAGCATTGGAATATTCTGCCAAGCAACACCAAGGTAATTTAATTGAAATTGAAAAGCATTTCCTAATAGATTGTGAAGCATATCTTCGGATGGTTAATGCTTCACAAACAGTTTTTACCCTTCAGGCTTGGATTAAAACAATCTTTAGTGAAGACCATTTGGATTTCATGACTGTTTGTCATCTATCATATTATTATAATTATCTCGCGGCTGAGCATCTCTGCTTTGAAAACAAGATTTTGTTCAGTGACATCAACCTAATTGGTTATCATGGTCAAACAATTTATCATAACCCCGCTAAAAAAATATCCCTGCAAATAGCGGACGCCGCGCTAATGGCCGACTCAACCGGAGTTAATGTTGTTAGTAATTTTCGCGCCAATGATTTGAAAAATGGCGGACAAGCCGCTCCATTAGCACCAATCTATCACCACGCTTTGGCCAAGCAAAAAGATCTAAGTAATGCAGTAATTATTAATTGTGGTGGTATCGCTAATATCACTTATCTTGGAAAAGAAGTGGCGGATTTAATTGCCTATGATTCGGGACCAGGCAATGTTTTATTAGATCGCTTAATTAGAATTAAAACGAATAATCTAAAACAGTTTGATCTAAACGGAGAACTTGGACTAATGGGCAAATGTAATGACTCTGCCTTGGTAGATTTATTTGATCATGCTGTAATCTTAAATGGTGAAAACTTTTTTGATATAAAACCACCTAAATCTTTGGACACCAGCAACTTTACTCTACCTAATTCAATCCTAGAATTACCCTTAGAAGATGCTTGTTGTACCTTAGCAGCTTTTACTGCCGAAGCGGTTTGGAGAGAATTAGCACACCTGCCTTCCTTGCCTGAACAAATAATTCTGGCTGGGGGTGGGTGGAATAATCTCTGTATTCGAAAAGAGTTACAACTTAGAAATAAAAATAAAATCCCGTTAGCAACCGCTAGCGAAGCGGGCTGGAGTACTGATTTTTTAGAAGCTGAACTAATCGCCTACCTAGCGATACGCGCAACATATCGCCTACCAATAACATTTCCTAAAACTACTGGAGTGAATGAACCATTAACTGGTGGGGACTATTTTAAAGCAGAAGCAATTTAAAAGCCTATAGCTGCAATTAATTAAGATTAATATGATTTTTAAGATACAATATCTGTCGTTTTTCAATCATTACACTTATCAAACTATTTATTGCTAATCCTAATTCTAGACCTACCTGCGAAATCATCACTCCGCTGTACTTTTGATAGGAATCTATAAGTGAAGACTGGATCTGCGGAATTTCTTTTATCAAGTCACTCAAATCTTTCTCAGGGAAGCCAAGTGTGGTTTCTGCAAAATCAATTATTCCCGTACACTTGCCTGCTTTAAACAAAATATTTGAAATATTAAAATCTCCATGTATCAAATATGAAGATCTATTTTTTAAAAAATCTAAGGCACGACTTTCTAATTCTTCAGTCGTCTTAAAAAGAACTATGTCATCTTTAGAATTTGCTTTTAACTCTTCCAAGCTAAATGAGGGAAAGATAGTTTTTAATGCTAAAGAGTTTAAGGCACGATGTAATGAAGCTAATTCTTCGCCTAATGTAGCTCCTAAGCTTGATAAGTCTTGAGTACTAAGTTTAATGAGATCGGATATTTTTCGAGGTTGACCTGCAATCTTACTCATCCTCAGCCAAAAATTGAATCCTAATTTATCGACAATTGTTCTTACTGGAATCTTGCCATATCCAAAAATTTGCGGGATTGAAAAATTACCCTCTAATTTTAATTTGGCAAGTTCGCTCAACACCTCATATTCTCTAGTTATCTTAATTTCCCCACTTCCAATTCCAGCACAATTTTTTTTAATTAACTTTATGACAGTACCATCTCCTAAATCGAAAACATTACCCCAGAGACCGGTACCAATTATGATAAAATCTAACGGAGTAAAATTTTCAAAATCAATTAATTTCATGACAACTTGAGAAGCCCTAGGCACACGTTAAGTTTAGCTATGCTCGTAAAAATCACAATTAATTTATCAACTTTCAAAACTGAACTTAGCCGAAGATTTGATCCCCGGCATATGAATCTTGAGTCTCAGAATTGATCTGATTAGTACAGCATTACTGAAGAGAATAGTTGCTTTGAACCTGTCAAACCAGAACCAAAATAAGTTGCCTGCCTTCAAGAAAGTCAAACACACATCTATAATGAGTAAAATCCCTGTTTAAATGTTGTAGCAATCATCAATTAGAGCTAATTGGAAATAATAGGCTGTTAATTGCGTCAAAAATCAAATCGAGTCTTTAAATTTTCCTTTTAAATTGCTAAACTAATTTACATGTTTAAAAATCTTTCTCCTCGCGAAAAATCGCTGACTATCATCTGTTTTACTCTCTGTCTAGCTCTTGGGATTACAATCCAAACTACAGTTGATGTTAATGCAAGTTCTAAAAATTCGGATATTTATGATGAACTTCAAACTTTTACTGACGTTCTAGCAATTGCCCAGAGTGATTATGTCTCTGAACCGAACAATAAAGAGATCATTGCCGGAGCAATTAAAGGAATGCTAGCTACGCTTGACCCACATAGTAATTATTTAGATCCAAGTTTTTATGAAGACCTTGAGATTCAAACAAAAGGTCGTTTTGGCGGACTTGGAATTGAAATCAGCATGAAAGATGGCATGCTATTAGTGGTTTCTCCGATGGAAGATTCTCCGGCAATTAAAGTCGGGGTTCAAGCGGGCGATTATATCTTAAAAATTAATGATGAATTTACTAAAGACTTCAGCCTAAACGATGCCATCGCCAAGCTTAGAGGACCAATCGGAGAACCTGTAAAAATCAGTGTACAAAGAAAAGGTATTAATAAATTAATCGAATTCTCAATTGTACGTGACACAATCAAAATTCAAAGTATTCGCAAACGTTATCTTCAAAATGATTATGGCTATGTCCGTATTGCCCAGTTCATGGAAAATTCTGCAAATGACCTAAAAAATGCAATTGAAGAACTTGAGAAATCAAATGGCAGTAAACCACTGAAAGGATTAATTCTTGACTTTCGTAATAACCCCGGCGGCTTACTAACTCAAGCGGTTCGTATCTCTGATATGTTCCTAGAAGAAGGTGTAATAGTTTATACAAAAGGTCGCATCAAGGATCAGCAACAAAGATTTTATGCTAAGAAAACTAATGACGAGCTTACTTACCCAGTAGTAGTTTTGGTTAATGGTGGTTCAGCTTCTGCTTCTGAAATTGTCGCAGCGGCTCTGAAAGATCATGGCAGAGCCTTAGTCGTTGGAACTCAAACTTTTGGAAAAGGATCTGTCCAAACAGTTACTCCTCTTAATAATGGTGGAGCTTTAACATTAACGACTGCTCTTTATTACACTAAGAGCGGAAACTCGATTCAAGGAGAAGGCGTTGTACCAGATATTGAAGTAGAACCAAAACCTATTGATCCTGACAAGTTAAAGACTTCAGAGTTTAAAGGAATTAGAGAGTCAGAATTACCAAAAGCTATCAGCAACCCAAACAACAAGGGAGATTCCGGAACAACACCACTTCAGAAGATAAATCAAACACCAACTGTAGAGATTACAGAGGAGCCAATTAATCCGGAAAAGACAGCTTTGAAAGATTGGTTAGAACGCGACTTACAGATGGCTAAGGCAGTTGAAGTTCTAAAGAATTTTGAGGTCTTTAGTAAAAAATAATTGATACTATTAGAGATTCAAGTTCTCGAATCTGAATCTTTCGCCCTGTATATTAGGATACATTAAAAATTCCTTGCGTAATGTTTTAGCAAAGCGTTTGTAGCGAATTCTTAGGAACCTCGAGCTTAGTTTAAGCAGAATTTGCGTAAATTAATCTCTAGGAAGACCTTCCTACTAGAGATTCACATCCATAATTAAAAGAAGTAATCTACTACTGGAGTGCCTGATCCATTTCACATGGGATATTTAATCCCTTAGAGGCTAGCAGATCGCTACGCTGAATATCAGCAGAACTCATTGATTTACGAACCTTCTCCATTCGAGCTCTGGCATCAGGCTCCCCATGTTGATCGGCTAATCTCAACCACGAGTAACTAATCGGCAAAGAAGTTGCATTCCCAGTAGCTAGCTCATTAAGTCCAGTAGTCGCACGTCTAAGTAATCGCAAACCATCAACAAGGTCACCTGAGTAAATTTTTCCTAACTTATACATTGCTGGCGCGTATCCTTGCCTTGCAGAAGCACAAAGCCAAGCAACAGCTACTTCCGTGTCATAAGCGACTCCCGACTTCTCAGTGGAACAACAGTAGGAATTACCTAATTTATACTGAGCAATCTTATCACCACGATCCGCATCTCGTTGATACTCTGCCCGACGAGCTTCATCAACAGCGATGTGTCCACCTTCGAATACTGCGGCAACACAACCAGTAATCAAACCTATCGATACCATTGAAATTATAATCTTATGATTAAATATTTGCATTATAACTTTTCCTTTTCTAATCAATCAAATTGAGTATTACCTAGCAACTGGCTTCACAGACAAGGCAACTGCTTGAGCATAACTGACAGCAACTGTCTGGCCAACTTTTATACGCGTAAGGTTTTCAGGAATCATTACCTTCACAGTTTGCACAATACCTTCTGGGTTTTGTACTGTCACTGTGGAGTTAACTTCATTAATAGAGACAATCTTAAAAACCGTATGAGCAACAGTGGCAACTTCTACACCAGGTGGTAGATTTAAATCAGCTTTTCCGGCAGCAATCTCCGCAATTCTTGGGTTCTGATACTCTTCGGCTGTAATCGGACGCACAGCAAAAGCAAGACTTTCATAATACCCAACCTGTACTTGATCTCCCACACGAACATCATGCAGTCGTTCGATGCTCGGATCAACTCGTAGGGAGACCTCTTGATTATCACTTCCTAACAAGACAACATCTCTAGTCTTGTAATTAATTTTTTTAACTGTCGCCGTCACTTCTAATAAATCTATTTGTTGTTGAACTAATGGTCCAGTTGAACTTCTAAGTAAAGTACTTTCTATTCGGGGACGGGGTGGAGTAGAAATAGTAGAACAGGCAAGTAAAACAGTGGCAGATAGAACTAGGCCACCAATCAATAATTTATTCATTAAATTTTTCCAAATAATAAATTAAAAACCGAATACACTCAAAAAGCAATTAGTGTTTTCAGTTTATTCGGATGTTAGTATATTTGATTTTCCCACCTCAAACGCTTGCTAGGGCAATGCTAATTTCGCCTTACGGATCCTATGTATTTCCTTAACCCTCCTCAGTTCCTTTTTGTAAAAAATTATCTGAGGAGCAAAAAATCAAAAACCAATCAGATTCTTAAGTATCTTCAATTAGTATAATATGTGTAGAAAATACATATTGGAAACTAGAGATCTCCCCTAGGTGCTGTCATCCTATTTTTGATAACGGGATCAATCATTTGTTAATTTATTCAGTTAACAAAAATGACTAGCAATCCGAATGAGCAAACACTATCACATATTGAAACATACGAATCAAGATAAAACTTAGCGTTACTAATCTAGTCATTCTATCTTAGCAAAGAAGATCAATCAGCTTTGAAAATGGAGGAAAATGGTAATTAACTATTTAAAAAAACATTAAGATTAAGCTCAATGATCCAAAATAAAGTAACGGGAAAATGAGACGACAACGACGATCAATCAAATCTCCTCGATGATTCTTGCCCAAGCGATCACAATGACTAACAACCAAATTCATAACAACTGCTAAGGCCATGATCAAAAAACTAATATTCAAAAATAAAGTCATTAAAGTCACGTATGCAATATGTGGTAAAATTCCACTAAGCACAATTTGATAAGTAACGACTGTCAGTATTCCAATAAAAGAAATATTAACTCTATCTCCAAGTGAAGATCGATCCATCCAGAAAACAGACCAAGAAAGCATAACCAATAATACTAATGGAAAAACAACTAAACGAAGCATAAAAAAAGACTGTCGTTTCAGATCGATAATCACATTAAAGGTTGAAGACTTGCTAGGCACTCCTGTGTGTAAAACATTAATCTCATCAATTTCAGAACGTAAATTTAATAATTCCCATTGAGAAATTCGAATTTTATCAGCAAAAGAATTAATTAATTTAGGATTAAGCTTTAATTCGACTTGACTTTGATCAAAACCAAAGACCTCAAAAACAGCCATGAGCTGTTGTGAGTCAAAAGGATATCGTTTCATC
Source organism: Bdellovibrionota bacterium (assembly GCA_041740355.1). GTDB lineage: Bacteria > Bdellovibrionota_C > UBA2361 > UBA2361 > CALJRW01 > JANNBC01. The sequence continues at coordinate 72,101 of JBGSMD010000061.1, forward strand.
TTCAAATTGCCTTTAGCAATCGCATTTATTGTCTCTGTCAGAATACTAGTTCCATCAGGCAAGACTCGCAATAAGATACCCTGCGTTTCATACTGATCGGCATCATTAACTAACACTACCTGCGGATACCAAGCAGTAGAAAGTTCATTCACTTGAGAATTGCCCTGATATATCTTTTCAGAAACTAACTCTTCGGCGGGATTAAACGCTTGACGTGGGTCTTGCCAAATCAGCGTCAGCACCCCTGAAAATTGAAACTTCTCTGATTGATCATCAATCAGATTAATATTTCGTAATTGAAAGGCTACCTGCACCTCCAATGGTTTACCATCCGAGGAAGGCAGGCTAAGTGAAGAAACTTGATTTAAAGATGCAGAACTAGGAACTTGCTCTGCTAAAACTAAGGGAACAGAAATTGTCCCAAAAGCTAGAAGCATGAGAATGATACTAACTAATATTCTCATAAATTATTATTGTTTAGATTGATAATTTAAGTCGATCTCTAAACCTCAGTTTTGGACAAGAAAGCTGAAGTGCTTGAACTGATTGAAAACTATGGTTCTAAGGTTAAAATAACAATGTTGAACTGTTTGATTTATAGAAGTCAGAGGACAGCATCAAAGATTAAATAATCTTTGATGCTTGGAGAACACTTTTCGCTTAACTAAAACCAAAGTGAATCTATGCAAACTTTCTTGTTTTTCCAACTACAACCTTGTTCTTATTCGTTATCATTCTCAGCTACTGCTTCGTCTAGCTGTTCTTCGGCTTCAGCTAGTTTTTGTTCTTGTTCAAGAATCTGAACTTGTGTTTTACGAGCGTCAATAGAGTCAACTCCATCGACTTTAATCTCGCGCACTTGCTTTTTTCTTAATTGATCAATTTTCGATTTAGCCATACTTTCATCAATCTGAGCTTGGCGGACAGAATTTTCGGCAAAGCAACAAGTCGATGATAGGCATAAAAAAACTACTGCTAATGTTGAAAAAATAATTTTACTTGATTTAATTTTCATATCTATAAATAATAAAAAGATATTAATTAATATTGCATAGTTTGTCTTTATTAGCGAGAAAAATAATGACTTAAAAGTTAATAAGATTATAGCTTACATCCTAATTCGAATTTAACCTCACTAAATTCTTATCCAAAAGTATACTGATTTAGGAAAAAGTCTGGATCCTTTTCCATCAGATTATCACTTAAACCAACCTCATGAAAAAAACTTACATCTAATGCTTGTCTAGCTTCGCCATACAAATTAGTTTGAAGAATATAGAAAGTCCAAAAAGTAATTTACGTAAGGAAATTACTTTTTGGGGCTTTCTATCCCCCGGAGGGATAATAAAATCATATAGTTATGACAAAAAAACAAATTGATCTATTAAATTTTTACGTAATTTATTTTTTGTC
>JBGSMD010000062.1:0-1536 GCA_041740355.1 Bdellovibrionota bacterium
TTCTTGAATTAGCGTCTTTCCGATCGTAATGAGTTTCCCTAGTTCGCCCATCCCAAATTACGGCGAAACCAAAATTACTAACATAGCTGACATTCCCGATCAGATTTGCACATTCATAGTTTGAACCAGTAACCCGATCGCCTAGGGAAAAGTTAGGGTACATTTCGCTCTCTATCTTGGGTTTAGACTTTTTACCCACTTTCGGAGCGTCTACCTGTTCCAGATATTCAACTATGTCTAGTTGTTTATAGCGATCGCTCACTTATCCGCATTGCCAGTATGAATTGGTTGTGGAGCAAAACTATCTGGAAGATCTGCTATTGATTCCAAGTTTAATAATTCAGCTAACCTTTTTAGTTGCCAAATTTTTAGCCTTGGCTCCTCTCTACCATTTTCCCAATTACTCACAGTTTGCCTTGATACTTCCAAAGCATCTGCAAGTTCTTGTTGAGATACTCTTCTAAGGGTTCTTAATCTCATAAGTGGTGATTCAAATATTTCGTTCATTATAAGCTAGTTTTCCGTAATAATAAATGTGCTTGACACTATGGAAAGTCTGTTTTACATTTAGGTAACAAAAGAAAACAGCGATCGCCCTCAAAGAAGTGATCACCGTTTCTTAACCTAATCATCCCACTAACCTGATAAGTCGTAGCGATCGCACAGGCGGGATTGTCATACCCAAAAATACCCTAACTTTATGCCATACCACATACCAAGCGGAACCGAAGGGAGATTTTGCAACCGTTGCAAGGCTCGAATATTTTGGATTGAAACTAAAAATAAAAAGTGGATGCCAGTAGAACCAGACGGTACACCTCACTGGGCTAGATGCACTGCACCTAACTTATTCAGGAGGACGGCATGATGCACACAGAATCTTATAAAGGTCACACGATCATGATTATTGCTGGTTTTACAGCTTGGCAATGTTTTATTTGCTATGGCCCGTATCTTTGGGCTGAATCTAAATCCATGTTTCAAGACTCTGATGATGCGATCGCATACGGCAAACAACAAATCGACATTCTTCTATCCAAGTCACTAAATATACAACCATGAAATTTATAGAGCTACCCATATCTGGCAGATTGGTCAACCTTGATCAAATCACGTCAATCGAACATGAAACTATCCAAGAAACTACTCAGGCGATCGTGCGTTTTACCAATCTCGATCAACTCATAATTTCCCACCGTGACGCTGATTTTTTAGTGACTTTTATCCAGGAACAAATTCATGGATAACCGCCAAAAGTTAAAGCGATTTAATAGACCTAATTTGAAAGATATTGATTCTTTGATAAGGATGAACGAAGCAGGATTGAAAGCTTATGCTGATTTGTTTTCTAGCAAAGTAACAGAGGATCAATTCTATTTAATGATGTTGGGTTTTAACAAATCTTTTGAATCTAATTTAAATGCTTGGAAATTAATTAGAGAAAGTCTAGAAGACTAAACCATTCAGAATTGGCATTGTTGCGACAGTGCCTAATTCTGGCTGCGTCCAAAACAGTCAGAGCATAGGTAGGGAATT
>JBGSMD010000063.1:0-206611 GCA_041740355.1 Bdellovibrionota bacterium
GTTAGTAAATTGAATAGAGTCATTACGGCTAATGCAAATCTTGGTTTTATCCAAGTTTGCATAGCTAAAAACAACATTAATAGTGAGTTCAAGCAAAATCGTTAATCATTTAAAGTAATTTATTTATTGGACTCACTATAAGATCATAGTCGCGACAAAAATCACAGCTATCTTTTAAATATTCGGAAATTTTTTTGTCATAACTATAAAAGGATCAAATCCCCTCAAATTGGACAAAATCTTTTTCCCCACCGCACTCCATGCTATGGTGTGACAGGCAGATTTTGACTAAGAAACAAATTAGTTTTTTGCTCCTTAAATACATTTTTAAAGCACTTTTCCCTTCCACCTGAACGGATACAGCTGATTAGCGAATGTGATTTAAATTTAATCCCGGCACAAATGATTCAACAGGCACGCGTTGATCAACAAAGACTGCTTTTAAATTGTTGACCATTGTTTCACCCATTCCCTTGGAAGACAGATCGCTGTAGCCTCCAAGATGAGGCGTAATAATAACATTCTCTAAACTAAGGAGTGGATGCGCCGAATCAATTGGTTCACCTTCAACCACATCTGTCGCATAAACTTTAATCTTACCATTCTTAAGATGCTTAATAATAGCCGCATCTTCCACTAGCTCTCCTCGAGCTGCATTACTAATTATCACACCAGCTTTCATTAAGTGGCAAGCTTCTTCATTAATTAAATGATGGGTGAATTCATTATGGGAACAGTGTAACGAAATAAAATCTGATTGCTGATATAGGTCATTTAAGGAAGTGGGATGATATCCCAAGGCTTGAATTTCTGTATTCGCAATATTTGGATCGTAAACTAAAACTTGAGCATCAAAACCACGATGTAAAATTTCTGCTGCCCGCTTACCAATATTTCCCAAACCAATAATTCCAATCGTCTTACCAGTTATTTCAGTACCGATATAGTTAGCTCGTTTACTCCAATTGTTATTATGTGTTGCTCTGTCTCCTTGCGGTATCCAGCGAGCAGCACTGATAAGTAAACCTACAGCATGCTCAGCGACGGAATTTCTTTCCACTGGTCCAGCAACCTTAGTTACGATGATTCCTTGCTTCTGCGCTGCAGCAATATCAATATTATTATACCCAATTCCATGTCGAGCAATGATTTTTAATTTTGGTAATTGTTCTAAAAGCTCTGCAGGATAATTAGGATTAGTACTCGCGATGATTCCATCAAACTCTCGAAGAATTGGAATGAATTCCACCGATTTAATTTCTTTACTAACTTTGATAATTTTAACTTCAGCAAACTTCTCTAAGGCAATTAAGTGTTCAGGGAAGACCTGGCCAAAACTACTGGAATTAACAATCGCAATAGAAACTTTCATCTTCAAATTTTCTTCCAAGTGTTCATCAAATTTTCGACAAGTCGTCCTGCTTCCTCCGGGCCTTCCGAACCTGGCTGATAACTATATAAGGGAATAGTATTGTCATTTTCCCAAGCTTTTAAAATTGGATCAAGCACGTCCCATGATTCTTCAACTTCATCATCTCTGATAAATAACGTTTGATCACCCCTTAAAATATCAAGAATTAAACGCTCATAGGCGTCAAAGATTACCTCCGAGAATGATTCATCATACTCGAAATCCATTTCTACTGGTCTCATTTGCATATCTAACCCTGGAGGTTTGGAATTAAATTGAATTGAGATACCTTCGTCAGGTTGAATTTGAAATGATAAAATATTAGGTGCAATCTGAAAATTTTTTAGATTCTTAAAAATAGCTGGGGGCGTTTTCTTAAAATAAACATTTATCTCAGAATGTCGTTTAGTAAGGCATTTTCCACTACGTAATAAAACAGGAACACCGTGCCAACGCCAGTTATCAATTTCCAATTTTAAGGCAACATATGTTTCAGTCTTACTTTCGGTCTTCACTCCCGAGTGTTGCAAATAAGCCTCAATCGCTTTACCGTTTACTTCTCCTGCAAGATATTGACCTCTAATTACATTGTCACGAATTGACTGTTCGTCAAAGCGCCTCAAAGAGCGAAGCACCTTAACTTTCTCATCCCTAATCGAACGAGAATCACCTAGCGTTGCTGGTGGCTCAATGCAAATCAGACTTAATAACTGAAAAAGATGGTTTTGAATCATATCCCGCAAACAACCAGACTGATCATAATATCCGGCACGCCCTGAGACATCTACTGATTCTGCCACAGTGATTTCAATCTGATCGATATACTTATGGTTCCAAATTGACTCAAAGATGGCATTTGTAAATCTAAAAAGTAAGATATTTTGAACTGTTTCCTTACCTAAATAATGATCAATCCGATAGATCTGTTGCTCATTAAGATATTTAGAGAAAACTCGATTTAGATTTTTAGCAGATGCCAAATCCTTTCCGATTGGTTTTTCAACTATCAAATCCGTACGATAACCTTGATTGTTATCAGAGATGAATCCATTCTCAGTTAACTTAATTAATATCTGCTCGTACAAATTAGGTGAAGTGGCTAGATAAAAGAAGTTATCTGCGGTCTCAGAGTTGACATTAAAAGAATCTAACTTCTCTCGCAATTTGATGTACGCGGAGATGTCATTCACATCCATCGGAAAATAACTAATCTTGGGAGCAAACTTGAGCCACACAGCTTCGTCATAGTTGCTACTATTGGTTATAAAATAATCTTGTAAATTCTTGGCAAATTCCTCATCACTATAGCTAGTTCGAGAGATCCCAATGATCTTGAATTCCTCTGCTAGATGCCCATTTAGAAATAAATTATATAATGCCGGAAAAAGCTTCTTTAAAGCTAGGTCTCCATTAGCACCAAAGATGATAAAATTAGATTTACGCATTCAGAATACAAAATAGTTAATTGAGACGACTATAGCCAAAGTTCTTAGCTTTTACCAGTTTAAAGGCAAGACAAATCCAACCCTGTTTTTGCAAAAACTTTTGTAAAAACAGATCCTTAACATGCTTATAAGATCAGATTTCACTTACTTACTAACAATAAATAACTGTACATTGAAGAAAATTGTGTAGTAGAAACATATCTAATGATATTTCCTAAAGGCTTTCATTTTGGAGTGGCAGATGCTGACTTACAAGTTATCTCCGAAGATAAATGTTTAGCACTGGAGAATTCCGAGCCCAGTATGTGGCTTGCTTTTGCGAATCAAACAAATAAATGCTTCAACTCTGACTCACCTGCCTTAGGGATAGATCGATACTCTAAATGGCCAGAAGATATTAATTTTTTAAAGAAACTGGGAGTCCAAGGCTATCGCACGTCAATCTCCATGTGTCGGACAATTAGAAGATCTGGAGAAATCAATCCGCAAGCAATTCAGTGGTATCAAAACTATTTACGAACCATTAAGAATCTAGGGATAAGCGTTGCAGCTACATTATATCACTGGGAGCTGCCAGAATATCTAGAGCAACAAGGTGGTTGGACTAGTAGAGCAACAGTTGACGTTTTCCTCCGACATGTAGAAGTAACTATATCCGAACTTGGTGAATATCTCGACTCAGTCATAATATTAAACGAACCTTGGTGCTCATCAATTCTCAGCTATTACTTGGGAATCCATGCCCCCGGCCATCAAGACTTAAGAGAAGCATTATTAGCAGCACACCATTTATTACTAGCACAAGCAGAGGCTGTTAAAATTATCAAAGGAATCTGCCCAAAACTACATCTTAGTACAGCGCTTAATTTTGAAACTGCTTACTCCGCATCGACTAAAGCAGAGGACCTACAAGCTGCGAAAACTTCCGATGGCTATTTTAACCGTTGGTTCTTAGATCCGATCTTTAAAGGGTCATATCCCGCAGATATGTTAGAAATTTATGGTGATAAATTTTCAACAGCCTTGGCCAAAGAGGCAAAAAACTTGCAAATTAACCAGGCTCTAGATTCACTGGGAATAAATTTTTACCTAGGCAGAGTTGTAAAGCATAATCCAAAAGAAGATTTAAAATTTTCATATATTTGGAATCCAGCAGGTCTAGTAAATGATCTGGGTTGGCCCATCTGTATACCACCCCATTACCCAAGTGGATTAGCTGATGGTTTACAACAAATTTATTACTCCTATAAAGACTTTGGGCTTAAATCCATTTATATTTCGGAAAACGGTACAGCGATCTACAACAGTCCTAGTGAGCAGACTGCCCCAGTTCCCGATGCCCGAAGAATTGCTTATCTTCAAGCCCACTTAGCACAAGTACAAACTGCAATCCTAAGAGGTGTACCCGTTACAGGATACTATGCCTGGACCTTGATGGATAATTACGAATGGGCTGAAGGCTATCGAGACGAATCACGATTTGGATTAATCTACGTCAATCGCGAAACATTGGAACGAATACCAAAAGAAAGCTTTTACTGGTATCAAAAATTAATTGAGCAGAACTCCTAAGCATCTAAAATTAATATAATCATGCAAAAAAATAAATTAACTACTAAACGCTATCAAATTGGTAATCCCTATCCAACAGAGTCCGTAATACAAAAAATACCTCTGGAAAATTCAATAGAACAATTGAATGATTTCAAGATTCATCAATCAAAAGAACAAGTAAGTCTTCAAAGAAAGCTTTCTCCGGAAACAGCAATGTACGGCCTTGGTCAAAATATGGGGCCGATTAATCGTCGCGGAAGAAAATTTAGAATGTTTAACATGCAAGCACGACCACAGACCCCTGACTGCTTTGCGGTCAATGGTCCCTATTCATTCTTAATCATTAAAGAGGCCGATACTTACCTAGGGATACTGATTGACTGTCCTTCAGAAATTAACTTTGATTGCGGTTTTAACAATCAAAAACTTCTAGATATAACGATTGAATCAAGCGATTTAGATATATATCTAATTAACTCCAGTCACTTAAAGGATGTACTACAAGAATATGTTCGCCTAACAGGCACAGCATATCTGCCACCGAAATGGGCTTTTGGATTTCAGCAATCTCGCTACAGTTACATGAACGCTGAAGAAGTTAAAACTATTGCCAATAAATTTCGCGAACTTAAAATTCCTTGTGATGCAATATACTTAGATATTGATTACATGGATGATTATAAAGTATTTACAGTTGATCAAAAACCATTTCCAAACTTCAGCAGCTTTGTACAAGAAATTCAAGGACAAGGATTTAATATAATTCCAATCATAGACCCTGGTGTAAAAATTGAATCAGGATATTCGGTTTATGAAGATGGAGTAAAGAATAATTACTTCTGTAAAGATGCGGAAGGAAATGATTACATTGCCGCCGTCTGGCCTGGCCTTCTGCACTTTCCTGATTTTTTACGAGAAGAAGTTCAGAATTGGTGGGGAGATCTTCATAAATTCTTTACCGACCTTGGTATTACAGCCTTCTGGAATGACATGAATGAGCCTGAGATTTTCTATTCTCCAGAGACAATCAAAAAACTTCAACAGACTGCTAGCGAAATGGACTATACGGCCTGGCGCGATCTAGATCCAATTCATTACAAAATAAAAATGGATAGCTACATGTTAAATAGCGAAACTTATTATCCTGATTTTTTTCATCAGACGCCAGAAGGTCCCGTTGCTCATACGAAATTACATAACATCTATGGCTTTAAAATGCTTCAAGCTGCCAGTGAGGGATTGCTTAAACTCAATCCCAATCAAAGATACTTTCTAATCTCTCGCAGTAGTACAATTGGCGCTAATCGCCTCTCGGGTGTTTGGACTGGTGATAATCATAGTTGGTGGGAACATCTAAAATTGAATATCCAAATGGTAATCTCCTTAAATCTGTGTGGAGTACTTTACTGCGGTAGCGACATTGGTGGACATTGTGGAAATGCCGACGAGGAATTATTAATTCGTTGGACACAACTGGGAGCGTTTGTCCCACTATTTAGGAACCACACAGAGAAAAGTTCCCGACAACAAGAACCTTGGGAGTATAATGTTCAAACAACTCAAATCCTAAAAGATACGATTACTCTCCGTTATGCCTTGATTGATTATCTTTATTCGGAGTTTCTAAAATCCAGATCAAGTCATCTTCCCTTTATTCGTGCGCTCTTTTTAGAATTCAATGACCCTAGCCTTGATGAAATAAATGACCAGTTTCTTTGTGGAAGTTCATTAATGGTAGCACCGGTGATTGAAGCTAATGCCAGATATAGAAATGTCTACTTACCGGAATGTAATTGGTTGTTCTGGTCAGCTAGTGCTTATAATCAAGATAATTTTCAAATTTTAAAATCCGGTACACATAGACTCGCCGTTAAGCTTTCTGAAGTTCCAGTCTTTGTTAAAGAAAATGAATTAATCCTTTTAACAGAACCAGAACAGTACCTTGGCGAGTTAGAAAAAAAGGAGGCTAGTCTTGTTGGTCTAGTGACTGGAACTGCTAATTTTAGTCTCTATTATGACTCTGGAAGTAAAATTAATGATAATCCCGGTATTCTTAATATTAAAATTAGAAGAAATGGTGCTTCCATTGATCTTGAACACGATCTAATAATTGGAGATACTCCCATTACCTACCAAAAAATTTCCCTTAAGATCTTTAGTTTGAGTGGCGATTGCTTAAGAAGAGAAATCACTCTAAAATAACTAAGCATTTGAATTTATTAGTTCTTCATGACACTACTCCATGCTCCCGCAATCGATCCTGCTGTCCAACAAGTACTAAATCTAATTCCAGCAACTGGCAATATTTTAATTGTGTTGGATAAAGACGGAACTTTAGATCCTTTAGTTGCCGAACGTAATGCGGCGCGCGTCCCAAAAAAAACAGTGGAATCAATCCTTGAACTTTCTAAATTACCTGATGTAGAAATAATTATTATTAGTGGGCGTGGCGTTCAAGATTTAAAAGAGCTTGTGGGTCCATTACCTATTGAATACTGGGGATTGCATGGGGCAGAAAATGGCCGTGGGGACTCTAGCAAAAGCACCCTTGCCGTCTCTGCACAAGTTAAAGAACAAGTTGCTCAAGCAATTTCTGCGATAGAAAATGATTCGCGTTTAGCCTATCTAGAAAAAACTTATGGAGTTCCAGTTTCGGAAATGATCGAGAAGAAAGAAATTGCTGGTTCTTTACTCGGAGTTGCTGTGCACTTTAGAACCATAATTGAAAAAGCAGGTCAAGAAAATTACTACCAAATTGAAGAAATTATTAAGGCTGTTGTTACTGATGCTTCCAAGGATTTGAATAGTATTACAATCCAACCTGGCAATTGTGTTTTTGAAATCAAACCTCAAGGCATTACCAAAGGAACCGCAGTTGAGGCAATCTTAGCCCGAGGAAAAGAGTATGCCAAAGTTATTGTTGGAGGGGATGACAGCACAGATTTATATATGATGAATAGCGCTGTAGAATTATTGGGAGACAAGGCAATTCCTGTGGTGGTCGGATGTCGTATTCGCCATCCACTGGGGATGGATTTGGACACTCCTTCTCAAATGGGGGAACTTTTAGAAGCCATTGCCAAAAAGCGAAGTGTATAGCAAACGCACCTTTAAGTGCGCTCGCTTCGATTAAATTCTTAATTTGCAAAAATTGACTGCAAAGTTTTGATATCTAAATCTTTAGTTTCCAACACCTGGATCTTGGCCTTCTTTAAACTACCATCTTTAGAAATACCAACTGCCGGCATGCCTGCTTTTAAGATTGCTTCAACTCCAGCCATAGCATCTTCAACCCCAACACAACAGTTTAGTGGAACTTGTAAAGCCTCAGCTGCCATCAGGAAAACTTCTGGGTCAGGCTTACTGACTTCTACCTTACTAGCATCAACAATATGATCTATTAGATGGGAAACTTGAAGACCGTTGATTACCGTAGTCGCATTTTTACTGGCAGATGCTACACCAACTTTAATGCCAGCTTCTTTTAGTGAAGTAAGAAGTTTTTCAACTCCCGGAAATAAATCTTTTGGTGAAATTTCTTTGATTAACTCTAAGTAGTAATCATTTTTACTTTTAGCTAAAGCTTCTTTCTCCGCTAATGGTAAACTTTTTCCACCACGCTGAAGAATAAGATCTAAGGACTCCATTCGACCCACACCTTTTAATTCTTCATTGAACTCGCGGTCAAAATGGATTTCTAATTGATCGGCTAACTTTTTCCATCCTAAGAAATGATATTCAGCCGTATCAGTTAAAACACCATCAAGATCAAAAATTACAGCTTTTAGTTCAGACTTAACCGAAACTGTCACAGTTTCTCCTGGCTTAACAATTAAATCCTGATAAAAATGTTTAAGTTTTAATGCTGTTTCACCAGCATTGGTGTAACTAACTTGATTAGCATCAACCTTAACTTTTAATGGGTTATTGCTAAACTTTAACGAGAATGTGAATGACTTCCAAGCTTCTGGACAGCGCGGAGCAAAATGCAACTTACCTTGATAAACTCTCATTCCACCAAAACCAGCAATGATTCCATGCCACGTTCCAGCTAAGGCTGCCATATGCAATCCATCCTTGGTGTTACCATGAATGTTATCTAGATCTAAACGAACATTTTGTTGAAAAAACTCATAAGCTTCAGCATTAAGTCCTAATTCACTGGCAACAATTCCATAGATTGAAAAAGACAACGACGAATCATGTGTCGTTAATGGCTCGTAATAATGATAATTACGAAGCTTCTCTGCAGGAGTAAACTGATCGCCAAGCAAATAAAATGCTAAGACTAGATCTGCTTGCTTTAGAACCTGATGACGATAAATATTTAAATAGTGATAGTGAAGTAACAAGGGGTGCTTATCGTCTGGAGTTCCGTCAAAATCCCACACTGGGCGATCTAAGAATCCATCATCCTGACCAATTAAGCCCTTAGCGCGATCGTAATGAACATACATCTCGCTAGCAGCCTTCTGCCAAAGTTCAATTTCGGACTGATCAAAAGATAATTTCTTAGCGAGTTCTTGCCAGGCCTTTGGATTTGTTTTTTCCAACAATCCAATTGCTTCAATTGCAAACTCCAAGTTCTTCTTAGCCAATAAATTTGTATAAGTATTATTATCAACACATGCAGTATACTCATCTGGACCTGTTACCATATGAATACAGAAGCCACGCTCTTTAGAAAAATGTCCTAGACTTAACCAGAAACGAGCAACTTCAATTGTCATCTCGAGTCCTGCTTTGGCTAAGAATCCATAATCAGCCGTTGCTTCAAAATATCTTTGTAAACAAAAAATGATATCACCATTAATATGAAACTGTGCAGTGCCAGCAGGGAAAAATGCTGAGGCCTCTTCACCATTAATTGTTCTCCAAGGATAGAGTGCTCCTTTATGGTGCATCTCCTTGGCTCTAGCTTTAGCAACTGGAAGCTGTGAGTAACGTTGCTCTAACAAGGCCTTACTAATTTCTGGCATTGTATACATGAAGAATGGTGAAATATAGGCTTCTGTATCCCAGAAGTAATGTCCTTCATAGCCTTCTCCAGAAAGTCCCTTTGGACCAACATTGGTGCGTCCATTTTTTCCTACGTGCTGTAGTAGGTGAAACATATTGAAGCGAATACCTTCTTGAACTAAATCATCACCTTCAATATTTATATCAACAGTTTCCCAAAAATTAACTAGGTAAGCTTCCTGCTCTTTAGCTAAAGAATCAAAGCCAATGTTCTTAGCTTCTGATCCAATAGCTTTGGACATTTGGTAAAGTTTATCGGCTGAGTCTAGATAAGACGGTGGCGCAACGTAAGTGATAAATCGCTCAAAGGTATATTCCTGCCCTGCGGCTATATTAAAATTAATATCAGTTACACAATTCATCCCCTCATGATCAACATGCTGCGTACAAGTAGAAGTAATACTTGTTGGTAAGTTTAGGTAAACAGAGCAAGCTAATGGGAGTGCTGTTGATGATGTTTGTACAAGTAAGGACATCCTCCCATCAGAAGCTTCCGCATTAAGTAATGAATAAACACAGCCAGTCAGAGCGCTTCCCACTCGCGGATCATTAACTGAAACAATATTGGTAACTTTTCCGTTTAAGATCGCTTGAAGATCTATAACACCACTAAAATTCTTAGGAGTAATTGTAAATTTTTCAGCAATAATATTTTCCCTAGTAAAACTAGCAAATCGCTGACAACTAACCACAAGTTCCTGACCACCAGAATACTTATATGTAGTCTTGCGACCTGACTGACCTGTTTTAAAATCAAGCGTACGATCGTTTTTGAAAATTACTGGACTTTCTTCTTGGCCATCAATCAGAATTTTCAAGGCCGTGGCGTCAGGAATGTTTAGCATCGTCTGAGTTTTCATGGCATAGCCATACCCACCATCTTCATAATGGATTGGGCGAGACTCGTAGTACCCATTAATATACGTACCACGAACGCTTTGATGAGATCCACCAACTAGCTCATCCAGATGCCCACGGATTCCAAGAAAACCATTAGCAACCGAATATAATGTCTCTTTTAATTTTTCTGATTCTGGAGAGTAATTATTGTCAGAAATTGACCATGAACAAGGAAGATTTTGAGAGGACATAAATTCTTAAAATTAACAAAATTATAATTGGGGACTGGTTTTAGTAATCCTGCGCTTTAATGCAACTAATCTTTTTTGGCAGCAAAAGTTTTTCAAGATTTAACTTTAAAATGCTTTTTACAACGAATTAGCAGTCAAAACATAACATGAAAAATAAGGGGTAGGCAAACCGTCGATCGAATAAAAATAAGTCTCTCGGATGCAATGAAAACAATTTTAAAATAATATCGAAAGTCCTAAAAATGCTAGTGTTTCTTATGCTTTTGGTCCAATAAGCGAAGGGTTTCAACAACATCATCAAGTGTTGCTAATCGAAAATTTGATCCCGTTCCAATGCTAGGCATGTCCTCAACTAAGATTGTTGTTCCACCAAGTTCCTTGGCTACATGCATTGTTCCCGGTGCAGGATGAGCTTCGATTAACAGGTGTGCGATCTCCGGGGAATTATTACCATGTTTTAGTGCCGAAAAAACTTCTCTTAAAGACTGAGAAGCAAAGTCTCCATAAGGAACAAGTTCAAAATTAGATTCCCCGTTGAATATTTTAAAATCATTCTCATAGCCACCACGCTTTAGTTGATTAACAATCATTTCTCGGATTCTTCCAATTAATTCAGGATTGTTTTCACGATAATGGATGGTTAAAGCTCCGCCCTTTTTTTGAATTTCGATCGTACCTCTAGCGACACTTGAGCTAAATACTCCTTCCTCAAAAATACTTGCCAATGTGTTAATATTTGCTTCTAAATCACGATTGGCCGATAGCCTGACGACAGAAACATCTCTTGGCAAATCCTCATGCCAATAGTCTAATCCGTGTAATCCAATAATTCCAGACAATGTAATATTTTGTTCTCCAAAAGCACGGCGTATTTGCTGAACTTCACGACCAGAGACAATTCCAACTTTCAAACCAAGACGATCTTGTAAAGTTCGAAGTGCCTCGATAGCATTTATGTCAAAATGAATTTTTGAGCGATCCGGATTATACCGTGACAAGACACCATCTAATCCAAGGAAAATAATTGAATTGTGATCGAACCCTGCTAATTCATGGCTTACTAATCCGTCAGGTGTAATAAACTTTGTTGTACTAGTTACTACTGTGTCAGAGCTCTTCTGACGAAAACTATTTGCTTCGGAAGCAGTGTAAGCATCTTCGATTCGTCTGTTCAACCACCCTTGCACCGTATGATCCTTAGTAAAGTAATCAATTATATCTTGATTGGTTCTAAACCTAGCATTGTAATGATCTGCATCTCGACTCGCTAATTGAGACATCATGTATGTTTCAATTAATGTTTCAACAATTTCTGAAGGTCGCCGTCCATCAAAAGTAATAACAGGCATATGATCTGACGCTCCAGCACCTCTACTAACTAAATGAAAAAGATGAGGCGCCGCAAATAAGAACTCCGGAGCAACTAAGGCAAACCCGTCAGCGATTGAGGATGTAATAAAAGCACCACTGCCCGGTCTTAGCTCTAAAGATCGAGCAAGTCCAAAGGCTTCTTTCTGATCTAAATTTTCAGGAAGTAACCAGACAGGTTTCCAGCCCTCAGTACCAAAACGCTGATTAATATTAGTTACAACTCGATCTAATAGTTCATGAAACTCATGGTAGCCAGGCACCTCTTCTCTTGTCGGAGCTGCAACCAGCGCAACACCAACCTTGCCAACTAAAGAAGGATAATCGGTTAATAATAAGTCGAGTGCTTGAACTAATTCAACAGCCCCTTTGGTGTAATCATAACGAGCAACACTAAGTGTGATAAAGGCATCGGGTCCAAAATAAGAATCAAAAAAATCTTTATATTTAAGAACCGCTAGATTGGCCTCTTCACTATGAGCCAGTGTTACAATCTTTTCAGGATTGATACTGATTGGGTGCTCCCTTAAAAAAACTATCCGGCCATCCTTGGCAAATACAACTTTTGCCTCAGCATCAATTTGATATCCGTGTGCCTCATATTTATTGAGTAAGGCTTCAACATCACGTCCTCGATGAACTCCAATTACATCTGCGCCAAGCATTCCATCAAGAAGTGCTATCCGTTTGTCCTCCGAAAAATTATTGATGAATGGCTCGTTAGGACCAATTGGAATGTGAGACATAAAACTAATTGGAGGGACAGGAAGGCCTCTAACTAGGATCTCCGCTCTGATCGCCGCAGAATCAAGCATTTTTTGATAATCTTCAACTAAAATTACGAAGGGGGCCTCAGGATTGCTAAGATAGTCAGCTTCGTATCGGGCTACAACTTGCAAGACTGTCTGGGCCGAAACCGCTTTGATTGCTTGCCATTGCTCGACCCCTAATTCCTTAAAGTTGGGCAGCCCCAAATGACCAATAGCATTGTGGGCTTCCGGCCAAAAGCTAGCATTATTTGCATCATACATCTGAGCATAAATGTTTCGCGGCAAACGGGTTCCCTCAAGATCAAAAGGGAGAGCCAATTCAGGGTTTGTTTTAAGATGTTGATTGATCTTATAAATACTAGCATCGCCTCGTCCCGGCGCTTTTTCGGCACAAATAACTCGAATTTGCATAGTATCATCACTAGCAAGATCGTTTAACGCCGAGACCACACCTCCACCGCCACGCTTTAAATTAACTACAAGGTCAGGATTTAAATAATCAACTTTAGCACTAACAGGTTGGGCCTGAACATCAACAATGACATGAAGACCTTTGGGGAGAGTAGTATTGCTTAACGGAGATTGAACTTGTTGTTCTTGGGGTTTAAGATATTTTTCTACTTTCGGATCCACCGAAATTCCGTGGAGTGTGTAATTACGCATAACAACAACTATCTTTACAAACTATAAAGCTTGGGATTTTATACATAGAGTTATACAACTAAGCAAGGATAGTGTGTCGCACAATAGTAAATAATTCTTTAGTTATTTAAATATTTTAGTTTAAATAAACTTAAATTATTATATGCAATTTAAATATAGACTTCTGCCAATTAAGCTTTAAATTGATTAGATTAACACTTAGTTTTGCGAGATTAAGAAACTAGTTCTTTCGTTGGTTAGCTTTGAAGTTAATTAAAAACCGACTAAGCATTCTAGTGCAACATACTTACGATAACGAAAATAGACTAAAGCTCCTCCACTCCATTAGCTGCACCAATCATCGGCACTGAAATTTTACCAGTTTTAACTTCCAAGGGTGTCATTAAGTTAAGAAAAATCTTTTGATCTATATTACTAGCTAAAGAATCTACCCTTACTTTTAAAGTATTCCAGAAGATAGGTACTTCTCGGGAAAGTCTAGAATCAAGTGCGATGTTTAAACAATCTTTTGTTCCAACTAAGTTGGCAATCGATCCATAGGCCACAACAGAACATAGCTCCGCGCCTCGAACCAACAACTCAGTGGCTAATGTTCCTAATAAATTAAGAACATTTGTTGTGTAGACTCGGCGATCGCTCCGACGATTTAAAAAGAATTCTAAATCAGAATTTACTAACGAGAGATCACGACTACGATACTCATACCATCTATCAGCTCCCATATTCATCAGACTATTTGCCAGTGGCTTAAGTTCAGCAATTTCTTCCGACAAGACAAGGATATACTGACAAAAAATCTTTGGTAAAAAGTTCCCCACGGAAAGATGTTCTATAGTTAATGCTTTTTGCTGATCATCAATACAATCCGCTACAGTTCTTATATTACAATCATTTAAATAAAATCGGCCGCCAATTTCGGAATTGCAAATCATTTGATTATCGCTAGTGCCTAGCCCTAGCTCTTTCTCTGACTTTAAAATGGTGGCATTTAATCCAGTGGATGCAACCATCCCAGAATCAGCATTTGCCAGCGCCTTCATAGTTAAAGGAGTATCATTAGCTATTAAAAAACTTTTGATAGGGATGTTTCGCTTACGAAGGGACTCCACGATTTCGATACCAAGATCTCGGCCATTTGTAAGTGCCTGAGTAAACCACTCGCCTTTGGTATACTCTTCAATTTGAGTAACTAATCCACTAATCCCAGTACCAATCCATGGTTTATTCTCCATGGCATTAGACCAAACTAAACCACAACCCGTCACTGCGTCACGGGGAATACCAGAAGTAACTAAACTTCGCTCGACTTGATTACCTAACATCTTACAGAATGCCGTGAAGGGATTGTCTTTTAAAGCGACTTCCAGCATTTCCAAATTTTTATTTTCAAATAATAATCGCCATTCAGTTGAAGCTCCATTACTTATTTTTACAGCCGCTTTTGTTGAGGTTCCTCCGATATCAATTGTTAGGATACAAGAACGACTGGTTCGCTGTTTGTTAGCAGAAAGATAACTGGGCAAGGCCTCAAATGCTGGCTTTAAATTTTGTCCAGCATTGGCATTGGCTAATTTAGCGTACTCATAAAGTGAGTTTAGATTTTCACGCGTGGAATAAAAATTTAAGTTATTAAGACAAGACTGAATTTGATTATTTTCCTTCATATTGCTCCCAAATCTGCATTCTTAACTTTTATCGAATGCAAAACATTATCAGAACGAACACGCCTGACGACTTAGTCCAAAACTTGCCCAGTCCAGTTTATACTCATAATAGCACCATCTGTAAAAGGCTAGAAAAACTCGTCTATCCAAAACTCAGATTAAATTTTGTATGATAAAAACAGGTAAAATACTGGAACATTATTACTAATATGCTAAGGTAGTTTTGCTATTTATAGTGAGTCTAAAAAATAAATTACTTTAAAACACTAACGATTTTGCTTGGACTCACTATTTATGTTGTTTTTAACTATGCAAACTTGGATATCCGCCATAGCTTTTGCTTTGGCGCGACAGGTATCCAAGATTTGCAATAGCCGTAATGACTTTGTTCAATTTACTAACCGGCCTTCGCTGAAGCTTCGGCTAGGCAGGCAGTAAATTATTTTTTGTCATCACTATAT
Organism: Bdellovibrionota bacterium; assembly: GCA_041740355.1. Lineage (GTDB taxonomy): Bacteria > Bdellovibrionota_C > UBA2361 > UBA2361 > CALJRW01 > JANNBC01. Next base: position 15,447 of record JBGSMD010000063.1, read on the forward strand.
ATAAGCAAAGCGATATGATTATTATGAAATTTGGAGGAAGCTCCGTTGGTACGGCTGAGCGCATCAGATCTGTAAATAAGATTATTGCCAACTACCTATCAGAAAAACCTATTATCGTTTGCTCAGCTATGGGCAAAACCACCGATCTATTATTACTTGCTGGTCAAAAAGCATTACTAGAAGGCGTCGTCGATTGTCAGGAAATCAAATCTAATCACCTACAAGCTTGTGAAGAATTAATAATAAATCCTGAAGTGATTCAGGAATTATTATCAGAATTGGAACAACTACTAAATGGAATTAAACAGATTAGAGAAATATCCCCACGAACAAAAGACTACCTTGTTTCATTTGGGGAGCGCCTAGCAGTTCGAGTCATAGCAACAAGCTTTAATCAGGAAGGACTCAAAGCACAGTTTTTTGATTCTTGGGAAATTGGAATCAAAACAAATAATAAATTTATGGAAGCAAGCCTACTACCTGAGGCTGATCAAGAAATTAATCAAAAACTTGGCTTTCTAAAAACTGATTATCAATTCACTCCGGTCATTACTGGATTTATTGGACAAGCTCCTTGTGGATCAATCACAACTTTTGGTCGAGGTGGTAGTGATTTAACTTCCAGTATAATTGGCGCCGCTTTAGATGTTAAAGAAATTCAAGTCTGGAAGGACGTTGATGGTTTAATGACCGCCGATCCACGTAAGGTTCCCAATGCAATTCCAGTTAATAAAGTCAGCTTCGAAGAAGCTTCCGAACTTTCCTACTTTGGAGCAAAAGTTCTCCACCCGCTTTCGATGATGCCCGCTAAAGAGAAAGGAATTACTGTCCGTGTAAAAAATTCCTATAATCCTGAAGCCCTTGGTACTATTATTACCGCCGAAACTGATTACTCATTAGGCCCAGTGAAATCAATCACCAGTAAAAATGACATTATATTAATCGATATTGTCTCTTCCAAATTATTGGGAGCCGTAGGTTTTGTATCAAAGGTTTTTAATGCTTTCGAAAAATATGATATCTCTGTCGATGTACTAGCAAGCAGCGAAGTCAGTATTTCATTAACTGTCGACAAGCAAGACAATCTCGAAAAACTAGTGTCCGAGCTTTCAGAATTTGCCTCAGTCAATGTTCTTCATAATCATTCTATTGTTAGTTTAATTTGTAATGCCCAAAATTCTTCCTTAATTCTAAGTGATTTATTCTTAGCCTTATCAAAGGAAAAATTAAATCCAAAGATGCTTTCTCAGGGCGCTTCAAAATTAAATATCAGTTTAGTATTTGATCAAGCGGAAGCGGATCGGGCCTTAAACATTGCCCATAATTCACTTTTAAACTTAAGAAATTAAATGACTAAGATTGCAATAGTTGGTTATGGAAAGATGGGGCAGGTAATCGCAAGAATTGCAAAGGAACGTGGCCATCAAATAGTAATTATCGATCCTCATCATTCTGGAGCAGAGTTTAAGGATGTTACTGCTGAGTCGATGATCGGTGTTCAAGTTGGAATTGAATTTACTAATCCTGAAGTTGTTATTAGTAATATCAACAAGTTTAATACACTACAAATTCCCTTAGTAGTAGGGACAACTGGTTGGTATCATGAAATTGATCTAATAAAACAACAAGTAGTTACAGCCAAAAACGCCTTAATCTACGCATCTAATTTTTCAGTCGGGGTAAATGTTTTCTTTAAAGTAGTAGAAGCTGCGGCTCGGATTATTAATAAATTTCCAGAATTTGATATCTCTGGATTAGATATTCACCATAATAAAAAAGTAGATAGTCCCTCAGGAACAGCGATGACAGCGGCCCAAATTTTAATTGATAATATTGGTCGAAAAAGCTCTGCTGTCTATGAGAAACTAGATCGTGCTCCGAAGTCCCATGAGATTCATTTCGCAAGTCTAAGGTCAGGAAATGTTCCTGGGACACATCAAATCTTCTTGGATTCTCCAGCAGAAAGTGTAAATATTGAAGTCGTTGCACGTAATCGTGAGGGCTATGCCCTAGGGTCAATAATAGCTGCAGAATGGCTTTATGATAAAATTGGCTTTTTCAAATTTGAAGATTTAATTGATCAAATTATAGATAATGAAAACTAAAGGACTATATACCGCCCTCGTAACTCCGCTTAATCTGGACGGCAGTCTTGACCTCGCTGGACTAACGGAAAATATTGAATTCCAAATCGCTGCTGGTGTTGATGGAATTATCCCACTTGGGACAACTGGTGAATCTCCAACGATGGATGACTCAGAAAAAATTGCTGTAATTAAAGCATCAATAAAAATTGCTAAAGGAAAAATTCCGGTGATGGTTGGAGCAACAAGTAACTCCACTGCAGTTACTATCGCTAACTGCAAAATAGCCAAAGAACTTGGCGCTGACTCAGTCTTAATTGCTACTCCCTACTATAATAAACCCACTCAAGACGGCATCTATCAACATTTTAAAGCAATCACGTCCGCCATCGACTTACCAATCATGGTTTATAATGTCCCTGGTCGCTCTGGAGTTAATATTGAAACAGCTACTGTTAAAAAAATTGTGACAACACTTCCCAACATTACCTCGATCAAAGAAGCATCGGGAAACATTAACCAAATTGGAGATGTTATTAATCAAATCCAAAATACAACTTCTAATTTTAGCGTAATGTCAGGAGATGACGCACTTACACTTCCCTTGATGGCCTTGGGAGGACTTGGAATTGTATCTGTAGTTTCTAATTTAGTTCCAAAACAGATTAAACAAATGGTGGATCTTGCTCTGACTGGTGACTTCTCTGCAGCTTCTAAACTCCATTTTCAGCTTCTTCCATTATTTCAAACAGCTTTTATTGAATCAAATCCGATTCCAATCAAAGCAATGATGGATTTAGCAAAAATGAAAGCTGGGCCATGTCGCTTACCACTTACGCAATTAACTCCTGCTAGTCAGGAAATCATCCAAAACACTTTACGCAACTCAGGTATTATCTAAATGTATCAAAGCAAAACAAACTTCTTGGAACTTGCCCAAAAATACGGATCTCCACTCTACGTATATGAACTTGACCAAGTTCAGAAACGTTATGAAGAATTAAAGACTGGCATCAATTACTCCCAGCTTAAAGTTCATTATGCGATGAAGGCGAACTATAACGTTCCCTTACTAAAGTTCATTAATTCACTGGGTGTTGGAATTGACGCCGTTAGTCCGGGTGAAATCTATTTGGCTTTAAAAGCAGGAGTCGCCAAAGAAAATATTATCTTCACAGCGAACAACTTAACAAACGAAGAAATTAAAGAAGCTCAAGGTTTAGGAGTATTATTTAACCTAGGATCGCTTTCTGAAATTAAACGTTACGGCGAGCTTTTTCCAAATCAAAACATTTGCATACGAGTTAATCCCGATGTTATTGCCGGAAGCCACGCAAAAATCCAGACTGGCGGACCTCTAAGCAAGTTTGGGATTTTGTTGGAACACCTAGGACAAGCTTTGGAAATCTGCCAGCAATTTAATCTGACTGTAATTGGAATTCACAAGCACACAGGTTCTGGTATTAAAGATCAAGAAAAATATTTACAAGCAGTTGATAATCTTTTGCAAATTGTTACTCCTGAAAATTTTCCAAGTTTAGAATTTGTTGATTTGGGTGGTGGTCTTTTTGTCCCCTACCATCCCGATGAAAAGGAAATTGACTATTCTAAATTTGCCCCTAGAGTATTGGCAAAAGTTTTAGAAACTAATAAATTATTTGGAAAAGAACTAAAACTTTACTTTGAACCTGGCAAATTCTTAATTGCTGAAGCTGGGCACTTAATTATCCAAGTTAATACAATTAAAGATAACAACGGGCACTTAATCGCTGGAACAAATTCTGGCTTTAATCACCTAGCACGTCCTGTGATGTATGACGCTTACCATCACATCGAAAACTTAAGTAATCCAAATGGTGTTACTAAAACTTATGATATCGTTGGTAACATCTGTGAGACTGGGGATAATTTTGCCTCCTCTCGTCCAATCGCAGAAATTCGCGAAGGAGACTTTTTAGTGATTCATAATGGTGGTGCCTACTGCTATTCCATGGGAAGTGTTTACAATTTGCGAACCCTACCGGCCGAAGTTTGCACAATCAATGGCGAGGTTACTTACCATCGCCCACGAGAAACAAACCAAGATTTTGTAAATAAACTTTATGCCACATACTAAAATCCCCTTCACTAAAATGCATGGCTTGGGTAATAATTACATTTACCTAAACTGCTTAGATTCAATTCCAGAAAATCCTGAAATACTGGCAGTCAAAATGTCCGATCGAAATTTCGGAATTGGTAGTGATGGAATAGTACTAATACTGCCAAGTGATCAAGCTGACTTTCAAATGAGAATGTTTAACTCCGATGGATCTGAGGCGCAGATGTGTGGTAATGCAGTTCGCTGTGTAGCTAAATACTTGTATGACAAATCAATTACTGCGCTAACAACTATTAACTTAGAAACTAAAGCGGGTATTAAAATTCTCAACTTAAAACTTACCAACAATATTGTAACAGAAGTAAGTGTTGACATGGGCAAGCCAATTCTGGAAGCTAAACTAATTCCCACTACTAGCCCTGAACCGAAGCTAATCAATTTTCCCTATGAATTTATGGGAGAGCAGTTTAAAATTAATGCTGTCTCCATGGGAAATCCCCACTTGGTTATTTTCGTACCTGAAATTTCCGATCGTTTAGTATTAGAATTAGGTCCCAAGATTGAACATCACAAATTATTTCCAGAAAGAATTAATGTGGAATTTGCTCATGTGATTGATCGCGATAATGTTGAAATGCGCGTTTGGGAACGTGGTAGTGGAGAGACTCAAGCTTGTGGCACTGGTGCTTGTGCCGTTGCTGTTGCTGCAGCTCTGAATAATCTTACAAATCGAGAAATAACGATTAAACTATTAGGCGGAAATTTAGCAATTAAATGGCTAGAGAATGATCATGTAATTATGACAGGACCGGCTGAATTTATCTGCGATGGCTTTTTTTATCTCCAGTAAAGAATTAAGGTTGCAGGTACCTAGTCTGCTTTACGGGAACAGCTCTTTGTTCCACAAGAATTTCTTTAGCCCTATTAGCTATTTTTTCGGCCACATTTAATGGCTGTTTTTTGGGCTGCCATTCGGGATCAAAATATTCTAAAGGTCGAGCATAACCTTCGATCATCAGGTCTACTGCTAGTCTTTCATGATCACTTCTTAAAAATTGATTCTTAACTCTATTTAATCCAGCAAAATAGACGGGCTTACCACTAGAGCAAGCTTCGCTACACATCGACATAGAATCCGCTGTTACAATTATCAAATCCGCCAATGAGATCATTCCTAAATAGGGATTAAACTTGCTTGAGCTATAATCATAGGTATATTTTGAAACACTGCTAAGTTCCTGCAAAAATGCCTCCCATGTTTTTTCCCTAGTACGATGACTATTTGTTAAATAGAGTCCAATATCATGTGCTTTGGATATTTCATTTATCTGAGCACCAATACTTCTAGCAGCTTTAGTCTTAAACTTACCTCCCCCTTTCTCATTTGTTAGTTGAATAGAGTCACCACCCATTAAAACAGCGGCTTTCATTCTTGTATCTAATTTGGGGAGATTGATTATGGAAGAATTAATCTTTTCTGGTGTGATAGTATTGGAAAGTCCTATTGTTTCCATAACATTTGGTAAGCTCAACCTCGGAGCATGTCGTGGATTAGCAATTAAATCAAAATGAGAATGTAGTGAACCAGGATCTCTTAGATTAATTAGAAATGGCTTTTCTCCTATCGTCCTGCTGATCGCAATCATATGCTCTGTAGAGAATTGATAAGATGCGATCAACAGTTCCGGTCTTTGTTGTCCTTGATCAAGATCAATAAATTCTAATACACTCGCATATTTTTCAATCTGATCATTGAAAATGATTCTTGGATTAGTATCAAATTTATAAGCAACCCCTAAGCAGGCATTTAAATCCCCAACAAATCCTCTTTTTTGTATTACCCAAGCTCTCATGAATCTTAACTTCAACCATCACAAAATTTTGCAGGATTCTAAAGGATCTTACTTACTAAACAAGTAAATAAAGAAATAATTAAAAGAATATACTGGAATGTCTTTACAATTAAGTAGCAGAACACTAAATTATGTAGGATTTTTATCTTTATTACAAAATGGTTAAACGCAATAAAAATATAGCAAAACTTCCGGCTGGTTATCTTTTCCCAGTAATCGCCAAGAAACGCCGCGAATTTCAAGAAAAAAATCCGACCGCTAAGATTATCTCTTTGGGAATTGGTGATACTCCTGGCCCACTGCCAAAAAATATTACAGCGGCTCTTGTTAAAGCGGCCGAAGGAATGGGGACTTCCGAAGGATACTCAGGTTATCCAGATTTAGGACTCCTAAAATTGCGTGAGCTGATTAACTTAAGATTCTATAATAACCAATTAGATCCAGATGAAATTTTAATTTCTGATGGTGCGAAATGTGATGTCGGAAGACTGCAAATGCTTTTTGGAGCAGATGTTAAGATTGCCGTGCAAGATCCAGTCTATCCAGCTTATGTAGATTCCAGTGTTGCCATGGGACAAACTGGTGAGTTTAATCCTGAGACTAAGCAATTCGGAGGCATTACATACTTGCCGTGTAATCCAGCAAATAATTTTTTTCCTGACTTAACTCCAGCTAAGAATTCAGATTTAATATTTATTTGCTCTCCAAATAATCCAACAGGTGCTTGTGCAAATCGCCAACAATTAACTGAGTTAGTTGCTTTTGCCAAAGCAAATAAAGCAATCATCATGTACGATGCAGCCTACAGCGTCTTTATTCAAGATCCTGAATTACCGAAATCTATTTTTGAAATCCCTGGAGCTAAAGAAGTTGCTATTGAAATGCACTCCTTCTCTAAGTCGGCTAGCTTTACAGGAGTTCGCTTGGGTTGGACGGTTGTTCCTAAAGAATTAAAATTTGAAGATGGATCTTCCGTACTAAATGATTGGGTCAGACTTACCAATACAATCTATAACGGTACCTCGCACATCACTCAACTAGGTGGAATCGGAGTATTAGAAGATGCCGGCTGGGCAGAAGTCCAAGAAATGACATCTGAGTTTTTAGAGAATGCCCGTTTAATTAAAGAAGCTTTAGTTAAAAAAGATGTGGAAGTTTATGCTGGAGAAAACGCTCCTTACCTTTGGGCGAAAATCCCGGGAAGAACTTCTTGGGAAACCTTTGATTACCTTCTAGAACAAGCTCAAATTGTTTGTACTCCAGGTTCAGGATTCGGAATAGCTGGCGAAGGCTTTGTTCGCTTTAGTGCGTTTGGTAAAAGAGCGGATATCTTGGAAGCAATTACAAGATTAGAGAAATTTTTATAAATTTCTAATATCCTGAACGTAGAAAAGCTACGTTCCGGAAGTAAAACAAAACATCCTATCCAGCTAGAATTACAGCAGAAAAATACTTTTCTAAGCAAAATTAATAAATTAGACTTTTGAGTTAGTTCTTAATAAATGCTAATATTCCCGTAAATCAAGTTCAGCTAAGGATGACACTCCTCAAATGCTGGATCAAATAGATGTGAATAACATCATCAACAACCAAAATGACAATGAAAAAAGAACTAAGTATCTACGCCTACTACATCGGTAAGCAAGTAGATTTAAAAGACTTTAAAAAGGAAAAGATCTTAGCGAGAGATCCATTATTTATCGATCTCAATAAAGAACGACTTGTTGCGGTATTCCGCTACGGAGTAGTCGTGATGTTTAATTGCCCAGAAGATCTGAAAGATTATATTAATGACAAATTAATACCAGAAGACTTAGGGGATAAGCCAATCTTGTTAACAGAGAAATCTATTCTAGTAATTGATCCCGAAGGTCAAGAAATTGCCACGGAAGACTTTATTCAAATTAAATCAGAGAGCACTGAAAAGCTTCAGCTAATCGCCGAGGTCCTTGCCAGACATTTAGCCTTAGACTACTTCGAACAAACTGTAATCGACACATTTAGTAAGCTACAAAACTTAATGAATAAGTTCGATCTGAAGGTAACAAACCGCTATAAATCAAATGAACTTTACGCCCTAATCGAAGATGCGCTAATTGATAAAAGTAAACTTCTGGGACTGATTCAATTAGGTGATAAGCCTGACTTAATTTGGGAATATCCCGAGCTGGAAAAATTCTATAACCACCTCGATAACCATTTTGAAGTTAGAGAGCGTTATAAAGTGTTATATGAAAAGCTAGAACTAATTGACTCCACCGCAAAGTCACTTTTGGAGGTAACAAATGTTCGTCATAGTATTAGATTAGAGTGGTACATCGTGATTTTGATTGTTTTTGAAATTTGCTTGACCCTTTACGATAAAATCTTTGCTTAGCTACGGAAGATCTTGTAAAAAGATTTTGTGCTAAGTGAAAGTATTAAACTTGTAATTCCCGAAAACCCTGAGCAAGCGAAGAAGTTGGCAGCTGAAATTATTGATGGCGTTTTGCCAATAAGTCCAAGATTTAATCGTTTTGACTGGGAACAAAAAGTTGCCCTAACCTTTCAAAATTCAACTCGTCAAGCAACACCTGAAGAGCATCGCCTGATAGCTCAAGCTGAGAATTTCGTAACAGCAGAATTTAAAAAGGCTAAAATCACAACTATTACTAAATGTTCTGGACTTCTAACAGAAGAATATGCCCAAAGTGAAGATAACGCCGATGTCGTAAATAAAGATTATGGATCGGCACATCCAGAAATCAGAAGTATGTACTTAAATGACACTCATGTAGCAACTAATCCCGAACGTGCTGCTGGCACAATTGTTCATGAACTGACACATTTATCAGGAGCTATTAAATTAGGTGCGAAGACTTGGGTATCTTTTGGTTTGATCAATAGCGCTCAAGGTGAAACAAGATTTTTAATACTGGAAGAATTTGTTGCCGATCTAATGGAAATTAGGTTTCACAAAAGCCAAGGAGCAAAGGAAATAAAAGGAAACTATAAAATTAAAGTTACTCCTGAAGATAGAAATCCAAAACTAACTTTATTAGCTATGCTATATGGGGAAATTTATCAACTACCAGCCTACCTTGAAGCTTGTAAAAAGAGGAAAACTTCCCGCCAAGATTTCAGTTGGAATAAAATTCAACAATTAGAGAAGGAGTCTTTTAGATTTAGCTTGCAAGCAATATTTCCAAAGATTATTAATTTACCATCGGTCATATTAAAAACAAATACTCAGGATCTCCATTCCCCGTATGGAGTAGCAGTAAAAAGTATTTTAGATTTAATTCCTGAAATAAGTAGATGTTACTCAAGTAAAGGTGATACTCGAGTAAATTTTGAAAATAGAATGTTACATTTTCATCAAGCAGGAAATACTAAGGCTGCATTAAAGTATTTGTGTGGGGCCGTCGGTAAATCAATTTTGTTACCATTAGCTTATTTCACTCCTAAAATCGATCCCAATGATTCCTTTGAAGTGATCGATAATTTACTGTTAAGAATGTATGTTGATGCTGGGCAGATTAAAGAAATTGCTGTACGAAACCAAGTCCGTACAGCAATTTCTTATTTAACAAATCACCGAGAAGATTTAAGAATTAGATGTAAAAATATTACACTCCCGAAACGCAGTACTGACCACCGTTCCGAGATCTAGAATCACGACAACCATTCTTACGCTCTTTGTCAGAACACTTGCTCCCTCTTAAACGAAAGCCTGACTGACAACCATCAGGAGCTGGCTGATAAATCACTGGCGGTGGTGGAGGTCGGTTATATTGGTCTTGCTCTTGACGTTCACGTTCTCTTTCCAAACGCTCGCGTTCTTCTCTAAGCTGATCTCTTTCCCAACGAGCTCGATCTGCTTCTCGATCATAGTCATATCGAGAATCATAACGGGAGTCATACCTGTCGTAGCTAGAAGGACGATAAGTTCCTCCATTATCAGGGTAATAACCACTATTATTCTCCAAACAAGCAGATAGCAACAACGTGCAAAGAGCAATAAAAACAATATTTTTTAAACGCATATTTTAACTAACAAAAGCAAAAAAAGGAATTATATGAATATATAATCGTCGGACAGTAAATTACAAGTAATTATTCACGAACCTTGGCAATGTTCTTGACAATTACTCCAGATTGAGAGATTTCTTCATCGCCAGAAGGGAAAGTTTTTGAAATTTTAGTTGATAAAACCTAATAATTGGATAAATCGGGAAGCACCAAATATAGTTTGGTCTCGAGATACTGCTAAGGTTAAAGTATACCTCCTGAGAATCTGGGTAATAATCTACCCTAAACCATTCTTTTCCAAATTCAATATGCCCCGCCAAGGTTGTATAGGCAAAACCAACTGAGGTCTTTTCTTGATCTTTACTTTGGATTATTTCAGATACAAAACTGGCGATTTTCACCCATAGGCCCAAGGCCCTCGCCGTTACTACAATCACTGTGCCCAATTTAATAGAAGAAGTATTTGAGATTGCCTTGCAAAAAGGTGGCAGATTAAACATCTGTAAATCATAAACGGCTTGCAATGCTTGCTCTAAAACTTCAGGGCCTTTACCAAGCAGGACTTGTCTACTGTCGTTAACAAAGTAATTCTTATTGGCCTGCTCTAGTTTTTTACATGCTGAGTCTATTCCTTCTGCTTGTTGATTGGCAAAGCCAATCAAATCTTCTTTACTTGGATGACTAAAGGAATATAACTTGATCAGATCAATTAGTGAATTCATTTTTCTAAGTCTTCAATCATATCTATAAAATTTGTGAATTGAAATTCAAAACCTTCACTAAGGAGCCGAGTAGGTAAAACACGTCGACTTTTGATAATAAGTTCTGTTTCTGTTCTAAGAAAGAATGCTCCAATTTCTAACATCCACTTAGTTGCCGGTAATCCAAAGGGAACTCCAAGTTTTTTTCGAATGATTTGCATCATCAGTTTATTAGTTAAGGGATTTGGTGCAGAAATATTATAAATTCCATTTGACTGATTATTTATTATAATCCACTCTAACGCACGGCAAAAATCATTCGAATGAATCCATGAGACATATTGCTTTCCATGACCCATCCGACCACCAAGCCCAAGCCCTACAAGTCGTTTTATAATTTGGTAGGCAGTTCCTGAGTCATTTCCAAAAACTATTGCCGTTCTTAAAAGTACTTTCCGAATATCTTGTGAGATACTTTCATTAAAAGCTTTCTCCCAAGCATTTGCTAGTTCTATCGAAAATTCATCTTTTGCATCAGGACTAGCAGCAATCTTGCCATTTTCAGAATGGCCCTCTCCGTAAGTATGCTCATAAAGTGTTGCTGTACTAGAATTTAACCAGACTTTTGGTTTATTCACACAATTAGCAATCGCCAGCCCTAAGATTTTCGTTGATAAAATTCTGGAATCAAGTAGAACTTGCCTATTTTTTGCATGATAACGACAATCAACAGAACGTCCTGCTAAATTAATAACAGCCAAGGAATTTTCTAATTCTTGGCACCAGCTTCCTAAGCTTTTACCATCCCATAATACTACAGTGGCATCTTCTGAATGAAATTCCTGACGACTCAAGATTACAACTTGATAACCATTATTTTTAAAATATTTGGCTAACTGCCGACCTAAGAATCCACTCCCTCCAGGTATAATAATTCTTTGCATTGTCATGATTTGTTCTCCTCTTTAAGTAAACCCTCCGCAGATGAAATTTGCGGAGGGCGAGCGTAATCTTGGCTTTAGCCAAGTTACACCGTAAAAGACAAAACCTATACTCACCGCCGGTTTGCGTAGGGTTTAGTATTGTTCTCTACGGCAAAACCTGTCTTCCACCTTCGCTTAAGCTACGGCGGACAAGGCGACAGGATTTTACTCGCCGGGACTCGCTACACTCGCTCCCCCTTCGGGACACCTTTCTTTTCATTTTTTATCAAAAATGAAAAGCGGTGAGTATATCTGATTTAATGGCCACAAATCCTCCAAGAGCTTAATAGCTGTGCTTTGAACTTTATTAATTATCGGAAGACGACCAACATTTAGTAGTAAGATCACTATTTTTAATGAGGCAGTTAGTAACAACTTCGAACGAACTTGTTTTTTTGAGGAATCAAAAGTCCAGAAAAAAATCATACCCATTAAGAAAAACCAAAGAAAAACCGGTAGATGATTTTTAAAACTCGGATCATATTTTAAATTACTTCCCTCAATACATTTATTAATAATTTCAATTGAACGAGTTCTTAATTTTATTGTCTCAGGGCTAAAGGGTGAGTTTGGATTTTTAGGATCAACTCCATTTTGTACTAGAACAGCGACCATCTTTTGATATGGCAAGAATTCAGTTAAGGTGTTCTGAATGTAACCTGTAAATCGAGTACTAAAATCCTTGCTACGAGTAATTTCCTCTGCCATTACTCGCTCTAGAGAACTTGTAGTCATTTCATAGAATTCTGCTACCAAATGATCTTTTGAACGGAAATAATAATAAGTTGTTCCTAAAGCAATTCCAGCATCACTAGCGATCTCTCTCATCGTAGTTTCCTGATAGCCATTTTTCCGAAAAAGGCCTAAGGCAGATTTATAAATCTTCTCTTTGGTTTCTTCAGATTTAATTAATTTTTGTCCAGTTTTCATTTAGCAATACGATTTAAATACAATAACACACTGGAAATGTTATAGCGTTTTTCTGCTATATAGTTAAAGGCAGTATTCGTATATTTAAAAAACTTAGGGCTACCTAAAATTAAACTTAAATTACGGTAATCAATCAGTGAATATAGGCAAAAAAGTTTTCCTTTAGAATCAAAGTAGACTTCTCTATTTGAAGTTACTACTATAAATCTTCCTGCTTTAAATTCATTGATTAGCTCAGGAAATTGTTCTCTAGCCTGACCTGTTTGAGATGCTAAAAATTTTATTGGGAAAAAACTGTTCTGGCCTTTTAGCCATTTAACGCATTGACGACAAAACTCACATTGGCCATCATACAGAACTGTAATATTAATAATCTTAGTTTTCATCTTTTCTCCTCTAATTAGTTCAGTCTGGGTAACGCTAAGTTACCCAGACCTTAAGTTAGATTTTATTTGGAAGTACTTGATCTGGCTCAACTGGTGGTTCAAACATCTCTAGTAATCCACTTCTACGTAATCGATTGAACACATAGATATTAAAGAAATGCATTCCACCAAGAACAAGTAAAATAATCCCTATTTTTGAACTAAGTAGCTCAATAGCATCAGCGACTGTGACTGGACTATTCTTTGCTTTCAGGGTGATACATACATATCCTAAGTTAATCAGATAAAATCCTACGACCAATAAATGATTAACAGAATCTGCCAAGCCTTCATTGTCTTTAAAAGCATTAACTAGAAACGCCCGCCCATGTTGCTGTAATGTTCTGGCTACCCAGATAGTAACTCCCAGACTAACAACGATATAGATTAAATATGTTACAACTAGCATTTGCACCTCCTACAACGAGATAAATTTAAAATACTTCAGCTAAAAACTTTTTTTGCTTAGTATCAGTTAATTTCTTAACTTACTTATAAAATACCACATAAACTGAACGCGTTCAATTAATTTAGTTAATACAAAAATACCTATTCTAATCTTTTCTTATCTCTAATAATTTTAATTACTTACAAAAGCCCTTTGGTGCTTGGAAGTCCAATCTGCCCCGAACTAGTAACAGCTTGTTTGATAGCTTTGCCTAAGGCCTTAAAGGTTGCTTCTATTTTATGATGCTCGTTATCACCTTCGATTTTGATGTTTAAATTACACTTAGCACTATCAGAAAATGACTTGAAGAAGTGGGAGAACATCTCAGTAGGCATGTCACCAACTTTTTCTCTCTTAAATTCTGCTTGCCAGACTAGCCATGGGCGACCAGAAAAATCTAAGGCGACTTGAACCAAGGCATCATCCATTGGTAGTGTGAAACCGTAACGATTAATCCCACGCTTGGTACCGAGTGCTTGAATGATCGCTTCACCCAGTGCTAAGGCAGTATCTTCAATCGTATGATGCTCATCTATTTCCAAATCACCAATCACATTAAGATTTAAATCAAATCCAGCGTGAAAGGCCAATTGTTGTAACATGTGATCAAAGAAACTCAGCCCAGTTTTAATTTGAGTCTGGCCCTGACCATCAAGGTTTAGCAAAATTGAAATCTTAGTTTCTTTAGTATCTCGCTGGAAATTTATATTTCGACCACTTTGTAAGATAAAATCAGTAATTTTAGTCCAATCATTACTACAGAAAGTAGCATCTAAGGATTGTTCGGATCCCATATAAATGGATTTACTCTTAAGATTCTTCGCTAACTCCACATCAGTTAATCGATCTCCAATTACCCAAGAATTTGCTAAATCGTATTCTTTAGTTAGATATTTAGTTAGTAATCCCGTTCCCGGCTTACGCGTAGCAAGTTTTTGCTCCGGAAAAGAGCGATCAATTAAGATGTCAGCAAAACTAATACCCTCGCTTTCAAAAACCTCTAACATTAGTTTATGAGCAGGCCAGAAATCCGATTCTGGAAAACTAGCCGTCCCTAAGCCATCTTGATTAGTAATCATGACAAACTCAAAATCACTATATAGCGAAAGTTTTTTCAAAGAAGAAATTGCCTGTGGTAAAAATTTTAATTTATCTAAGCGATCAATCTGGAAGTTATCTTCTGGCTCCCAAATTAGAGTTCCATCTCGGTCAAAAAAAATTACTTTTTTCATATTTGCTCTAATCCTTTAATTAATCTTTGGTTTTCTTCTGCTGTACCGACAGATACTCTTAAACAATTATCGACTAAAGGATGTGGACTAATTCGTCGGACAAGCAGGCCTTGAGATTTTAAAAACTCATAAGCCTTAACTGAATCCTCAACTTTTATCATCAAGAAATTGGCATCACTTGGATATACACGTAAAATTTTAGAATTATTCAGAAAAGCATTTTCTAAAATCTTTCTATCTTTCAATAATTGTAGAACTGAATTCCTTGTAAAATTTACATCTACAAATGCTTCTTCCGCTCGCAGTTGCGTAAGAAGATTGATATTATAAGGCATCTTGATAGTATTTAAGATTTGGATAATTTCTGGAGAAGCAAAAGCCATTCCCAAACGCAAAGCAGCCAAGCCCCAAGCCTTGGAAAGGGTTTGTAATACAATCAAATTGTTGAAATTAGCTAATTCTGTGATTAGGCTTCTTTCTTCCGCAAAATCAATATACGCTTCATCGACAATGACGATTCCCGAAAAGCTATCGATTAACTCAATTAAATCAGATCGTTTAGCACAGTTACCTGTGGGATTATTTGGCGAGCAAAGAAAAAGGATTTTGGTTAAAGGAGAAAAAGATAATTTAATTGCCGGAATATCTAATTGAAAGTCAGGTAATAAATCTACTTTTACAACTTCTATATTATTTACAGAAGCAGCAACTGCATACATCCCAAAGGTTGGTGGTGTAATAATTACTTGATCCCGACCACCATTACAGAAAATTCGAATTAGCAAATCAATAATTTCATCGCTACCATTTCCAATAAAAATTTGTTCTGTTGAAACTTCTTTTAATTTTGAGATTCGATGCTTCAATGCTTTTTGATAAGGATCCGGATAACGATTTAACTCTAACGAATCGGGACTTTTTGGGTTTTCATTGGCATCAAGTAAGATCATCCCTTGCCCAGATGCTTCTCCCCTTGCCGATTTATAAGGCACAACTTCAAGAATATGTGGATTTACAAGTTGCTTTAAATTAATCTTCATAAAACATTAAATCTAAATTAGTAGCTAAACAGGCAAGGTCTTGATAATTTACAACCTTAATTGGCGCATCTAAAAGCTGATAAAGTTTTCTAGATAATTGATTACACAAAATATCTACTAGTGGAAAGGCAAGTTTTGGATCAGGAACTATTAATAATCGGGAGGTTCTCTTTACAGAATCTGAGATTGCTTCAAGTGGCAGTGGCCAAATCTGTTTTAAAATTAAAATTTCAGGCTCTAATGAGTCTGATGATTCTAAAAAACCTAAAACTTCTGAAGCCGCATTACCCCAGCTTAGAATGGTGAAATTCTCGCCTTGGCAAAACAGATGATCAAATTTATTTTGGAAATCTACTAGCGAGCTAGGACTATCAACAAAATTAATAACAATCCCTTCTGTATTCTGTTTAGAATTTTGTGGGGAAAGATAATCTAAAAGAAGCTTAGACTTTTGGGACCTCGAATATTCCAAAAGTAGATTAGTACTTATGTTAGTTAGGTCACTAGCCATAACTTGAACCGATAAATTAGAAATGAAATTTAATTGATTCAATTCTAATAAGTAGCGATCAAGCTTAGAAGAGCGAATCCTAATTTTTATTGAGGGCGACTTAGAAACAACGGCTGCTAAAACTTGAGCAGAAAGATTCACAGCTGGGGAATCTCCGACTTCTATTATGCTAGAATCATTTTCTTCCAGAATTACTTTAGTTTGATCCGTAATCACTTCTAAAGTTTCTAAGATATTAATTTTCCTTTGTTGATATGCTTCGTGAAGAACGATTAGTGGGTTGTAATTACTCTCGGCAAAGCTAGTTGGAATAAGTAAGTAATTTACGTTTGAAGTTGAATGGGTCAAAAGATCGAAAGCTTCCAAAAGATTAAAAGTACGAATCTGAGCAACAGCAGTGGAAGCTCCTGAAGTAAGCAATAATTTTTCTAAATCTTCGAATCGAATCTGTCGGTCATCATAAACAAGAAATGATGTTAAGTTCTGCTTGGCAATTTGGAATACTTGAGCAAGCTTTTGTATCTCAGCAAGGGTAGAATAATTAAATTCCGAAATTAATGTTAGTGGAGACTTCGTTAAACCTTCTAATACAGATATCTCCTGATTCTTAAGAGCATATAAATTTAAAAGTTTATATTGATGGTAGTGCGCTAACATCTCTTCTGTCGAACTCTCTCTCACTAATACATTACTTACAAATTCCTTAGCTGTTGAAAATTCAAGACGAAGAGTTTCTCCGAGTAGGTTCGGAATTAAACTAACAATTATGCTATTTGAAGAGCAGGCCAAGAGTCCCGAAAGTACAATTGCTTCTAGATAATTCACAGCGCTCTGCTCCAAATTGCTAGCAGATTTAATTTTGTTAATACGTGTGACTGCCTGATAAATTTTACTTAAAACAGTATAAGAATACTTATAAGGCTCGTAAACCGTGTATTGGTAATCTGATTGTGGATTGAAGCTAACTGGTAATGTCATGAAAATGCACTGTTAAATTGCTTTGTCGGTCTAGATCCTATACTATACGCCCGATGATATAGCTTTTTTCAAAACTTTTAAAGTTGCTATTCTTAGCACCAAAATTTTTGAAAAGATGTACTAGTCAAGTTAAAAAATTAATTTTTTAAAAATTCAGGCGACTAGTACATTAAGCACTCCGTGCTTCAGGCGACCCTTGGGGGTCGCTAAGGGTGAAATGTTTATAAAATAAACATTTCACCTGGGGAGAACAAATATACTAAAACCCAAACAAACTAAAAATGGCGTAGGCATTTTACCAAGCTGTTCAAAATAAGTTAGTGGGTTTTAGTATATCTGAATCAGCAATTTTTTCTTTTGCATTCGATAAATTTAGATATGAATAATCCGCACCGTGCACGGTTACTTGGTGAATTACAGTACCGTCTAAACTACACATTTAAATCCCCTGAACTTTTAGAAGCAGCAATTACCCATCGCTCTGCAAAAAAATCTAACAAAGGACAAGATTACGAACAACTTGAGTTTATTGGTGATGCCGTCTTAGATTTAGCAGTTGCTCACCTCTTACTTAAAAATCATCCCAAAAAAAATGAAGGTGAATTATCTAAGATGCGTGCCGCCTTGGTTAACACTGAATCCTTAGCCCAAATATCAAGAGAATTATCTGTTGGCTTACTAATTAACATGAGCCAAAGTGAACAGAATAGTGGTGGTGCCGATAAAAATTCAATCCTAGCCGATGTTGTCGAAGCGCTGTTTGGTGCAATTTACTTTGAAGCTGGATTTAGCCGAACTTTTGAAGTTGTTAGACTAATCTTTGATGCACGGACACTCAAAGTGAAACCAAAAGATCCTAAAACTGAATTACAAGAGAAGCTTCATGCTCTCTCACTTCCCTCTCCAGAATATGTCGTGGAAGATTCCACTGGGCCAGACCACGCTCCAATTTTTTCAACGGTAGTGAAAGTCAATGATGAAATTTGTGGACGAGGTTCTGGTAATTCCAAGAAAGCCTCGGAACAAGCGGCTGCCCTAGAAGCTTTAAAAAATATCGCGGAACAAAACAATGGATAATACTCAAAACACAATACCTTTAATCGCAATCGTTGGGCGCACTAATGTGGGCAAATCAACACTTTTTAACTTACTCTCCCATCAAAATCTTGCTGTTGTTGCTGATCGCCCAGGTGTTACGAGAGATCGCAACTATGTTGTTTTAAACAACTATATCCGCCCCTTTTCTTTGGTTGATACTGGTGGATTACTTGGTGAAGAAAATAATAAACTAGCTAATGCCGTTACCGAACAAACAGAAATCGCCATTCATGAAGCTGATTTAATTTTAGCAATCTTTGATGGAAAAAATGGAAGTCATCCCCTTGATTTAGAAGTAGTAGATCTACTTCGCCGCAGTAACAAGCCGGTCCTTTGGGTAGTTAATAAATGTGATGGTAAAGGTTATGAGACAAGAGCAACTGAATTTTATAATTTGGGACTAGAAGAGTTACATCTAATTAGTGCTGCCCATAATGATGGCATCCGTGATCTATTTAAAGCAATCTGGGACAAGCTATTTATCTTTGATCAGAAGGAACTAAAACCAGAAGAAGAAGACAACACAATTAAAGTAGCAATTTTGGGAAGACCTAATGCTGGTAAATCTACTTTAATCAACAAGCTTGTTGGTGAGCAACGGCAGATTACTTCCCCGATTGCAGGCACTACTAGAGATAGTGTTAACATCACTCTTACTCGCGATGGTCATGATTTTAAACTTATTGATACTGCGGGGCTTCGTAAGCAGCGAAACATTGGTAGCCAAACGATGGAGCAAATTTTCTCTTTTCGTACTCTAAAGTCACTTGCGGAATGTGATGTAGCAGTTCTAATGCTTGATGGAGAAGATGGAATACCCTCACATCAAGATGCCAAGATCGCTGATTTAATTCACCAACGCGGCAAGGGTCTAGTAATTGTTGTTAATAAATGGGACGCCGTAGAGAAAGATCATCGTACTGTGAAAATCTACCAGGATGAGATTAAAAAGGTTTTACAATTTTGTAGCTATGCTCCGATTGTCTTTACTTCGGCACTTACAGGGAAACGCTGTCCTTCGGTTCTGGAAGCGGTACAAAAAGTGTTTGAAGCAGGTAAATTCCGTATAAAAACCAATGAAATTAATAACATCTTAGAAGCGGCTATCCAAAAAAACCCACCTCCAATCTATCGAGGACTCCCTGTAAAATTCTATTTTGCCACCCAAATTGACGGTAATCCTCCAACCTTTGTTTTATTTTTCAATAACCCTAAGCGAATTACTGAATCATATACCAGATATTTGAAGAATTATATTCGTGCCCAGCATCATTATGTAGGGTATGATATTAAAATCATTACAAGAAAACGTCGTAGTAAATACGAACAAGAGGGTAAGTAACCGTTAAACTCAAAAGTTCTGCGGTTATAATATAGAAAGTCCAAAAAGTAATCTACTTAAGGAAATTACTTTGTGGGGCTTTTGTTACCCGAGGGATAATAAAATCATATAGTTATTACTAAAGACAATTTACTCTATTTTATTAAGACGTAACTTATTTTTGGAATAACTATAAAAACTTATTCCTGACTTCGGCTACGGCTCATTGGACAGAATAAGTTAAGCATGACTGCAAATAAAAGTTTGGAAAAAATTCGAGAGATTCTTAATGCTCACCCCATCGATGATTATGTTCGTCCGGTGACAGTTAAACGTCTTAAACATCACGATTTTCAGAAACACCAAAATGAACGAATTAAAGCAGCTAAAACCTTAGCTGATAATATTTACAACCTTTCTAATCTTGAAAGGGTAATTGATCCTCAAGCCTATCAAAGCACTTTCAAAAGAAACCTTGCTGGCCGAACATCAGAAGACAATCAATTTATTCTTAAATATGCTCAAAAATATTTTAAAGAACACTTTGGTGAAGCCATTAAAAGAAATGGAGAAAGTCCGGAATTACTAGAACAGATCGTAAAAAGAACCGGTAAAGATAGTCGTACGAAATTTGAGGCCGCCATCTCTGGTTTTAATGCTCCATTCCTAGCACAAGCAATCTATAAAATAGATCTCTCCGAAGTAAAAGCATTGAGTTCGATTCTTAGTGAACTGGAATCATTAGATTCAGAACATTTAAAAGAACTTCAAGTCGAGCTTAAATTGCTTCATTACCTAGAGCTTGCAGAATTATCAATGAAATTTCTAGATCCCAACAGACCAGATTTAAGATGTTTACAACTCCTGTTACAAAACAAATCGTTGGTAGAAATTGAAAAAATTATCAAGGTGATCGAAGATAATTACCTCCTGAAGGAAGGAGAAGATACTCCCGGTTTCAATATTTGGTTAGAAAAAAACTTTTCAGGATATGATCTTCAAGCAATCAAGCAAATCTTAAATGGATTAAACCTTAATTTTATTGCAGAACAAATCAATTGGATTTTTAACAATAGTGAGAACCTTTGGGTTGACTTTGCCGGATTACAAACACAAAAGCTAGGTACATTAATATTACACGTTGAGCATAATCAAGGAGAAACTTCCCGACTAAACCGTGAAATTCGCCTGCGTCCCTTTATCCAATCAATTACATACTTCTTGAGTGCCCGCCAATTTAATAATTTAAATCAAATCCTAGAAAAGAACTATGGATTTCATTTAACTCTAGATTTCTACCTCCCAGCTGAGACAACTACACCACTAAGTAATTATCTCAAATTAGAAAAAGCACTAACTAGCATTGAATACAATGCCTCCATGAAGATGGAAGTTTGTTACTCTGATTATCGAAACTCCCTATACAACTTAACAAAGCAAGATAGCTCTTTTGATGTGCATCAACCTTTTAATTTGACATTAGCCAAATTGCTTTTTCTCTACATGCTACCGGCAGATCAGCTTTACTTACTAAAAAATTCCTGTTTATCTAATTCGAAAAGTACCCTGATAGATCTTTTGCAGAAGCGTGTCTTACGTAAAACAAATAAATCCGACTATTCAAGCTTAATTGAATTATTGAATTCAGGACTTGCCCAAAAATTGACTGAATTTGATATAGAGTTTCATTTTGATCAAATTTCCGAAAGTGATTTGCTCATTACAAAGTTAAAGTATTTAGCTGATGTAGAAAAAAAATTAATTGTTCTGATTGAAAATTTTGACATTAGCCCCGAAGAAAAAGCTGTTCTTTTAATAAATGAACTACAGAAGCTAAATTACAAAGAATTAGTCGACATTGATCGTTTATTTCATTTTAAAAACGATTCCAGCTTACTTTTAAAGATTAAGCCTTTAATTTCTCCTGCTGCATTCTTAAAAATTCAAATTATCCTTTGTGGCTTTAACCCCAAAATCGAAGCCAAAAATCTTCTTGAAAATCACAATTGGCAGTCCTTATTACAAAGAACACCTTTAGAGATTGCCTTACTCGATGGAGAATTAAAAAAGACCCAGGGCACATCTTTATTGGAGTTGTTAGAAAAACAATCAATTGAAGGCGTTCCAAATGAAGTTCTACTAGCTCCAGCCTTTTTTCCATTAGCCAGTCAATTCAAACAAAAAATCTTAGATACACAAGCCTGGAGTAACCTAGAAACAGACTATGTTTACAATAATTTTAGAAAATCTCCGACAAGACTACAAGCTTTAGAAACTGCCTATAATTACTTATTTAGCAATCAAGAGGTATCCCAAGAATCAAGCTTTGGCTCTTGGAGAAACAGCTTTATTATCCAAGTACAACAAAAAAATATTAATAAAATAGAGTATACTACATTGCTCTCACTAGCCGAAGGTATTCCAATTACCTTAATACCAGATATTTTTAAAATTACAGCAAACAGTGAATTGGGAATCGAGGATCTTCATGAATTAAATTTAATCCTCCGAACTTATCGTCCAAACCTTAAGATCATTAAAATGCTTTATTTGATTTACGATGGACAATTAAGTTTACGAGAAAGAATTTACAAGTTTAAAGTCTTACCGAGAGATGAGAACCTTAGTCTTTTACTGCTTGATGGATATGATCCTGAAAAATTAGCCAGGGCATTTATTGAACAATTTAAGTCCGCTAATAAACTATCAATTGAATCTCTCTTCAATCAACTTAGTCCTAAACATTCTAGTCTGATTCCAGTTAAAGATAACTGGAAAGAAGAGATGTATCATCAACTTAGAATTCGCTACGAAATTTTTTCGGGAAGACGACTGATCACTGACATTATGTCATTAATTAAAGATGACTCCGAATTAGAAACTGTCCGTAAAATTTGTGATTTTCTATATGGAGAAATGTCTACTAAGTGTTTTGCCTTACATCAGGCGATTCAATCAACAAATGCCGATCCTAAATTGATTGTAAAAAAACTACAAAATTTTAAACCATCACAAGTAGAACAGATGGATCACCTCTATCTTAGTTATTATGGATTAAGTTTACTTGATGAGTTGGTTAAATTCTTTCCTGATGACGAAGATGATCGCTTTGCCGAAGATCTATTCGGGCGAAGTCAGGACTGGGAAAACCAAAAACTTAAACTTAAACTTGATTCTGAAAGTTAAATCCTAGATGAAGCGAGTTTGAAAATGGATTTACCTTAAGGAAATTATCTTTTGAGGCACGAGATTAGCATTTAATATTGATTTTGGTGAAACCAATATTTATCAGCGTTGCAAATCCTATCGTTTAGACATTAATCATGCTCTAAGGATTAAATTTATTATAGATAATGTCGATAAACTCTTTTCATTTAGCTACAAATACCCTTAAAATGGCTTATTGATGATCCATTATAAATACCACCAAAAAGCATTTTTTAGTCTTAGATTTTTTATCTATGTATTTTTTATTGGTTTTTTTGTGTACTGTGGTTTTTGGGTTGGTCGTTTCTATTATGACTACTACGCTATTCATGATGCTGCAAGAAATATTTTTTTAGAAGCACATCGAAAGTCAGATGAGCAAATTCTTACTGCACTAAAAAAGACAATTAGTCTTCATGGTACGCCGATCTATAATGAAGACATAAAAATAATTCGTAAGCCTGGCTTAATTAACTTGAAGATTGAGTATAGTGAATATCTCTTTATTGGCGAACTTCCCTTACATAAGTTTAATTTTTCAATTAATGAAACACGTCAGTTTAAAAAATGATTTCTAATCATTTCTTGAAACTGATTGCCCCGATCTTCAAAATCTATAAATTGATCAAAGCTGGCAGCTCCTGGTGATAACAAGAACAATTGCTTTGTTGTAGATTTTAAGAGCCGAGCTTTCGTCCATGCTAGCTGAGTCGCCTCTATCAATTTCTCGGTGTAGAATTTGTTATTAACCGTTAACTCAGTAAAAACGGTTTTCCCAGTTATTGAATAACAAAAAACACTAATTTCAGGATGATTGTTTAGGTACTCAATGATTAATTTCTGCGAAGTCCCTTTAGAATATCCCCCTACGAATAAACTGATTTGATAATTGGAATAGGCTTGTAAGGCAGCGATTACAGCTTCGGGTGCCGTGGAGATACTATCATCAACCGCTAGTAAGTTGTCTTGATCATAAAAAACTTCTAAACGATGAGGCAATCCTTGAAATGAATCAATAACGGATTGAATGGCAACTATTTGGTTTTTCCAGTTCAATCCAAATGAACTAGCTATATGTTCTAGAATTCCAACTGCTCCTTGCAAGGTTGCCTGCAAATGATCTGGGTAAAAATAAGGATTATTAATTTTCAATTCACAGTTCTCTTCAAGTTTGATTATGTGATCCTTAATTAAATAATTAATTTGCTGATATTCCAAATCTGGACGTTCTTGATTTAAGAAGTTCGCCGTCTTTTGATTGAAGATAATAAACTGTTTGGCACCTTGGCTAATTCTTAATTTATCTTGATAATATTGAGATAAGGTCAAATGCCAACTCAAATGTTCTGGGAAGATCGAAGTCAGTACGGCAACATTTGGTTCAATCTGTAAACTTGCCAGTTGGTAGCTAGATAATTCAATTACTGCTACTTGGGCAACTTGATCAATTTGATCCATTAACGGTCGGCCAATGTTTCCAGCTAGTAAGACTTTAATTCCAATAGTCTCTAATAACTCTGCGAGTAATTTACAAAAAGTACTTTTCCCTTTACTTCCTGTTACACAAATCTTAAATGACTGATGCTGGTCGAAGAATATTTGATTCGGAGAGAGAACCTTTGCTCCTTTAGCAAGAGCTTGCTGAATTTGCTCTTGGTAGAGGCTAACTCCGGGAGCCTTAAAAACAATATTATAAGCACTAATCGCACTAGATTCAATAAACCTACTAGGGAGGGGTAAGGGATCTTGAAACATCTTTTGATCACAATAAACGATCTCCGAAATTAACTTTTTATCAGCAAGATAATGAATCAAGGAAAGGTTTTCACGGCCTAGTCCATAGAAGCAAATTGAATGCTTATTTTTTATTAGTTCTAAGGTATTCATCTATGATAATTTTAAACTTTGCCGGAATTAAATGCTCCCCTTCAAAATTAAATAAATCTAATTCTGAAGCAGGTAAGATCTGTTCTGTAATTGCTTGAACAACAAATAAACTTAAAAACTTTTGCTTTGCTACTAAAATTCGAAATAACTCGCGACACTCGGCATACTCCCCAACACACTCCCAGGGTTTATTCTCTAACAATCCAGTTAAACGTTGAAATTCAACTAAGAGTTGTTCTTCGTCAAGTAAATTTCTCCCAAATATTTGTAGTAATTTTCGCTCCTCTAAAAAAGGTGCCAAACAAAGAAATACAAAACAACACTTGGGACACTTACCACACCACTTTCCTGCTTGGTCACTCGTTATTTTCTTGGACTGATTACAGCTCACAAAAACGTCTAGGTATTCCTGATGCCTAGCCAATTGTTTAGCAATAGCTGCTTCAGAAAACTGACGTAATAGTGAAAAATATTCTAAATCGGAACAAATCTGCGTTTTAATAAATTTATTAAACTGCTCTTCAAAGTGAAACGACTTGCTGTATTGATGATTTACTGCAGTTCCTAAATATTCCAAATTTGCCTCATTAGCAGATCGCTCATTTCCTAAGACAAGGTACTTCTTCTTGTAAATCAAAGCTGCAACTACACATACCGCACCTAAAATTGCAGAGAATGGCACATGACCATTTAATGCACCTTGCTGATTAAGTATTAATAATTGCGGATCAATCTTTCTATGAATCTCAACTAAGGATAAATTCTTTAACTTAGCAATCTCTTGAACTTGCGGATTCACACCAAGCGTTAATAAGAGTGGAGTTTCCTCCTTGATGATTTCCAGACATAACATGGAATCTTTTCCACCACCCATCGGCAGAATTATTCCAGAGGAAGAACAATTTTCATAAGCAGTTAAACTTGAGAAAGAAGACACTGGAAAATTAATTTTACTTCGAAGGTCGAGTTGATTGCGATAAGCAAACTCTTGTAATCCTAAGAAAAAGGTTTGATTAAAAAACTCTGCTTGCGTAGAATTTAAATGAAAATTCTGATATTTAATAATTTCCGGTATTCCAACTTTGTAATAACTAATACCAAGAATTATATGCAGATAAGTTAAGCTAGTGACTAGTGTCGAAAGATCAAGTTCACTTGTTGAAATTTTTGGAAAACATATTTCCTCTTGAAACAAATATTTGTCTAAAGAAAAATTAAATTTCACCCTGAGCGAATCAGAGCTAATCTCAGTTTGATAATCAAGATATGAAAAGGTTTTAAACTGCAAAGTAATAGCTATTAATAGACCAAATAATTTTATGCTAAATCAGCAAGTATGTAAAAAACAACTACAGTCAGTATTTTCTGTTTCCGCCAACACTTGGAAGGCTACTTATATCCTTAAACAGTTAATTTTGGTAAAATCTAATTATGTTCAAATATCCCGATTCAAGTGGAGGCATTATGCCCAAAAGCGCAACTTCTACGGATATTCAAAAAATTAGCGATCTCTTAACTCATTATGGAATAAAAACTTACGACGATTTCAACTGCCGACAACCTCTATTGGGCAAAGCCTTGGGACTAGACCCACAAGAATCTTACAGTGTTAAAAAAACTATCGCCCGCCTAAGACTATTTCAAATCGAACAAGGGATCCAGTTACTCTCCAATACACCAAAGGAATATTTATGCTCAATAATTTTCAATAGAGATAATTTCAATACCAATTACATCGATTCGCGAGCTTTAGGAAAAGACATTGCGAAAGAAAATCTAGTCATCATGGTCGAAGCTTACCTTCAAAAACATGAAATCACGAATCTAGATCAACTCACAAAAATACATACAAAACTATCCACTGCTTTGGGGCTTCCAAAAGAAGAACGCCGCTCGGGCAAGTCAATCTCGATAGCTTTACTGAAACTTTGCGCCGAAGCTAATAACTACCTACTTCCACCTACATTACCAAGCGAATATAGCCCGATTAGTGACCGTTCAAAAAAACTAGCATCTTTTTATTTTGATCCGAATATATTGGGACAATTTGCGGAAACAAACCGGGAATTAGCCTTAGTTAAGTATCTTTTGGCTTATCGAATCAATTTTATTTCTGATTTAAATAAAAAACATTCTGCGCTAGGGTTTTTCTTGGGCCTCTCGGTAGAAGACAGGCGGAATAGAGCCAAACTAGTTGTCGCTCTAAAAGAAAAGTTTAATAATATAGCAAAGCGTTTGGAATTAGAATAAGTACTAACTTATTCCTTTTCATATTAAGAATTTAAGGCTAGTTTATTGTAAATTATATTCATACCAACAGTAGTGTACTTAGAAATAGAATTTAAATTTTTCATTGCAAATCCCCAACCTTCTTTTCTTGATGATTTAAAAAGTTGTCCCCAAAACAATATACTTTCCCAACATCTTTTTAGTCTTGAGAAGAGTAAAGAGATTCTAGTTCCTAAAGCAATCGAGCTTAGCGGAGATCCTCAGCTAAATAATGTTGGAGGGGAACTAAAAGGTCGCGTTAGAAGCATCACCCATAATGGATTAAAAAAATACATCCTCGGACTAAAAGGTCCAAAAAATGAAAAATTTAAAGAATTAGATATTGTTTCCAAACCTGAATTTGAAGTGGAAATGCCTGAGTCTGATTTTAGTCTTTTAAAATCCCAAGCAGATTACGGAAATATTGTTAAAAATAGAACAAATGTTCCCTGTTCGGTAAGATATCAAGATCAAACACATCAATTTATTGTAGAATTTGATAATATTTTGGAAGTAAATGGAACTTCTTTGAAATCAAATTTTTTAATAGCAGAAATAGAAATCCCAGAGATAAATTCTACTCACCTAATTCAAGTAGTTCGATCTGGGGACATAACTCTACACTTCTCTAATAAAAGTTACGATTTTAGAAAGTTAAATCCAGTAGAGGTTGCTGTTAATTGCTTAGAAGATTATTCTGACTTAATGGCAAGTCGTAAATTAGTAAATAGTATCGGACCAGAGGGTCCAAGTGAACATTTAAAAAAATATTTTAATGAATAAGAATATAGAACTCCTAAATAAAGCGGGCCAATCTATTTGGTATGACAACCTCTCTAAAGACATTCTTGTAAATGGGACTCTTGCTTCCTTAATTGCTGAAGGCCTAAGCGGATTAACTAGTAACCCAGCGATCTTTGAACAATCGATTGCTAAGACTAATACTTATCTCTCCGAAATATCTGAACTCAAAAAGAAAGGACTTCCCGCCTCAGAAATTTGCGATCAGTTGATGATCAGTGATGTCGCGAGTGCCGCTGATTTATTATTACCAACTTATCAAGCTTCTGGTGGACTTGATGGATACGCAAGCTTAGAAGTTTCCCCACTCTTAGCTGATAACACTTTAGAAACAATTTTAGCTGCCAAAAATTTTTGGAAAAAATTGAATCGTCCGAATATAATGATTAAAGTTCCTGCTACTCCTGCTGGAATTTCGGCGATTGAAGATTTAATTGCCTTTGGAATAAACATTAACGTAACATTAATCTTCTCGCCCCAAATCTACAAAAATGTTATTAACGCCTATCTTGGTGGTCTAGAAAAGAGACTGGAACAGGGACTTGATATATCCAAAGTCCATTCCGTCGCCAGCTTTTTCATCTCGCGAGTAGATACTTGGTTTGAAAATCAACTAGCAAAAATCCCGACTCTTAATAATTTAGTTGGACAGGTGGGTATTGCCAATGGACTCAAAGCCTATCAAGTATTTACAGAGAACTTTAGTACTGACCAATACCTTGATTTACAAACAAAGGGTGCTAATGTTCAAAAAATCCTTTGGGCATCTACTGGTGTAAAGAATAAAACGCTAAATCCCTTACTTTATGTTCAAGAATTACCAACTAATATTAGCGTGGCGACTCACCCACCAGCTCTAATTGATACTATTTTAAAGGCCGATCAATTTAAATTAACACCAGCAACTTTTGATTTTGAAGATGTGTTTGAGCAATTGGCTAATGCTTCTATAAGCACGGATCAAATGTATCGAGAACTGTTACTAGAGGGTGTTGATAAATTTAAAGACTCCTTTAACCAATTGATTCAAGCAATAGAAAAGGCTGCTTAGGGATTCTAATGTTTTAAAATTGAGTCTTCAGACTAAATAAATAGGAGTAAGCTAACAGCCATCACGCCCATCCCTGCCACTAAGCCATAAATGGCTAGGTGATGTTCCCCATACTCTTTTGCTGCCGGCAATAATTCATCTAAAGAAATAAAAATCATAATTCCGGCAACAACTGCAAAGAGTATCCCAATGAAACTTGGGTTTGCACCAATGTAGGGCATTAAAATCAGATAACAGAGTAGCGCGCCACAAGGCTCCGCCAATCCAGAGACAGTAGAATACCAAAATGCTTTCTTTCTGCTACCTGTTGCCTGATAAATTGGTACAGAAACAGCAATACCTTCGGGAATATTATGGATGGCAATTGCCATAGCAATCATTAGTCCAACTTGAGGATTATCAAGAGTCGCAATAAAGGTCGCCATGCCTTCAGGAAAGTTATGTAAACTAAGTGCTAAGGCACAAAATAACCCCATCCTCATTAGTCTTCTGGCTGGAGCAGTTGTATCAGTTAGCTCCTCAACACTATGAGGCTCATGAGGATTTTCCACATCAGGAATCAAACGATCAATAAATGCTGTTAGTAAAATACCAAAGAAAAATGCGATTACGGCATAATCAGATCCCAACGACTTGCCATACTCCGCAATTAAAATATCCTTCCCTTTTACTAGTATCTCAGCGAAAGAGACATAAATCATCACCCCAGCAGAAAATCCGAGAGCAACGGACAAAAATCTTTTATTGGTAGAATTAGCAAGAAAGGCAATGGCACTACCGACTGAGGTACAGAGCCCTGCAAATAAAGTAACTAAAAAGGCGAAGGCAATTTGATTAAATGTATATTCCATATTTTAGATTTAGACTTAATTGAAAGTTTTGTCAGGTGTATACTGGATAACATTGAAAATTACTTTTTGTCATAACTATAAAATAAGTCGCCTAAGAGATATTAAGTGCGAAGCACTTGTAGCGACCCTAAGTGGCCGCTCAGGCGTAAATGCATATTTTATAGGCATTTTATCTGGGGAAAACAAATATACTAAAACATCAAAGCAAATTTTGATTATTTGGCAAAAGATTTCTTTAAACATTTATGAACTACTAGCTTGGGGAGCCCCTCTTTTAATAACCTTAAAGTAGGATTGCTCAGTAAGCAAAAATTATGACGCTAATTCTAACTCTAATGGCAAAAATAAATGCTGTTTCGGCGGACGCCCCACTGATAGTGCTAACATATTATCAATTAAATTTTGATGACTCCAGTTGCTTTGCTCTAGCATCACTTTTTTTACTTCTTTCGGGAAGGCTGCAAATTGTTGGTAGCAATAAGCACTTTCGCTTTGATACTCAGATGCTCGAAGATTTAAATCAATCACATTGTCAGTAGTTAAAGGACGAATACCATCAAATCGATATTTCCAAATATCTAGAAATTGTGGATGTTGGTCTTTTAAATATTCAGGAAATTGTTCGCGATGACTCTTGGAGAGTTCAACAAACATCACGCACTCTCTTAGATGGGAGTAAATTGTATGTTTCATCGTACCGATACGCAGGCTTGAGGCCGCAGCTAAGCTGACAGGAAAAGTTTCATCACTACAATTAATTGCTCTCACAACTGTTGTTAGCGATTGAAATGCGGATCCCAGTTCATCTCTAGCAATTGCAATATCAGAACTATTTAAGTTAGTGAGGACATGCATTTTTGCCTCATGACCTAAACCCATATTCGGGTAGAGGATATTGGTTAACTGTGCTTGGATTTTAAAAACATCTTTAGCGCTTTGTAAAAAACGGACATCGCCAGATGTTTGTCCAACTTGAAATAAAGCAACCCCCATGGAGTTACAACAATCAACAAAGTTAGAGGCATTTTCTTTAATAATTCTGAATAATGGATTTCGTATTTGATCACTGGCAGGAAATAGTTGTCTCCTTAAATCTGTATCAAAGTTAAAAGGGCGAAGAGGAGCCAATAATGAGTAGATCTCAGGATAATCTTTCATTCCATGTTGTATAAATAGCTCAATTCTGGAAGCGACCATAGTCTGTGATAAGCATGCTTGCAAAATTCTTGCATCAGGACTTATATCCAGCCTAAGTTTTTGATAGTACTGATCAAAAGGATCTAATGCTTGACAGGCAGTTAAATAATTTTTCTTTCGAAAACAATCATAAGCTAATTCAATTGCTTTTTTGAGCATTGGAATGAAGGGGGGATTAATTAAATCTTTCAGTTTATCTAGTGAAAAATTAGCTGGCTTTTCAGTTTCAATATTTGTTGCAGGAAAAAGTCTCTTTAAGTCTTGAGCTAAATACTCCCGAACTAAAAACAAAGGATGGCTTTGAGGTACTTCCGCTGTCTTGGAAAGATAAAATTCAGTCTGATTAAAATATCCCTGATGATAGTTCACTTCTGCAAGTACTATATTGAAATCTCTTTTATTTTTTAAAGTTGAACATTCTAAACAGGCATGAGTCCAACTCTCAGCTTGTTCAAATTGGTTAAAAATAATTTTCAGTCTTATATAATTCACTAATGCTTCGCTTTTTTCATTAGGAATACTTTTAGTTATTTGGTCGATCTCTTTTCTTGTTAGGTTGGCATGCGGTTGAATTCCAAGCTCTAATTCTAAGAGAAACTTCTTTTCCCTTAAGTTATCAAGATCGGCATTAAGAATTGAAGTCCTAGGCAAAGCTGCACTGGAGATGGATGATGGGATAATGATGGACTGACCGATGTTAACTTCTTCTGGCATTTATCATTTACTACAGTTAAACCCTCCATTGAACATTTTTGAAAATATCAAATATAATATAGGAGGGTTTGGTTTCTACGGCAAAAAATGGCTAGGCCATTATTTTGCTCGCTCACCATGATTCATTTTTTGTCAAAAATGAATCATGGTGGTTTTAAATTTACTGTAGTTGATTTTGTGCCTTACGCAAATGTTTTTTTGGGCTAGTAAGCCCTTGTTGAGCCAACAAGGGCAGATGTATCTAAATCAGCTAAATTTAGAAAAGTTTGGAGGAGAGTGAGGGATTCGAACCCCTAACGGGGTTTCCCGAATCGCCCAAACTTTAACGGCAATAATTTTTTGCAAGCAAAAAATTAAACCTTAATGGAGGAGAGTGAGGGATTCGAACCCTCGGTACAGTTTCCCGTACACTCGCTTAGCAGGCGAGTGCCTTCAGCCACTCGGCCAACTCTCCATAGTTATTATAGATTTTTAGTACTAAAAATCAGAAATTGTATTCCACAAAAACTGGAGGAGAGGGACGGATTCGAACCCCCGAAGCCTTGCGACTTGCCGGTTTTCAAGACCGGTGCCTTCAACCACTCGGCCACCTCTCCTTATAATTAATTGTAGATTTTTTTGACTGATTAATCAGAAATTCTTATCTATGCCAATCTGCCCTGAATAATCTTTGTAAAATTATTCAGGAGTACCCACCTTTGTTTTTTACGTAAGCAAAAACCAAAAATGGAGGAGAGGGACGGATTCGAACCCCCGAAGCCTTGCGACTTGCCGGTTTTCAAGACCGGTGCCTTCAACCACTCGGCCACCTCTCCTCAGTTTGGTGAGTTGAAATTATAAAATAATCACTTTAAATGCAAGTATTTCAGAAATTTAGCAGTAAAAAAGATCCGTTTTTTGCATTTATCCCTAAATTCTGTTAGAAATGCCAACCTGAATTGTGCGCTTTTAGCTCAGCTGGATAGAGCGTCTGACTACGAATCAGAAGGTCGGTGGTTCGAATCCTCCAAGGCGCATTTTTTTATCTTCAATCTATCTATTGGAGGATTCGAACCATAAAAAAACACTGCGAATCCTTTTTTCGAGAATCGAAAAAATCCTCCAAGGCGCATTTTCAATCTTTCGCTGAATAAAGAAAATAATATTAACACTTAGACATCACTTTGAAGGATATTTCTTAAAACTACTCTCCAGATTTGCTAGTTTTTGGCAATCAAGGATTATAGCTTTTAATAATTTGCTATCTTTTTACATTCACAATCGGCATATGAAGAAACTATCAATTATCTTAATATGTTGAATATTTAAAAATACTCATTCTTTGAAGAGTATAGTAAAATCAAGGATGAATTTCGAAAAAACTTTTTCGGAATTCCTGTTAGGTTGACTATCTTTGTTGTTTTTAGGCATTCAATCCTAGTTTTCCCCTTTCGCTAGTTCTGCAGCAACAACTGGAGTTGCAAAAGAAGTACCCTCAATTGGATTAGGTTTTTTTCCGCGAATATTAACAAAAGTAGATCTATTTTGTTTTAGAATTAAAGCATTATGCGCCAACTTAATTCGTATATAATGATTATTAGAATTATTCTCTAAAGCATGTTTAATTGCTATCAAGTCGTAATGACCTTCTTTCAAACCAGCTTTTACTAAAACTTGAGTTAATTCTTTTTCCGAAAGGGAAGCATTCTTAGATTGATCATTAATTTGTACAGTAAGCTCCGGTGGTACAACTTTAACTGCGTGCGCAGGTGTTGTCTGCATTCGCTTGCCAGTTATAATCCATATCTTTGGATTAGCTCCCTCCTCGAAAGCTACATAATAATCCTTATTGGAATACTTACTAGAAGGAATTAAATTTTCTGTACTTACTTCAGTAACGAGATCTGCACCGAACATTAAATCTGCTGGACGATAAATACCTGTTTTCAAATCAAGACTTTGGTACTGCTTGGCTAATTTTCGGAGTGTTTCTTGTTCGCAAGCTTGTTGTACTTTCTCCAAAAATTCATCTGGTACTGATGCTAATTCTAAGTATTTTCCCTTAGAGGTAGTTTTTGTCCATCTTAGATGAGTTTCGTTATTATCCAACAAACTCATACCACCATTAACAATCTGTGGCTGAATACTAATAGGTCGCCATTCAGTGACCAAAGAATTATCCCCACTAGCTGGATGTTTTTCACCATGCGAATCCAAGCCACCGACAACTACTGTTCCCGTACCTAAAGTTAATAGATTCAAATAATCACGCCCCATGTTACCCGCGGCCACAACTGGAATAGTACCACTTCTGGCTAATGCTTCTAGCCTACGAACATTCTTAACTGTATTTGCAATATTGCCTGGAAAATCTGGCTCATTATTCGGAAGTGCTTCCAATCGATCTAAGACTTTTGCACTAAGAGATTTAACATTGTCAGAAGTAACCTCCAGACCTATACGCTTGGATAATTCATGAAAACTAAGGTAAATACTAATCGAAATATTAATCACCTTAGTGTCTTTTGGAATAGCCTTGATACTATCTACCCCACCATCGAGTGCTACAGCCTTAGCACCATTGATCTTAACGATGGTAGAGACAAGATCTCCGTGTGAAATATCAGGAAAAGAATCTTGATCCACATCCATCATGTGACTTTTATCTTTTTGAGAAGATTGATTGAAGGAAAGTACTGGCGAAGTTTTAAAGTGATCAACGACTACGACTTTGGAGTTATTTGTTTTTTGTAAACCACAACTGCACATTAGAATGGAAGACAGCAACATTAGTCTTTGATTCAAGGGAGATGTTAGGGCAACGCTTGGTAGCAAGGGGCACTTTTCCAGCGGAGAGCTAGATAATTTGAAATTTATTTGCTTGCTTAAGTCAGAAATCACAATCGTTATGTTATTAAATATTAGAAACTGGCGAGGCAAATTATACTTTATTTTACCTCTTAAGCTAGTCCTTCCATTTCTGTCTTTTTTAATTATTTTTAGATAAAACTAAATATTATTAAATCTTTGCATAAGCAACAATCTCGTCGTATACTTTCGCGCCTAAGTTATAAAATTGTAAGCTAGTAATTTTCATCTCCAAATAATTAATGTTCCCCGACAAACATCCCAGAAGTATTGATAATCAGTTAAAAACTGTTCCCCTGACAAATAATATTGCCACCCATTCGCAGCTCGCACCAATTTGGAAAGAAGAAGATGTCGGTCTTCGGTATGATGTAATGAGTAGAATTCCTTGGTATGAAATGGTCAACCGACAGCTAATTTCCTTTGCTAAAATTGAAGAAGGTCACCGAGTAATTGATATTGGATGTGGGACAGCATCTGCCACTAGACTTATTGCCGAAGTTGTCGGTCCAAACGGGGCCGTAATTGGAATTGATCCCTCCTCAGAAATGCTGGGACAGGCAAAAGCGAACTGCCAAGATTTTCCGCAAGTACGCTTTAGACAAGGTCTCGCCGAAAATTTAAGTACAACATTAGCAGATGTTAATTTTCGACCAGATCGAATAGTTGCTTTCAATGCTATCCACCTTGTTTCTGACGCTTGGAAAATGATCCTTTCCGCCTCAATTCAACTTCACGAAAATAGTATTTTCGCATTCTCGACAGCCTTTTCTAATCAAGCAGTTGATTCACGAGAAGAATTTCAAAAATTGAAAAAAGTATTCGATAAAATTACAAGCACAGCGAGAAAAGAGTATCCCCAAGAAATGGAAGGATTTAAAAAAAGGTCGACTGCCAGAATTTTAAATATTGCTCAATTATCGCACTCACTTGAAGCTGCCAGTCTTCATCAAATCAAAAAAGAATTAATACCAATAATTATCTCTAGCGATGACTTGGCTGTATTCCTAACAGTGCCTGGAGTAATCGATCAGATTCTACCAACTGCTATTCCAACTCTAGTCAGAAAGGCGCTAATCAAACATGCTATCATGGAAGCAGATGTTGAATCCTTTAATCGCAACTGGCTCTTGATGAGTGGTACTAAAAAATAAGCTGAGTTTAAAGCTAGACATTTGTTAAAAATTTTATCTCATTTTAACCTCCAGCTGATAGATAAATAGACACAAATCATTATTTCCTCTGCAAAACACTTTTTTTGCTGATTTGGCTACTTTCTTCTATTGTATACAAGGCAACACTTAAAAATTACTTTTTTAATTCAAATCGCTTAGTAGATCTTAATAAGTAACTTTGAAGCGATTCCGAGGAGAGAGAGAGCGCTAAGTCTTTAGAATTTAATATATAGAAAGTCCAAAAAGTAATTTACGTAAGAAAATTACTTTTTGGGGCGTTCTATCCCCCGCAAGCGTTATAAAATCATACGGTTATGACAAAAAAGCAAATTAATCTATATACTTTTTACGTAATTTATTTTTTGTCATCACTATAATACTGGAGAAAACAAATTTACTAAAATCCAAAATAAGAAAATACGATCAAGATTTTCTAAAGTAAAAGCAGTTAGGATTAAAGGATTTTAGTAGATCGAGACAACCAGATTGTACTTTGAATCGTCTACAAATAAACAATCAAAATCTCAATTTTACCGTCAGATTTTTAAAGTGAAATTTAATAAAGAATCTATTCTCCAACTTATTCGTAAACCTAAGTTTATTTTTGCTAGTATTTTTTTAATAATAGTATTTCTATATTATGGATATAGTTCTTCCCCCTCAGTAACTCTATTTAAAACAGCAGAAATCTCACGTGGAAATTTAATAATTTCGGTAAGTGCTACTGGTACTTTAGAGCCAGAAGAAGTAATTGATGTTGGCGCTCAAGTTGCTGGACAGATTATTAAATTTGGAACAGGCCTTGATGGCAAAACTGTCGACTATGGTTCAATCGTGGAGGCTGGTGCAGTTTTAGCACAAATTGATGATTCGGTTTATCAAGCAGAAGTCAGCTCGGCCGACGCACAACTAAAAAGAGCTTCGGCCGATCTGCTTCAAGCACAAGCAAAACAAAAATTATCTGAACAAGAATGGAAGCGGGCGCAGTTACTTGGACCATCTGATGCTTTAAGCAAATCAAGCTACCAAACCTATCAAGCCAATTTTGAAGTAGCCACAGCCAGTGTCACAGTTGGTGAGGCGGCAATTATTCAAGCTCAGGCAAGCCTGACAAAAGCAGAACGCAATTTAGGATTTACGACAATTAAATCCCCAGTTAAGGGAGTAATTATAGATCGTCGTGTAAATATCGGACAAACTGTTGTTTCTAATTTGAATGCCCCAAGTCTTTTCTTACTAGCGAAAGATCTTAAAAAAATGCAACTCTGGATTGCTGTAAATGAAGCTGATATTGGGAAAATTACTCCTGGTCAGTTGGTTAACTTTACTGTTGATACTTTTCCCGAAGAACAGTTTGAGGGCATAGTCCGGAAGATTCGTTTAAATGCTAGTATGACTCAAAATGTTGTGACTTATGTTGTGGAAGTAGATACGGACAATTCTAGTGGTCAACTCCTACCCTACCTTACTGCAAATGCTCAATTTCAAATTAGTAACCATCAGAATGTATTACTGATACCGAATTCGGCTCTCCGTTGGACACCAAGAGAAGAATTAATTGCTTCAAAGTACTTGGAAGAATATTTAGCGTTCAAGAAGGACTCCCAGAGAAAAATTATCTGGACGACCGAGGGTAGTTTTGTTCGGCCAATTAAAGTGAAGTTTGTAGGTACTGATAATATCATGAGTGAAATTGAAGGAGCAGATCTAACTGAAGGAACAAAAATTGTAACTGGTGAAGAGATCCAAGATGACTCGATGCAAGCTGCCAGTAAAAATCCTTTTGCTCCACAAATGCCAAGTAGAAAAAGATAAGTTGAGTCGCTATGAGCCTAATTGAATTAAAAGATATTCATAAAATCTATCAAATGGGCGAGATTGAGGTTCCGGTCTTAAGAGGATTATCATTAAATATCGATCAAGGTGAAATGGTTGCCTTGATGGGCAGTTCGGGCTCTGGAAAAAGCACCTTAATGAATATTTTAGGATGCTTGGATCGGCCAACTTCGGGTAAGTATTGTTTAGATGGTGCAGATATTACTGATTACTCCAATGATCAACGGGCTAATTTAAGAAATAAAAAAATTGGCTTTGTGTTTCAGAATTTTAATTTGCTTCCCAGAACAAGTGCTCTGGAAAATGTAATTATGCCATTAGCCTACTCCGATGAAGTCATCTCGAAAGAAGAAGAAATTGAGAAAGCAAAAAAAATCCTAATTCGAGTGGGATTAGGCGATCGCTTAGATCACTACACTTCGCAACTCTCTGGTGGCCAACAACAGCGCGTTGCTATTGCCCGAGCATTGATTAATAACCCTCCGGTGCTATTTGCCGATGAACCAACTGGAAACCTCGACTCTAAGACAACAGCTGAAGTTCTCGAAATGTTTAAGGAGCTTCATGAAAAAGACCGAATAACAATCATTATTGTAACTCACGAAGTAGAAGTCGCCTCACATACTGAAAAAATTATTCGTCTTAAAGATGGTCAAATTGAGGAGCAAGATTAATGAAGACTGCTCGTTTGCTTTTAACATCGATGACGGGATTGCGCCGAAACCTACTTCGAGCAACGCTCACCACATTGGGAATTATGATTGGTGTAGCCGCAGTAATTGCCATGGTTGAGATTGGTCAAGGGTCAGCCAAGGTTGTGGCAAAAACAATTTCCTCCATGGGTTCTAACACCTTATTAATTATTCCTGGCACTGCGGCGAGTGGTGGTGTTAGCTTTGGAGCTGGAAGTGTCATGACCCTTACACCTCAGGACGCCGAAGCATTAATTCGCGAAGCAACAACACTTCGCGCTGTCGCACCGATCGTGAGGACCAGAGGACAAGTTGTTTATGGAAATAAGAACTGGGTTCCCTCTTCTGTCACGGGAACCACTCCAACCTATCTCCAAGTTCAAAACTGGGAAGGATTAACTGCTGGTGAAATGTTTACAGAACAAGATGTTCGAAATGCTAGTAAGGTCTGTGTGATTGGCGCAACTATTGTAAAAGAATTATTTGATGGGGAATCTCCCATTGGCAAAGACCTTCGGGTACAAAATGTAGCGCTAAAGGTTGTGGGAGTCTTAAGTAGTAAAGGTGCCAACATGATGGGTATGGACCAAGATGATATTATTCTTGCTCCTTGGACAACAATAAAATCAAGAATCTCAGGAACATCAACAGCCAATACAAGTCAGGCAACAGTATCTACTAATACAGTTAATTCGATTAGCAATCTTTACCCCTCCACTGGTCTTGCCCTTTATCCGGCTGTTTCTGAAAATCAAACTGCGAATACTCCCTTAACGACAAAGTTAATTAATATTGACCAAATTATGACTTCCGCAAAATCCGCAGAAGATATTCCTGTCGCAATAGATCAGATTAATGAAATTATTCGCAATCGTCATAATCTGCGGACCGGTGAGGAAAATGATTTTAGTGTTCGTGATATGAGTCAAATGATTAAAGCTATGACTTCCACTACTGCTCTGATGACAAAACTTCTTCTTTGCGTTGCTATGATTTCATTACTTGTGGGTGGAGTTGGAATCATGAATATTATGTTGGTTTCAGTAACAGAAAGAACTAGGGAGATTGGCCTAAGGATGGCAGTTGGAGCAAGAGCTAAAGATATTCTTCTGCAATTTTTAGCAGAGGCAATTGTTCTCTGTTTACTTGGTGGTGCAATTGGAATTGCCTTTGGAAGAATTATTTCTATTTTAATTACGACTTTTCTGCAATGGCCAACACAAATGTCCGTGCCAGCAATCCTTGCTGCTGTAATAGTATCAGCTAGCGTTGGGATTATTTTTGGATTTTACCCAGCATGGAAAGCTTCTAAATTAGATCCAATTGAGGCTTTAAGATATGAATAGATTGTTATTACTTACTCTGATTTTCATTACCAGTTGTACCGTTGGTCCAAATTTTAAGTTACCAGAAATTTCTGAGTCTGACACTTGGGCAACAATATCTAACAATCAACTTTCACAAACAAACACGACACTAACTTTTCAACATAATTGGTGGGAAAGTTATCACGATCCAATTTTAAGCTCTTTAATTAATCGAGCCAAAGATTCTAATTTAGATCTAAAACAAGCAGTATCTAAAATTAGACAAGCTAGGGCGTCTCGAACAACGATAGCTTCCAGTCTTTTCCCAAGTATTAATTCATCAGCAACATTTCAAGAAAGTGATTCTGACTTTAATGCGACTTCTAATAATTCAGGTTTATTCCAAGCAGGACTAGATGCCTCCTGGGAGTTAGATATTTTTGGAGGGATCCGTCGTAATATTGAA
This sequence comes from Bdellovibrionota bacterium, assembly GCA_041740355.1. Lineage (GTDB taxonomy): Bacteria > Bdellovibrionota_C > UBA2361 > UBA2361 > CALJRW01 > JANNBC01. Next base: position 55,462 of record JBGSMD010000063.1, read on the forward strand.
TCCGCTGATGCTGAAATTATTGTTCAAGTTGAGAATCGCAATGACTTGATTGTAACGCTGACTTCCGAAGTAGCACTTAACTATTTAAGCTTAAGAGGCTTTCAACAAGAGCTAGTAATTACAAATCTAAATTTAGCTGCTCAAAAAAAATCAGTTGATGTTACTGAAAAACTTTTTAATGCTGGATTTACTGGGAAATTAGATTATCTAAATGCTACGGCCCAACTAGCTACAACGGAGTCACAAGTCCCAAGCCTCGAAGCAAATATTCAAAAAACTATCTACACCCTTAGTGTTTTATTAGGATTAGAACCTGAAGTTTTAAATGCCGAACTTTTACCACTTGGCACGATTCCTTCGGTTCCCGCAGAAATCGCAGTGGGACTTCCTTCTGAATTATTGAGACGTCGGCCTGACATTCGACAAGCTGAAGCAAGGCTTCATTCCGCAACTGCAAAAATTGGAGTAGCTGTTGCCGATCTATTTCCAAAGTTTACTTTAAATGGCTCAATAAATGTTCAGGCAAATTCCGCCTCTAATCTAACGGCTGGAGATAATAGCTTTTGGTCTTTTGGGCCAGGAGTAAGTCTCCCTATTTTTAATGCTGGAAAATTAAGAGCAAATGTAAAAATTCAAGAAGAAATACAAGAACAAGCTTTAATTGAATATGAAAAAACTATTTTAAAAGCTCTTAAAGAAACTAATAGTGCATTAGTTGATTATCAACGAGAACAAGAGAGTCGTCTTACCTTGGAACAAGCAGTCAACGCTAATTTACAAGCAGTGGAGATAGCACAAGAACTCTATCGAACTGGACAAACCGATTTTCTAAACGTGCTTGTTACACAGAGATCACTATACTCTACGCAATCAGCTTTGATTCAAAGCACCAGGACCATTGCAACAAATTTAGTAGCTATTTATAAAGCCCTCGGTGGTGGCTGGGAAACGGGGAAATAATTTTCTTTCCTTTTTGAATCTGAGGAAATAAACTACATTTTTTGCCTAGCTAACAAAGATTAAATTAAAATTAATCTCTGGAAACAGAAATTACATTTCGTGGTAAATACTTAGATGTCCAAGAACGTGTGATCGGACTTCCGGCTGGACCTTCCGTCACTTCTAAAGTTATTTCAATAGCTCTTATTTCCTGCCATTGTTGACTAGACGTAAATGACGAGAAGATTGTTCCATCTTGCATCTCAACTCGAACCTGAAAATCGGTGATATTATTAGCAATATTCATAAAGAAACTAGGGTCATTGGAATCCACTAACTGTAAGATGTTAGTTGTAGTATCGAGCTGAATTCTCCATTCTTCCAATAGGTAAACAGAAGCATTAGCAGCTGAAAAATTATGTTGCCAGTTTCCACTACTGGCAGTCTTGAAAATACGGTATTGGTTGACCCCGGCAGATACTGACAAATTTTCTACGCTTTCAAAAGTTAAATATTCGCCAACAAGACTAGATGCGTCGAAAATATAGGCTTTTGCTTCTCCACTATCTTCGCCGGCTAAGTATGCCCCCCAAACATTAAAGTTATTGGCATTGACACTATGACCACAAGCCCCTGGCAATGGGGTCAGATTAGTGCTGACGTAAGAAAAGAATAAATTTCGGTCGGCACTAGTAGCTGTTAAATTTTGACATAATAATAAAACTTCTTCTAATAAATTTCTTCTTAAAGTTAAAACGTCTGGTGCTCCGCTAGCACCATTTTGTAATAGGAGTGCTGGGAAAACTGCTGGTAAATTTGCACCTAACAAACGTACCTCCGACGAAATCACGTCGAAAACTCCGCGTAATTCCTGATTGGCCCGAACATTCACTACGTCTTTGGCGTAAAGCTTTTTGAATGAAATAATTGAAGACAAAACTATCGAGCTGACCACTACTAAGATCGAGGTTGAAACTAAAATCTCGACTAAAGTCATCCCTTTAATTGAGTTTCGTGAGCACGCTTTCCACTTCATAAACTTCTTTACTATCATAAGTGACAACTACTTTTAAATGTCTTGTTTCGCTAGTTGCTGTTGGAGGGCAATATGTCATATTACTACAATAAGTTACCACAACTTGATAAGTCCTAGCACCAAAAGTGATATTGATCGGTGCGTTAGAGGTAACAGTTGAAGGCATAGTTGTTGTATTCTCCAATCTCATTTGGTCAAAAACTTGTTGTGCCGCAATCTGAGCTTCTGATTTAATTTCACCCAGTCTTAACATACTATTTGCTTGCATTACAGAAGTACTAAAAGTTGCCGAAACAATTCCAATAATTATTAAAGCAACCAATACTTCAATTAAGCTAAATCCTGAAGCACTGTTAAAATTTCTCCCTAAAAACTTTTGTTTTAAATTCATAACAATTAATTAATTACGTTTAGGGCTGCTTCGTTATGAGGCAGAAATTCCTCCACCTAGAAAGATTTCAATCTTCTTAGTAAGTCCAGTCGTATCAGTAATATAAAATTCTTCATTATTTGGAAAACCACGAGAGTCAATACAAACTGACCAAGTGGTCGTGGTAAAAGTTGCCCCCACTGGTAAATCAAAGGTTAAACGTTGATCGTCGACCCAAGCATCTGCGGAATCACATGATTTGCGATAACTAGCAACAACCTGCGAATTACCGTTGGGAATAAGTTGATAAGCTACTAAATTAGCAATTGATTTAGCCTTAGCTAATTTATAAACACTAAGGACTTGATCCGTTGCAGATTGAGTTGGGGATACTAAATCTTTTAAATTCAAAACAGCGATCAACGATAAAATTCCAACTAGAGACATTACTACAAGAAGCTCGGCTACAGAAAATGCTTTAACTTGTAAAAATCTATCTAACATACTCATTTATATCGGCCTAAAGCAGGATAACTTTAATTTTTAGCCCTTAAGTGCGAAAACCACCTCGAACGTACTTTTTAAAAAATTACTTGGAATTACAATCAATTAAGATACTCTATAGTATGTTTTATTTGCTAAAAATAGCTTATTTTTCGCATACTCATACTAATTTAATCAACTTCATGATTTTTATCCAGAGAACGGGTGTCATTTGAGCGAAACTAACCTTTTCCAGCAAGCGTACCACAGGCAGCACTAATATCAGCACCTCCCGAGTATCTTCTAACCACAGGCTGTTTTAAGTAAATATTCAGAGAATCTCGAAATACATTCATTTCTTCCTCAGTTGGTCTCTGGTAACGATTTGTAGCATCCGTTACTTCAATTAAATCCAATCTAACTTGGGTGTCACCAATTAACTCCCCCAAAGCTTTTGCATCCTCCTCGTAAATGTTTTCACCACTAATGCAGACATATGCGAGCATAATTCTTTCCTTACGCTTCAGGGAATAACGTCTAGCCGCCGCAATAATTTCTTTAATTGGTGTTCTTGCCGCAACTGGTACTAAGCGCTGGCGCTTTTCATCCGTTGATGCACCGATACTAATTGACAGTCGAAATGGTCGCTCTTCGTCTATAAAGCGATTAATCTTATCTAACACTCCAACAGTACTTATTGTGATCGCCTTGGAACTAATTGCATTTAGTACTGGATAGCAAAGTAGTTCAGCCGAACGGAGAACATTTTCATAATTTAAAAATGGCTCACCCATTCCCATAAATACAGCTCCCGTGACAGTGCGTCCAGAAGCTTCGGCAATCTTTCGTGCTTGTTGCAGTTGATCTACTATTTCCCAACTTTTTAAGTTTCGTTGTTTTGGCATTCTTGCCGTTGCACAGAATGTACAAGCCATAACACAACCAACTTGCGAGGAAAGACAAACAGTAACGGAATTTTCTTTATGTAATGGAATAATTACTGTTTCCACGTTTAGGTCATCAGTAGTCTTAAAAAGTAGTTTTTGAAAACCATCAAGCTCAGAGGTAACTATCTTCACTAATTGCAATGATGGTAATTTTTCTAACTCAGAGGCTCGCTGATTACTTATGATTCCAACCTTCGCCCATTCTTGGGGATCTAAATGATACCTACCAAGCACCGCGCCCAATAAACGTGCCCCATTTTTTTGATTAATACCAAATTTTTCTAAATTTTCTAAAAAAATCTTAGGTGCGTAGTCACGAGGATCTAATAAGTTAGGATTATTATTAATTTTTAAAGCAGAAGACATAATTAATACTGAACAACTTCGATGAATTGATTAGCGCGACTTTGAATTTGTACTAGTCACTATTGATTGCAAATATTAAATTATAGGAACTTAGAGTTACTGGCAAGCAAAGGGTGAACTTGAGTAAAATAAAAAACTTGGTATCCTCTGACAAGAGAGTTAATTTTGTTGTAAGTTGTTTGATTAATGCCAAGTCCAGTTCCAAATAGTGGTTCCCCTGAAGATCGAGGCACAAACTCGGCTGAACCTACTAAGATCGAAACAAAAGAGATACAGCTTTATCCAACAGTCGTTAAGTTACAGATTCCGACAAATATTTTTGAAGCTAGTGCTTGGGGCAATATCGCTATTAATCACTTCAATTATGATACGACTGCCTGTGAGCTAATTCACAGAGCCGAAAGTCAATTGCCGGCACTGACAGAACTTGGTGAGCATTTTTATGAAGTAATTAACCGATCAACTTACCAATTAAACAATATTAACGACAAAGAATGGTTGCGTTTTTTAGCTGCTGGACCAAACACGTTATTAACAAATACCTCCAATCAAGATACTGTTAATCCTGTAGATGTTGCTTACGCAAATATATTATTCTCTGCTAGTTGTCTTTGCAAAGCAGACGCTGTCCAAGACCATAGCTCTAATATTTACCAACGTTGGCGAGAAGCTGGTTTTGTTACCTGTGCTCATGCCATTATTCAACTACACGAGTCTGTGAGATTTGATTCGATAGTGGGCCCAATGCCTGTAGTACAACTGAAAGAGAAGTTATTGGCTTTAGAAAGTGAGCACCCTGGTAGATCGCTGCGCTTAGAGCGCGCGGTAGATGAACTGATTCAAAGTTTTGACACGAGTACTGACCACCTTGCTAATATTATCAAGGAGCATGGTACTATTGGGGATAAAATCTTCTCACTATCATCAGAGACAGTTACAAAAAACTTTGAAATTACTCGTCAGAACCACCAAATTTTTGGAACACTACAAGATCAAATTAGGGCTCAAACTACTCGGGACTCTTGGATTAATGCCGATGATCATCTGCCAAAGCTTGTGAATGCTGAAGGTGGACATTTATCATGTTTCCCTGATGCCATCTTTCGAAGTGAGCACTTAAGAAAAGCCGCAATTGGGATGATTTGTGAAATCAATAAACAAGCAGATCAGATTATTTTGATGGGGACACGTTGGGTAGATCCGCTAGTTAAATCTGATTTGCAAAAACGCTCCGCTCAGGATCTTGTTAATTTGATCCATTACTGGTTGGAAGATACAGATCCTAACATTACCTTAAAATCACTCATGAACTTAACAGCAGAATCTGAATTGCTTAACGGTGTCTATACTTTTTTTAAACATTTAAAAAATAGTCATGCTAATTCTCGCGCCTCTCTCCAATTAAATATCAATCCAGATCTTACTAATCATTTTGACAAGGAAAAAGTTGTAATTATTGGTGATAATGAATGGACTAGTTTTTTTCATAATAATAAATATGTTTCGATTTATTTAACAAACACCAGTGCCGAAAATAAACTTGATTTCTCTCGTCCTATTAGCGAGAACTCTGGTGTTAGTTATGTTAAAGCTGCAGTTTATAATGTGGCAAATGAACCCGATCGGGGCTGTGGTGCCTGGAAAAGTTGCTATGTTTCTGGACCTGGACTTCATCAAGTAATTTCATCTGTTAAGTGGGAAAATTTTACCGAACAATTCCATCATTTTACACGCACAGGATCAATTCAAAAGGACCAGCCACATTCTGATCGCCTTCACAATCATTACGTTTTTATCCATCATCATGAACCTGAACGGAAAAGAGTAGCCCGAATGCAACCTAAAAATCGCTTTGTAAACACCTAACTGTTAATTAACAATATTTTAACCTAGTCCCTTAAGGGTAGCTTTAAGCCCTTTCACCATTGTACTAAACGAAATTAAAAACTAACTCTCAATGTCGTCTAGTATTTGGATGTCGATCGGGCTATTTTGAAAAACAACTCTAGATCGGATAAAGTCCTCTCGTGCCCAATCATAAGCTCCATCGTAATTTTAATATTATCCTGCTCTGTCCGATCGTGGTTGCTTGTCTTTATTATTACCTACAGATTGATCTTCGGATGCTTGGAATACTAACACTTGCCTTTATCTATGCTACTTTTTTTGCGCACCCGGACTTGGACTTAGCGAACCAAATTAAGCTTTTTTCTTTCACTGGAATATTTACCCTACCATTTAGGATTTTTTATGCTCCCTTCATTAAGCACCGTAGCAAAATCAGTCATAGTCTCCTCTGGGGAACTCCCAGCAGAATACTTGCTCTAGTACTTTTTGCTCTTCTAATAACTTTTCTCTATCTCTGCTATCAGAAACTTGGCTCTACTGGTCTTCATAAAAACGACTTGGCAACAATCTGGCAAAAGGTATTAATCATTGCCAAAGTCGCTGGTGTAAGTTCTTGGCAGCTGGCTATTCAACATCAAACTGAAATTTTCTTTGCTATAGCTGGGTTTTATTTAGCAGATCTAGGGCACTTGCTACTCGATAAATTACGATAGTCAAAAAAAGATCTAGGAGATTCCAAAAAATAATGATACTTATATCAGAATGCCGATTGCCTTTAGCCCGCAAACTGCTGGTTTTACTTATCCTGATGAATTCTTGGGGGCAAATCTACCGCGTCCAGCTTACCACTTAGAAGCGTCTGCTTTCCAGCCGCAACCAAGTCAAAATCAACAATCCTGTTGTCCAAGTTATATTTTTCAAAACATCCTTACTTTCGAATCCCTTCCTGCTATTGATTTAGAACAAGAACACAAGATTAGATTAATCGTGCCAACCGAAAAGATTACTTTCACAGGTCATCAATCTTATGGCCAAATTGAAATTATCGGACAAGTTCATACTATTTATAATGAGGACACTCCAACCCTCAAGAAAATTGGAATCTGTCAGGAACAAGTCCTGCTTCATCTTCAAGCTAGAGCAACACAAACAATTTTCGTTGAGGGACTTTGGAAAGATTTTCCCGCCCAGACCTACTCTCAAAGTCAATTTTCAGAATTTTGTTTCTACTTACTACCGAATGAGCATGCCAAAAATCATCAGCCACAAAACTTCAGCGGATTTATCAAAAACCTATTTCAGAACTTTCAGCCAGGTGCAGAATTTACTGAAGAACAAAAACTTTACTTGGGATTAATTGGAGCTCCTTATATTTACGCAATTTGTAATCCACAAGTTAGTTTAATGAAAACTATCTCATCTGAAGATGATTTGAGAATTCCTAAGCTGATTGAACAGCATAAAAACAACTCAGAGACGGTTCATTTTTTACGTTTTGAATTACGAGAATACCTCGCGCTTCAAGAGGCAAAGAATTATCTAGAACGAAACCCAGGGACTAGAGTTTCCATTGTCTACGGAAGCAGTCATGAGTTTCTCCCTCAGGCAGATAAGGTATTTCGTCAAAACACTCCAATAATTACCACCGTTAAATGGAGCTCGCTAGAAAACAAGCTAGGGTGGGACAATGCCGCCTAGTTTTAAGTAATCCGTTAAAAGTGAATTTCAGCTGACAACCTTTCCGACACTCCAGTCGTCTAGTAAAATGAAGTCAATACATGAACTATAATCAACTGGTCGAAGAGCATTACGAAGCGGTATATAGATTTTGTTATTATTTTATGGGTTCTAAGCAAGATGCTGAAGACCTGACTCAAGAAGTCTTCATAAAAGCTAATAAAAAACTATCAACACTGCAATCAGAGTCCTCAGCTAAAAGCTGGTTACTTCAGATTGCCCGCAACAAGTGTATCGACCGGAAACGTTGGTGGAAAAGACTCTTTGCTTTAAAGGAGCAAGTTGGTGCAATCCAACTACAGAGCAGTCACTCTCCAGATATGAAAATCATGTTGGAGAAAGCACTGAACTTGCTTTCTGCTAGGCAAAAAGAAGTTTTCATTTGTAGACATTTTATGGACTACAGCACAGAACAAACCGCGGAGCTTCTAGGAATTAATTCCGGGAGTGTAAAATCTCACCTGAGTCGCGCAATTGAAAAAATGAGTAAGGAATTGGAATAAATTAGATGGATAATGAATTAAAAGAGATTTGGAAAAATCATTTAAGTCCGAAAAAGCTAGAGCAACTAGAAATAGAATTAGCTGACGTAAAACACATTACTGTTCCAGTAAATCTAAAAGTTAAACTTACTAACATTAAACGACCTAACTATTCTTTTCGCTATTCAGCTCTTGCACTTTCTGCGACTTGTATATTGATGTTGGTAATTTTTAATTTTAAACCTCAGGAAAATTATCAGGCAAGTTTAAGTTCCCCAAGAAACTCTTCGGAAAAAACAGAGCTTGATTCATTACTTAATTTCTATCTGGAAGATGACAATTTTAACTTTACACTTAGCGAGCTAAGTATTTTAGACGAAGAGGAACAATGAAAAAACTAATCCTAATTTTAATAGTGCTACTGACAATGGCTCCATTTGCCTTCGCTGAAGATTGGAACCGCAAGGGACCTCCAAAATTTGAGGGCAAATTTGATCCTGAGGATAAAGAAATTTATGCTCTGATGAAAGATAAACATCAAGACATGATGAAAGAGATGGAGCAAATGATGGAAGAGCGAAAAAAACTAGGGGAGCTACTACGAAATCCAGAGACAAGTGATGAACAGATTCGTACACAATCTAAAGTTATTAACGATCAAATGCTAGCGATTAATAACAAAAGAACTGATGACATACTAAGCCTTAGAAAGAAACTTCCACCGGAAAAATTTAAAAAGCTCTTAGATCGCTTTGATGAAAAAAGAGATGAAATGCGTGATAAATTTAAAGGTAAATTTGATCGCTTTGGTAAAAATTCTCATTCCAAAAACAATTAATCATACCTTCCCTGAGGTAGGGCTTTGCCCTACCTTCTTCCACTAAATCCTTAATAATTTATAATTATTTTCTTGTAACTAACTAATCAGACAAAACACTTATCTTTACATCTCGACTAAAAGTATCTTAGAATTTAGTTATCGTAACTCCAAAAAGTAATTTCCGTTGGGAATTATTTTTTGTCATAACTTTAAATCAAGCCTAAACTTCTTCAAAGAGATCAATGTTAAGATTCCCAAAAATATTTTTTATACTTATTAGTATTTTATTAATTAGCATAATCTCTATCGGTTGTGGTGGTATTGGTAAATTATTAAAAGCGGATCCTGCTCCACCTTCAGGATTTATTGAAAATCCAGAACATTTAAAAGAATGGCGTGACCATGCACCTTTTCATGGTATTTGGTTTCAAGACAAAGAAAAATTTGATAAGACCAGAAGCAAATTTAAAACTATTTACTTTGCACCTGTTACAACTGATTTTCTGCAAGAGCAAGGTTGGTGGAGCTCATTAAACACCGTAGACTTTGAGGCCTATCAAAAAGAATTGCAGATGCTGGCTGATTATACAAAAAAATCCATGGACAAAGCATTTGAGAATGATCCTAACAAGGTTCAAACTGTAGTTCAAACTCCAGGAGAAGATACCATTGTCTATAAAATTGCGATTGTCGAAGTAGTTGCAACCAAAGCTCACATTAATGCCATTGGATCTGTTTTAGGCGCCGTTGTTCCTGGCGGTGGATTAGTTAAGTCTTCTGCTAAAGGTAGTATTGCCATTGAAGTAAAAGTTTATGATGGTGAGAGTAATGAACTAATGATTACCTGGGCGGATCGCGAGCAAGATCCAAGTACTATTTTTAGCTTAGCTGACTTTAGTTGTTTTGATCATTCCAAAAAGAGTATTGATAACTGGGCGGAGCAGCTTGTGAAGCTTCACAACACCACAACAAAAGATCGCGTGGAAGACTCTTCTCCCTTCACTATTTTGCCTTATTAACTTTTGAATCGAATCAGAGTAATAGCAACTCCTTGTACTTAAGTTGGGACCGATAAACCTCACGAAATTTATATCTTTAACCACGGTTCTATTTTTTTTGATATTAACTACAGGCCACTAAATAGTTTGAGTTTTAAAAATTAGCTTTTAAATAGCTCCCTAAATAAATTAATTGAATAGAGGTTAGTCACTTTTGTTAATGACTAACCTCTATTTTTTATAATTAGTGGTCTCTAAACCACTAAAATTAATTAACGGAAAAGCTTAGTTAGTTTTTCAGCATAATTACTAGAATCAGGAGAAACTCGACCTTCTAATAATGCTACTCGATCAACTTTCATTCCATAATAGGAATCAAGATCAGCTTGTTCTTTTCCAATTTTGCTTCCACCAATTGCTGCACCAGCAAATAATCCTTCAGTTCTTGTGAATGCAATTACCTTAGCAGTCTCTGTATCAACACTACTATCATAATTACCTGCTACTGCACTAAGATCCGTTCCAAGTACAAAGTCACCATTCTTTAAAGACTGAACAGCATCCTTGTTCATTAGAAATAAAACAACATCAGTTGATTTAGCGCCTACTTGTAAACCAATATTTCCTTGATTCAAGGATAGAACTGCTGGTTGACTCCACTTAGCATCAGCATTCTTACAACTTACTAGTCCAACACCATGGGCACCACCAACTACTACTGCAGCTGTTACTACATTTGGCAAAACGGCAACACATAGTGCGTCATTTTGTATTTTCATAGGAACTTCTTTTGACTCTCCTTTGATAATTGCAGCATATACTTCTGCAGACTGATCAATCATTTTATGAAAGTGTACCAAATCTTTAATCTCTTCTTTTTTGATTTCTGCAACTTCTTCCTTGCTTACTTTTTCATGCTGTTCAGCAAAAGTAACTATTGGAAAAATTAGGGTGATTGATAAAATCAATCCAGTTATTTTATTCATGATATAGGCCTTATTTATTATTAAATTTCTTGAATCACCAATTAATTCCCAGTTGCTCTTGAACGCTCTAGCCCGCATTGTTCATCAGTGCACGTAGCGAGGCAAGGAAGTTTGGTTTCAGTTTGGACTAAAAAATGCGCAGTGAGACCGAGGTCTCGCGAGCATATTTTCGTTCAAAATGGAATCAAAATTCATTGCCGCAGTAGTGCCATATCGATGACACACTATAATCTTAAACAACTTCTAAATCTCTTGTAAGTCATCGAGATTAGAAAGAAATTTTATTTCTTTCTAATCACTGATGAATTATGCGAGCTAGTTAAGAATGCACAACAGTCACTAAGGACATGATAATTAAAAATAATTTCCTGAGTTAACTTTTAAAAATTAGCTGAAGTTCTATTATTTCTTGACCTACTATAATTTCTATCTTTAGTTTGCTTTATGACCTTCATCATAGGATAGGCTATTAATACTGGCTTAATCGGTCTTGCCTTTAATGAATATTGGGGGTTAATATCCTTTTTGGTTGTTTTAAACGTTATTGATCAGTAATTAAATGAATAAACTAACTCGTTGTACTTGGGTCGGGACCGATAAGCCTCATTATGAAAAATACCATGACGAAGAATGGGGAGTTTCTGTGTATGACGATCGGAAATTATTTGAATTTTTGATACTAGAGAGTGCCCAAGCAGGACTTAACTGGGAAACAATTCTTAAGCGAAGGACTGGCTATAAAAAGGCTTTCTGTAATTTTGACCCTAAAAAAGTTTCTAAACTTAGCGACCATCAATTAGAGAAACTTCTCTTAAACCCTGAAATTATACGTAATCGACTGAAGGTTTTTTCAACACGAAAAAACGCCTTAGTTTTCCTAGAAATCCAAAAAGAATTTGGCTCATTTAGCAATTATCTCTGGGCGTTCGTAAATAATCGAAAAGTTATTAATAAATGGAAGAATCTAGCCGATGCTCCAACTGAGTCTAAGGAAAGCCAGGCTATATCAAAGGATCTAAAGAAGCGCGGCATGACTTTTGTTGGTTCAACAATTATTTATGCTTATATGCAAGCAGTAGGTTTAGTAAACGATCATGTTACTGAATGCCATTGCTACAAGCGTTGTTGTAAACAGTAAGCTATGGAAAAAGTCATTTTACTTCATGGAATCTTACTGCATGATTACAACATGTCTTCTTTAGCAAAATATCTAAAAAATAACGGCTATGAAGTTCTAAATATTTGCTACCCTTCACGTCGGTGTCCCATAAAAGATCTAACTCAGATTGTTAAAAGTAAAATTCTCGCTGATTTTCAGTCCGATCAAAAAATTAACTTAGTTGGATTTTCCATGGGAGGTCTAATTTGGCGTTCGATCTTAGCTGAAATGCAACCTAAAAATCTTGGTCGGTTAGTGATGATAGCTACTCCTAACCAAGGTAGTGAAGTCGCTGATGCTCTACACTTAAATCCATTTATTAGATTCCTTTTTGGTCCAGCAATTAGCGATTTGCGAACGACCGCCGCCGATCAAATTCCTAGCATTAATAATCCACAATTAGAGTTTGGAATAATTGCTGGAAACATTCCTACCTCGCCACTTTTTAGCCGATATTTCACGGAAGAAAACGATGGCAAAGTTTCAGTTGAGAGTTCGCATCACTTAGGAGAAAAAGACCATATTGTTTTGCCATTCGATCACACATTTGCACCATTTAACAAAAAAGTTCAGCAACAAACTCTACATTTCCTAAAAAACGGCAATTTTCAACATTAATTCTGACCATAGACTTGATATATTTGTAGATTAATTTAAAAATGCGACTTCAAATTATGGAGAGGTGGCCGAGTGGTTGAAGGCGCAAGCCTGGAAAGTTTGTATACTAGAAATGGTATCGGGGGTTCGAATCCCCCTCTCTCCTCCATTAACTATTCACTACGTGAATAGTTAATGGAGCGCGCCGAAGCTCCGTAGGAGCGAAGGTGGGCTGATTGAATACAAAAATTTCATAGCCACGGCGTAGTCCGTCTTTGCGGAGCAAAGACGTAACGAAGACGGGCTGTTTGCGATCAAGTTATTTTACTCCAGCAGTGATTGAAACGAGCAAGTGATTTTTGTAGCCATAACGCAGTTCTTCTTTGTGAAGCAAAGACGAAACCAAAACAATTGATACTTACACAAAATTATTTACAGGCTCCTTTATAGGACTGGTACATCCCCAGCACTAGCAGGAGTTTCATTATCACCAATATTGTTTGTATTACCATAACCGATACTACCAAACTCACCGCTACCCCAACACCTAACACTACCGGTATCCAGTAATACACATGTATGAATACCTCCGGCGGCTAGTTGAACCACGGTGCCACCGACATTTACATTTCCGACACTTGCTGGAGTTTCATTGTCACCAATATTATTAGTATTGCCATAGCCAAGCTGACCATTTAAGCCTCGGCCCCAACACCTAACATTTCCCGTATCTAGTAATGCACAGGTTTTCTTAAAACCAGTAGCTATCTGAACTACGGTGCCTCCGACATTTACATTTCCGACATTGGCTGGAGTTTCATTGTCACCAATATTATTAGTATTTCCATAACCAAGCTCCCCATCCGAACCTTCGCCCCAGCATCTTACATTTCCCGTATCTAGTAATGCACAGGTGTGATTCCCTGAAGCGGCCAATTGAACTACATTGCCACCAATATTCACAGCCTCATAGATAAGAGGTCCAATAATGTCATAAGTGCCCCCATGGCCAAGTTGGCCATAATAACCATCCCCCCAACACTTAACATTTCCTGAATTAACCAAGGCACATGTATGATTACTTCCTGCTACTATTTGAGTTACAGTTTCATTTTCAAAATTGTAATCTTGAATAATAACAGACTCAAAGTTAGCAGGAGCTTCATCGTCTCCAACATTAGTAGTATTTCCGTTGCCCAGTTGGCCATTTCGTCCATAACCCCAACATTTAACTTGTCCAGTATTTAAAAGTGCACAGGTATGATTTGAGCCAGCAGAGATTTGAGTAACAGTCCCGCCAACATTAACATCTCCAGCATTGGCAGGTGTTTCAAAGTATCCAACAGAAGCAGTACTACCATATCCAAGTACACCATAGTTACCACTCCCCCAACACCTAACTTTACCTGTGTCAAGTAGGGCACAGGTATGACCCCCTCCAGTAGCGATATCAACGACATTCCCGCCAACAATTACATCCCCAACGCTTGCTGGTGTTTCATCATCTCCAATATTATAATGTACAGGAACAGTTGCATATCCAAGTTTACCAATAAACCCCTCACCCCAACATCTAACTGCTCCAGTATCTAGTAGAACACAAGTATGACTAAATCCTGCCGATATTTTTTGAACATCTAAAGGTATATTACATAAGTTAGAACAAGCATCGTCATTAATATTATTTCCATCATCACACTGTTCTCCAGACTGCTTGACTCCATCTCCACAAATAGGCGTTGTGCATATATTAGTACAGGAGTCCTCATTGATCGTATTCCCATCATCACACTGTTCAGCAATATCAACATCAACTACACCATTCCCACAGGTATGATTACAAGCAACCAGTCCTGAGACATGAAGCTTCTGCATTTTTTTTGATTGATTATTATATTTATTAATTCCGGTTGAGGCGAACAACTTCTTAAAATTAGAACTTAGCTTCTTATAGGTAATAAATTTCTTTTTTTGAATCTTCCCTGGCTTCCAAGAACCATTAACGTTTTTACAAACATAATTTATACCATCCTTTTCAACGTTTACCGTCTGGGCAAAAGCCGCCCCGGAGAATAAAAATAGGCAGACTAGCAAAGATGAGAAGATAAATTGAAATGAGTTTTTCATATGGATCATTAAAAAAAGGATTAACTAACTTGTTAGGACTCGGATCTTCTTGTTTAATCATTAAATAATACGGCGGCAGATAACTATCGACTCTTAAAGACTTAAACTTTAGAAATAATAATTAATGATTAGTTTGGATGAGACAACTAAGATTTGAGATTCAAGGTAAATCTCGAAACTCTAAGTGACTTTATTCACGGTTAAAAGCTGTGTCCTGACTAAATCAGACTATTTAGTTCCTAAAAATTGCAGTTCGAAAATGGTGCCTTATAAAATAAATTTTCAAGCTACAAAATTAATATGGGACTCAAGTATCATAAGAAGTCTAATAGATTCTAAAAACTATTAGACTTCCAACTAATAATTTCTAGTTACTTACAATACTGGCACATCGCCTGCACTAGCCGGCGTTTCGTCATCACCTATATCGTTGATATTACCATATCCAAGATTACCCTCATCCCCATATCCCCAACATCTTACAGCACCAGTATCTAGAAGTGCACAAGTATGACTAACAATATAAGAAATTCTAGCATTTGAAGTAGTTATTTGAGTAACAGTGCCACCAACATTAATATCACCAACGCTAGCTGGAACCTCATTGTCTCCAATCGTTGTAAAATTTCCATAACCAAGTTGACCAGAACCTCCAAAACCCCAACACTTCACGGCACCAGTATCAAGTAGTGCGCAAGTGTGAGTTTTACCCGCAGATATTTGGGTTACCGTACCGCCAACATCAACGTTATCAATACTTGCAGGTGTTTCATTGTCACCAACACTATATATATTACCGTAACCAAGTTGGCCCTCTTCGGCATATCCCCAACATTTTACTGCTCCAGTAGCTAAAAGCGCACAAGTATGATTATTGCCAGCAGATATTTGAGTTACTGTACCACCAACATTTATATCACCAACATTAGCTGGAGCCTCATTATCTCCAATAGTTTCAACATTTCCATAACCAAGTTGACCAGAACCTCCAAACCCCCAACACCTAACGGCACCATTATCAAGTAGTGCGCAAGTGTGACCACTGCCCACAGATATTTGAGTTACAGTACCGCCAACATCAACGTTACCAATACTAGCAGGTGTTTCATTGTCACCAATACTATTTGTATTACCGTAACCAAGTCGGCCATTTCCTCCATCGCCCCAACATTTTACAGCTCCAGTATCTAAAAGGGCGCAAGTATGCTTTCTACCAGCCGATATTTGAGTTACCGTACCGCCAACATCAACGTTACCAATACTAGCAGGTGTTTCATTGTCACCAATACTATTTGTATTACCGTAACCAAGTCGGCCATTTCCTCCATCGCCCCAACATCTTACTGCTCCAGTATCTAAGAGTGCGCATGTATGTTCTTCTCCCGCTGATACTTGAGTTATAGTACCACCTACATTCACATCTCCAACACTAGTTGGAGTTTCGTTATCTCCAATATTGATTACATTAGCATATCCAAGTTGACCAGAACCTCCATAGCCCCAACATTTAACATTACCAGTCTCCACAAGGGCACAGGTATGCGCACCACCAGCGACTATTTCCAAGACTTTGTATAGACAAGTATTCGGACAAGTATCATCATCGTTACTATTCCCATCATCGCATTGTTCATCAGACTGGACAATTCCATCACCACATTCTGGAAAATTACAAGAATTAGTACATAAGTCTGTGCTAACTAAATTCCCATCATCACACTGCTCACCCATGGATACGTCTAATATTGTGTTTCCACAGGTATGACTACACGCAACTAACCCAGCTATATGCAGGTTCTTCATTTTTAGTGATTGCTTATTATATTTTTTTAAGGCAGTAGCTACATATAATTTCTTTAGATCTGATTGTAGTTTCTTGAAAGTTATAAATTTCTTTTTCTGGATTTTACCAGGTTTCCATGAGCCTTTAATTTGACTGCAAACAAACGTTTGTCCATCTTTAGTAACGGTAACTGTCTGTGCAAAAACTGAAGATGATAAACAAAAGAATACACAAGCGGATAATAATGAAAGCCTAATTTTCATAAATTTTTCTCAAATTTGAAGTGCTAAAAAATCGCACTTATTAATCGTTAAATAATACGGCAGGTAGATAACTATCGGATCACCAAGTCTTAGACTTTAGAAAAGATAATTAATGATTAGATTGGATGAAGGAAAGAAGATTAAAGCTTCTTAGATACCAAGAAGAGTAACAAGCACTCCTTAAACTGTCCTGAAAGTTAAGAATATGAAGTAAACAACCGAGTCTACTTCAGGCTTTAACTCCACACCTAACAATCTAATATTACTAATTAAAATGATTTATGATTGAATAAGTGTATAATAAACTATACACTTAACTCAATGAAAAGATCTCTTCCTTCTCATCTTAACACAACTAACCTCGCAATTATCCGATGTCTCTACCTAAGCGACTTCCCAGTTCCACTTCGTGAAATCGCTTATCGAACTAATCTTCAGATTAGAACTGTACAACTGATCTTAGAAAAATTTTTGAAAGAAAAAATTGTTCGAAAAAAACGGAAAGGGCAACGGACTTCCTATACTATTAATAAAGAAGATCCCTACATTATTTTGCTTAACGAATTTATCGAGAAGCAAAATATGATGGAACTAAATCTGGCATCTCAAGAATATTCTGAAAGAGCTACTAATGCTCTACCCAATATTGTCAAAATGTATGAATTAGTAACTAGAGGTAAGAGAGATTATGAATCTAGATGATATTTTTGAATATGCTGTTAAAGAACTACATGAGCGTAAATGTAAATTTGCCGTTGCTGGCGGAATAACTTCGTCTGTCTATCGCAGCGAAGTTAGATTAACGATGGATGCAGACATACTGATCTATTCTGGAAGCGACTCTCAAAAAATTGCTGAAGAAATTTTAAACAAAATAAATTATTCTGTTTCTTCTGCAACGATTGCTAATCTTTCCCCCGCTCCGCGAATGAATAAGAAATCTCTACCAACCCTGATTATTGTTGGCCGACCTAAAGATAAGGGAGATATTGGACTAGATTTCATTCTCCCTGATATGCCGTGGTTCCCAAAGGCAATAAGTCGCGCGCAAGATAATTTAATTGATTTTGGGTTTGGAAAAATCCCCTGTTTAACAATTGAAGATTTTATTATTTCTAAGTTATTTGCTTATCAACTAGCTCCCAAGAGAATCAAAGATCTAGACGATCTAACTTCTGTCTTTCAAAAAAAATCAAAGCTAGATCTTTCCTATCTTTGCGCTGAGTTAGAAAGATTAAAGATTGGAATACCAAAAGAACTCTATCAAATCGCACCGAAGGCACTACGAGTTCTTAGTAAAAGAATGAAGATCTCCTCTAAATGAACTATCTATCCTTATAGAGTTCCCTCTCCAAGCTCTCCGCCACCTTTAAAATATCAGGCGAATAAGTTTTCGCTTTAACCGCAGCTTTAATGGCAGCAATCTTAGCTTTTCTTTCAGGAGTTAATTCAGGAGTAAAGCTAACTTCAATTTCTTCAACAAGTTTAGGAATTAAAGATCTAGCATTAGACGAAGTGATACTTTGTGGAGATTTTTTTGCGGTGTTTTTCATTTTCTTTTTATAAGGCACAAGTTGACTAAGTTTCTTCAAATAGTTAGCTATAAATTTACTGACGCAAATAAAAATATTGCCTTCAATAAATGTTATGCTTAGATTTTGCTGACCTGTAACCCTATCTGAACACAAGAATAACACTTGGGGCCCAAAGCCCCAAGCTATAACCATTTGAAAAAGTGAAAAAAACCTGTAATTTACTATCGGTGCAATAATTAGCTAGCTTGAGTACTTTTTTAGATATTTTATATTTCTTTTAACCACCTAATATTACAATGAAAATAAAATTAATCTGTGGTTTTAAGTTAAAACAGGAAGAACTGTTTCAATTAGAACAATCATATCTAAAACGTCTTAAAAACGAGTATCGGCTAGAGATTGTCGAGGTCCCTTACACAAAGAATCAGTCTGCTGATGAGATTAAGAGCCGACATCCAGCGGAACTACTCGCCAAATCCTCACCATCAGCCTTTAAAGTGCTTTTAGCGGAAGATGGCAAATCAATGACTACCAATCAACTAGCAAGTATAGTTGATGAGAAGAAGCTAACTGGCCTAAATGAGTTACATTTTTTTATTGGTGGGCCATACGGAATTGCCAAAGATGCTTATCCTTTGTTTAATTTAAAATTAAACATTTCGTTAATGACATTCACCGCAGAATTTTGTAGGTTGATCATCATTGAACAAATTTATCGCTTGCAATGTATCAGTTTAGGCGTTCCGTATCATAAAGAGTAAACATATGTCAGCAAAAACAAAGCCTACAAACTTAGTACTAAAGTCGATTACCGGGGATAAAGATCCTGTTCGACTTATTGAAGATTTTATTCAAGACCTGGGCTTTGATGCCGAAGAATGTTTAAACATTCGTAGCGCTGAGACTTGTCGTTGGGTTGTTCCTCTTAATGATGAAGTTCAATTAGAGCTACTCCTAGAAAACATTAAACAAGTCTTTGGAACTATTCTTTACATGGGTGTTAACCTAACAACTGTTCCTTTAAAAGATACTCAAAATTTTTTAATTCATGCTCTGGAAACTGCTGACTCCTTAATTGGAGTTAAGGTCAGCGTTGTTGGTCATTTCTTGGTATTAAGTAGCACTGCTAATCTACATGATAAAAACATCTCCGATATTAATTATCAAATGACAGAATTGTTACAACAAAGCGCTTGGTATCAAGGTGCCCTAACAAATAACGATTAGTAACACCGCAAAAAAAACTTATTTAATTCTTTAATATAAAAATCAGTATTCAGATGATGAATATTATGTCCCGCATCAGACGCAATTATTAGCTTTGAATCAGGAATTATTTTCTTTACCTCTCTCGCAATCCCTACGAACTTGGAATCTTTTTCACCATTAACCAGGGCTACTGGGCAAGTAATCTTACTTAAATCTTCCCAGTAACTTGGCATCTTTCCAGGAGAAAGATCTTCTAGAATTTTGGCTATTTGAATTGGATCATGTTCAAGTTTTTCAGAAACTATATTTTTTTGCATTTCTTCACTTAGGGCAAAAATTGGATTTTGATACCAACTCTTAAGGAATTCTTCAAATCCAGAATCTCGAATCTGATCAGCGAGGTGTCGATCTAAGATTAATCTTTCTTCTCTTTCTTTAGAATCAGCTATCCCAGGATTCAAGCTTTCTAAAAACAAACCGGAATAAGTCTTAGGAGATTTTAAATACAAACCTAATGCAAGTCTTGCTCCTAGTGAATAACCTACTAGAATTTTTTGCTTAGAGGGAATTGTTAGAAGTTGATCGTTCAAGGAATTTAAAAAGTCTTGATATTCTATCGCTTCACTAGTTGGAACCTCAGAGAATAGGTCAACTGAGTAAACAGCATAAGGTACATTAAGATTTTTGATGATATCAGCAAAATCTTCGGTCTTACTTAAGAAACCGGGAATAAAGATTATTCCCGTTGAGTGCTGATTGGCGAGATGCTTAATTAGCATTGCTGGAAAAATTCACTAGCTTGTAATCCATTGGTCACAATTTCTGTAAACGTGCTGGAGTTTGTTTGCTTAATTTTAGATAATCTTGCTTCTAGCTCACTTAAACTCTGAACTCGTGCGAAATCTAATTTAAAAGATTCGGCTATCTTTAGATAATCAAAATTATGAGTGTTAGTTAGCAAGGAATTAACGACAGGTTCCTTCAGTAAATTAAATACTGCTCCCCCTGAATTATTAACTAAGACTAAATGAAACTTATCCTTAGGTAAGAGAGAAAGAGCTGTTAAATCATGATTTAAAGCTTGGTCCCCAATAAACAAATAGGTTACTTGATCACTAGCATCTCTGGCTCCCAGAGCGGAGGAAAGAACACCATCAATTCCCACACACCCGCGATTAGATCGAACCGTAATGTTTTTATCTTTAAATTCAGCAAAAAATTCTAATTCACGAAAGATTAGACTAGAAGAATGGTAAACCAAGGAATTAGCAGGAATACTTTTAATGAGATGATAAATTGCAGAAGCTTCTTGATACTCACTTGCAAAATCTAACTTAGATTTCTCTGATTGCTCTGCTTCTTTTTTGTGCCAATTATCTGAATATTTAGCATCCTCTTTTACTAATAACTTGTATTCTAAAGCCTTAGTATAATCAGCAAGGCTTACAAAAAAGTGATAATCAAAGTTAATCAATTCATTTTCAACAGCATCTTGTCTTTGATTTGATTCTGAAAATAAATACTTGGGACATTCTTGCTTTGATAAAAACTTCCTCAAGTTTTCAGAGACTATTCTATCTCCAAAATATAGAATTAAATCCGGATTAAAATCATCAGAAATATCTTTTAAATATAAGTTATAAAGTGATAAAGCTTGTGATCTGCCGCGTAAGTTAGAATCAATATCAGCAAGGATTGGCGCTTTGATTTTTTGAGCTAATTGATTCAATGTTTGCGCATTTGCCGGCGTT
Source organism: Bdellovibrionota bacterium (assembly GCA_041740355.1). GTDB lineage: Bacteria > Bdellovibrionota_C > UBA2361 > UBA2361 > CALJRW01 > JANNBC01. The sequence continues at coordinate 76,898 of JBGSMD010000063.1, forward strand.
TGCGGTCCAGCAATAATTAATGTTTTTTTAGATAGGCTTAAATCATTGGCTAGCAGATCGAGCGAACCTAAATCAGGAACTGGCTGATAATTAATAAATGTTCGAAATGGCCTTTTTCTTGCTGCCCAAGTAGTCAGAATATTTCTTTGTTCAGACGATACTTGATTAAAATCAAAGGAGTCTAAAGTATAAGGTTTACGGTAAACAAGATTTAAATGAACAGGCCCAGCTGGTAAAGTCTTGGCTGTCTGAACTAGTTGATCCAAATTAGCTAACAGCGCATCAGCAGAAAACTCATCTGACAAAGCTGGTAGATTTAAATTTAACTTAGAAAATTCCTGGTAAAAATTTACTTGATTTACAGTTTGATTAGCACGAGAGTTTTGTAATTCCCAAGGCCGGTCACAAGTAATAATAATTAAAGGAGCCTGATCATAAAAAGCTTCCATCACTCCCGGTAATAAATTCCCTAGTGCTGTTCCTGAAGTAACTAATAAAACAACAGGATGCTTAGTTGTCTTGGCAAAAGCCTTTGCCCAAAAAGCTAATTGTCTTTCATCATTAAAAAGTTTGATATTGGTTTTGGGGTGTTGGTGGATGGCATTAAGTAGGGGTAACATCCGCGCGCCTGGAGCAACCGCATATTGTGTAACATCTAAGCGGTACAGTTCTTCCACAATTAGCCTACTCGCTAAGTCTTGAAACCCTTTTAAATCAGTAAATAATTTTTGTTCTAACATTACTCTTTTAATTTGTCTGCAATTTGCACAATTCCATTTAAGCCTGAACGTTTAAAGACTTTCTCTTTAAGATCATTCTTAGGCTTTTTATTCCTCATGTTAAAGGAAGTAATATAATCCTCATCTATTGGGTCAATCTCAAAATCATATTTTGTTTCACCGATTTCATTCCCCGATATTACTTCTACTGGAATATCTTCCACAAATCTACTCGGTGCCCGATAATAGCCGCCGTAACCGAAACTGGACATGGCTGAGGCCATACTGCGCTGCTGGGCGTAGGTTAAAAAGAGTTGTTCCCTGGCTCGGGTGATTCCCACGTAACAAAGCCTTCTTTCTTCATCAATAGAATTTTCATCAATGGAACGACTGTGAGGGACTAGCCCTTCTTCTAGTCCAGTAAAAAATACTACAGGAAATTCTAGTCCCTTAGCCATGTGCAAAGTCATGAGTGATACAAAATTTGCTTCATTATCCTCCACGTTACCATTACTTTGATCAACTGCTGTCATTAAAGCGACGTGATCCAAAAATTCAGCCAATGAATCTTCTTTAGCAGAAAATCCTTCCGCCACGGCAACTAATTCGGCAATATTTTCTTTGCGATCCTGATCTTTATCATCATCAGTTAAATTTAATTCGAGGTACTTAGTTTTCTCAAGGATATCACGAACATTTTCTGCGACTGTTATTTGATCTTTGCGATCTTGCCAACTCTTAAGCATAATCACAAAATCAAGTAACTTGCGATTAGTGATATCAGCTTTCAATAAATACTCCCAAGCCGAAAGTCCTTGGATCTCTGCTTGATCAATAATGTTCTGTAAAGTTTGTGCTCCAATCCCACGTCGTGGAACATTGATAATTCGGATTAATGCTTGCGTGTCTGAAGGATTATGGATTAAACGTAAGTAAGCTAAGATGTCTTTTACTTCTTTGCGTTCATAGAACTTAAAGCCACCAAAGATCTTAAATGGAATCTTCGCTCGAAGAAATGCTTCCTCTAATGCTCGTGACTGCGCGTTGGTACGGTAAAACACAGCATAGTCTTTAAAGCTACGTCCCTCAGTCATCAAATCTTCAATTTGCCTAACTACAAAATTAGCTTCTTCACTTTCATTATAAAAACTTTTAAATTCGATTAGTGCACCGTCGTTAGAGTCGGTCCAAAGCTTCTTCGCCTTGCGGTGCATGTTTTTAGAGATAATACCATGTGCCGCATCAAGAATATTCTTAGTAGAGCGATAGTTTTGCTCTAATTTTATAGTCACAGTATTTGGATAATCTTTTTCAAAAGATAAAATATTAGTTATATCTGCACCACGAAAAGCATAAATTGACTGGTCGTCATCTCCTACTACCAATAAATTATTTTTAGGTTGAGCTAGGTGTTGAATGATATCGTATTGAATTTTATTAGTATCTTGAAACTCATCCACTAAGATAAACTGTAATTGATTCTGATAGAGTCGGCGGACATCGGGATGATTATTTAAAAGTTTCAAGCAGTTAAAAATTAAATCCGAAAAATCCATGGCATTATTTTGCATTAATGCTTTCTGGTAGGCATCGTAAACATCTGCTACATTATTTTTCTTATCTGCGTAATCAGGCTGGAACTCTTCAGGACCAATAAATTTATTCTTTAAGCTATCAATGACATTTAAGTAATAACTCGGTGTGACTTTATTATTATTTAAGCCCAACTTTTTTAGAATTTGCTTCATCAGGCTTTGGCCATCATTGGTGTCATAGATCACAAATCCAGTTTTATAGCCCAATAATGGAGCGTGCCGACGAAGAATTCGCAGAGACATGGAATGAAAAGTTGAAATCCAAAGTTGCTTCGACTGGGGACCCAATAAATTCTCCAACCTCTCGCGCATTTCATTGGTAGCCTTATTAGTGAAAGTTACGGCCAAGATTCGATCTGGGCTAACACCATGTCGATTTACTAAATTCGCAACTCGATTAGTTAGGACTCTAGTTTTGCCAGTTCCAGCACCTGCTAGAATTAGGATTGGCCCGAGGTGATGATCTACTGCTTTTTGTTGTTCGGGATTAAGAGAGGTGGACAAAATCTTGCTCGTTATTTAAAAATTTCTTTTTAGCCTAATAAGATAACTTAATTTACCCCATCTAGTAAATGTTATCGCAATTTAAGCCAAAAAGTTCAGTTAAGAGTAAGAGTTTGAAGCTTTTTTAAAAGTACTAAAAGGTTCTCTTTGCAACCTTCTGAAAAGCCAAGGATCTCTTTACACATAATGGATCACTGTAATCGGAAAAGTGCTGGCTTTTTAAGTCCTGCACAAAAAGGATTACTAAGTAAACTAAAGTGCCAAGCAGCGCTAAAGTGTCTAGGCTAAAGATTGTAGTTAAGTATGTCATGTTAAAACCTCGTCTAAAATTATAAACCCTCCGCAGATGAAATTTGCGGAGGGTGAGTGTCACCTGAGTCTTGTTCTCAGGTTCTAGGATATTTCTATATCAAAGCTTTATGTCTTTCAAGTATATTTCTATGTTTTAGTTAAATTCTATAAAAATGTTCTAATGCACGATCTCCCTGAGAACTTAGCAATAGAAATTAGTGAGTATTTTAAGGTAGTTATGAATTCTTGTAATTTAAGCACAATATCATAAGATACAAGCTCTTAACTTAATACTCAGTTCGCATGAAGAATAACTTATCAATTTGGTTCATTCGCCTCAGGTGGTTTGCCTTCATAGCGCAGATTATTATCCTTGCTTCAACGGTTTTATTTTTTAAGGTTGAAGTTAACTGGCAAAAGATTGCCCTAATCTTATCCGCACTTCCCCTTTCCAATATCATCACAACCCAATTTCTAGTTAAAAAATTTTCGGCCCAAGCAATTACTATTTGTTTAATTTTTTTAGATACTATTATTTTATCGGCAATTCTTTATTTGTCTGGCGGACCTGCTAATCCTTTTACGATTGTATTTCTACTGCACCTAGTTCTAACTGCAGTCTTACTCGATGAGCGTTGGACTTGGGTTATGGCACTCACAACCTGTGCCGCTTATGTCTTTTTATTTTTCTTCTCTCCAGAGACTGGAAGCGATCATCAACATCATCATGGATCTTCAAACTCTTTTTCCTTACATTTATATGGAATGCTATTTGCTTTTATTACCGTAGCAGTTCTTGTTGCTTATTTTCTAAATAAGATTATTACCGAACTTCGGTTAAAAGAATTGCGACTTCAAAAACTGGAACAGTTAGCTGTAAATAGCCAACGTTTAGCATCATTAGTAACTATAACAGCAGGAACCGCTCACGAACTAGGAACTCCATTAAGTACTATTGCCGTAGTCTGTAAGGAGTTAGAACTAGAGCTCAAAAATCTAAATCCCTCGCCAGAAATTTTAGAAGATCTGCATTTAATTCAGCAAGAAGTGGGTCGTTGCAAAGATTACCTGTCAAATTTATCAGAGAAAACTGGCGATCTTACGGGAGAAACTCATCAAAGTATTTCGGCAAGAGATTTAATAAGTCAGATTATTGCTCCACTTTATAACAAAAACCATCGATTTGAAATTGAAGGTTCAGCAGATCATATTTTAAATTTAATCCCTGTGAAATCCCTAACAATTGCTATTAGAGCTCTAGTTAAAAATTCTCTAGATGCTTCAAGTGGGAGTATTAAGAATGTTACCATTCGCCATCAAATAATTAATAATTATAATCAAATCGAAATCATAGACTTTGGCTTGGGGATGGATCCGGAAACATTAGAAATGATTGGGGAACCATTTTTCTCTCAAAAAGATAGCAAAGATGGTTTGGGTTTAGGAGTTTATTTATCAAAACTTGTTGCCAACCAAATTGGTGGAGAGCTAACTTTCACTTCTACAATATCCCAAGGCACTTGTGCTAAATTTCGATTTCCAGTAATTCCCTGTAAAGCATGACCGCCAAGAACCTACGAAATACAATCTTAACTATTGATGATGATGGAATTTTTCGTGATCGATTAACCAAAGCTTTTGCTAAAAGAGGGTTAATCGCTGAGCAGGCAGAAAATAGTACGGAAGCATTAAAGAAAATTAAAGAATTAAATCCAGACTTAATTGTTCTCGATCTGAAGCTTGGTAATGAATCAGGGTTAGATTTAATTACTGAAATCCTAGTTCTCTGCCCCAAAACTAAAATTGTGATGCTTACTGGATATGGCACAATCGGCACGACGGTTGAGGCAATGAAAAAAGGTGTGGTAAATTATTTAACAAAACCAGTTGATGCTGATACAATCTTAGCTGCTTTTCTAGGAGAGATAAAAGTTAATTCTACAACAGGAATTCCCCCACTCCACCAAATAGAATGGGACTATATTCAAAAAATCATTGAGCAGTGCGAAGGTAATATTACGAAAGCATCTAAGTTATTGGGATTACACAGGCGCTCATTGCAAAGAAAAATGAAAAAAAGTCCTGGCTCCCTAAAATAACTTATTGTTAGTAGTTGAATTAAGCTGCGACAATCTGTCGCGTTGACTTTAAAGTTCCCCTTAGGCATATCTACGACTCAGAATACATACAACCAATGTCCTCTAGAGGGATTATCCATTGGTTTAACTAATACAAACTTTTTAAGTATTTAAATAATGAAAAATAAATTATTCCCTGTTATGTCGGCAGCACTTCTTAGCTTACTTTTTCTTTCCGCCTGCGGAGGAAGTAGCTCCAATGATAAAAGTGTCATAATCGAAGGGGATCTAAATCAAGGGGCAAGCTCTGACCATAAGTTATTCAAACATTCCGAAGGTGAGCACATTGGAGAAGTTGAAATCTGTGCCTTAGGTGAATGTTCGACCACTAATACTGAAGGAGAATGGGGTTTTGCGACTTCGGAGGATCTAAACGGCAATGAAGTTTCTTTTAAATTTACGGGTCATGGCATTGATACGACAACAATCGTAAAAATTCCAGATGCTGAAGAAAATGTATTAATCAAATTTGTGCATAGTGCCAATGTTGTGACTATTGCTGAAATGTTAGTTGATGGACAGGAAGATCATTCTAATCATGACCACGCTCACGAATAGTTCTACAATGAAAAAATTTGTTCTGGGTATCTTTTTTACTTCCTTGTTATTCGCAACTAGCGCTTGGGCTTGCGACCCTTGCGCAATATTTAATGCCGCTAGGCTTGATGGACATGAGCCCAACAGTTGGCGAGTTTCACTAGGAGAGCAGTATACTAATTTTAAAAAAGGGAAAAGTTACCCAGAAAATTCCTTTCGCAATAAGGAGTTGGTTAAAGGATTTAGTAATACCCAGTTTGCTCTGTCCTATGATTTTAGTGAAGTTTTAGGACTACAACTAAGTATTCCCTTAATCTCTCGCTATGTTGAAGAAATCAAAGACTATCAAACTTCCAACAATTGGGATGCCGGCCTTGGTGATATTAGTCTAATAGCTTCTTACTCCCCAGTTCATATTAAAAAGTTAGACTGGACAGTGCTAACTGGTGTTTCTGCTGGAATAAAATTACCGACTGGAGACACAGGTGTATTAGAAGAAATTAGTGCTGACCCAGATGCGCAAGTAAAAGCTCAGTTTTTAAAGCACCACCCAGTTGGCTCTACCTCTGGTGGACGCGCCTTAACTTATGGATCAGGATCTTATGATTATATCATGGGAGCAAACAATTTACTTCGATATCAAAACTTTTTATTACTAAGCAATATTCAATATACGATCCGCACTGAAGGTGATTTTAATTACGAATTTGATAATGATTTAATTTGGGCCGTACTTCCAGCCTACTATCTTTTATTAGAACATGACTACACTGTGGCTAGTGGTCTAGGCCTTTCTGGCGAACATAAAGGTAAAGATCGATTAGCTGGTAGCGAACTTGATGGTTCAGATATTTCTAATATCTACTTAGGACCTGAGTTAATCTTAAGCTTTAAAGGTAAATATTCTGCACAAATTGGATTTGATTTTCGGGTCTCCAATAAAGATCGCGAAGCCGATATTGTGCCGGAGAATAGAGTACGAGCCAGTTTGGCTTATCGTTTTTAAACTCTCCACAGATGAAATTTGCGGAGGGCGAGCGTAGTCTTAGCTTGTTTATCGGACGTAGCATTTGCGAAGTCTGAAACCAAGTTACGCCGTAGAAGACAAAACTGATACTCACCGCTCTTTGTGCATTCGGTTTAGTATTATTTTCTCCGGCAAAACCCTTTTTGCAACAGGATTTTACTCGCTCACTTTGCTTTTCATTTTTTCTCAAAAATGAAAAGCGGTGAGTATATAGTATCGTTTTCAATCTAGTCGCTTGGTATATTAAATGCGTAGCACTTGTAGCGACCCTAGGGGGGTGCTTAGGTTAAAATGCTTATTGCATAAGCATTTTAACTTGGGAAAACAAATATACTATAGTCATCCCAATAAATAATTTCCGCTAGGAAATTATAAAACAGATCATGACTATAGAAGCGACCAGCGGGAGCCAAAAGATAAATAGTAAACCCAACTTTAAAAAACAGAGTTAAACCATCGGTTTATCTATAAACTTAGATCCTTAAATTACTTCAGGGTAAAAAAAATAAGGGTCAGCAAAAGTCTTAGTTAATCTATTTATCGGAAATCTATTTTTGGGTTTACTATATAATCCGAGATACGCAAAAAGTAATTCCCAATGGAAATTACTTTTTGGGCTCACTATACTAAAAAATAACTGCTGGATCACGTCGATAAACACGCTCTTGTTCTAATAAATAATTTTCATCTCCAGCTAGGTTAACAATCTGACGCATGACATCGCGATATTCTGATTTCTGATCACTGCTTAATAAAAAAAGATTTTGTCTTAGCTTAGACTGAGACTCTCTGTTGTAAGTGATTTGCTGTCTTATTTGCTCTAACTTTTCAATTCTTTCAGCTTTATCCATCGTCATCAAATCGACAATACCATCAATCAGGATTCCTGCCGCTTTAGCCGTAGATTCTTGTAATTCTCTTCTTTGAAGAAAACTACCAATCTCTTTTGAGTACTCTTCTCTTAGTTGTTTTGTGTTTGAACCAAATGCTTCGAGTGGAATGACTAAAGTATATCTTTCTGATAAATCAGAAAATGCCGTTAATAATTTATTTATTTCAAGTAAATTATTATAAATTAATTTTTTTAGTTCACCAGCAATACTGGCATCCATTAACATTATCTCAGAAATTTCAATTAATTTTTCTGGATTAGAAGTCGCTCTTTGAATACTCTTAGCAATCTCTTCAAAGTCATTTCTACTTAATAGATCCTTTAAACGCTGAGCCTCAGCGGGACTATCTGCAATAACTTCTAAAATTAATTTTAAGTTTTCGGGGTCCATTTTTCGTAAACTCTCTCCGCGATTATTGGTAAGATAAGTGACAGCTTCACGTAAATTATCAAAATTTCTGTTAAGATTCTGTAAAGTTTCCTCAGTCGTCTTACGATCAACCACAGTAAAATGATCCTTGGCATTTGTTAATTCGCGCACTAAGTTATTAAGCCCATCCTGCTGGATAATATCGCGTGGATTTAGAGTAGGGTTTCTTTCTTGTTGGATCGGATTTGGCATAGAGTTAGTGGGGCAAGAGTATACTTAGAATTACTATCACCATTTGTTAACAAATTGCTTCAGCTTAGGAATTAAACAAGAGCCAGCAAATATCTAGGATATACAGATACTTATAGCGTTTAGAAACTCTACAAGCTTACTTTTTGAGTTCTTTAGTTGGTAGGAGCTTTTGACTAAGGCCATCTAATTCCTTATTAAGGCCAGTCGGAGTTAATAAATCTTTATTCAGTAGGATAAATAATTTCTCAGAAAGCTCTACCAAACTTTGTTTCTGTAATATGTCTAGGCCCAGATGAGCGGTCTCTTGTCCCACATCTTTGTGGTTCAATCGAAGTAGAATTTGAAACTGCCCAACTCTAGTTAGCAGTCTTTTTGATGCTTGATACTGCTCAGCAATTGTTTTTCCAGAGCAAGCAGTTAAGCCAATTAAATTATCATCAACTTTTCCTAAACGTCCAAGCTCACGTTCGTCACCTACTCCACCGCCCCATTCTTCTACGGCAAAAGTAACCGCTAAACTTTTTTCCGGTAGCGGCGCATTGCGATCTTTGTTTTTGGCAATTGTCGCCCCAAACATATAACCATCGCGCGTACTATGGCCAACAGCTCTCCATGATACAAGAAATGGAGAAACACAGAACCAACCCTTTCCTTGCTTTTCAATCGAAAGAAAAAACTCCCAAAGCGAATTGAATTCATCTTTTAACATTTGAAAATGCTCTGACCAAAGAGCATAGTTTAAACTTAGATCCTCTTGCATGTTTTTTAAACGTTGCTCTTCGGAGACATTCATCATGTCTAAAAGATTAGCAAACTCTTGTGTTGGAGATCGACGGCGAGTGAGATTTTTTATACTATTAATTAGATCTTTGGTTTTTGATTCACTCATAAATTATATCTTGCTGCTGGTCTATGTCTAGGAATGAAAGTCCTTATAATCTTATAACAAGAGTGCCATTATTTTACTAGTTAAGCTATCTTATGGTGCCAAGGATTGGCTCAAATTCATATTGCTTAATATCTACAAATTGCTAATCTAATATTGCCTCCACTCTACTGGGCTCTGATTATGATGAGAATTACTACTGGTTTACTAGACTTCGCCGATACTTGCTTTGGAGCAAAAGCTCATCGTGAGTTTGATCAAAAAATTTCCGAATTAAAAAAAGCATTTCCAGAGCCTTTCTCGATTGAAAGACGTAGGGAAGATGGAGAAACATTCATTCGAATTCAATTTGCTGAGCCTCACGATTCCAAAATAGATCTTGTTGAACTTGAAAAACAAATTAGAAAAGCAACGGGTAGCCTACCGGTTAGATTCGTATTTACTAGCTATCGTTCTATTTCTAAATTATTTGCAGAACTCGCAGCGCTAGCTCAAGATCCTAAACCTAATTAAGACTTAAAGATCTACCTCTAACCGATGTGCATTCTCCTGAATTAATTGAAATCGATCTCCTGTTTCCTTACCCAGTAAACTTTCTAAGGAAGCATTAACTTCAAATTCATCAACAATATCAATCTGCAACAAGCTTCTTGTCTTTGGATCCAAAGTCGTAGACCAAAGTGTACTTGGATTCATCTCCCCTAGACCTTTAAAGCGAGTAACTGTAATTTTACGACTAGCAAACTTCTTTACCAACTTCTCTTTATCTTGGTCATTATAAGTCCAATGAGTTTCTTCTTTATTACCCACGCCTAACTTTACTCGGTAAAGAGGTGGTAATCCTAAATAAACATGGCCATTCTCAACAAGCTTCTTCATGTATTTATAAAAGAAAGCCATCAGTAATGTAGCAATGTGCATTCCATCCGAATCAGCATCGGTTAAAATAATAACTTTGGAATATCTTAATTTTTTCAAATCAAGACTCTCACCCATTCCACAACCTAGCACCGCGACAAGATCCATTAGCTCAATATTAGCTGTCACTTTATTACTAGCCGAAGCTACCGTATTCATCACTTTGCCGCGTAATGGAAAAATAGCTTGAGTTTTACGATCTCGTCCTTGCTTAGCAGAACCACCCGCCGAATCTCCTTCCACGATAAATAATTCAGACTTATTTGCCTGAGTACTAGAGCAATCGGCTAATTTTCCCGGTAAATTTAATCGTCTAGCTGCACCAATTTTTCTGGAGACACTTTGTGATGCCTGACGCGCAGCTTGTCGGGCACGCGCAGACAATGTAATTCTTTCAATAATTTGATTAGCTACAGCCGGCTGTGAGTTAAGAATGTTTTCTAAACTCCGAGCAACATTTTCCACCGGGGCTGTGACTTCCACATTATTTAACTTATCTTTAGTCTGTCCTTGAAACTGTAATTGAGCAACAGAACCAGGAACATTAATGGAAACAATAGCAATTAATCCTTCGCGAAAATCATCTCCGGTTAATTTAATTCCTTTTAGTTTTACATCATGAACATTAATGTAATTACGAATAGCCTTTGACAAACCATTCTTAAAGCCATCTTCATGACTTCCACCCTGAGGCGTAGGAATTCCATTCACAAAAGAAAGAATCTTACTCTGAGTTGATTCCGTCCAAGCAAAAGCTAACTCCACTTTGATACTTTGATTACTATCAAAATAAAAACTTTCCTTACTAATGGAAGTCATCTTATAACGCTCTAAAAGCATATCTAAATATGCTTTTACGCCATCTTGAAAACAATAGGTTTTAACTGTAGCTGCGAGATTATCTTTATAAATAATTTTAAGCCCTTTATTTAAAAAGGCTTTAACTTCCACTAGATGCTCAATTTCAGAACTAGCAAATTTAGTTAATTTAAAAATTTCAGAATCAGCTTGAAAGTAAATTTTTGTTCCCGTTCTTTTAGTGGCAGTTCCTTTTTGCAACTTCGTCAAAGGCTTACCTCGACTATACTCTTGAGTCCAAACAAAACCATCGCGAGCAACTTCAGCAATCAATTTAGAGGAAAGAGCATTAACCACCGAGGAGCCAACTCCATGTAATCCACCAGCAGAGGCATAGCTATCGTCGGAAAATTTACCCCCGGCATGAAGTGTTGTTAAAATAATTTCCAGTGCTGGCTTTTTCATTTTTGGGTGGATATCAACGGGGATACCACGTCCATTATCAGCAATGCTGATACCTTGAGCATCTCGATCTAGCTCCACGATGATTTCAGTTGCATGTCCATTCATCGCTTCATCAATTGAGTTGTCAAGAATTTCTTTTACTAAGTGATGTAAACCAACAGAGTCAGTTCCACCAACATACATACCAGGTCGGTGCCTCACTGGATCTAAGCCTTCTAAAACATCAATACTGGAAGCGCTATAATTTTTACTTTTTGTCATATCTATTTTTAATACTCTTACTAATTTGAAGCTTAATCTTCAATTCCTACAACTTCTGATTTCACAGGTAATTTATTTCCCTTCAACCCACGACCAGTTTTCTTAATTTCTTTCAAACTGATCTTTTTATTTTTTAGATCTTTCATTACCAAGGTGATCTCGCGATCCTTACTCCAAGATACTGCTAAAGCTAATGAGTCTCCTTTCTTAAAACCCATTAAGCTGATTCCTACAGCCGGAGCATTTCGTTCTTGGACTTCATTCTTATTAATAGTTATGGCGTATCCTTCTCTGGAAATTAAGCTGATCAACTTATCTGGCTCAATGATTGTTCTGAGTTGATCTTCCCCTTTTAATTTCATGATTCGTTTACCATTACGTTTCACATCGGCTAAACCTTCAATTTTTGTTTGGAATCCTAAGCCATTAGAACTAATTAGAATAAATTCTTGTCCTTCGGCCAGATAGAACTGGTAATCATTAATATGTCCTAAATCTAAATCAGATAATAATCCGTAGCTGGAAACAATCTTTTCCCCATCTTTAAACTTCAGGTGTTTCTGAATTGGATCTCCATACCCGCTAGAAGAAGGGAAATCTGTCACAGCCATGCTGTAAACATTTCCTAAGCTAGTAAAGAATACAACTCGGTCAAGTGTATTTAGTGGATGAGCGACCAATAAAGAATCACCTTCTCGTAAGCGACTAACTACAGGGTCATTTCCTTGACGAATTCGTTTAATCCAACCATCCGTACTAACTAAGGCAAAGACTTCTTCTTTGACAACAAAGTCATCAGCTTGAATTTCAAACTGGACGTGATCTTTCAGGATTTGAGATTTACGGTTATCACCAAATTCTTTAGCAACATGTTCTAAGTCAGCTTTAACTGTTTCGGCAATTTTCTTAGCACTATCAAGGATTTTTTGAATCTCTGCTAATCTTTTTAATTTCTCTTTTTGCTCAGCACGAATCTCTTCGATGTTAGTCCTAGAAAGTTGATAAATCCTTAAGTCAACAATTGAGAAAGATTGAATTTCTGTTAACTTAAAATGCGCCCGTAATTTTTCTGCAGCATCTGACCTTCCATCACTGCGGCGAACAATCTGAATAGCTTTATCTAGGTCAGCAAAAATCAAGACAAAACCTTCCAGGATGTGTAGCCGTGCTAGTAAATTTTTCTTTTCAAATTCCAATCGACGACGAACAATGCCTTTTCTAAAATCAAGGAAATGTTGCAACATTAACTTGAGCGACATTGGCATTGGCACAGTCACTTTATTTTTATCAGGTGCCAGTGCTGTTAAGTTCACATTAAAGTTCTGCTCTAGTGGAGTATTCTTAAACAGATAGGCCATAACGTTTTGGACGTCTGAGTCAGCTTGCAACTCAAGTACTACACGGACATCGGTAGTTGACTCATCACGAATATCCACTAACTGTGGGACTTTGCGATTTATAATTAAATCAGCAATTTTTTCAACCAACTGAGATTTGTTAACCATGTAAGGAACACTTGTAATCACAATCTGTTTCTTGCCTCGGTTTTCTTTTTCCTCTTTCCAATCGGCACGCATCTTAATTGGACCACGTCCTGTTTCGTAAATCTCTTCTAGCTCTTTTTTAGTGTTGAGAATCTGACAGCCTGTTGGAAAGTCGGGACCTTTTAATGCTGCGACTAACTTAGAATTAGGCACTTCCGAATCTTCTAATTGTAATAATAAGGCCTTAACAACATCTCTTAAATTATGTGGTGGAATACTTGTTGCCATACCAACAGCAATTCCAGTAGCGCCATTTACCAATAAGTTTGGTAATCGACTTGGCATGACCACTGGCTCTTTCTTAGAGGCATCGAAGGTATCACGAAAATCAACTGTTTCTTGATCGATCTCTCCCAATACTTCTAAGGCAATTGGAAGCAATTTAGCTTCAGTGTAACGATATGCTGCTGCTGAATCTCCATCCATCGATCCAAAATTACCTTGCCCATCAACTAGGCAGTAACGCATGCTAAAATCTTGCGCCATGCGAACCATCGCTTCGTAACAGGCAACGTCTCCGTGTGGATGATAGTTACCAAGAACTTGCCCAACAATTGTTGCTGACTTTTTATAACTAGAAGTTGGTTTCAGATTTAAGTCGTGCAACATGGCATAAAGAATTCTTCTTTGAACAGGTTTAAGCCCATCACGAACATCGGGAAGTGCTCGCCCGGAGACAACACTAAGTGCGTAGGTCAGGTAACGATCCTGTGCTTCCTGTCGAAAAGGTGTGCTAATAATAGTCATATACTGCTTGGAATTGAATAAACCCTCCGCAGATAACTTGCGGAGGGCGAGCGTAATCTTGGCTTTTTTACCAGACGTAGCATTTGCGAAGTCTGAAGCCAAGTTGCTCCGTAGAAGATAAAACCAATACTCACCGCTGATTTGCGTAGGGTTTGGTAGTATTTTCTTCAGCAAAATCTGTCTCCCTCTTTCGCCAAAGCTTCAGAGGACAATTCGCCAGGATTTTGCTCGTTCACCTTACTTTCATTTTTTATAAAAAATGAAAAGCGGTGAGCATCTTATAATAATATCAGATAGTTATAGCGAGGGTGAGCTCAAGCTTTAATTTTATGATGATCTTAATTTAAACAAGAAGACCTGTTCCGTAAAGGGGGTCTTACAAATAGTCTTAATTTCTCAAAAAACACTGCTACTTCATAATTTGAAAATACTAGCCATGTAGGTTAGTTTAGCCCTATGACATTTTCCAGAACGGATGAAAAATACCAGACTTTAGAGACTCACCTAAGCCAGGATCAGTATTTAATGGTACATCTAAACCCTACTTACCCTGGTGTTTTAATACCAGAGAATTTTCTTGCTTCACCAACTCTTACACTAAAGTTAAGTTATAATTTTCAAGGAGTTACCGTTATCACCCCAGAATTAATTACGGCAGAACTTATGTTTAATGGTAAACATTTTTCCTGCCGAATTCCACTGGCAGCGATTTGGGGTTGCACAACTATTGCTGAGAAAAACTTCATTTGGCCAGAAAGTCTTTCAGCAAATTCCTATGAGAGTTTAGCCACAGAAATGGAAAGTATTAAAAAACCTAAGTTAGCTGTTAATAAACAAGAAGATATTTCTACACCCTCTTCTAATCTTAAGAAAATTGAATCTGATCCCAAGCAGGAGGAACCAGTAGCAGAAAATAAAAAACGTCCAAACCTCACTCGAATTAAATAACCAATAGAAGATAGCTGTTGAAGAAATGATTAATTTAAAAGTTTTGATTGGCTCAACTAAGATTAATTATAATCTTATATCTTTAATTCTAGCTCTTACTTGTGTCCATCTGAGCATTTCACAAATAATTTCTAGTGAACCAATAAGTGGCTGGGACACTCCAGGGCATCTCTACTTAACATATAAGATGCAAGAATTCTTAGGATTAGGAACCTGGTTTGGCTATGATTCAAGCTGGTTCTCAGGCACAGCTCTCTTTGTGCTGTATCCACCACTAACATATATATTAATTAACATATTACATCTTATAACTTTCTCTTCTGATCTAACTTATAGTTTTAACCTATTTATTTACCTTCAAGCTCAATTATTAGTAATAATTTTTTACTGGATAACAAAATATATTTTAGGTGTCGAATATCGGAAATATGTGATGTTGGTGCTCACCTTAATGTTACATACAAACATTATCTATTCGACCCACTTTATAGGATTAGCAGGATTATTTTACGCAGGCTTTCTATCAAATTGTACAGGGCTAATTCTATTCTTGCTGCTATTTGCACAAATCAGAAAACTGGAATTAAACATTATTAGCTCCTCTTATACTTCAATATTAATATTGAGCTTGATTTTACTTAACCATATAATCTCAGCAATATTTACTTTAATATTTATATCAATTTACTTAGCCCTTCAGGGAAATTCAAGGGTAGCGAAAAAATGGTTTGCTGTTATCGCAGTCGCTTCGCTGGTTGCTTCCCCTTATTACTGGATATTTATTGCCAATCTAGAATTTTCATCCTCAGAAGCTATCGGGCTTCACGGATCTTTTCCCGATCCCTTATTAGTCCTCTTTCCAAATCTTAATATTGAACATTTTGTGAATATGTTTAATGCCGAATTTAGCGATACCTTCAGTTTTTTTAACTATAAAATCGAGTTGCCATTAATCATCAGTCAATTTCCATATTATGCGCTGATTGCTTTTTATTTTGGAATTAAAGGAAGTCTTCTAATTGTTAAAAGTCAAAAAAAACTACTGGGGTTTCTTTTTACAATTACTATCCTCTTCATATTCTTACCTCGCGCTTACTTAACAAACCTAACTAGCCTGACAATCCACTACTATCGCTTTACTGGCCTGCTGAGTTTCATGTTTATTTTTATAATTGCCTCTGGGATTAAACATTCTGACTACACACATAGCAATTTGAAAAAAATACTCGGAGGTATATTTCTTGCTCTGATTTTACTACTAACAACGTCGTATCAGATGCTTTTCATTAGTGATTCTAGACATCAAGAATTTAAGCTACACCTGAGCGATTATCAAGGATATCAAAACCTAGATAAGGTTGCTAAATACCTTAAAGAGAACAATCTAACTGCAGGTGTTGCAATTGAGCAAAGCTATAATTTCCTCCTACAAGTCGGTTCCCTTCATGCCGTTTCATATCTTTTCCCGCATAAGTATAAAATCCCAATCAAGACTGGACTACTAGCTGAGTCAGCTTATTACTCGTCATTAATTAATCCCACTTTAGGTCTTCAAACAAATCACATGGTTTGGGGAAGTAAAGAATTATACCTTTTTAACTATTTTAATAACCCAAAAAAAAATCCGAATTTATTTATTGAGAAGCTAAGGCTTTTAGGAGTAAAAGTATTAATCACAACAGATCGGGACAGCTTCAAAAAAATTAAAACCCTAACTCTTCAAAATCGTTTTCTAGTACTAAATAAAAAGATTGCTAATTATGCTATATTTGTTTTGCCAGAGTTGTCCCTAAAGAAAACCAACTCAATCAAGCCCCGATATCTATTTTTTGATTCAAAAGAATTAGCATTCAAAATGTTTTTTAGAGACTGGTTTGCTTATGATTCAACGATTAATTTTAACCTAGTATACGATTACTTCAATTTGACTCAAAAAGATCCTAGCTTATTAAGTCAATTTTCAGGATTAGTCTTTTCCGCTGAGAATACAAATTCTTGTCTTAAGAATTACGAAAAGCTGAAGAGCTTGCAAGGTGATCTGAATGAAAAGTTAATCCCCTTAATTGATCAACAAAACCAGCAGCAAGAAAACCCAGCAATCCAAAAGCATAAGAGAGACTTTTATGATTTAGATATTATTTTCTTGGGTAAGAAGTGTTTTAAAGATCCGAACTGGAAAGTTAAGTGGATTAAAACAAATAATCCAGAAGAGAGAATGGCAAAACTAACAAAACTAGTTCAAAAAAATAAGCTAAAAATTCTCGTTAATAATAGACTGATTAATACGGAAGATACGTTTAGCCCACTAAATGGTAATAATTCATTTATCCAAACCCCGTTTTTTACTCTAAAGGTTAGGTAGTAGCTAGTTATAATTCATTTTATCTGCTGTAAATTTTAATTTTTGTGAGCTAGCTCTTCCCATAGCAGTTACGGCAACGATGGTTACGATAGCGATTAACGCAACAAGTAGTCCATACTCAACTAATGATGCCCCTTTTTTATTTTTATTTATTTTTTTCATATTCTTCTTTATTGGGTTTCCCCGTTAAATACGCCTGATTGATAAATCTAGTTAAATATCTAATTTTTTGCAATTAAGATGGAAATTATTAGGTAAATCTACAGTTAGTGTAAACTGATATGCGCCTGCTACTGCTATATTTAATTTAATATTCTGACTGTTTTCGCCATTGAAAAGTGTAAAATCTTGATTCAAAGTAAGATTAGATCCCTCTTGTTCGAATCCAAATACAAAAGGGCTAGTCCAATCTTGATCTGCGATTTTAAATTCATACTCTCCGGGAATTAAGGGTAATACTACTCGATAGTTATTCCCGCCAACTGGCAAAAGCTGATTATAAGCTCCCGCTTTCCAATTCTCAATTCGATTAACACGAAGAAACACATTACGATCAATACTTTTTATTGGATTATTAGCACTATTTTCTTGCGTAATTGGATTAAAATAAACTACAACGGCCAATAATAAGATTACAAGAAAAATTATCCCTCCAAAAATCTTGGCATAAGATTCCATCTTTTTCCTAAACCTATATTGTTCTGCGAATTTTTTTAAATTAGCAGTGCTTCTTGATCGAACCGAATCTTGAATAACATCGCCCAGACCTAATTGATCCTGTCTTTTAAACGTTCTTTTATTAAATATCATAACTAGCTAAGTTTATCAGATAACGAATTAGAATTACAGATAAGATCTACTGTAAAGTATCAAATATTATCGGTTTATTCGTTACAAGCTAATCACAACAACCACAGGGCCCCTAATGAAAGGGATCAGAATGACCTGATTATTCAATCCATTTGAATTATCTTTACAATTAGAAAATGGATTAATTCGATACAAACGTTATGAATTGTTAGCACTCTGGTTTAGGTGTATATTTATATTTGGTTGGTTTGTGCAACCTATCGATTAGAACATATTAAAAAAGACAAACGGACCCAATCAGCAATCTTAGTAATGAACCTACTGCAAAAACTCTCCTCCCGTGAAAACTTTTTAGCAATCCTTGATATTTTAAAAAGTAAAAAAAAATCAAAATCTTGGATTCTACAATCTGCCCCGATTGAAAAATCAATATCGCTTGCTTGGTGTATTTATAACCAAGACTTACTTATCAAGTATTATTTAAAAAACTTAAGAAATCATTCCTATCGCCCACAAGTAAGAATTAAAATGACTATTTTTATAGATAAACAAAGGATTATCTATAATATTAACTGGGTTGATAAAATTATGGACTATGCCCTGACTAAACTACTTTTTGATGTCAGTGCGGAATTTTTCTCCGATCAATTATTTTCCTATCGCCAAGGATTTTCTAATAAAAAAGCAGTAAAAAGCCTCTGTAAATATATCAAGAATAATCAAGGCTCAGAGATCTACATTGCCAAACGAGATATTAAATCATACTTCGATAATATTAATAGCGGGATTTTAACCTCACAAATTAAGGAGAAATGTGGCGAGCAAGATTCCTTTTTTTGGAAACTTTTAAGTAGTTTCTTACAACCAGAATATTATGATCCGGAGCTAGATCTTCAGGAGCAACTACTTCTAGGAATACCAACTGGATCTTGCATCTCTAACTTTGCTGCGAATTTTTATTTGCACGACCTTGATCATTTAGCTGTAAACAATTTAGACTTTTATGTTCGCTATGGAGACGATATAATTTTTGCTGATCGGGATAAGGATAAGCTAAATCAGCTTCTTAATACTTATCAAGAAAAAATTTTGGAACGCGATCTTAAATTCCACCCAGACAAAGATCTATTCCTGAAAATCGGACCAACTTTAGCAAGCTCCAAAGATTCGCCCTATCAAAGCAAAAAAGTATTTGATTACCTAGGTTACCAAATTAGCGACGAAGGACTTATCTTCCTAAAGTCTTATAAATTTAAAAAACTAAAAAAGGATATTAAGAGTAGACTATTCAACTCCTATCGCACATATTACCGTGCTGGACTAAGTAAGGATCTGCAAATGTCTAATCTGATTAAAGACCTAAATGGTACGATGCGAGATTTAAATTACTATAATCATTTCGCCGATCTTGTCCTATTCACGACTGATAAACCACGACTTAAGGAATTTGATATTTGGATTGCTCAAACAATTATTGCCATGACTCATAACTGTTCTCGCGCTAATGCGTTTGGGAAAATTTCCTACAGACAAATACGCGAGGCAGGTCTATTCTCGATTCTAAATTACAAGAATATTTATCCTAGAAGAAATGAAGTTCTCCGATCTACAAAAAATCTCCAAAGCAGATCAGCAACGACGTAATCTTGTCCGTAAAGGACTAGAGCAGTATGATCTCAGATCCTACTTACGCTACTTAAGGTATCGAATTAAATGGCCAATACTTTTTAAGTTACTTTCTCGACTAATTGTTATTGTTGAAGTGATTCTAATTCAACAACTATTTACTTATAATATTTTTGCAGACTTAACTCTCTATATTTTCATTATTTTTATCAGTCGAAGCGCCCTAAAAGGTATTACTCAATACTATCGTGTGCAACTAATGCCCCTAGCGACGGCAAAAAACATTTCTGGCCTAAATATCGCCCTAAGTAAGGCTCTGATCATAAACATCTTTTCTGCCTTTTTATTAGCCTTGGTCATTAGCATTCTTTGTCTACTCTTAGATTTATCGGATCAGTTAAACACTTACTTTATAATTTCCTGGTGCTTATTAATCCCGCTAGAGCAAATTACCACGCAGCTTTGGAATACCGTCTATCTTAATACCCGACTAAGGCGAAGTGCCTTGATTACTTTCATTTGCCGCATGCTTCCAATCATTTCACTATTAGCTTTTAGCAGCTTGATTGGCCCCCTAAGTTACATTCTGGGTACATTTATGGCGAGATTATTAGAAAGTTTTTACTTATCGCGTGTCGCAATTTTAGCATTAAAGTTCAAATTTACATTAAAGAAGAAATCGAGCAGTTTGTTACAAGTTATCGGACAGTATTTTAAAAATCAAAAGGCGCGCCAATACCTTTACTTTAATGCCATCCTACCCTGTTATTTTTTGGGTCTTGGATTAATCATCTTTGAACGGGGAGTCGGTACCTGGATTACAAATATTATTTATTTTTTTATTTTAAATTTTGCAGTTTTTTTTACTACACAAATTTCACGCTCAATTCAATTTGACATCTACTCCTGCTTTAAAAAAGGGCAGGTAAAAAAAGCAACGTTCTTAGGCAAAAGAATTGTAAAATATACTTTGAACTTTGCTGTAATTCTAGCAGCTAGCTTTATCTATTTACTCTTAAATTCCAAAAGGTTTTACCTTTTCATACCAATTAGCTTAGAATATTTTCTATTAATCTTACCCTTGGCAGTAATTGCTCAAACGTTTTTTTTTTCGATCTATGCCCAAATCCAATCCCTAGCAATCGATCGTTATTTCACCAAGCTAATCTTCATTAGCTTCCTCCTAATAGGCTTACCAATTCAGTTCCTTCTATTTCATTATTACCTCGCAAATCTACAAGCGATCTACTGGACTGAAATCCTTCTCTTTGTGTTTGTAGGTACACTATTATATTTAAATTTGAACTTTAATCTCAGTCCCTTTTTAATAAAGTATATCAAAAGAGAGCGGAAGGCTCTGCCCCTGTGCCAACCAACTGCACTCCAATTAGAGCTCCGAACTAAATATATCAAAACTGGCTCAGCTTATCTTTACATATTATCTTATTATGAGCGGGATGCTTTCTGGGAACGCATTAAGTATTCACTTCCCCAAACAAAAGATTTCTTAATTACCCGGTACTCTGCTGGGCTCTTCCTGCTTTCATCTCATCAACCACTGACGGATCTTGATTTTCGCAACCTAAGCTTTGTTGCCAAAAAGCAAATAGATTTAAGCCAAGAGCTACTGCAGACTTTACTGGATATTTATACTTTTTACTATTCTCTAGAATTTAGAAATAGCTCATTCCAAAAAATACGTAATAAGTTCTATCTTAATAGATCCATCAAAGAAGAATTGTATCAGTTAGCGGAATTAAAGAGGCCAGTAGATCAAATAATATCAGAGTTGCTTGGAGCTCCTAGGATCGTCTTCAAAAATGGTAAAATTTCTTGTTTGGGCAAAGTCAGTAATAAACTTTATAATTTTGCTTTGAACCAATATTTTTATCCTGACAATAACTTGGCTCCCGCAATTCAAGGATCCCAATTAACAATCAGAATTAATAATACGGAAACAATTAGTTTCGACTTAAGGCACTTGAATAGTTACCTAATTGGACAAGTTAATAAAAAGATTTTTTTCCTCAATCAATATTATTATTTTAAGAATATTATTGATCCCCATTTGCCATATGCAGCTAGCATTCAAGATTATTTAATAGCACGGAGACTGATTCATAAACATACCCGTCGCTGTAAAACGAGAAAGGCTGACCATTTAGCAGATCTCAATTTTTATAATCATAAATTAGTATGAAATCCAAAAGTTTAATCTACTTTATTTTCATTTTACTAAGCTTAATTATTGGACTATCGCTCCACGCTGAGAGAATCGAAATACCTCTTTACGTTCTACGAAAAGCAATTACTTGTTCTAGTGTTCAAGAGAAAACATTGGAAGTTGTTTTCCAAAACAAGTCTTATTTGATCGCATTTGACCATATTTACAGTACTCCCGTTATTAATGCAGGTTTAGTCTGTCAACGTTTGATCCGCTACTTAAAAGCAGCGCCTTCGCCCAATTTAATCATCCCTATCTCCAAAAAATATACCAAGTTCGGCCATGATATTTATGTCGATGAATCAGGATTTTTAGAAAAAGCTTGCCTAGAACAAGGGCTTTGTAAGCGAAACATCTTGGATACTTTTAAGCCCAAAAAAATACTCCGTGAATGTCATGGGAAAATTACACTAAACGGCTTATTGGCAAAATCTCGTCCCAAAATTCCTGGCTATCAAACAAAAATCATTAAAGATGTTACAATTAAAATTCACCCATTTCATCCATTTATCAATATTCTAAATGAATACCTTCAAGATCCAATTTTAAAGGAAATTCATGCCTCTACTATGTCAATTGGTAATCAAGCCCTAGACGATATTTCTGCCAGCACGCAAAGCTACAATAAAAAGGCTGTAATTAATTATGATGCCGGAATTTCATTGTTCAATTCTCAACAAGGCCAAATTGCTAAGGCTATTACTAAGTCACCTAAAGTTCATTTTTTACCAATGACCAGTGGTAATAATTTTAGCCAATTTTATCACATCAAATTTATTGCTAGCCCACAAACTAACAAGTCAATGTTGGCCTCAATGAATTTAGCCTCAGTAGATCGAACAGCATATCTCGACCTAAATTTTTTCTTTGAGGATCCTACTATTCGCGATGAGTTTTTATCCATCTCAAATAATAATAATCGAAGATTTTGTGATTATTCTGAAGATTATGACTGCTTAGCAAATTTTTATGATGAAAGATCAAAATCCCATATTCCACTGGTAATAAATAGAAGTTGTCCGACAAGCAATACCGAAACTACTATCAAAAGATCTGGTTACTTTGTAAACTCCGAAGATGATGATCTCAAACAATTTGTGATAAACTTTATTAATCAAGCAAAACAAGAAATCATTGTAACTTCCTACAAGTTAACAGAAAGAGCCATTGCCAAGGCCTTATTAAACAAGCAGCAAGAAGGGCTTAAAGTTCACGCCATGTTAGCCTTTAAATCTCCCGCATTGGGCGAATTGAAAAGCCATTTCTACTCGGGGGAAGTTGTTAAGGAAGAGTATCCTTTTCCTCACATGAAAATTATTATTATCGATCGCCGACTAATGCTATTTGGAACTGCGAACTTCACGATTAATGCTTTAAATAATACAACTGAATTAATTGGAGTTACTGATAATCAGCAAGCAATTAAAACAGCGTTAGATCATGTCGCAGTTTTTACACAGTCCAAAGATCTGGCCTTAAGTAAAAACATTTCCAATACTCCTAAGCAGAAAAATTATGTAGCAGTGACGAGCTCTACGCAGATCAAACCAGTGAATTTACCTTTTACTAAACCGCTTGAGCAGAAATGGTTATCAAACTACCGAGAGGTAACAAAGGAAGGCGAAAAATTATTAGATAAGTGTGATTTAAGGCACCTTATTTTTATAACTAAGGCAACTTATTTGGAATGTCTTAAAAAATAAAAGAAAAAAGAGTTGGGCGGAATTTAACGCTTACCTGCTCTATAATATCTGCCGTCAGAACCTGCACCTTTCTCCGAAGGCGTATTTACAGATCCCCCTTGCGTTTGGAGAAGCCCGAAGGCGACAACCCAACTCTTAATTTAATATTACCATAGCAATTTAACGATAAACAATGATTTATTTTTAAAGTTCTAAGAAAGGAATGTAATTAAAAGTTTTAGTTCGACTCAACCTTTTGCATTTTCTTCATGTGGATTTGATAAAGCTCTTCTTTGCCATAATCTTCTAACTCACGTGAGCGACTCATTAAGGTTTCTTTATCTTCAATATAAAGTCTTGGATCCGGATGGTGGACTTCGGGGTGAAGTCCCGTGTCCATTCGAATGGCATCTACTGGGCAGGCTTCCACACAAAAACCACAATAGATACAAAGCAAAGTATCAATCTCATATCGTCTCGGGAACTTTTCAATTTCAGGATCATCGTGCTCTGCCGCTTCAATGTAAATACACTTTGCCGGACAAGCAGTTGCACAAAGAAAACAGGAGGTACATTTAACACTACCTTCCGATGTAAGAGTTAAACGATGACGACCCCGATATCGCTCTGGGTAATCACGGCGCTCATTGGGATATTGAATCGCAACATCAGCAGCAATATTTTTGGCGAGACCAACTGTATGTAAGACATGTAAGGAAAAATTCTTAGCAAGCTTGGTGAAAGTGAAGGCAACACCCTTAGCTACCTCAATCAGGTAGATCTTTTCCCAAAAATTCATTTCTTCACGACGTCTCATAAGGCAAATTTATAGCCTATTTTTTAAGTGGGAACAACAAGCTCTGGAACATGCAATTAATAAGAATTCTTAAAATTCTTGATGATGGCTCTTGCCTCGGGGCTCGTTCCGATAGGTTCGATCTTTGGGACTTGGCTTACTCGGCTTATGATTTGCTTCTCCTCGTAATAATCCACCAAGCTTCTGTCTCACCATTTGAGGCCCATTAGTTTGATACCATTTGGCACTTACTCTAACCCCAAAATGGATCAGTGGGATGAGCTTTGGTTTTTCAGGATCTTTATAAGAAACAACATCAAAGGGCATACCACTTACTAAGCGAGTGCCCCGAGGCAAAATGGAACTTCGATCTAAAATCCTTTGTAAATTATCCTGACTTCCCGCGGCGAGATAAACAGTGCCTTTGTCAGTTTTTTTAGAACTAAAAAGTGCGTCACAACCAGACCAGATTGATTCTAGGACTGCTTGATGAATTGTCTCGTCCATATGACGAATTGGATATTTTTCTAAGTCTAATTTAAATCTGCGAAGTAAAACTTCCTTAAGTTCGGTACAACGTCTCATACTAACAGAGTCAATACCACATTTGGCTTGTGACTCGGGAGACATGCCAATTGCCGACTGAAATACCAAAGCTTGCGCGATAGCATCAGAATCCTTTTCGTCATCACAAAGTATCTTCCAATCTTTACTACTACTATTTACAACACCACCATTTTCTTGAACGACAGCAACATCAATTGCCAAGCGAAGAATTTCGAAATCCTCATAGGCAACAGACTTTTGTTGTGCCGTGATTAACATCTTTCCAATTCGAACATCCACTGGCAGATTCGCAACAGCCTTTCCTTCTGTTGTAATATGCCCTTTTGGTCCACATAAATTTAAATTTTGCAGAACCCTGAAAGTTTCATCCATTCTTTTTTTGGTAATCCTACTTGGAAATGGCAAGCGCTCAATAGCTTCGCGATTTGGCAGAACTGGACTACTGATTAATCGTAGAAATAAACTTTCCAACCTAGAATTTTGAATATCCGCTGGTGGTTCAGGGTCTAAATAACGATGCGGTGTTTCGCCATGATAAATAAATTTTCCCGGATGAGTCCTTCCGGCGCGTCCTTTTTCTTGAGTAAAATTAAATTTAGAAATCGCCATCAATCTTAAACACGGCACGCCATTCTCAACTACAATCCGCTTAACTAATCCAGACATAATGACTAAGTCGATATCTGGAATTGTAATACTTGCTTCGGCAACGTTTGTAGCCAAAACAATTTTTGGTACATCATATTTCGCCATTGTTCTTTGCTGCTCCGCAGAGGAAAGCTTAGAATGCAGAGGCATAACAGCAGCGGACATCCCTTCTTTCGCTAAGGCGGCATTTATTGCAGTTTCCATCTGACTAATCTCATGTTTTCCAGGAAGAAAAATGAGCGTATTTTCACCACGCCTCACAGCGTCGACAGCATCCGCTAAAATAGATTTACCTTTCTCTCTTTCGTCTACTCGAAAAGTTCGACCAGGAACCTTGATCACTGGAGTGGCAAGACCAAAGACTTTTCTCACTTTATCGGTATTCAGTGTTGCCGACATAATCACTAATTTAGGCTTAGGGCCTTTAGGATTCTGAAGCTCTTGAAGGAACATGGCTAGTAATGTTTCCATGTACATGTTTTTTTCGTGAGCTTCATCAATCACATAAACGGTACCTTGATCCGAACCTCTATGCCCACCTAATTTTTGTGCTAAAAGTAAACCATCTGTTAAATATGTTACCTTACTAAGCGCATTGCAGCATTTGCCGAAACCATGCTGAAAGCCGACTTCCTCTCCAAGTTCTGTGCTGTTCTTAGCTGAGACGTAGGTTGCTAAGTTAACAGCCGCCATTCGACGAGGTTGTGTCACCACGACTCGATAACCAAGATCGGCCAGAAACATTGGTACTTCGGTGCTTTTCCCAGAACCAGTTTCTGCTTGAATTACAGTCACGTTATTATTTAATACCGCACGCTGAATTCTGGCTTTGTAGGCCATGATTGGCAGCTCGCCATTTGTTGTAATAGGTTCAATTTTTGGTTTTACAATATCGCGAGCAGGAAATCGACCTTGGATTTCACGTGGATTTGGGAAAGTAATCCGGGGGATATGATACTGTGTATGTTTAGGCTGATTTCTTTTACTGTCCCTTAGGGCTCTTCCACCCTGAGTATTAACTCCTGCCATACGACCACTTCCTCTTTACGACAAAACATTTCTAAAAACTCGGTAAGTTTTGAAATGTTTTTGGTTAAATCTGGAAGAAAAAATCTGCAAGTCTAACCCTACTAAGATTCAATCTTATTAAAAGTTCTATATTGAATATGATCACTAAGCAAGATTTATTATTTTGTGTTTAGCTAAAAAAAATGTTGACAGAAAAATCAAAAGTTCAAGATTTTAAGTGAATGATTCTTTAGTTATGACAAAAAGTAATTTCCAAATATTTCAAAGGTAGTTTTTTGTCATAACTATATGATATTATTATCCCTCCGGGGGATAGTAAGCCCCAAAAAGTAATTCCAAACAGAAATTACTTTTTAGGCTTACTAAATTTGTCCTTGATTAAACTACAAACACTCTTGTAATTTTTTTAGTAACTTCATTGCGGCAACTGGAGTTGGTCCACAGATCAAATGATAACCAACCACATAATCTTTGCAAGCAACAGCAATGTCTCGACATAATTTAAAAGAAAACTCTCCAAGATCAGCTTCTGGATCTGCTTCCGCCATCGCAATTAGCTCCGGTGAAATTTTAATTCCGGGAACATTTTGAAAAGCCAAAGCATTGCGCCCCTTGCGAAAAGGTAAGAGTCCAAGAAAAAGTGGCACTCCAACTTCGCTAGCTGCTTTGAAAAAACCAACAGCTTGATCAACATCAAAGACTGGTTGACTGAGTGCATACTGCGCTCCAGCTAATTTTTTCTTTTCTAACTTTCTAAGTTCTGGTCCTGGGTTGCGAACATTTGGATTCACAACACAACCAGGGATGATAGCCGGCGCACCTTCTAGATCATTCCCGGCTAAATCCTTGCCAGCATTAAGAGTCTTAATGGTATCTAGTAATCCCACAGAGTTAACTTCGAACACACCCTTACAATCTTTGTTATCACCAACACTGATCGCATCACCAGTTAGGGCGATAATATGATTAACCCCCAAACTACCAGCGGCAAGCAACTCTCCTTGCATGGCAATTAAATTACGATCTCGACAGGAGAGGTTAACCATCGTCTCAACTCCATAACGCTCTTTAAGTTTAGAAGCGAAGACAATTGGGTTCATCCGCATGCGAGCTAGAGCCGAATCGGTAACATTTAAATAATCAATTTGGCCAAGATACTTATCAAGCCTAGCAAACACCTCATCTGAGGAAATTCCCCGAGGGGGATTCACTTCTAGGCAGAATAGCTTTTTATTTTCTTGAAAATTTAAGGATTTAGGGGAGAAATTGCTCATTTCTGAGTAAATAATACAGAGAGGGCGAAAAGTCTATTAGCCACTGATAGTTAGCTATCTGAGTAAATTCTGTTATTTGAAAAAGACCTTAATGGAGATTATACTCAAAAAGCATTGTAATCTTCGAAAAATGAAAGTATACAATATGACGTGTCATTTTAAACATTGTGTATTTTCATGAGCTTACAAGTTGAAGTTTTTTATTCCTTTCAGAGTCCTTACTCTTACCTAGCCTTAGAGTCGATCTATAATCTAGAAAAAAAGTATGATATCGACCTTTTGTGGCAACCATTTTCTGCTAAAGCTAGCGGTCAACAAGCTCCCTCAGGGATGACTGTCTTGCCTGAAAAGTTCTCCTATCTTATTGAAGATACTAAGAGATTTGCTACTAAGATGAATTTACCGCTGGAATTTCCAGAAAATTGGCCTAATGAAGAATTCGATCCAGGTCGAGTTTGTCGTGGAGCACTCGTTGCAAACGATCTTGGTGTCCTAATGGAATATAACTATAAAGTTTTTCAGTGTTGGTGGGGAGAAGGTCGCGATCCAAATACAGACGAATTTACTTCTGAACTATGTGAAGACTTAGACATTGAACTAGGTGATTACATCAGTAAGTCTTCTGCTAGTGAAATCCGTCAAAGACTGAAAGCTATTTACCACCGTGGACGTAAAATGGGTGTATTTGACACTCCAACTATTGTTATCAACCAAGAAAGATTCTACGGAATCGACAAAGTTCCATATGTTGATGAATATCTTAAATCTCTTAACTTAGGGATTTAATCGCACGTGCCCTCCCGAATCTTTGTTAACTCACTTAATAGTTGGCAAAGCGGTGAGGGCATTTTATTATCTAAAGATCAGACACATTACCTTACTAGGGTTCTTCGCCTTAAGGAATCAGATCAAATTGAAGTGGTTAATAAATCCACTGCCCAAGTATTTTTAGCTGAGCTTCTTCCGGCGGAAAGCACAGCGATCCTTACCTCTGAAATTTCAAACTCCAAATTTAACACTAAATTAAATCTAATTTTTGCTTACTGCAAAAGTGATAAGAATGAATTAATAATAGAGAAAGGCACGGAACTAGGAGTTGATAATTTTATTATCTATCAAGCAAAACACTCCATCGCCAAGCTAAGTCCCAATAAGTCAGAACGTTTAGAAAAAATTGCCGAAGCTGCTTCTTGCCAGAGCAAAAGAAACACCCTACCCAAGATACACTTAGCGGAGAGTCAAACGAAATTACACACAAGCTTACAGGCTTTAACGATTGGAAGATCGCTCTCACTAATCGCCTCGTTGGAAGTAAAGCAATTACCCATACCAAACAATATAAGCGACTACTTAACAATTAATTTTGCAGTTGGACCAGAAGGTGATTTCACCACAGAGGAGTACAAACTTTTTAAAGATTTTGGATTTCTGCCGATTAGCTTAGGTAGAAATATTCTAAGATCAGAGACAGCCGCAATTGCTGGGATCTCCTACATAAATATTCTCAGATAAGATTAAGTTATATTTTGGTAATCTAAAACCTTAAAAAGCTCCTTCATTTTTTGATATCGATAATCAAAAATGTTCTTAAGCTGATTCTTTACCAACAACTCTCTCGCTATTTGACCAAAGATGCCACAAGGCATTCCATAATGAACTAAATCTTCTACCACCAAGCCTTGATCTGTTTTTCTAAATGAATGTTGATGGTGCCAAAACTTATAAGGTCCAAAGCGCTGCTCATCTATAAAATACTCCCGATCTTTAACCTGGGTAATTTCCGTCACCCATTGCATTGGGATTCCAAGTAAAGGATAGACTCGATACTCTATTATCTTGCCAGGATATATTCTTCCATCTTCTGCGCCAGATATAAATTTAAAGTTTAAAAACTCAGGTGTAATAATCTTCAGATTCATCGGATTACTAAAGAAGTCCCAAATAGTTTCCAGATCTTCATTTAGGATAAATCTTTCTTTGATCTGATAAATTTTCATAAAATATTGCTTTGATTATAATACTAGCCACTTTACTGATGAATCTTTTCAAATAAAGATTACTTACTAAATTAAGTATCTATGACGTAAGAACTAGATTAAATTGCACAACTTTTCTTAGATTAGGATATTCAAATTCAATCGCTGTCCAAGTAAATTTGCAAACTGCCAAAAAGTGTATCGCTGCGGATGAGTTTTATAGTTATGACAAAAACTAATTTCCGAATATTTAAAAATTAGTTTTGTGATTTTTGTCATAACCGTATGATTTTATAACGCTTGCGGGGGATAGTAAGCCCCAGAAAGTAATTCCTATTGGAAATTCCTTTCTGGACTTACTATAGTATATTTATTTTGCTCAGATTCTAAGTTTATTTTATAAGGTCTAGAGACTTATGCGAACCCCTTGGGTCACATCAAGCACTTTATGCTTGAGATACGAGGCAACCAGATCTTATTAAGGAAAGTTTCAATGTCGCCTAGTATATTCTTGGATTTAGACTAAAGCTGGACTATTTGAGCTTAAAAATTAATGTTTGTTAAATATAATGTCGAACAATTATTAGCTTTCAAATTTAACTTAAACGACTTAATAAATACAAAAATGAAACTCCAAAACTCTAAAGCTCTAAAGCTCAACATAGATTTACCTTAGTTGAGCTTTTAGTAGTTACTGCAATTATTGGTATCCTAGCCTCAGTCAGTGTGGCCAACTATGATGAATATAAAGCTAAGGTAAATGATACTCGGGCTGAGTTAACTGGTAGAAATTTAATTACGGCGGGAGAAGTCCACTTGAATGATTTAAGAGATCTACAATCGACGAATTCCCTGACATCGTCAGTTGCCTATAGCCCAATGGAGGGTAATGAATATTTAACATCAGGAGGACATTCTCTAGACATCAGATCCCTAATCTCACCAGCCCTACTTCAAGGAAACGATCTATTCTTTAATATGATGGTCGAAATGCGCAGCGCATCTCATGCCGCTAGCAGTGCAGGATTAAGAGAAAGTATTCTAATTAATATTCTAGCTTGTGGAGGAAATAATCTTTTCCATATGAATCATACGAACTTATATAATCACAATACAATTCACCTAGATAGCTCCCCAGGAAGTACAGTTCCGGCATTAAGATCTATGTTCTGCGGTTAGTTTCTAAATAGCTTGTATTGTTAAGTTATTTTAAAGATCGATAATTTTACCTCTCTAACGACTTGTAAATAGGTATTAAATTTGCTAATTATCCCAGTCTACAAAGTTTGCCCAGATAGCTCAGTTGGTAGAGCAAAGGACTGAAAATCCTTGTGTCGACGGTTCGATCCCGCCTCTGGGCACTTTTTCACAATTTTATTGTGAAAAAGTGCATAGCTATTTTCGTAGAAAATAGCTGGGCCATACATCTAAAGGATGTTGCATAATAATTTTGAGTCATAGATACAGTCTTTTTCTTAACCTAATTCTCAAAATTATTGGGCTACTTTCGCCTAGCGAAATAAAGTGCATAGTAATTTTCTGAAAGAAAATTACTGGGCAATTACCAGAATGGTGTTGCATAGCTATTTTCGAAGAAAATTACTGGGCAATTACCAGAATGGTGTTGCATAGCTATTTTCGAAGAAAATAGCTGGGCATTATCCGAAGGATAATGTTTAGTAGTTCTTCCTAAAACTACTAAACCCGAGCACCGCGAGGGTTAATAATTCTGATCTCAGAATTATTAAGCAATCATCCGCAGGATGATGCTAAGTAGTTTAAGGAAAAGCTACTTGGCACCGAGTTCTTTAAAATTCAAAAGAAAACACTGAACCCTAAGCAAACATAATCTAACCCCACTTGCTCAAAACCTACTAATAATAACGACTAGGTACTACCTCACCCCTTTTTCCTCCCCCACTCTTGCGCTATGCTACCCCCATGTCCTCTAAAGAAATAATTGAAAAAATTAAAGTGCTGGCAACTCAACCAACACCCCCTCGACAAATCGCAATAATTGCTAGCGATCGCATACTCCGAGAACGCACATTAAATAGCTTTGCGGAAGAACTAAAACTCCAAGCAGAGGGTAAATGGAAATATGATATTAAGCGAATTAAATTATCTCAAGCCAAAGACCAGGATTTAAAAACTTTTATCTTTGAATCTAATGCCCAATCTTTTTTTTCTAAGAAACAAATTTTCTTAATTGAAGAACTAGAAAAAGTTAGCGGTCCACAAACAGATATTTTGCTAAGCTTATTTAAGCAAAGACAAACTGAAAATTATTACTTTTTTCTGGGCACCGGGTTACTCAGTACTAGTCGTTTAATGAAGCAATTTAAAGAGCAGAACTCTGTAATCACACTGCCCAATTTGAAACTGCCGGAATTTAAAAATTGGATCAAAGGAGAGTTTAATTCTAAAAATCTTTTGCCTGAGCCTAGAGTGATTGATCATCTAGCTCAAAGCTGTGAGCTTTTAACTGACATCGCCCTAGCTAAGATTGAGCAACTAGAATTATTTGCAGATACTCAGAAAATCACACTTAGTATGGCAGAAGATCTTTTTCCAAGTGAGCTAGCTTTAAAGAAGTTTGCTTGGTTAGATGCCATCTCCTCTGGCAACAAGCTATTAGCTCAAAAGCTTGTTAGTCAAGCACTGTCTGAAGGTAAAGAAGCACTAGGGCTGACTGCACTTATTCAAGGTAATTACTTAAATTATTATTTAATTATCTCCCTTCGAAATCAGGGTTACTCTCAACAACAAATTAAAGCTTCCTTGAAAATAGAACCCTGGCTTTTCGATTTACAATATTCCACAGCTTCCCAAAAAGACTTAAAAAGATTAATTAAAGACTTAAAAGTACTCGTACTCGCTGATAGTAAATTAAAAAATAAGTCTCTAGGTAGCGAAGCTGTTTTGCACGAACTAATTAATTCTTTATCTTAAACATCGACTAATGATCAATTTTGGAAAACTCCTGCTGTTTGCATTTATCCTAATTACTCAACAAGCTTGTGCTCAATATTCCAAACAAGAGATACAACAAGCTAAGGTAACAACTCTAAGTTACGAACAAAAACTCAAAACTCTTCCTACCCTCCCTAAAGGTTATAACTTTAAAGGGTGGAATTATGTTGCCGCTCGGTTAATTCAAGATGGCGTACCAGAAAGAGAAGTTATTAAATTCTATACTCACCCGAAGCTTCCTAGATTTGAACCAGTAACTTTTAGTTTGAAACCGAAGGAAGGTGCGGGGATGTATCAGGGGTTTCTTAGTAAAAAGAACTTTGCCTTAGGAAGACAATTTATTAACGAGAACAAAAGAATCTTTGACCGAGTAACTAGCAAGTATCAAGTTCCCGCCGAAGTAATCGCTGCAATACTCCTCGTAGAATCGTATTATGGCAAAAACACTGGAAAGGAAGTGATTGCTTACCGCCTGTCACGTTTAGCTAACATTAGTGATCCAATAAATTTAAAGCAAAATTTAGTCCGATTAAAGAAGGATGACCGCCGGGTTACTTGGGAACAAGTAGTTAACCGTGCTCAGTACTTAGAAAATACCTTTTTACCAGAAATTATTGCGGCTTTTGATATTTGTAAGGTCAATAATATCGACCCTTTTGATTTTCTAGGATCCTCAGCAGGAGCCTTTGGTTGGGCACAGTTCTTACCTAGTTCCTATCTAAAATATGCAGTTGATTTTGATGGTGACGGCAAGCGTTCCCTTTACAACAAAGCTGATGCAATTGCCTCGGTCGCTAATTATTTTCAGGCTCATGGCTGGGGTAAATTACCTGATCATGATGTTATCTGGAAATATAATAAGAGCGAACCTTATATTAAAACAGTATTAGGGCTAGCTAAAGGATTTTAGATAAACTTTCAGCCTTTTGCGGGTCTCGAAAGAAAAAATTGTTAAAATACTCGCGGTAAGACTTGTACACCTGCGTTTTTACCCTTTTTTTCTTTCGACTGCCACTCAAACTCTAAACGGATATTTTATTGATTTCTTGTGCAAAAAGATACTGTAAACATGTTATTTTTCTTGCTATACTTTTTTTATGTCTACTAAAATTGTCAAAAATGTTCTCGTTGTCGAAGATGATGCTGATGCACGCCATCTATTAACTATGATGTTACAAACTCTTGGTTATAATCCTATTGGGTTTGACTCTGGTCAATCTTGCTTAGCGAAAGCTGCTGAACTTAATGTGTCAATTATTCTTCTGGATGTGATGATGCCGGGAATGAATGGCTATCAACTTTTAGAGCAACTTAAAAAATTAAGACATTTAGCTAAGGTTCCAGTAGTAATGGTCACAGCTAAAGACCAAGATGATGATATCATGGCCGGCTATCAACATGGCGCGGACTATTACATTACAAAGCCCTATACCATGAACCAGATTCAATACGCCTTGGAATTATATGCTGGTTAAACCTTCCCAAATTAAATCTTTAAAGAAACCAAATGGTTTTATTGTTATAGAAGGTGTTAATGGTGCAGGAAAGAGTTCACTTCTAAAAAAAATTTCGAAGTATCTGAAATCCAAAAAAAAACAATTCCTGCTTACGAGAGAACCAGGAAGCGGAGCATTAGGAAAGGACCTGCGAGAATTAGTTTTAAACAATACCGAGAAACTTCCTCCCTTAGCTGAATTATTTTTATTTGCCGCTGATCGTAATTATCATGTTAACAAAATTATCCTACCGGCTTTAAAGAAGAAAAAATTAGTTATTTCTGATCGCTACTATTATTCCACGACAGCCTTCCAGGGTTATGGTCGAAAAATTGATCTAAAGAGTATTAATGTAATCAATCAACTAGCGATTGAAGATCTTCAACCAGATCTAGTTTTATTACTGGATCTTGATCCACTAATCGGACTTCAAAGAAATCGCAAAAGTGACAAAGAGCGAGATAGTTTTGAAGAAGAAGAGCTCAGCTTTCATCAGAAAATTCGTCAGGGATTCTTAAAGCAAGCAAAGTCCTTGCCAGAAAAGTTTGTACTGATCGATGCTTCGCAAAGTGCCGATCAAGTCTGGAAAAATACCAAAAAGATTTTGGACTTATACTTACATCAACTAAAGACAATTAAATGATTATTGGTCATCAGGCGATCCGAAAAATTTTAAATAAATTATATACGGAAGCAAAATTACCTCATGCTATAATGCTTGCTGGTAGTGCTGGAATCGGCAAAAAATTAGTTGCGGAGGAAATTGCACAGTCTTTAGTTTGTATTAATAATGTTTATGGTGGCTGTGGATCTTGTACTAACTGCTTACCATTCCTAGCTAGGAACTACCCTGATATTCACCGACTAGATTGTCAGGATAAAGAACAAGTTAGCGCTGAAGCAATTAGACAGATTATTAACTTACTCTCACTAAAAGCTTTTGGCGGACAAGCGCGTATCCTGATTTTTGAAAATGCCGAGTCACTTTCTGTTACCAGCTGTAATATTTTATTAAAGTCACTTGAGGAACCAAGACCGAATACTTATTACATTCTAATATCAGCGAACCCTTCTTTTATTCCAATTACAATTCGCTCCAGATGTCAGACTTACTACTTGCCTGATCTAACAGACTTAGAATTAGAACAAATCATTGCCGGTAGCGATTTAAATAATCAACTCCCCGATAATCTTACTTGGGAATCAATTTTACAGTATTCCTCTGGTAGCTTAGTAAGTATTCATAAAATCATTGAAAAACCTGAGCTCTGGGCCAAAACTAAGTCTTTCTTAAGTGATTTTTTCACTGGCAAAGTCTACTCTTTAGTCGAAACAATCATGCCTTTTAAAAAAGATAGAGAAGGCTTGATTGATTTTCTTTTTTTTGCAGAAATTATTACTAGACGACAGATGTTGCTTCAAAAGAGTCCTGAAAAACAGCAGATGTTTGCTCTGTTGCTTAATAATCTCCTCCTTTCTAAATACTACATTACACAAAGAAATATTCATGCCATTAGCCTCTTAAGTGCAATATTCGCCGATACCAACTTCAATTTGGAGCAGGAAGATATTGAAAATTATCTGACCTGAAAAGCTTAACTGCTTAGTCCGATACTAATGACAAGAAATAGTTTCTAAGATAAACTCCCCTCCATGGAAATAGAAAACACTCCCGAAATAACAGCCGAACCAGTTAAAGCTAATTTAATTTCAATTGATGACTTTGCAAAAATCGAATTGCGAGTTGCTGAAATTTTATCAGCCGAACCACTCCCAAAATCTAATAAGCTGATGAAGCTTCAAGTTACTCTGGGCGAAGCGCTGGGCCAAAGACAAGTACTAGCGGGAATTGCTAAGCACTACACTCCGGAAGATTTAGTAGGTCGTAAAATAATTATCATAGCGAATCTACAGCCAGCAAAGTTAATGGGCGAAGAGTCTCAAGGTATGCTTTTAGCGGCGGATGGCATTGATGATATTATTTTACTTGCACCATCAAAGGATGCTCCAGTTGGTGCCAGAGTTAGATAGTCATGATTATTGATTCCCACATTCATCTGATAAGCCAAGAATATCGGGAACAACTTCCTGAGTATTTGTCGGAAGCCGAAGATCTTGGCGTTAAAGCATTTATTAATATTGGTGCCGGGACAGGTTTAGACTCGGCGGAAGAATCAGTGAAACTTGCTGAGAAATATTCTAATGTTTTTGCAGTCGTGGGAATTCATCCACTAGAAGTTAGTAATAAAATTGAGCTGGAAACAATTAAAGATCAAGTCCAACATCCAAAAGTTGTTGCTATTGGCGAAACAGGACTCGATTACTATTATCAGAAAGATAATGCCAAAGACCAAATTAAAGTTTTTCGTCAGCAAATTGAATTGGCGCATGAATATAAAAAACCACTAGTGATTCATTCTCGAGATGCCGCCGATGTTTGTTTACAGATTTTAATTGAAATGGAAGCTAAGCTAGTTGGTGGGGTCTTTCACTGCTTTAGTGAAGATGCCGCCTTTGCTGAAAAACTGGCCGATATTAATTTTATGGTATCCTTCCCAGGAGTAATTACCTTTAAAAATGCTGATAAAACAAGAACTGCCGTAAAAGAAATTCCAATTAAGCAAATAATGCTAGAAACAGATGGTCCGTATTTAGCCCCTGAACCTTATCGCGGGAAACTTTGCAAGCCTTCATATATTGCTGAGACTGCTAAAAGATTCGCCGAATTAAGAAATTTATCTACTCCGGAGTCTAATAAAATAATTTATAATAATACTATTAACTTTTTTCGCCTGCCATTAAAAACAATTTAATTCCATGAAAGTCAGCTTACACAACTTTGGAAATTTTAAACTAGATGGTGGCACCATGTTTGGTCCGGTCCCCAAACCTGTCTGGTCAAAACTTTGTCCAGCGGATCAACAAAATCGTATATTAATGGCCTCCAATACTTTATTAATTGAAACAAACGATCGTCGAATAATTCTTGATCTAGGAATGGGCAGTAACTTCACTGATAAGATTAAAGAGCGCTACGCAGTTACCGATCGATTGGAAATTTCAAATCCTGAAACAATTACAGATATAATCTTTACTCATTTACACTTTGATCACACTGGTGGATTGTTTGTAATGGATAATAACCAAACAAAAGCTATTTACCCCAATGCTCGCTACCATCTTCAAAAGCAACAATGGGAAGAAGCACAAAAACCAAGTCTAAAAGAAAGTAATGCTTACAATGCTGAGGATCTTAATTTCCTTAGTAAGCAAAAGTTGAACCTCATCCAGGGAGAAAGGGAAATCATTCCGGGGATCACAAGTGTGATCTCTAATGGTCATACGCGAGGATTACAATGGTTAAAAATTAGAACAAATCGTTTAACAATCGCTTTTGTCAGTGATCTAATTCCGACCTCACATCACTTAAACTTAGCCTATCACATGTCCTATGAAATTAATGCTGAAGTACTTTTACAAGAAAAGCAAAGGTTTCTAACGGAAGCAATTAGAGAAAAATATTTAGTAGTCTTTCAACACGATCCAAGTTTTGTGGTTGGTCAAATCATCCAAAATGCTGGTGAATATCAATTAATGAAAGGCACCTTATAAAAATTAAAAAATGAAAGAAATAACACCTAAAGATTTAAAGACAATGCAGGCTGCGGATGAAGATTTTATCTTAATTGATGTCCGCGAAGAATCAGAAAAAGCTGTTGCGGATATTGGTGGCATACTAATACCACTTAGTACCTTACCAATGAATCTACCCGAAGCTGATAAGAATCAGAAGATTATTGTCTACTGTAAGAGTGGTGGAAGAAGTGGAAAAGCTACGGAATATTTAGAGCAAGTAGCAGGATTTACTAATGTCCACAACCTAAAAGGTGGGATCCTTGCCTGGTCCGATCAGGTTGATCCAAGTGTTAAAAAGTACTAATGTGGTATTCTCCTCTTTTGTGACGCACTGCATTACTGTAGTAAATTGTCTTTGAGACAGGCGTCTCAAAAGGGAAGAATCTACGCTAGTAGCTCAATTGGTAGAGCATCGGATTCCAAATCCGAGGGTTGGGGGTTCAAGTCCCTCCTGGCGTGTTCTCCCCTTTTGGGTCACACGGCATCGAACCATTTAAATACCTCGATGTATTGTGACCCAAAAGGGGAGAATGGGGTTAAAATACAACTACATATTTACTATAGAAAAAATAAATATAATAAAAGCGAATTAATCGCGTCTAAGACAATTATGAAATCCCAAGAAGGAATTAGTTTTTTTCACTCACAACTTGATGCCACCATCGGCTGGGCACGTAAGTATTCTCTATTCACGTATCCTTTCGTAACAGCTTGTTGTGGCATGGAATACATGGCTGTTAGCTGTGCGCATTACGATACAGATCGATTCGGAGCAGCGTTACCAAGATTTACACCTCGCCAATCAGATTTATTAATGGTTGTAGGAACTGTAAACCATAAACTTGCTCCAGTATTACTTCGAGTTTATGAACAAATGGCGGAACCTAAATATGTTGTTGCATTTGGTGCCTGTGCCTCTTCTGGTGGGTTTTACGACAACTACACTACGGTAGCCGGCATTGATAAAATTATTCCTGTAGATATGTACATCCCTGGTTGTCCACCAAGACCGGAAACAGTTTTAGATGCTTTAATTAAACTTCAAGAAAATATTAATAATTCTCGCCAACCACTTGTTCCAAGTCATGGTGGCACTCAACCTAGACCTGAGCTTCCAGAATTACTGGGTGAACCTATTGATTCTAAACTAACTAGAGTCCTTTAATTACTCTTAATTTCTAAATAATTCCTAAGGTTTCATTTAGAAATTTCGCCACTGGCATAATTGTTACCCCGGACTCGTTGCGCATTTCAGTACCAAGATACAATAAGTAAGCCTTCGCTTGAGGGTAATCTTGTTTAAATAATTTTAAGCCCTCAAGATCACCACTGCGATATGTAGTTGCCCGCTTCACCTCAATCGCATGAAATCCTCTCTCTCCGTAAAGGACAAAATCAACCTCTTGCTTCTCACGAGTTTGCCAAAAAAATATCTGGTACCCTAAGTCTTGATTATCATTAATTGCCTTTAGTTGCTGAAATACAAGTGTCTCTAGGGCAATCCCTTCTATTTCAGAATTGTGATCTAGTGGCCCAAGTGGTCGAATTGCACGATAAACACCTGAGTCAAAGAAATAAAATTTTGGGTGGCTAATAAGTTTTCGTTGTGCTTTCCTAGTAAAGACAGGCAAACGACAAGCAATTAATAAATCCTCTAAGAGAGTAAAATAGTTAGTCACAACTTTTCGCTCGACAGCACACTCGGCAGCAACATTTGTAATATTTAAAACTGATCCTTGGGAGAAAGAAGCCGCTTCTAAAAACCTAGCAAAGCCTGACAAATTACGAACTAATCCTTCCTGTAATACCTCTTCTTTTAAATAAGTTGCAACATAACTTTTCAAATAATCTTTAGGACTTGGTTCAGAGAATATTGCCGGTAAAAATCCAAACTCTAGTGAAAAATTTAAGTTGAAATCTGCTTTAAGTTCTAGGATAGTTAATGGATGAAAATTTTTACTATATGCTCGGCCAGCTAAAAGATTAACCCCTTTAGATCGTAATTTTCGAGCACTAGAACCAGTTAAAAGAAAATTGTATTTTTTTTCTTCGATTAATCGATGAACGGTATTTAATAGGTTGGGAACTTTTTGAATTTCATCAATTAAAATAATCTTTTGTGGATTATTGATATAAGTTTCCAATCTGTCAGGATTTGCTAATAATTCAGTATAGGTCTGATCGACTAAGAGATTGATATAATCTGATTCAGGATATGTCATCCTTAGCCAAGAGGATTTTCCCGTCCCCCTAGGTCCCAGCAAAAAGTAACTTTTATTAGGTATTATTTTAATATTTCTGCCGTACATAATTCCATTTTTACATGATTTTTGGAAGTAGGCAATCCATTTTACAAACCTTAAAGTTCAAGAATTACTAAGTAGCTAATTTCATTGGGAGAATATTCAATTTTTCAAAGGTTCGTTTTGGAGGAATCCAACCATTCCTCTCGTAGCAATCCATAGATTTTTTCATCATGAATCTTGCTCGTTGCTCGACATCTTACTGCTTGGCGAAGTAAGCCTTCAAATTTGAAACCAAGCTTTTCTGCCAGCATTGCTGATGCTTGATTCTCAGCAAATACACGAATTGTTAGTCGACGTAAGTCTAGTTCTTGAAAACCGTAAGGTAATATTGCCCTAACAGCCTCAGATATATAGCCATTCCTCCAGTAAGACTCACCAAGCCAATAACCTATCTCGGCAGTCTGGTTAATGAGATTGATTGCATAAAAAGAGACATGCCCAACAACTTCAATACTTGGCTTAACTAAAAGAGCAAATGTAATTTTTTCACTTGAGTCACGTCCAGAAACGCAGTTATTTACCCACCATGTCGCGTCGGAGTCGGTGTATGGAAATGGAACCACTGTGAGATAGCGCGAAATGTTAATATTATTAATGTTGGTCTTAATGTTGTCAGCATCAGATAATTCTACCGGCCTAAGAGTAAGTCTTTCCGTTTCAATAATCATCTAGCGCATTTTCTTTCGTAATTTTTTTCTTTCTAAAAGCTTAGCTCGAGCATCTTCCGGATCTTTTGGCTGAAAAGATGTAATCTTTCCTTCCTCATCAGCCTTGTCCTCCACTCCTGCTAATTCCATCTGACGCTGGATTTCTTCCCGGCGTTGATGTTCTGCTAATATATGGTGGACTAACTTTTGTAAGTCTTCCGCTTCAAAATAAGCCAGCTTACGAACTACTTCGGCTTTAAACTTATCAAGCATCACAGTGAACAATCCATAACCCTCTTTTTGATATTCATGGAGTGGATTCTGCTGAGCATAGCCACGAAGCCCGATACCTTCCCGCAAAAAATCCATCTGTTGCAAATGAGCATTCCAGTTATGATCCAATAACTCCAAAACAGTTTCTTGTTCAACGGTAGGGAATTTAAAATCAAAAGCTTTGCCGGATTCGGTTAGCGAAAGATTAATGTTTAAATTTGGATTCTTCTCCATGAAATCATCCATTACTTCCTGCTGAATGATAGCTTTTGCCTGATAGAAATCTTTAGCTTCATTTCGAAGAAAATCAAAAACTGCCTGTTGATCTGTTTTAATTTTCTCCGGAATCACAACATCCTGATTAAATAGGAACTTATAACGTTCCTCTAAGGCAGCTAAATTCCACTGATGCGGCTTTAATTCTTCAGAGCAAATTCCTAAAACAGAATCTTCGATTAGATCATCAATCATTAACAAAATTTCACTGCGAAGATCCACTCCATGCAGAACTTTATTTCGCAAGTTATAGATTGCTTTTCTTTGCTTATTAAGAACGTCATCATACTCCGTTACTTGCTTACGGCTTTCAAAGTGATGTCGCTCAACTCTGGCTTGGGCATTCTCAATAGTTTTGCTAATAATTCGACTGTCAATTGCTAAACCTTCTTTCCAACCCATCTTCTCCATTAGCCCCTGATAGCGATCTCCACCAAAACGCTTCATTAAGTTATCTTCAAGTGAAATGTAGAATAAAGATTTTCCAGGATCTCCCTGACGACCGGCACGTCCTCTTAACTGATTGTCAATGCGGCGAGACTCATGTCGCTCCGTACCAATAATATACAAGCCTCCCGCTTCGAGCACTTGCAATTTTTCTTTTGCGCAAGTTTCCTTAGCTTCAATAAATGCTTCTTCAAACTCAGGAGTGCCCTTCTTGGCCTTAGAACTAGCTAAGTATTCTGGATTACCCCCTAAAACGATATCTGTTCCACGCCCCGCCATGTTCGTAGCAATAGTAACTGCTCCATATCTTCCTGCTTGAGCAACAATCTCAGCTTCTTTCTGGTGATGTTTAGCATTTAAAACATGATGCGGAATCGATTTTTGAACTAGCATACTAGAGAGCAATTCACTTTGTTCAATATTTGTTGTCCCCACAAGAGTAGGTTGACCCTTAGCATGAACTTCTTCAATCTCTTCGATTACTGCTATGTATTTTTCTCGATTTGTTCGGTAAACAACATCGGAAAGATCAAGTCTGGCAAGCTTTAAATTAGTTGGAATAACAGCGACATCTAATTTATAAATTGTTTTGAACTCGGCAGCTTCAGTCATCGCTGTTCCAGTCATTCCCGAAAGCTTATTATACATTCGAAATAGATTTTGAAAGGTAATCGATGCTAAGGTGCGATTCTCCCGAGCAATTTTCACACCCTCTTTTGCTTCAATAGCTTGGTGTAATCCATCAGACCATCGTCGTCCAGGCATTAAGCGACCTGTAAATTCATCAACAATAATCACCTGGCCATTCTTTACAACATAATCAATATCCCGGTGCATGGTGTTATACGCTCTTAAGCTTTGATTAACATGGTGAAGAGTTTCAATCTCAGCGGGATCGTATAAATTTTCTACACCTAAAAGTTCTTCCGCTTGAGCAATTCCAACTTCATTTAAAGTCGGATTCTTTGTTTTTAGATCGACTTCGTAATGCAAATCAATTTTAAGTTTTGGAATAATTTTATTGACCTTGGAATAAAGTGCTGAGGAATCTTCGGCTGGTCCAGAAATAATTAACGGAGTTCTAGCCTCGTCAATTAAAATGGAATCGACCTCGTCAACTAGCGCATAATTATGCCCACGTTGCATCAAGTCTTCTTTATTAAATTTTAAATTATCTCTGAGGTAATCAAAACCAAACTCGTTATTTTGTCCATAAGTAATATCAGCTTGATATGCTGCACGTTTATCTTCTTCGGGCATTCCAGAATAGATCACACCGACACTCATGCCTAGGAAATTATATATCTGCCCCATCCACTCAGCATCACGTTTTGCTAAGTAATCATTAACAGTTACAACATGAACTCCTTTACCAGTTAGGGCATTGAGATAAACCGGCAAAGTTGCCATTAGAGTCTTACCTTCCCCAGTTTTCATTTCGGAAATCATTCCACTATGCAACACCATTCCACCAATTAACTGAACGTCATAGTGTCTCATCCCAAGGGTTCTTTGCGCCGCCTGACGAACAACTGCAAAAACTTCTGGTAATATCTGCTCTAATGTTTCCCCACGGTCCAAGCGTTCTTTGAAAACTAAAGTGTGCCGTCGCAAATCTTGGTCATTTAATTTAGCGAACTCAGGCTCTAATTGATTAATCTTAGCAACGTTTGGGGCTAAGGTTTTGAGGAAACGATCATTAGACGTT
Source organism: Bdellovibrionota bacterium (assembly GCA_041740355.1). GTDB lineage: Bacteria > Bdellovibrionota_C > UBA2361 > UBA2361 > CALJRW01 > JANNBC01. The sequence continues at coordinate 120,546 of JBGSMD010000063.1, forward strand.
CCAAAGACTTTTTTAAAAACTGAATTTAACATCGAGGCGAATTAGGAAAAAATCTAGATTGATCTAGCAATAAATGTGTAATTCCTCAATCAATTTTGGGGAATACTACTTTAAATAAGTCTCGTTTTCTTTATTTTCAATACTGCTATCGGAAAATACAAAAATAACTTATCTTAATGAGGACTTGAAAGATACAACTACAAAATATAGCTGACAATCTTTAAAATAAACCCTCCTCTCTGATTATTTTCGATAATAAGAGTTATAAAGGTGATTTTTGTACTTTTTCTACGATAATGACCTCAAATAATGAATAAAAATAGCCGATTTTTAGCAATTCGTACAGTGATGCTGCCAAAAGACACTAATTATATGGGACATATCTTTGGTGGGCATATTTTAAGCATGATTGACTTAGCTGCTGCTCAACACTCCACCTTGATTGCTAATCAAAAATTTGTAACAAAACTCTTTAAAGAAGCTAATTTTGTTGCTCCGGTGTTTGTCGGTGATGCCGTAAATTTCTTCACGGAAACAGTTAAAATTGGGAATACATCAGTAATGGTTCGGGTGACAGTAGAGGCTCAGCGACATAATAATCCAACTCAGATCGATCAAGTTACCACTGCTGAAGTTTTAATGGTTGCTGTTGATCAAGACAATAAACCAACTAGGATTATCGCAAATAATCCCCTTCCTTCGTAGCGATAAAAGCATCCTCTGACTCAATCTTCTCACTGTTTCCACTCTTAAAGGCAATGGAGGCCATTTGTGAATTAAAAAAGAAAACCGGCTTTGCACCTTTGGCAATTAAAATCATTGCCCCACCCTTACCCTGACATTTACGTCCTAGTTCCGAAAACTCATTTTTTAAAATTGTCATTAATTGTTCGGGTTGCTTCTGAAAGATTTCAACGTCAGCTCTTAATTTGTCGCGAATACCGGCAATCACAAATCCTGAAATTTGTGATTGTAAAAATGATTCCCCATTACCAGTCGTTGACAGTCCACAGATATCACTATCCGCGAAAACTCCCGATCCAATAATCGGACTATCTCCAATTCTTCCGTTTCGTTTCGTATTCACACCACCAGTGCAGGTTCCAGCAGCGATGTTACCAACTCCATCACGCACCACACAACCGACAGTTCCATGAGTTGTTCCACCACCAGCAAACTCCGCCTGATTCTCTTTCAACATCTCAGTTACATACGGAGAGAGTAAATCTTGATGGTTAGCAACCCAACCATAACGCTCTTTAATCTCCGCGTTACAATTATCTGCTTTTTCCATTAGCTCTTGAGTCCAAACAGAAACTAAAGATCTTTCCTCACTTAAAAGATCTAGTGCCACAGCGGATGGATGAATAATTTTTCTAATGTTTAGCAAAGAAACAAAATTTAAGTTTCCCCTCATTAGTCCAATGTCTTGCAGAACAATACCGTTTACATTCGGATATCCACCATAGCCCGCATTAAAGTATTCTGATTTTTCCATTACCCGAATTGCAGCCACAACGGCTTCTTCCGCTGTACTTCCTGCTAATAATTTTTTCCAAGCAGCTTCCCGTGCTTCAATTAAATAAGGGACTTTTTTTATTACACGCTGATGATTCAACGTGCCGGCTCCACCGTGCAAAATTACAGAGAAATGATGACTTTGATTCACTTGATTTTATTGAGAATTGTTCATAATGTTATCTAGTGACTATAGAATATTTGCCAAGGTTTAGAAAAGCTTTAAACCTGCCCCCAAATCATTATTTTCTGCACATCGCTGATATTATCAGCTCTCCTAATCGCGAGCAGTTTTTTAAGCCTGAAGCTCAAGGTAGCAAACCACATACACATGCCGCTCGTGCCTTACCAATAGCGGAATCCAGTGACATTGTTGTTTTAAGTGCGCCCCTTAATCAAAGCTACTACCAGTGGCTCAGATCTCATGGATTAAGCACTGAGCATGTTTATAGTTATAACTTAGAAGATACAACCAGCTCGCTTGCTGAAATTATTTCCAGTAATCCCCAGCCTGTCCTTGATTTAATTCAGTCCCAATCTGGCACTGCCGTATATTTACCTTTTTATGGAAGTGAGCAGGATCAAATTACTGCAGAACAAATACTAGGGATAAAATTCTATGGAAGTGAAGAAAAAATAACTCTTCAATATTTTGATAAATTAATTTTTAAAAATATCTGCACCGACTTAGGGATTGAAATGGTTGAGGGTGACACCCACGACTTGGAACCATATTCTACACTGAACCGTAAAGAGCTTGCTCAAACAGTTAAAAACCTCTTAAAGAGCTATGAAAAATTAATTATCAGGGGCACTATTGGCTCTGCTGGCAGGTCTCTTTTTACGACAGACAATGCTGACATTAAAGATATTTATAAGGAGTTACTTTTAAATAATGATCAGCAAGTATTAATTGAACCACTTTTAAATGTAATCTCTTCACCTAACGATCAATGGATCATTGACCTAAGTGGTGAATGTCGCCACCTCAGCCTGACAGCTCAACTCTTTCAGGGATTAAAGCATGCTGGAAACATTTCCGGGCAATATTATTCTCCAAGAATTCAAAATTACATCTTAGAAATATCTGAAAAGATCGTTAAACAGATGGCGGGGGTAGGCTATCGTGGTGTTCTAGGCATTGACTACATCGTTAGTGATCAAGGTATTTTCCCAATTGAAAACAATGCGCGAGTTAATGGCTCGACTTACGTTCACGCCCTAGCTGAACAATTAGAAAAAAGCATTGGGAAAATTGAGTGTTGGAAATTTTATAAGGCAAAAACTATTCCAACTACTTTCGATCAATTTAGATTAACAATTTCTGAGGTTATCTATGATGGAAAAAGAATTAATTCTGTGTTTCCCTTTGACTGCGATCTGCTAGAAGAAAAAGGAGAGCTAACAATTTTGATCTTTGCCGAAGATGTTTACCATATTGATTATCTGCAAGATGTTTTGAGTCAAAAAGGGATTATTCGAAAGTAATACTCCCCTTTGGGGACGCCCGCCATTTTTGCAAATATTAGCCCCCAACTAGGCGTTCCCAAAGCAGAGAACAGGTTCTGTAAACGTTATTGAACAGTATTTAAATAGATAAAAATTGCTTCGGGTAGAACTGTTACAGCCCGCAAGTCTGTGCGGTTTCTGAACAGGATGGCTCTTTGGCATGATCGCATTTCTTACACTCACATTCCTTTCCTTCTTCGCATTTTTCACCACAATTGCACTTTTCCCCATCTTTATGGCAACTTTTTTCTTGATTCTGTGGCGCTGCCTTAGTCTCAATAGCGCTAGCTGAATTAATAGCGATCATTCCCACAACAATACCAAACATCAGGCCCAAAAGAGTATAAAGAATTGTTTGTTTATTTTTCATATAAATTCTTCAAAAAAAATTACGCGAAGCAAAAAAACTAAATTTTTACCGCTTCATAGCATATCCTACGATGACGGGCTTGCCACGTCATAGCACGAAGTGCGACGACGGGTTACTAGAAACTAAATGAGCAGGAAGAATATGATCTATACCATATCCAGCCCATTTCGGAAACACTCGTCGAGACTATTTGATTTAAGGCAGTTACAAAGGACGGAAGTCTGTCTTAGCCTGAATCTTGCAAACAAATTCTACTAGCAATTTCACTGTATTATCAATATCTTGTAAAGAAACGACTTCAGCATTGGTATGCATATAACGACAAGGAATCCCAATGGAGGCAGTTGCCTTTCCTCCCCGACTGAGTTGCATAGCAGAAGCATCTGTTCCGCTTGGCATTGGGTAAAGGTCAACTTGTGTATTAATTTTAGCATCCTTAGCAGCCGCTTGTAGTCGCTGCTCCACCACAGGGTTTGTATTCAAACCACGGCTTATAGTAGGTCCATAATTTACAGCTATAGTTGTATCCTTTAAATCATTGGCGCCAGGATTATCAGTAGCATGAGTAACATCAATCGCAATCCCAACCTCCGGATTGATACTGTAAGATGCTGTGATTGCACCACGTAGACCTACTTCTTCTTGCACTGTACTAGCAGCATAAAGGGCCACTGCTAATTTGCGCTTACTACACTCTTTTAAAGTTTCAATTGCAACATAACAACCAACACGATCATCCATTCCTGGACCAGCAATCATATTATTTGCTAGCTCTGTGATATTTAAGTGATAGGTTACTGAATCTCCAATTCCGATCATTTTTTCGGCTTCAGCTTGATCCTTAGCACCAATATCTAACCAAAAGAATTTCTCTCCTAGCTTCATCACTGCGCGATCATCCTTATCTTGTAAATGAATTGGACGACGGCCAAACACTGCACTGACTGGTCCATTCTTTGTGTGCACCGTTGCTTTAGAGCCAGGAACGACGCCAAAATCGATACCTCCAATTGGGGCTACATGCAAACAACCATCTTTAGAAATATAACGAACCATAAACCCAATTTGATCACAATGACCGGCAAGCATTACCTTTTTTGTTGCTTTGACATTTAAGCCAGCAAGCAAATTGCCATGGAGATCAATCTCAACAGTATCAGCATACGGAGTAATATATTCCTTAATTACTCTTTGGATTGGAATCTCGAACCCAGAGACGGAAGGAGTTGTTAATAATTTGTATAAAAAGTCTTTAGATAGTTTATTCATTGTTTAATTAAATTCTCGGCGTGAAAAAAAGTGACTGGCAAGGATTATTGCTAACGTGGAATAACCCAAGGCGTAAACTGAATTCCAAATGAGAACCTCAAATGGAACAGGGAAATTATGAACTACTTTATTGCTAATATCAACTAATGCTAGATTCGGTAACGCATAATATATTGATTTAGAAAATATTTCCATTATTCCTTGAAACTGGAAAGACTCAATCATCTTTAAGATCACATCAGCAGAACGACCTATTAGAAACAATCCAAAAGTAATTGCGCCACTTAGGAATGGTGTAACAAAAATACTGGATAAAAGAATCACCAAGGCACAAACCATCACTACTTGTAAAAATACTGAGTAACTTGCTAAAATTAGATTTAAATCAATTGTTGAATTATAAAAATATAAGAATACAATTAAGGCAAGGCTCATCATCCCGAGCATTAAGAAAAGTGTCATTAACATACCTAAGTATTTCCCCCAAATAAACTCGGAGCGTTTAATTGGCTTAGCTAAGATGTTGAAGATAGTTTTTCTACTTAATTCCTTAAAGAGTAATGCCGAACCAGTAATCACTACATAGGCGACACCAAAAAGATTCAAGGCTAATAGTCCAAAATCTTTAAGTACTTTAACTTTATCTCCAATTGTTACTAGGCCGAAAACCGACGATGCAATCATTACAAGCAAAGTAAACATGACAATACTATACAAGATTTTACTACGAATCGATTCTCTAAAGGTGTTTTTTGCTATGATATAGACTTTACGCATTTCCTAACTCCCTTAAGATTTGTTTGTTTGTTGTAAAAATAGTTCCTCTAATCCACCGTGAACAAAACGAAATTCTTCAACTATCGCACCTGAATCAACAGAAAGCCGAAGTGCTCGTTCCGCAATATCCTTTTGCTCAAAGGTTAAATACAAGAACTTATCTTGATTATTAAAATTATTAGTCAAAGCTATTAATTGATTCTCAATCTGGGAATAGTTCTTAATCTTTAGTGAATAGTGGCCGGGTAATATTTGGGGTAATTCTTTTAAATCAAAAATACCCTTCAAAAATCCTTGTTTCATAATCGCCACACGATCGCAAAGAAATTCAATATCACTTAAAATGTGTGAGGAAATAAAAATTGTTGTGCCATTTTTTTTAGCCTCAAACAATAAATCAGCGAACTCTTTTCGTCCGATTGGGTCCAGCCCTGAAAACGGCTCATCCAAAATTAATATCTTAGGATTTCCAACTAGTGCTTGAGCCATGGCCACCCTTTGAACTTGTCCCTTAGAAAGATTCCTAAGTCTAGCATTAGACTTATGCTCAATTTTTACTTTTGCTAATACACGCGCAACCTCATTCCTAATCTCCGAAGAAGGAAGTCCTTTTAAAACTGCGGCCATCTCAACTACTTCGGAGGCCTTAATATTATCGTAAAAATAAGGTTGCTCTGGTACGAAACCAATGTCTTTTCGCGCTAAGGGATTCCTAGAACTTTGACCGAAAATTAGCACTTCGCCCTTCGTCGGTTTTGTTAAACCAACTAAACACTTGATCGATGTTGTTTTCCCCGCTCCATTGTGACCCAAGAATCCAAAAGACTCACCTTCGCGAACCACTAAATTCAAATCATTAACAAATGTCTTGCTTCGAAAAGTCCATTCACTTTGATAAGCATAAAAAAAGTTTTTAAATTCAATTGCATTATTCATTTTTTTCTTCTTTTTCTAATGGTAATTTTGGGTCAGCAGCTAATTTAGCTTCATGCTCTTTTTCTTCTTTAGTTTTAAACAAAGAAATTCGTTCTTTAATTTGTTTTGATGCCAATGCACCTTTTTCATCGATCCGATAAATTTCTCCATTTGGATCTAGAAGCTCGGTATCTAAGGCCCCAACTGATTTTAAGTCCTTCACTGATTTTGGAAGTGACTTAAACTTTTCCTGATATTGATCCCGGTAGGCTTCTAACTTTGCGATACTGATTTCATTAAGGGTTTTTTTAAGGTGTTCTTCTAAAGCTCTTTTCTGATTAGGATCTTTAGCATTCTCAATCATCTCGATCAGAAAACTGACTGCTGTTTCTGGATTATTAAGATTAGCAATCTGCTTTGTTGCTAAAGAGTTAACGAAAAATGGCGCATCGGGAGCTTTGGAGGCAGCAATAAAATCATCCCTAGCTGCGACTTCATCCTTATCAAACATGACATGATTCATTCCGCGAAGATAATAGAATCTCCAATATTTAGGATTAAACTGAATCCCTTTTGATAATAGCTTTTGTCCAGCTACTGTATTCTTATTCTCCCAGGCCACTAAATAAGAACAAAACTCATAGAGTTCTTTATGATAAGGATCTAAGTCAGTAATCACATTACACATGTGACTCAGCCAATAATAATTTTGGTCCTCGCGATAATGCTTCCCAAAATAATTTACTGTTTGAAACCAAAGATAGTTAGATAATGCATTTTGAAAACCAAAAGAGACTGCTTTTAAATGTTCGCCTTTAGGGAAATATAATAATTCTTGTTCCGGACCAAGAATTGGCGGTAAGTTCTTAGTCTCCAACTGTTGATAGGAGTGAACACAACAAAACAATAATATAGCGCTTATTAATAATTTATACACAGAGATTTAATTTTAATTTACTACTAGATACATCTAAATCTTCTAATTTTTTGACGAGACGATTCTATTGAATATTCTAAAAAAAATAATCATTTTTAGACGATTCGCCAAAAAATACTCAAGGAACAAAAAGAGTCAAAAAAAGATTCCCGTTTAGGAAGTTTTTTTCAGGCTCAGGCCGTAGCATTTAAATTCTGATTTTAAAAAATCAAAATTTATTGGCTTTTCATATCTGAGATTCCCCCTCTTTTCCTACACCACTAAAGCTTCCAATTACGCTTTTCCTTCCATTTTCGCTTAAACTTTAGCGAACATAAAAGCTACCTTGGACAAGTCGTTGGAGTGGTATCCACTTACTTCCTGTAAACAACAATTAGAGTAGACCACTCATATGTCATTTTATATATTATGTAGTGTTTAATATAAAACAAAAAACTATTTGTAGCTTCTGCTATTACGTTCACACCATTCTAGAAGATCAAAATCTAACTCCATATTTTATAGCTATTCTGAGTAAAGGACAATCACAAAAGATTAAAATGACTATTAAAACTTAGTAAGTTTTGCGCTATGGCTTGATTGAAGACCTTACTTGTAGCTAGACATATCCGCCGAAGCTTAAAGGAAGGTGAAATCGCAAATGAAAACTTCAGCAAAGCAGGATGCATTTATACCCAAAACAGTTTTAGTAGATTGATTTCCACAATTATTAAGCTTATCAATAGACCCAGCAGCTCTCGGGGGCTCACTTCGAGTACCTTGAGCTTGGTATCCTAGGCGAGTAGATAAAAATCGGTAATTTTCAATGTCGCCTAATAAAGTCCTGAGAGTTCTGCGGGTAAATTAGTTCGATACAAAAAACTTGCCTAAATTCTTCGCCTTTTATGTTCGAAGGGGCCACTCACTATTGGTCCTTATAGTCAAAAAATTTAATTAAGATTTTCCTAAAGGAAAAGACTTCAAGGAGTAATCTTAGTTTATTAAACACTATTGGCTTTCCTAAGCCCTTAGGTAATACTTAATTGATATAAGTATAAATTGCAGTAAGCATGACCTTAAATTACAAATTTTTGCACAAATTTCCCCCAACAGCTTATCTTTTCTTGCTTTCTACATTAATTTTCCTGCCAACTCTTAACTATTCCTTTACCTATGATGACATACGCCTAGTTCTTGTAAATAATTATATCACTTCCGAGCTAGGACTACTGGATATTCTTAAAATTTTTACTCTCCCAACACATCCTGGGGATCTTTATCGTCCACTCACAGTGTTGAGCATCAAGCTTAACTTTTTAATGTCCGGCCTAGATCCTATTTCATACCATGCCACAAATATTTTACTGCATAGCCTCGCGACAACAGTCATCTATAAATTTATTTTATTACTAACTAAAAATTGCAAATTATCTTTTTATAGTTCTTTGATTTTCTTAATACATCCAATTCACATTGAAGCAATTGCTAATATTTATAATCGTTCGGAGATTTTGGTAGCAATCTTTGGGCTATTGGCTCTTATTTGCTTTTATCGACTCTTAGAAATACCAACTTTAACGAACTATCTCTTATACCCAATCTTCTTATTTCTAGCATTCTTAGCTAAAGAATCTGCGTTAACGCTAGTTGGGGTATGTCCACTGATTTATTTTTTTTATACAAAAAAAAATTACTCACCAAAAACAAAGACTTTAATCTACTCTTCACTTATTACTATCGTTACGGTTATTGCTTATTTAATAATTCGAATGTTAATTTTAGGAACTAAGTTCCTAATTTATGTACCAAATCAAGGCTACTTCATTGAGAATCCCTTACTTCACCAAGACTTCATCTCACGAATATTTCCCGCCAGCTACCTCTTGGGCGAATACCTCCGATTAATAATTCTACCACTTAAACTTTCCGCGGATTACTCTTTACCCCATAAATATTTTCTTGATATCCTATCTTCTTGGCCTGGATACTCGGCTATGTTATTGGCTCTAATTTTTATTTTCTTTACGGCGTTCTTTGCATATAGAAAGTCGGTTTTAGTCTTTTGGGCGCTTTGGCTGTTAGTTACTTTTAGTTTAACAATAAATTTACTTACACCGATTGGAACTTTTATGGCAGATCGCCTAGCCTATGTACCAAGTATTGGTCTAATTGTGTTAATTGCAAGCTTAATACTCAAGCTGCCAAAATATAGGACTTATTTCTCAGTATTATATATCTTACTCCTGTTATTTCATACTAATGTTCGTTTACCTATTTGGAAAAACAACATTACTCTCTTTCGTCAAACAATGGATGATAATTCAGTATCACCTAAAATACCCCATAATTTAGGAACTGAATTTTACTTAATTGAAGAGTATCAGAAGAGTATTCTTTTTTATAAGGAAGCAATTTTTCGAGATCCTACTTATAGTTTCCCCGTAAAAGGTATTATCTATAACTATCTAAAACTAGGTGACTGGAAAAGATTTAAATATTGGACGGATAAGTACTTAATTTTTCACCCCGGGGATCAAGAAATATTAGATCTACAAGCAAAATTTAATCAAGCATTACAAAGTAATGTTTCGCCTCAAGTGTCTAACAAATTACCAGAATAGAGCTAGACCGATCTAGCAGACTGCAAGCAGAAGGAAGAAAAGGTACTAACAAAGATTAACTCAACCTCCAAACTGCAATTACTTAATTAAGTCAATTTTTTGTGCATACATTTTATAAATTTCGAAATTTCGAAATTCTGTAGGTAATTCTTGACTAATCGTTTTAGCAGCTTGGTAATCTCCGCTCTCAACTGCCAATGCGAAAATGCCAATCTTTGACAATGCAAATTCAGGAGAAACAGCGAGCGCTCTGGTGAAATAATTGTAGGAATCTTGATATTTTCCTAAATTTAATGTTGCCCAACCACAGGCATTTAAAATCTTTAGGTCATTAGGCTCAATTTCTAATAACTCTAGCCCAAGAGATTCTGCTAATTCAAACTGTTTGTTCTTTAAATATAAGGCCTGAAGTAGTTTTTTTGCGCCTAAGTACTCCGGGGAAATTCTCAGCGACTCCTTGGCATGTTTAATTGCCTCCGAATATTTTTTTTGACCATAAAGATATTGAGCATATGTATGCTGTACTCTAGAACTTTTCGGTGCCACAAGAATATCACTAGCGATTAAATGATCCAAGTTTTTCCACCTGGCAAGATTGTTAAGTGTAGCTAAATTAATAAGTAAGAAAAAGGTAATAAGGATTGGGGTTCTAACTTTCACCAGTCCCTTAGCTGCTAGCAAGGCAAGTCCAATCGAAGGCAAATACAATAATCTCTCAGCAAAGATAGTTCCGATTGGAAAAAAAACATTCGCCGTAATCATAAAGCCAATAAAAAACCAAAGTCCTGAAAAGACAATAAGCTTAGACTTATTATAATTTCGAGAAATTATTAAAATTATTCCAATTAAAAAAATGAGATAGGTAAGTGTCTCCTTAAACGGCCATTCTTTAAAAGTTGCTATCTGACCAAAGGAGTAATCAGAGCTTAGGTTGATTGGCAGGCAATAAGTATATAGATACTTTCCTAAAAGTAGGGTGGCCGTATAAATACGTTCGATCGTAGAAACATCAATAAGAATATTATCAATATTACTGGAATACTCCTGGGCAACTTGTAGATCAAATAATACGAGACTTCGGATGATCAAATAAATTAGGGCGCTTAAAAAGATAGTTATCAAAATCTTGATATCTAATTTTTTAAATAAAGATAAAGTTAGCGGCAGCAATAGGCAAAAGACCAGACCGCTTTCTTTAGATAAAAAACTAGCTAACAACAACAATCCAATCTGAAAGCATCTAGCAATTGAAAGCTGGGCTGAGATTAAACTAAAATTAATCGCTAGTAATCCAAAGAAGGCTACAAGGATTTCTGATTTACAACTAATATTAGCTACGGTTTCGCTATGAACTGGATGTAACACAAATAAGAAAGCTGCTAAAAGTGCAATCTTTTGATTTGTAATTTTCAACAATAATGACAGCAGAGCTACCCCTGTTAAGGCGTGCAGAAAAACGCTAAATAAATGAAAGGGGATGGGATTTGGTCCAAAAAAACTGTAAAGAAGATTATCAAAAACAAATGGAATTGGGCGATAAAGATTTCCTGGCCATGTAGGCGAAACTATTCCGATTGGAAGTTTGTCTATTTGATCAATAAAATTATTCTGAAGTATTCTTGGATTATCATCTCGTGTAAATTCATAACTAATAGTTGGAGAAAATAAACAAAAAGCACATATAAAAAGGAGCACTAAGCAAGTGGAATTTTTCATTACAAGTACAGAGGAAAGAGAATCAAAAAAATGATTTTAATTATGAAATTATTATTCGAGGCTCATGGTCTACATTTAAAGATGAGATTCCTCACGATATTTAGTTTTAGGAAAAACTCTAACTAACTAGCTCTAAAAATGCTATCGGTAAATTTCGATATCTATAAAGTAGGAGATTTTAGGCGAGTAAAGCTTCCACCTTCGCTAAAGCTTCGGCGGACGAGTCGGCGGTCAAGAGGAATTTGTCACTGCCTGAGTAAGATTGAATCAAGGCGGGATAAAATTTAGACCAAAAAAAAGCTTCCACCTTCGCTATAGCTTCGGCGGACAAGGGGCATTTGCCATTGCAACTTCGTTGCTTGGCTCCCCACATATCATGTTCGACTTAGGTTTCCATCGAATACAAGATTTTTTACGATAAAGCTTCCTTTAAGCCATTGCAACTTCGTTGCAAACGCTCGGCCATATGATTTTCAACACCTCAAACCTAGACCGCACTAGATTTTAGGCCAAAAAAAAGCTGGGCATTTGCCCAGCTTTTTACCGTAATAATTACAACTAAGGTTGTAATCCACCGTTAACAGAATTCCATACAAACGTTGTACTTGTTCCATTTCCAGACAAGCTTGTTCCTGTAAACGCAGTAGTTCCTCCAACCATGGCTAGAGTAACACCCGAAGAAACCGCTTGAAGACCATCTAATAAACTTACGCAGTTTATAGCGCTAGTACAAGTTACATATCCATCATTGTCAATGAAATATGCTTCTTCTGCAGTAGCAGCATTTCTTAAATCTGATTTAGCACCAGAATCATATCCACGCTGACGATATGCTTGGAATTGAGGAATAGCGATTGCAGCCAAAATACCGATAATGGCAACTACCACTAGAAGTTCGATTAATGTAAATCCACTCTCTTTACGCATTGTTTTCTCCAAAAAAGTTAAACTGTAAACCTAAGTAAACAAGTTCTGTATATTTAATAAGGTATTTGATGAAGCAATCTTCTGAAAAGATTCAAAAAACCTAAACACATCTATGCAAAAACCATGCCAAGACTTAGGACAGTCTTAAAACTAAAATAAAATCATAATTACCAAAAATAAACATCAAATTGTTCAATCTTGGGTAACAATAATTGTCAAAGGCCAAGAATCTGACAAATTTTGTCGCACATAGCATTGTAATTTCAAGTCAAAATGCTAGTTCTTGGGAATCAAAGATAATAAACGAAATTATACAACTTCTTGTACCCTATTTGCCAACTATCATTTAATCCAATGCTAATTTAACTGTAATATTTAATTCTGAATAGACATAAAAGATCTTATTCAAACATTGTTATATAAATAGTCTAATTTAGATTATTGAAAGTCCAAAACGTAATTTATGAAGTGAAGCTACTTTTTAGGGCTTTCTATCCCTTGGAGGGATAGTAAAATCATATAGTTATTACAAAAAAACAAGTTGCTCTATTTTTTATGCCTAATTTATTTGGGGGGATAACTATATTAGCTCTCTTTACTAAGCAAGTGTCCGGATCATTTAAAGATGCTTGGCGTATAAGATATTACTATAGATAGTTAGCCTCGAACCAGATTAAGATCTTATTAATCTTCTGTGGTTATTCCTGACTTAATCCAAATTTCTGTAATCTATATCGAAAAGATCGGAAATTCATTCCAAGCAGCTCAGCCGCTTTAGTCTTGACTCCTTGCGACTCGTCCAAAGCTGACTCTAAATATCTTCGTTCAATCTTAGCTAGATGCTCATCAAGACTGAATTGATCGTCAAATATTGCTAACGATGCTTCCATAATCTGGGTTTCATTTGGAATTTCTTCCGAGGCAAGTCCTTTAGTCAAATTTGAGGGTAGATGTTCTGGTAATATTGTATTACCACCAATAACGATTGCATGTTCTAAAATATTTTCTAATTCTCTTATATTGCCGGGATAATTGTAATTAGATAGCAGTTGTAAAGTTTCTGGAGGAATAACAACATTCTCCCCTACGGCCAATTTCTTTACTATAAAGTTAATTAGTAACGGCAGATCTTTCTTACGTTCCCTAAGCGGAGGAAGTGAAATGCCAATTACATTTAATCGATAATATAAATCTTCTCTAAATTGATTTTCTTTAGTTAAAGTTTCCAGATTTCTATTAGTTGCTGAAACGATACGAACATCAATCTCAATTTCTTTCTCACTTCCAACGGGACGAATCTTTCGTGTTTGAATTGCTCTAAGTAATTTAGTTTGCAAATGTAATGGCAATTCCCCGATTTCATCCAAGAAAATTGTTCCTGTATGGGCTTGTTCAAAATAACCTTTAAAGTCAGCAGTTGCGCCAGTAAAAGATCCCTTGCGATGCCCAAATAGCTGAGACTCAATTAAACTTTCTGGAATTGCGCCACAGTTCACTGCCACAAAAATGTCTTCTTTGCGCGGACTAGAACTGTGTATTGCACGAGCAACCAGCTCTTTTCCTGTCCCTGACTCACCCGTTACTAAGACATTAGCATTGGAGGGAGCTACTTTAATGATTGTATCAAAAATACTTTTCATTTCGGAACTTTCGCCCACGAAATGATCATTAAAATCAAACTGTAGATCTTTTCGATCGTTTTTTGTTGCTAATAATCTAGCAAATTGATTTTGCTGCTCAACTTGATTTTTTGCTTTTAGATAATCAGTAATATCTTGAAAGATTAATAACTGATTGCCATTTTGATATTTGGCTAACTTAAACTTCAAGCTTAATTCCCGAGTTTCATCTCGATCGACGATTGAAATATCACGACGTGAGTCGCTTTGTTTAAATAACTCTTTGTACTGAGGAATTAGATTTTGTAAAAACTTTTCATGTAATTCATGATCTTCTACATTTAAAAGTCTTTTAGCACATTCATTGGCCTTTAATAATTTATGATTCTGATCGTGGAAAAGAATTCCTAAATCTACACTATCAAGCAATGCTAATTCTTCTGAGGATAATTGCTCTAATTCATAGCGTGCTTGCTTAAGTTCTAAATTTTTACTACTCAAATGTCTTTTCAGATATGAAACAGCACAGCTCATTAAAACCATTGAAGAAATTAAGCCTAGAAATTGCGACTTTAATCCTTGGGGAGGGACGCTGATTGGATTAGTTAAAACGGAAATTTCAATCCAATTATGGATTTCATTTTGAATCATCAACAAATATGTTGTCACACAAACCATTCCAATCAAGATTCCATAACTACGATCGTTTATAATCGAAGCAGCCATTACTAAGGGCAAAAATAAAACCAACCAGGGACTTACGGCAAGTCCTGTATTATAAATAATTAAAGAAATTAATAATGTATGAAAAAACATTTCAATTGTTGCAAACCACTGCCCCGCATTAAAATGTGATAAATAAATCCCACTTATTGCTGTTACCCCAAAAAATAGGGCAACACCAACAAATAAACTTTCCGAGGTTATTCCATAAACAAAATGATTATAGGAAGCGAGGAAAAGCATAATCGAGAGAGTAACAATCCTGATGTACAACAACAGGGCTGTTCCTTCCTCTAGTATAAGTGTTTTTGCCGGCTTCCTAATTCTCATCTTTAGCTTACAATTGATCCCATCTTAAAGATCGGTAAATACATTGCAATTACAAGACCACCAATTACTGTTCCCAACACTAGGATCATAATTGGCTCAATTAATTGCTTCATAGCTCCGACCGCATTGTCCACCTCTTCTTCATAGAAGTCAGCAATTTTTATTAACATTGTATCAAGCGCTCCCGACGTCTCTCCAACCTCAATCATTGACACTACCATTGGTGGAAAAATACTTGAGTCTGCTAATGGCTCAATCATTGATTTACCTTCGGAAATTGATAAGCGTACTTGATAAATTTCATTCTCCACAACTTTATTACCGGAAGTTTTGGCACAAATAGCAAGCGCATCAAGAATTGGAACCCCCGAGGCTAACATCGTGGCCAATGTTCTAGTAAATCTCGCTACGGCAACTTTACGAATAATGTCACCAAAGACTGGTAACTTTAAAAAGATTGGGTGTAAGACCTCTTGACCTCGAGGAGTTCCAAGTGCTTTAAAAAAAGACCATAATAAAGCACCAGCTCCACCAAAAATTAAATACCAATAAGTCACAAAGATGTCTGATAAATTCATTACGATCTGAGTTGGCATTGGTAACTCTGAACCGAAGCCCGAAAACATTTCGGCAAATGTTGGAATTACAAAAATTAATAGTACTGAGGTAACAATACAGGCGGCGCTGACTACCACACTTGGATAAATCATGGCAGTTTTAACTTCACGTTTTAACTTCATGGCTTTTTCCATTTGAATAGAAAGTCGCTCCATGATTATATCTAGAATACCACCGTTCTCACCAGCTCTAACCATGTTGGTGTAAAGTTCGTCAAAGCACTTTGGTTGTTTGGCCATCGCATCTGCTAGGGTCATCCCCGTTTCAACATTGTTTTTGACATCGGTTAAGCTTTTCTTAAAAGCTGGATTATCACTACTACTTGCAATAATTTCGATACCTTTAATTAGGGGCAAACCAGCATCAATCATTGTTGCAAACTGTCTTGTGAAAATTACTACATCACGAGGCTTAACCTTTGGACCAAATCCTGGAATTTTAATTTCCATGTTAAAACCAGCTGCTGCTTCCACGACTTTTGAAGCGTCCAGATTAATTCGCTGTTTCTTAAGATAGTTGAAGGCTTCTTGTTTAGTATTTGCTTCAATCACCCCGCTAACTGACTTTCCAGATGGACTGGTGCCTTCCCATTTAAACTTTGCCATATTATTTCTCCACTATCATTTAGTGATTTCAAAAACAGCCAAAACTATTTTTGAAATATTATAAAAATTAGCTACAAGAAGAATCTACTATTAATAGATTCCTCCTCTTGATTTCGCCAAACTTCCTACCAAACTAAAGTTTTGGCAGGAAAAAACTTCATTAACTACTATAATTCACTTAATCTACAGTAGTAACCCTTAGAACTTCCTCTAAGGTGGTACCACCTTGCATTAAATGCAAAAGTCCTGATCTTCTTAAACTAATCATTCCATTTCGCTCGGCCTCTCTTCCTAATTCCATCGCAGATGCACCGTTTAGAATGAATTCTTTTAATGGCTCAGTAATCAACATCACTTCGTAAAAGGCAATTCGCCCCTTGTAACCTGTTTTGCCACAAGTTTCACATCCGGCGCCACGTCTCAAATTGCAAGTCTTAGCTTCTTCTTCGGAAAGTCCCGCGGCCATTAAAGTTTTAATATTACGATCGGGATCAGGCTCAGAACAGGCTGCACAAACTTTCCGACCAAGTCTTTGCGCTACAACCACACTCAATGAAGATGCCACAAGAAATGGCTCAACACCCATATTTAAAAGTCGACTGACTGTTGCGGGTGCCGAGTTTGTGTGGAGGGTTGATAAAACTAAGTGACCAGTGAGTGAAGCTTTAATACCAATTTCGGCAGTTTCATAATCACGAATCTCCCCCACCATGATAATATCTGGATCTTGTCGTAAGAATGCTCGCAAGGCGGAGGCAAAATTATATCCAATATCATCGTGCATCTGTGCTTGGTTAATTCCAGGTAAGTTAAATTCTACTGGATCTTCCGCTGTACTAATATTTGTACCAATTTGGTTTAATTCGGATAATGCTGAGTATAAAGTTGTTGTCTTACCAGAACCTGTTGGTCCCGTTACTAAAACCATTCCGTGAGGTTTGTTAATAGCACTTTTAAAATCTGCTAATTGTTCCGGAAAAAATCCTAACTTTGTCATATCTAACTGCAAGTTAGATTTATCAAGCAAACGCATTACAACCTTCTCACCAAATAATGTTGGTAGAACGTTAACCCGAAAATCCATTTCCCCTTTGCCTTCTGGCAATCTCAATTTAATACGACCATCCTGTGGCAAGCGACGCTCAGAAATATCTAAACGGGCCATAATTTTTAACCTTGAGGTCATCGCATTTTTTAATTTGATTGGTGGCTTCATAATTTCTTGTAGCACACCGTCCACCCGAAATCTTACTCGGAAACTTTTCTCATAAGGCTCGATATGAATATCTGATGCGCCACGCTTCATGGCATCATGTAAGATAGCATTTACTAATTTAACAACTGGAGCATCTTCTGATGCTTTTTCCAATTCTGTTAAATTAATTTCGTCTTCTTCTACTACCTCAAGTTCCTGCATCTCTTGGTCGTTTAAATCTCCCATGATTTCCGAGAGATTTAAATTTTTGCTTTTATTGATATTTTCCTGCTTGGCTTTGATTGCTCTTTCGGAAGATAAGGTTACCTGAACATCTAGTCCGGTAATAAACTTTACTTCGTTTAAAGCATTAACATTGGAAGGGTCGAACATAGCAACCGTAAGAAACTTTTCGTTCTTAACAATTGGTAACAGACCATGTTTGTTAGCTAAACTCTCCGGTATTAATTTCAGTAGTGTCTGGTCTAATTCCAGCTCTTCTAATTCTGTGACCGGCATTCCATATTGGGAAGCTAGGGCATCAACAAAATCATGCTCGGTCATGAACTGTTTCTCGACCAACAATGTTCCAATAAATTTTTCTTGAAAGCTTGGTTCCTCTAATACAGATTGAAACTGTGCTTGTGTGATCACATTTGCTTTAACTAGTAATTCACCAATACGGGTTGAGGACATTAATTTAACCTAAAGAACCTTATAATAAGCCATAACAAATATCGTCAGCTAATTGAATAACTTGAGTCGCTTGGACAAATTTTGTCAGCTATAGATATTTTGATGCAAATCTGAAGGAATTATCTTCAAATTATGAGCCACGTATTGGCCCATAACATTAAGATCGATGGCAAACCATATTATTTACTAGTTTGCTAATTTAATTAAAAAACATGTGTCTTTGCGATAAGTTAAGAGAAATTCTTTCTTGAAAGGAAACTTTACAACAAGAATTAAAATGCTTAAAAACTAGGGCATTTTGGATAAAATCTTCGTTTCAGGTTATAGTTGTCAAAATTTGCCTATCTTGATTCCATAAATTGGTTAAACAGAAAAACTTCAGTCCTGTTGTCTCTAAAAATCCCCCCAAGACAAATACTAATACCCAAGTTGTCCCCTATGATCCCTTAAGAGCATATTTACGTGAAATTCGGCAAATCCCTAAGCTTTCCGTAGATGAAGAAAAAGCCTTGGCAATTAATTTTCTGAAGGATGGTGATTTACAAAAAGCTTACAAACTTGTTTCCTCTAATCTGTGGTTAGTTGTTAAAATTGCTCGTGAATATGAAAAAGTTGCCAAAAATATTCTAGACTTAATTCAAGAAGGGAACATTGGCCTGATGGAGGCCGTAAAAAACTTTGATCCCAATCGTGGTGTCCGATTACCCTCTTATGCCTCTTGGTGGATTAAGGCCTATATTATTAAATACATTCTTGCCAACTGGCGAATGGTTAAAATTGGAACTACTCAGGCCCAAAAGAAATTATTCTTTAATCTCAGTAAAGAAAAAGCCAAATTAGAAAGAGAGGGATTCTCAGCAACGCCTAAATTATTAGCAGAAAAACTTAATGTTAAAGAATCCGAAGTTATTGAGATGCAACAGCGCCTTGGTAACTCGGAATTGTCCGTCGATGCGCCCTTAGCCGATGACGAACACAGCGATTTGCACTCCGTCCTTTCCACTCAAGCTCTGAATGCTGAGCAACTGTTGCTAAGAGATGAGTTGGATGCTCTAATTAAAAAAGCATTAACTGAATTTGCTGTTTCAATCAATCAGAACCAAAGAGTAATATTACAAGAACGATTGCTGCTGGATAACAAAAAAACTTTACAGGAATTAGCCGATCAATTAAATATAAGTGTCGAGCGAGTCCGACAGATTGAGAATCAAGTTAAGGACAAGCTAAAAACATTTCTTAAAGACAATTATCAAAATATCGACTTTGAATAAAATCCTAATTCTTCTTTTCTTATTACTACTGACAGCCGCGGGTGGTGTAGGATATATCGGTGGCGCAAGTTACCTGCTCGATCGTGATGGTCCCGAGATTGAAATCATTGATTCACCAAAAGCCTTAAGCAAAGAACCCTTTCCACTGAAAATAAAATTAACAGACGAATCTTCGGGCTTATCTGGATATTCACTACGCGTAATCTATCGTAATAAATTAAATGATATTTTAAAGAAAAGTTTTAATGGTGAGAAATCACTTGAAGAGACTGTTTTAGTTGACTTAACAAAATTCAACTTCCCTCAAGGAGCAATTGAATTTGAACTAAGAGTTTTTGATCGAAGTTTTTTTAGTAACTTTTCGATCAAAAAATTTTCAGCGACAATAGATTATGATGCCCCTCAAATTAAAGCTGTGTCTGCTCAACACAACACTATGTCAGGTGGAGTTGAGCCAGTATTCTATCAAGTGACTGATAAATTTTTAGCTTCTTCCGGTGTGGAACAAGGTGGTAAATTTTACCAAGGTTACCCAGCAAGACTAGTTGATATAAACTTTCGCGATCCAAATTTATTTATTGTCTTCTTTTCAATTAACCCAGAGGACCAATCGGCGCCACGCCTAGTAGCGATGGATCAAAGTGGTAATAAATCAACAGCAGGTTTTACCTTCAACTTGATGCCTCGTAAATTTGGTCTTCAAAAAATTAAAGTAGATCAAGCATTTTTGGATATAATTTTAAAAGCTACGAACTCCCAATCATTTACTGAGGCAGCAAAAAACTATTCCGATCTTGCAGCTCGGGAGCAGACACAAATTAATCAAGCTTTGAATAAAGCTACTTCTGGAAAAATGCTTTGGTCTGGTAGTTTTTTACAGGCGGAAGGAGTTGTGAACTTTGCTTTTCATGACAATTTAAAATTATCATTTGAAAGCCAAGACTTTATGGATTTTAAATATCCGGGGTTCTTCTTAAATACGAAAACAGATCATCCCGTACTTTCCCTACAAAGAGGTGAAGTAATTTTTGTGGGAGACATGGCGCTACGCGGTAAGGTTGTGATTCTTAATCATGGCCTAGGCGTCAGTACACTCTATTCTCACCTCCAGGAAGCACTAGTAGAAGTAGGGCAAACAGTAGAGAAAGGATTAGAAATTGGCTTATCAGGTCAAACTGGACTAGCTCGCAAGCTTGGCTATGGTATTGAAATATTAATTTCTGGAAATCAAATCAATCCCTTAAACTGGTGGGATCAGAAATGGTATGATGGTCATATTGAAGAGAAAATCTTAGAGATTAAACGCCTATATAACATTCCAGTTCTCGAAAAATACACAGATAAGAGATAAGAGCTGGCGCCCCAAGGATCGCGTGAAGCACTTCGTGTTTTCTATCCCCCAGCGTGATAGTAAAATCAGATGTAGAGAACCCTTAAAACAACAAATATAGTAGGCCCAACAAGAATTCCGAAAAAGCTTTTCGGAGATTCATTCTTGGGTTGACTGTAGAAAGTCCAAAAAGTAATTTACGTAAGGAAACTACTTTTTGGGGCTTTCTATCCCCCGCAAGCGTAGAAAAATCATATAGTTATTACAAATAGCAAATGGATCTATTTATTTTTGGTCATCACTAACTACTAAACGACAGGGTGTTTATTAATTGATTGTAAAGAATTATTGCAGAACTCTTCTGATCAAAAGTTCTGTCTGTTCAGCATACTTTATTGATTTAGAATTATCGACGACGACGCTTACTCTGCTCGCCCTCTTCGCCTACAACTGGTCGCTCGCTTTCATCTAAATATCTAAAAGTAGTAGCTTGGCAATTAAATTGTAAGACAATTTCTTCTCCCGCTTCTTTTAAAACATTCAGACTTATCTTATCAATATTCACAATTCTTGGTAGATGAGCCACCTCATCAAAGAATGTTAATAGTTGGTGAAACGTTCCCTCTAACTTTATTTCTACCGGGAGATTCGCTAAATAATCCACTTTCTCTTCAGGAAGTGGTGTAAACTCTAGCACCTCTAAACCAGTGTCAATTGCTAATACGGAAATCGATCTTAAAAACCCCTCAATCTCTTTACGATCAGGAAGTTCCCGCAACACATTTGCTAGTAATTCATCTTGCTCCTTAGCCTCTGCTTGATATTTCTCAAGATTACGTGAAATCTTTCTCTCTTGAAGAATCTTAGTTTCTAAACCATCGACTTCTTGTTCTAACTCAGAACTTTTAATTCTTAAATCTGTGTATAAAAACTGCCAGAAGCCAGCAAACACTAAGATAACCAAAATTATTGCTATTCCAATTCTATGTAATATTGGCAAATTAGCTAACTTATCAAGATATTTTTTCATCGTTAAATTTTATATAACTATATTCTAAAAACTAAAGACTCCTACAAATCTTCTAACTCCGCCAATTCTGGAAACTGAACTTCTTCTTCCTCAGCAACTTCATCTTTTCTTGCGGCCTTCATGCCCGCATAGCTAAATTCGGCCATAATAATAAATTCCTTAACTCGGACGTTATTTTCAGATATTGCTCCGCTACGAACGACATCCTTGTTCCGACTAGAAAATTTACCAGCGCTATCTTTCGCGGCTTCATCTGGAGAAGAACTAAACGTTCCCAACTTCTTAGAAAAATAAACTTGCTTAGATTCCTTTAAGTCAACATTAGTAAAGTAATTCGACTCTTGGATTTGCTTAATAAAAAGTGCGATGTTTTGGTTGTCCAAGGCACGCCCTTTAAGCTCTAAGCTTGTCCCTTCTCCTTCTTTTACAGACTGTAACCAAACTGTTTCTGGTAAGGAAATATTTAAATCATTTAAAACCTTAACTGGACCCATCCGATTTTTACGTAACTTCGCCAAAACTAATAATTTCGCACGAATTTCAGCTTTCTTCACTTCTAAATCTTTAACAACTTTGGTTCTCTTCTCCAAGGTCGCTAATTGCTCTTTTAAACTAGCCATCTTCAAATTGTACTGGGTAATTTCAAGTTGTGTTTGATTATACAATCGATAACAAATCACTAATGTGAAAAGCAGCATTGTAGCAAAGCCAAATATCAAGAAACGATTGGTATGGTCAATTTTTGTGGTATCACCTAATAGGTTAATCTTAATCATGACAGCTTTTATTTTTTAGGTTTAATTCGATCGCCGGCTTGTCTGATTCCCAGACCAACCGCAACAGTAAATAGTGGTGCTAATTCAGCCAAGGAGGATTCATCAATATCCAGATTTATCTCCATGACACGAAAGGGATCAAACAAATAAACATCAGTTCCCGAAACACTCTCTAATGCCTGTTTAAATCCACTTATTAAACTACCACCGCCAGTTAAAAATATTTGATTGATCTTGCTTTCTGCACCCGAAGATCCCCAGAATAAATTTAATTGTCGAGAGAAGTCTTTAGCTAAAGTGGAAACTTTCGCTGAAAGAAATTCAACTATTTGCTTCTGTAAAGCTGGATCCTCAATGCTACGATAGTCAAATTTATATTTTTCAGCATCAAACTTTTCTAGTTCAAAACGATTAACGAGTTCATCTGTTATCTCTTGTCCACCAATTGAAACATCTCCCGCATATAAGATCTCATCATTTTGACGCAGGATAATATTAGAGAAACGACTACCCACATCGATAATTGCAATTAATTCTTGTTTAAGTTCTGGATAGTTTAGTTCAAAAGCATTGTTAATAGCATAGTAATCAATATCAATAACTGCCGTATCAACACCGGCTCCCTCTAAAGACATTAAATAACTATCAACTACTTCATTCTTAACTGCGACAACTAGCACGTCATAAGAATTTTCTTGAGAAGTATCAAGGATATGATAATCAATCATTACATCTTTAATACTACCAGGCAAAATACTAGCGGCCTCTAACATAATCTGCTCTCTTAAAGCTGTAGCTTTAGTTTTAGGAATTCTGATTTTTTTCATTAGGGCTGCTGGACCTGGAACACAAATATTTGCCCGTAATTTTTTTAATTCATTATCTTTATATAAGGAGCGAATTGCCTCGGAAACAATTTCTTTTTGAACGATAATGTTATTACTAAAGACGTTATCATTAAAATTTACGATGGAAAGTTTCGTTAAATGGGGCTTAGAGCCACTCACGTCAATTTCTAACATCTTAATATTCCCGGAACCAATATCCAATGCGACTAATTGTTCTTTGGGGACTAATAAATCTTTAATACTCATGAAATTAATATTTTAATAATTTAAAACTAATAGATTTTAAGTTTTATAGTAATGATAAAAAATAATTTACCTAAGTAAATTAAATGCAGTCATTATGGCTAATCTAATCTTGAATTTCTCCCTTCGCCAATGGAGAACAAATATCCAAGTTTACTTCGCTATAACAACATCAATCGTGAGTCCGAGCAAAAGCCTTAGTTTTTAAAGTGATTTTGTGGACTCAATCTAATATCGCCAGTTATTTTTAAATCTTTAATAATTGGCAAGCAGTGCTTTAATCTCAATTAAACTACCGACTAATAGTTAGACCTTAATGACTAGCTAATCAGTAAATTCAATATGTTATCAATCAAAAGCTAATTTTTACAGACAAATTTAGCGATGGATTTACGGCACTACACTTTCAGTATGATTCTAATCTGTTATAATTAGTTGCAACAGTTAATAAATTCATATTTCAGAAAATAAGACACTTGGAGATTTGGCTCTTAAAGCTTATTGATGGAACTGCTTTTACTAGAAATATTTTTTCTAGATTGACTTCTGTGGTATCAATCGTTAGCTAGATTGTTTTAACAATAATCACTTAATAATAAATTTAAAGAATTCTAATCCCAGAGCGACAAGCATTTCCTGTAAAACATAGTTTTAATATGCAAATAGTTAAGATCGCCATTTATCCCTTCGAAGCACCATTTTCCTATCAGGTATCAGCAGAACTTGCCGAGACGCTCAGTGTCGGTTCTAGGTTAAATGTAAACTTTCGAGGAAAATTGAAAGAAGGAATTATCCTAGAAACGAACTGTGCTTTGGATCCGACTGCTAATTATAAATTAAAAATCATTCCGGACGAAACCCCAAGTCACCAATGCTTAAATCCGGAACAGTTTAAATTCCTTTCTTGGATGACAAACTACTACCAAGAAAGTCTAACTCGAATCCTACCCCAAATCATTCCTAGTTATTCAGCAGCAACAATTAAATCATTTGTAGAAATCATTGATCGCAAAACTACTATCAAAGGAAAGACTCAAATTAAAATCGTAGACTTTCTTAAAGCGCAAACAGCAGCAATAAAGAAAGAAGACTTAATAAAGTTATTTCCAACTGCACGTCCAGCATTAAAAAAATTACTTGAGAATAAAATTATTAAGATCAGCCACGAAAAACAAAAGGTAATTTTTGATGGTGGCAAATATGCTAAAGAATATCCCAGTAAAGTAATTGAATTAAATGCCGATCAAACTAAGGCATTTGAGGCTATTAATGCCTCTCTGACTGCTAGCACTTTCCAGGCTTTTCTCTTATTTGGGGTGACCGGGAGTGGGAAAACAGAAGTCTATTTAGATCTCTGTGAAGAAGCTTTAGCTCAAAATAAAGGGGTGATGTTACTAGTTCCTGAGATAGCATTGACTCCCCAACTAATTGATCGTTTTGCGAGCAGATTAAAAACTAACTTTGCAGTCTTACATAGCGATCTGGGATCTAAGAATCGTTGGCATGCCTGGCAAAGTTTATTGGAGGGGGAAATTCAAGTCGTCATTGGAGTGCGCTCGGCAGTTTTTGCTCCTGTTCCAAATTTAGGTTTAGTAATTGTTGACGAAGAGCATGATGGCTCTTACAAGCAGTCAGATAACTTTCGTTATCACGGGCGTGATCTGGCAGTAAAGCGTGCCCAACTTTGCAACTGCCCAGTAGTTTTAGGATCCGCTACTCCGACTCTGGAATCTATTTACAATTTTAAACTTGATAAATATCAGGTTCTTAAACTTCGTAAAAAGCATAGCTCGGCTAGAGAAAATCAAATTAAGATTATTGATCTTAGTAAATTAAAAAAGAAAGATTTTGCTTCAGCAAATATTTCCAAACAGTTAGCGGAAGAAATTGCCTATAACTTAAAAAATAATCAGCAAAGTTTTATTCTTTATAATCGCCGTGGCTTTGCCTCCTATCTCGAATGTGAATCTTGCAACGAATCACTGAAATGTCCCCACTGTGATTTAACCTTAACTTACTATCAACATAAGACACTCTTACTTTGTCATGCCTGTGGCTACCAAAGTCCGATTCCTGACCGCTGCCTGGCATGTAAGAAAACGAAATCAATCCTAGAGCACCCGCTATCTGGCTGGAGACTTCGAGGGTCGGGAACTGAAAAAATTGATCAAGAACTTTCCGATCTTTTCCCTAATGCACAAATTGCTCGGCTTGATCGCGATTTAGTTAAATCTTCCAGTGAATACCGAACAATTCTGACAAAAGCCCGCGAGAATAAGATTGATATCCTTATTGGAACTCAAATGATTGCCAAAGGACACGATCTACCAAATGTTACATTAGTCGGAGTGATAGATTGTGATGTTGGTTTAAACTTCCCCGACTTTCGAGCCAGTGAGCGAGTCTTTCAATTACTGACTCAGGTAGCAGGTCGTGCGGGACGAGGAGACCTCCCCGGAAAAGTTTTTTTTCAAACGCGACAACCCTCTCATCCTAGCATTCTCTATGCCAAGAATGATGATTACTTAGGATTTGTAAATAATGAACTCCAAATCAGAAAAACTTTGAGCTATCCACCTTTCTGTAAGATTTTACGAATTGTAATTAGCTCTGAAGATGAGGCTTCCATCCCAAAATATCTACAACAACTTCAACCCCGACTGATAAAGTTAATCGAGTCTCACAAAATGCAACTTAGCCTTCTGGGACCAGTAACCGCACCAATCGCCAAGGTTAGGAAACATTATCGCTGGCATTACCTTTGTAAATCCTCCAATATTTCCCAACTCCAATTAATTATGAGGTTTTTTCAAAATGAAAAAACTACTAACAAAAAGATTCGGATTAGTTTAGATTTAGATCCACAAGATTTGCTATAATAATCAAAGCTCATGATGTATCAATTAATAAAAACTTTTTGCTTGTTACTACTTTGCGCAAGTAATATTGCTTTAGCAGATCCTCCTTTTCCGCTACCAGATCCAGGTGAATTAAATAAAGTCCGTGGGGCAATCATTAGAACAACTGCCGGTGATTTGTATATTCGTCTTTACCCGAAAGATGCTCCCTGGCACGTGGCAAATTTTAAATACTTAGCTGATCGTAATTATTACCGAAATTCACCTTTCCATATTTTCCAGAAAGACTACTTAGCTCAAGCAGGAGCAGCAAATTCTGATCCATCAAGTGGGCCAAAATATTCTATCCCTGCTGAATTTAATGAACGCAAACATAAGCTTGGCGCTCTCTCCATGGTTCGAAAGCCTGATTTCTTAGATGTTAGTCATAGTCGCAATTCCCACAGCAGCCAATTTAGGATCCTACTAGCTGATGCTCCTCACATGGATGGACAGTTCACCGTCTTTGGGAAAGTTGTAAAAGGAATAGATCTCTTGTCACAACTTCTTCCTAAAGACCGAATTATAAATATTCAAGTATTTGTCAGGGAATAGTAAAATTTAGCTACCTGTCACCTAATCTGCTAGTGCTTAACGATAAACAAAGACTTCATTACAACTTCCTGACCCGGCATTTCATAATCTAAGTCTCTAATTGGTGAAGCTTCAATCCTTAATCCGGTAAGTTTTAAATTATAAATTTCTTCTTGAAACTTACGGTCATCCCATTTTTCCAAATTAAGTGAAAACAAGATTCTACCTTTAGGAGCAAGAATTAAATAAAGTTCCTTAGCCAGATCTTTGAAATCTCGATCTAACTTAAAAACGCCCTGTTTGTTCCTTGCAAATGAAGGGGGGTCACAGATAATTAAATCAAACAGTCGATCTTTCTTTTTGGCACCAGCAATAAAATAACGGGCATCTGCTGCCCAGAACTCATATTTCTCCGGTTCTAAATTATTCGCCTTGAAATTTTCTTTCCCCCAATCAAGTGTTGCTTTACTGGTATCAACACTAACTACCTCACTCGCACCGCCTAGTGCGGCACAGACACTAAAGCCAGCTGTATAACAAAAAAGATTTAATACTTTTTTGTTTTGACTATTCCTTTGAACCCAAGCTCGATTCTGTCGTTGGTCTAAGAATAACCCCGGAGAATTACCTTGTTCTTTCTTAAAAACATAGTTCACTCCATTCTCTTTTCCTATCCACTCAGCGACGTCAATTGTTGATAAGTTGTGCTGCGCCACCGGAACTTGTCCCCTATTCTCCATCAGCTGAACTTTCCAACCTTTAACATTCACAACTTCTGCTAATTTTTTAATTCTAAGTAAATCTTTTTCTGCTGGTAATTGCTCATCAAACCAATAGCACCACAGATATTCCCCTAGTAAGTCAGCTGACATTCCCCAACCCTGATTATGAATCAATCTAATTGTATTAGTGCTATCTAACTTCCAATCGAACAGTCTTTGGCGTCTATCTAACGAAGAAAAATATT
Organism: Bdellovibrionota bacterium; assembly: GCA_041740355.1. Classification (GTDB taxonomy): domain Bacteria; phylum Bdellovibrionota_C; class UBA2361; order UBA2361; family CALJRW01; genus JANNBC01. The sequence continues at coordinate 148,766 of JBGSMD010000063.1, forward strand.
GGGCCAAAGTTAGATCGCCAAGAATCTCAGTGGAGTTAAAAGATTCTGGTAATACCGACTGATGACCAATTAATTGACCTTGATACTTAAAAGACAACTCTGCCGAATGAAGCATCAATCGGGGAAAGTTTGTTCCCCCGTGTTCAGAGTCCCCTAAAATTGCTATCCCTAAATCCTTAGCATGAAGTCGAATTTGGTGTGTCTTTCCCGATTCGGGATAAGCCTCCCAGACGGTAAACTTTCCTAATTCGCAATGCTTTTTAAATTTAGTTTTGGAATTAGGCTTAAGCGATTTCTGAGATAGAAAACTATTACCTTTTTTGATAATCTCAGATTCAATTTGCAACTCATTTAAATTTGGAGATTTTTGATCGGTAACAAATAAATACTTTTTTTGAACTTGATGCTTTTCAAATAATTCGGCAACAGCCGCCGCTACTTCTTTTGATTTAGCAAATAAGATTACTCCAGAAGTTTCCTTATCTAAACGATGACAAACAAAAAGTTTAGTATTTAACTTAATCGACAGATACTCTACAAATCCAAGAATCTTTGAATCGGGACTATGCGTAGAAATTCCCGTTGGCTTGTCAGCAAATACAAATGCTTCTTCTAGTCCACTCATTTGTTATTTAATATTCTAGAATATAAACTTTGATAATTCTTAATCATAGTTTCTGCTGTAAACTTATTTTGAAAATCCTGTTTAGCTTGATTTCCAAGTTTCGTTTGTAATTCAATATTTCCTGCTAATAAAATAATCTTCTCCGCTAGTTCTTGGATATTTCCGGAATCAACTAGGAAACCATTGTGGTTATTAGTGATCACTTCAGGTGCCCCGCCAACATTGGTGACAATTGCTGGCAAGCCCTGACTCATAGCTTCTAATAATGCTAAGGAATGTGCTTCGGAAAGTGAGGGCTGAACAATAAAACTAAAGTTCGACCAGTATCGCCCAACATCCCGAAGCTCTCCTAGTAAGCAAACATTATGCGATAAGGAATACTTCGCAATTAATTCCTGTAACTTCGACTTCTGTTCTCCGTCTCCAATGAAAAAGGCATAAACCTTGGGATTAGACTTAACTACTAAGTTCATCGCCTCCATCAATAGTATTGGGTTTTTTACCGCGCGAAATGTGCCTAAGTATACAATTAACTGGGAGTCGACTGGCAGTTCAAGTTGTTGATACAAGTTTATTGGATCACCTACTTCTGGTGTCTTTATTCCATTATAAATTACTGAAATTTCCCCGGAATATTTTTCCTTATCCTTTAGGGCTAGTGCTGAGAAATCACAGACAGCAGTTACCGCCTCAGTTTGCTTCCATAGCAACTGATTAACTATTTGCCGCTTTCTAGAAACAACGTCAGGAAAATGCCGTCCATGTTCCGTAAAGATTAACTTTGCAAATGATACACGACATAATTTACAAATAGCTGCAAAAAAGAAGGGCGTATACTGATGCGCATGAACAATCTCTGGCTTAAAACTTTTAATAATTTTAAAAAACTCTAGGAAATTTCTTAGCTTCCAACCAGGAACCCGATTGATTGTATAAATCGGAATGCCTGTTTGCGCTAACTCTTCACCAATCTTACCAATAGAATCAAGTGCTAGAATTGCGACTTCGTATTTACCAGAAAAATGTTTAGCTAAATTAGCTACTAAAATTTCAGTTCCACCAACATTTAAACTATGAACTATGTAAAGCAATTTAGACATAATCAATTCTATAGGTTTTGTAGCTTACAATACTGGGCAAACCTTTCGCCTTTAGCAGTTAACTCTTCAAATGTTCCCACTTCTTGAATTCTTCCCTCTTCCAGAAAAACAATTTGGTCAGCGTTTCTGATTGTTACCAAGCGGTGAGCAATAATTATCACTGTTCTATCTGGCAGAATTGATTTCATAGCCAACTCTAAATTTCGCTCAGTTTCAGCATCAAGCGCACTTGTTGGTTCATCCAAAATAAGAATGTCAGGATTGGCAATAATAGCGCGAGCGATACAAAGTCTTTGGATTTCTCCACCAGAAAAATATGCTCCCTGCGTACCAACTTGGGAATCTAAACCCATGGGTAATTTAGCAATTAAGTCTTTTAGTTGCGCTTGTTCTAGTGACTTATTAAGTAATTCATTACTCACCTCGCCCAAACCATAAGTAATATTGCCTCTAATCGTATCGTTAAATAACATTGCCTGCTGGCTAACAATTGCGATTTTTTTGCGATAGGTAGCTAATTGGAATTCCTTGATATCAATTCCATCAATCTGAATCCTGCCTGCTTGAGGATCATAAAAACGAGGGATCAAGTTCACTAAAGAAGTTTTACCAGCTCCACTTGGACCAACAATTGCAGTGATTTTATTAGCTGGGATAAATAAATTGATGTCCCGAACAATCTGAGTTTGTGTGTCATAGGAAAAATCAACTTTCTCAAATTGAATCCCAGCTTTCATAGTTGAGTATCTTTTATTTCCATCAATTATTGGATTAGGTTCTTGATAGTCTAAATAGTCGACGACTTTTTTTAGCATTGGCATCTCGGCAACTGACTGCACGTAAGTCCCGGAGAGCTGTTGAATATTACTGACAAAACGTCTTAGGCTTACAAAGAAAACTAAAAGTCTACCAATTGAGAAACTGGAAAAAGACAAGAAAACAAAAATACTAGCAGTAACCACTAAGAGCGTTCCTGCCGCATTAAAAACATCAACTATCGCTGGCACATAATAGCCTCGTAACTTAACATTTGCTAAATTCTTGGAAAGTGAATTGGCATTCTTAGTAAACTTCTTAATTTCATTTCCCTGATTACAGGTTAACTGTACCAGGCCAATATTCCTAAAAACGTCATCAACTTGATTATTGATATCTAGTAAATTCTGCTCAGCATTCTGCGCTGAAATTTCTATTTTCTTGATAAAGAAATTAGTAATTAAGTGAATTGCTGGCAAAAGCAACAAGGCAATCAACGTTAACTGCCAAGAAATCATAAACATTAAAAACAGAAAAATTACCGAGAAAAACAATTGGGTAATAATATTGGTGACATTATTATTCGTCCTTGAAACTGACCCTAGGAAGTTGGTTAATACCGTATTAATCTCGACTGCTTTTTGTTCCGCAAAAAATGAGCGCTTAATATTGATATACTTTTCAAAGATTTGCGTTCTTAGTTGAGAATTGAACTCTTTTTCAATCAAAATTGAAAAATAACGCCCTAAAAGCAATGTAATATTTTCCAGCACTACCGCCACAAAGATAATCGCTACCATTAATAAGAAAATATTATGGTTAGTTGGGGCAAATGGGAGGTTACGAATGAGTACACCAAGGACTGGGGCCGTCACAATCCCATAAAATTTAGTTTCATCAACTAAAGCGTTTAAAACTGGAATCACAAGTCCTAGTCCGAGCATCTGAAATACTGAAGCTAGGAGAATAAAGAAAATTCCGCCAACTAACAGACTGCGACTTACTTTTGCTTGTTTAAACAAGCTGAAAAATATGTTAAATAATTGAAAATATGACAAATTTGGCTACCAAAATAAAGACTGAAGCTAGTGCAAATATTAGTATTAATCGGTCTGCTTGTCTAAGGAGTATTTGGAATATCAGCTTAGCTACGCTCTTGCTAATCCTGTTTAGCCCAGTGATGTTAGCAATTTATCTAATACTTCTTACTACAAAAATTAAAAATCCAATTTTCAAACAAATTAGAGTCGGAAAAGATGGTCGTCACTTTGTAATTTACAAATTTCAAACGATGTACGATGGTGTAACCAATTCAGGGCCATTTATCTGTGAATCTTATACTGACAATCGTATTACCCCGATTGGTCAATATTTAAGACGCAAGAAACTAGATGAAATCCCACAATTATTTAATATCCTTAAGGGTGACATGAATTTTGTTGGGCCCCGACCAGAAATTCCTCATTTTCACCATGAAAACGTTTTAAAAATACCTAATTGGGCCGATCGTTTACTAGTTAAGCCTGGCATTACTGGTCCAGCGCAAATCCACCCAAAAGTTTCCCATAACCCAGCAGAAAAGATTATTTTAGATCTAGAATATATTAATAACCGATCCTTCCTGTTAGATCTTAAGATTATTTGGAAAACTGCTTACTCTTGGCTAACTAGAAAGTCTCTTTAGTTTAATCTGAATCATAGCTCCTACTACATCTACACTGAATTTTTCTTGTATAAAACTAATCGCATTTCTTGAAAGCTCTTCTCCTAAGGCAGGATCTGTAAGAAGCTTTTGTATTTGATTAGCAAATTCTTCAGCCGAATCAGCAACTAATAATTCACAATCAATTTTGGCATTAATTGTCTTAGCTACTTCGGTTGTAACAACAGTGGGAACTCCAAGTGACATCCCTTCTAGTACTTTATTTGGTACTCCAAAGACAGACTTCAGTGGCACTACCACAATTAATGACTCCGCAACTATATTTTCAATATTAGCGACTTCTCCCGTAAATGTCGTATTTTTTGAGCTATTAATTAATTCTTCAGTAGGACTCCGACCTGCTACCTTAAATATAATATTAGGGTTCTTTTTCAAAACTAAAGGCATTACTTCCCGATCAAAGAATTTTACTGCTTCGATATTAGGAGAATAATTCATTTGCCCCGTGAAAACTATTTGTGCCTGTTTAAGGATTGGATCTGTGGTTGGCATTCTTTCAATAACCTGAGGTAACACAAAAACTTGATCTAAGTTTACCTGTTTGGTTTGAAAGCGATCTAATTCTCTTTGGCTTATTATAGAAACCAACTCGGCAAAATCAATAATTTTTTCTTCGGCAGATTTAATTAGCTTTGCTTCTCTCTGGTAAAGCAATCGTTTCCACCAACTTGCGTCTTTGGCAAACCTTGCCCATTTTAAAGAATCAAAATCTATTAAATCCCAAAATACTTTAGTCTTATGCTTATGGAAAATCGGAATCAAGTAATCAAAAGCTGATGAAAAAACTACTACGAAGTCATAGTTTGTTGCTGTTAATTTTAGCTGAAGTGCTTTAACAAAATCTGCGCTTTGAAAGTGCGCGCTACTAAAACTCTTATTAAGTAATAAGTTCTTGATCATCCTTGTAGCTGTACTTAGTTTCTTAATTTTAAATATTTGATCCTGACCAGGACTGAACTTTTCAAGGACTACTGCTTCCCGTGAATCTAAGCATATTAAATCGATTTCAAATTTTAAGTATTCAAAGATCTTAATAACCCGGTGAACTCTAATTCGATCTCCTTTATCATCCGGATAAGGATAGTTTGGACTAACTATTAAGATTTTCATTGTCCTTACTTGTAATATTTTTTAAGCTTATTGCTACAGTAACATAAAACCAAATTATCTCGGTGTGAAAAGTATTTACGAAAATGCTAGCTATTAAAAAGCCGATTAATCCAATCGGAATAAAACTTATAATATTATCTAAGCGTTGTTCCGGGTACTTAATTCGAAGAATTTTTAAACTCGTGTAGTAATATTTAAAGCAAGTAAGAATAATCGCTAAAAATAAAAAAGTTCCTACAAATCCAATTTCTGCCAGAAGTTGAAAATACAAACTATGAACAGCTCTGTGTTCTCCATAAATACCATCACTAAAATCATATTCATGAAAGCGATCCTGATATTTCTCAATTCCAACTCCCCAAATTGGGTTATCCGTAGCCATCAGCCAAGCAACCTTCCAGAAGTGAATTCTTGATTTACCAGATTCATCTTCTTCTGGCTTATTAAATAGTGTTGATATCCTAGCTTGAAATGAATCAATAGTCTGGCGAACAGGGTTGTCAGTTTGGAAATCACGATCAAAGGAGTACTGCTCTAAACTGATAAATTGATTAGTGTCATAGGCATAATAGCCGAAGATAGCTAACATTAATAAAAGTGGAATCAAAAGCTTAACTCTTATTTTTAATACTAACAGGATAATTACTGCTAACAAGGCCAGAAACCCACCACGGGAAAAAGTTAACATGATTGCTAGCGCTGTTCCGAAGGAAAGAAAAAGGCTAGCAAGCTTAAAGTACCAGCCTCGTGCTGAAAAAATTAATCCAATTGTTAAGGGTAATGCTCCGACAAGTACTGCTGCATAAATATTATTATCTCCAATTCTCCCTGTTCCGCTAATTGATTGTGAGCCAGCAAAGAGTCCGAATACTCCATAATAAAATGCCAAGAAACTAATAATTACAGTAACAAAGGAAATGTAATATTTTAAATAAACACGATTAGGAATTACTATTGGACTAATGATTGCGACAAAAGCACTTTTTAAGAGAAATTCACTTGTATAGATCATAGCATTCCATGTTTGGCTATGTTGAAAAGCCATGGAGAGCAGAATATGTACCAAAAATATTATTACCAACCAGGTCAGCGCATTCATGATAAATATTTTTTTATAATGCAAAAATGCGGTGACAACAAAAATAGCTCCAGCTATTAAGGAAAGCCTCGAACCTTCTAGGATTCCATATGTTAATTCCAAAGGTGAGAAAAAAGAGTACCAATGATAGAGTAGCATTCCCCAAAAAGGATTAAAGAGACTCGCGGTTGCTCCTAAACAGGTGAAAAGTACTACTAGGGAAGCTCGTAACACCTAAATAACTCCCAACTTAATAACTTCTTTGTTGCTTATAAGAATATAAAGATTTGTTTTAGTTCTCACGATAGATTTCTTGAAAGTTGCTTTGACTAAAGTCAATTATTTGTCCTTGATCTTCAAGCCAGGCGTGAGCTTGGAACCCAGACTCTTGGTTAACCCCTAGTTTGATTTCCAAATTAGGGAAGGTATTTTTAAAAACCGTAAAAATTGCCAACGTCCAAACTAAGCAATTACTAAAAATTTCAAAAGTTGTATATATTCGATAAGTTAAATCCTGCAAAGCCTCAAACGAATATGCCTGTTTAGTAGTTTTCCGGGATATAATTCGAAACACACTTAACGTCTGTTGATAGCTAATAAGCTTAAGTGAAACTTTGATTAGCAAGGCGAAAAATAGCAGTCTGATTAGCAACTGCTTCTCAGGGAAGTTCCAAAAGTTTCTGATAAAACTGGTCATCTGATTTTATTAATAAAGAATACTAAAGTCTGAGAAGTAGCGTAAAAGAGAAGTTGCTTTTTTGACTCTTAATATGATGCTATGCTTTTCTTAACTTTCTGGACATATTAAAAACAATGCTTATTAACTTAAACAGTAAAATTGACCCCATTTCAGGAGTACACGTAAGCCAACTAAGTGATTCTGCGGTAGCACTCAATTTAAATAATGAAAATTATTATGGGTTAAATCCCACAGCTTTTAAAATGTATCAAACCTTAATTGCCAGTAAGGATATAAGCGAAGCCCTAGATCAGCTAAGTGCTGACTTTTTAGTAGCGGAGGAAGAGCTAAAAACAGATCTACTAGATCTAATTACAGAACTAGAAACTAATGGCTTAATTTCAATTAGCCTAATTTGAATAGTTTTCTCTTTCTTCAATCAACCCGAATTAAGGACTGGCAAGAATTAATTGCTAGTGGAGTTCCTACTTACCAAAATTCTAATACTGCTATTTATTCTGAGCAACTACAAAAAACGCAAAATGGTTTTGTGGTTATTAATTCACCTATTAATAAAGTTTTAAGCACAAATGATTTAAGCTCCTTTGCTATTCATGACCCATCCTTTCTAATTGGACTAGAAGCTGCAATTCTAAGTTACGATTCTGTAACTCAAAAAACATTGATTGCCCGTGATTTTCCAGGTACTGAAACGATCTATTACTACCACACTAGTGAAGATTTAATAATTTCTGATAATTTCAAAGCTTTCCAAGATCTAAAACTAACAAAAGATTTATCAAAACTAAAAACCCTGGAATATCTCACTGCTGAATTTTCCAATTCCAACTTAACTCTTTGGGAAAAGATTTTAAAAGTTCTTCCTGGTGAAATTATTGAATTTGAGAATTTCCAAATCAAATCAAAAACTAAGTTACACCCAAAAGATCTTTTAAATTTAGCTCCCAGTAAGGCTGATTTAAACCAAACACTACAGCACTCTCTCCAGAAATATCATCCTCAAATTAACGCCGAACTTAGTGGTGGACTAGATTCCATGACACTAGCCGACTTAACTTGGAAATTACTCGGCTCAGAGTCACTCAAAAGTTACTCGATCCTATTTCCTGAAATGATTTGTGATGAAACTTTGCAAATTAATAACTTCTTACAACTTCGACCTCATCATAATCAAAAATTAAATTTTTCAATAATTGAGGCTAAGGAACTTCAAGCCTTAGCTTCAAAGATTGCTTACTTTCCTGATTATCCAAACAGCCTCTCCTCTGTCAGCTATCTTAAGAACTTGGCCAACAAAAACCAGGAAATATTAATTGATGGTTTTGGAGGTGATCAATTATTTAATCTCTGGAAAACAAAAAAAGAATTTACTAGTTTTGACTATTTAAAATCAAAGTTATTAAATGATTTAAAGCTGCGAAAAATATTTAGAAAAAGAGTTTTCCCGTGGATTAATATTAATGCTGAGTGTCAGCTTCTGACTCATTTAAATTCTCATTCAGAAATTTATCCTAAAAATCTTAAGACTCATCAACTAGCAATGTTACAGCAGTTATTTTCTTCTGATTTTTCTGAGTATTTAGAATCTGCCTGTTTAGTTGCCAAAGCGCATGGTGCTTACCGTAGCCATCCCTATCTTCGCAAAGAAATAATCTCATTAGCTTTAAATCTTAACCTTAATGATTTAGCCAAGAAGCGTTTCTTGGGTAATAATCTTCAACAATCATTAGGTGCGAACTGGAAAGGGGCTAAAAAAGCTGACTTTTCAGAAACATTTATAGCTTACGCCCAACTACCAGATTACCTTCAAATGATCCTAAATGCTAAAAATCGCTTTAAAGAACTAATTGACCTGCAATCATTTAAAGATTTAGCGCATCTTAAAAATCGTTCTAGCAAACAAGTACTTGTAAACTGGAACCTGATTGGGTTAGAAATGATTATAGCTTCAAGCCACACTAATAACCTGAATTCGACATAGGAATTCAAACACTTTGCTTATCTCGTAACGAATCTTAGGTCGAACTCAGGTTAATAAAATTTAATATTTACTTTAACTATGTTTATAACTAACACTGAGTTTATCCCCGGAAAGCAAATTGTAACAATGTTTGGACTTGTTTCTGGAAGCACGGTGAGATCAAAGCACGTTGGCAAAGATATTTTTGCGGGTTTAAAAAATATTGTTGGTGGTGAACTAAAAGCTTATACTGAGCTACTAAGTGAATCTCGAGAAGAAGCGACAGCCAGGATGATCGCTGAGGCAAAGGATCTAGGTGCAAATGCTGTAGTTAATGTTCGTTATTCAACTTCCTCAGTTGCAGCTGGAGCTGCCGAACTTTATGTTTATGGCACTGCCGTTTTTGTAGAATAAAAATGGAATTTATCATCCTAGCAGTTCTATTTTTTTCAGGTCTAATCTTTGGCACTCTTAATGAGCGTAAACATTATCGTTCAATTCACAAACGGGAAGCTGAATTAATTCAGAAACCAATTATTACTTTTGGGAAAAACTATAATCCTGAGTATCAAGATTATCATGGCGAGTTAGTCTCAGCGAATGTGGTAATTTCAATTGATTACTTTAAGAAATTTGTAGCTAATATTTCTAATCTAATAGGTGGAAGACTTGTTAGTTATGAAACGCTCTTAGATCGTGCTCGCCGGGAAGCAATCCTACGCCTCAAAGAATCATGTCCCGAAGCAGATTTAATTATTAATACACGTCTGGAAACTTCTTCTATTACCCAAGCTGGCAAGAACTCAGTTTCCTGTGTTGAAGTTTTAGCCTTTGGAACAGCTTTATATCGTGTTAATTAATTGTGGGAATTACATATCAAGGGAAAATACCCACGCAAAATCATAATGTCAGTCAACAATCCTTAATTACCAAATCATTTCAAATAATTTTCAGCCTCTTTGCTTTTATTATTTTTTTCTCGCTGGCAATTTATTTTAGTCTTGGAATTTTTATTAGCTATGCTCCAATTAATTTTGGAAGAACTCTAGGTGAAACATTACTAAAAACTTTTGAAGCAGATACCCTAAAAACTAAGTATCCCCAACAAGAACAAATCGAAGCAATCTTTAATAAACTAAAAGAAGCTTCTCCAGAATTAGAGAGTCTAGATTTAAGAATTATTAATAATCCAGATTTCAAAAATGCCTTTGCACTACCAGGTGGAATTATAATCATTGGAACAGGGCTCATAAAAGAACTTAGAAGTGAGCAAGAGATTGCCATGATTCTTGGACATGAGATTGGTCATCAAGTAAATCGGGATGCCCTAAGAAGGCTATCTAAGGGAGTAATTTTCATGCTCTTTTACTCTAGCTTAGCCATTAGTGGTGGGGAGGTTCCGGTTGCCTCTAGTCTTAATAATCTGCTGGATTTAAGTTTCTCCAGAAAACAGGAATTAAATGCCGATGAATATGGTTTAGGACTGTTGCAACAAGCCTACAAATCACCTTCCGGTGCAGTCGAAGCTTTTGAATCAATCTTAAAAATTGAGCAGGACTCTAAAGTAAATAATTATTTAGATCTAAGCTTTCTTAAAACTCACCCAGATACTAACTACCGCATCAAAAAACTCAAAGAAATGGTTAAAGAATGATCTCAAAGATTAAACTAAGTCCTTACTGGATCTACTTAGTGTTATTTATATCTTCCTTTGCACTAAATACTAGCCTAGTACTTTATTTAAATCCCCAACCAGCTATTTATGATGAGTTTGCTTATTTAATTGGAGCTGACTTATTTAGCCAAGGAAAAATTTGCGCCGAACAACATCCTTATTGGAAGCACTTTGAAGCTTTCATGATAATTAGCCAACCAGTCTATTGTTCTAAGTATTTACCTCTACAAAGTCTAATCTTAGCTCTTGGCCAAGTTCTATTTCAGAAACCAATTCTAGGCGTCTGTTTAATCTACGCCCTAACAGTCAGTCTGTCATTTTGGACTTTTCAAGCATTCCTAAGTAGAAAATGGGCACTAGTAGGAAGCCTCTTACTCCTAATTAATCCAACTTTAATTCATAATGTTTCTCTAACTTTTATGGGTAGTGCTGGCGCTTTATTAGGTAGCTTCTTAATCTTTGGAAGCTTCGGACGATTATTAGATAAACTTTCACTGCCCCCTTCAATTACATTTTGCATTGGATCAATCTTATTAGTTCTAAGTCGGCCTTATGAAGGCTTTGTGGCAATTTTGCTGACGACAATATTTCTAGCTTATCATTCATATTCAGATAAACGACTGGTTAAATTCTTGCAAACATTTCTTGCACCACTTTTACTTACTAGTATTTTTGGAGCAGTAATTATCTTACTCTACAACTATTTAACTACAGGAGAAGCATTTCGCTCCGCTTACCTAATCTATGAATCTACTTATGGTTTTATGAGACCTTTTATTTTCTCTCCTCCACCACCAGTTCTGGAATTTAACCATCCAATAATGGAAAAATTACACTTGGGACGAAATAATTACTTTAGAGTTTACTTAGACAGCTGGAAAGATTTATACATGTTTCAGGCAGATAAGTTTAAAATAGTCTTCATTCATTCTGTGCCCACTATTAGCCTAGGCTTATTATTTTTTACTTATTCATCGCTTAAAAATTTTAAGTTTAGATTATTAATTTTCCTCACAACTCTTTTTTATATTTTGGCACTGATGCCAGTGTTAGCAAGCCATGCTGAATACTCTAACCCAATTGTTGCCGCTAATCTGATAATCCTGACACTACTTTTAAAAACAGCTTATCAAAGATTTCAACATAGTAAGAAAATTTGGCTGCTGTTTTTTGCTTTAATACTGGCAGAAGCTGAAGGAATTTATCAAGCTTATCAAATTAGCGCTGGACGCTCACATTCAGTAACTAATTCATGGCAAAAAATTTCCGAAAGAACAATGATACTAGGTGGTAAGCATTTAGTCTTGGTTAGTTATTCAGATATGATGCAAGCTAGTGAAGACCTTGTTTATAATTTTGCCCCAATTGATCAGCAAACAATTATTTATGCTAGATCTATCAGTCCAGAGGAAGACCAGTCTTTGTTAAATTACTATTCCAAGCGTCATCTTTGGAAATATGAATGTAACGGGTTTAATTGTCATTTGAGTCAAATACCTTCCAATAAACCTGCTAAATAGCACTAACACTTCTTTTTTATCTTCAGTAATGCATTTTTAAACCATTACAGGTGCGAAAATCAGCTAATCTCTAAGTTTTTTAAAGAATTTGCTATAAAATCCTAGCGTAGCTGTCGATAGCCGATCCAGACGTATGATCAAATTCTTTCTCTCCTTTCTGCTATTCTCGACCTCGCTCTTTGCTCAATCTACTAATCCTGAGAATTTTGACATTGGTTCACCTGACACCCAATCTATTTGGATCGATATCAACAATGGTAATGACAGTAATAGTGGAAATTCAGAAACCTTAGCCTTAAGAACTATTACCGCTGCCTGGAATAGAATCCCAACTAACGCCGCTTTATCTCAAGGTTATCATTTAAAAATTAAAGCTGGGAACTATCCCGAAGATACTCTGCCAAATTATTGGGAGAATCGAATAGGGACATTAAATAGTCCAATAATTCTAGAAGCTATTGATGGAGTTGGAACTGTAATATTTGGAGGGGATATCAATGCCTTTAATATCCATTATTTCTATTTAATAGGCATCAGTATTTACGCTAATGGAGACTCTTTCCACTGTGAGCAATGTAATACAACACTTCTTAGAAAAGTCACCTTTGATGGCGGTAATCGAGAGGCACATGAAACTATTAAGATTAACCAATCACAAAATTTCTATTTAGAAAATTCTATAATTCGCGGAGCTGATGATAATGCAATCGATTTAGTAGCTGTCCAAAATGGACACATTATTAACAACGCAATTTCTAATGCTAATGACTGGTGCATCTACGTTAAAGGTGGCTCGGCTTATTTCACAGTTGCAGGCAATGAAATCTTTGACTGTGGAACGGGTGGCTTTACTGCTGGGCAAGGCACGGGCTTAGAATTTATGGAAAGCCCCTGGTTACACTACGAAGCTTATGACATTAAAGTCTTTAATAATATTATTCACCACACGGAAGGTGCGGGACTAGGCGTTAATGGGGGTTACAACATACTAATGTCTTACAACACCCTCTATCATGTTGGAATTAGATCCCATTTAATAGAATTTGTTTTTGGAGAACGCTCCTGTGATGGCAATAACACTGCCTGCAATAATCGAGTAGCTCTTGGCGCTTGGGGACCAAATAGTAATTTAATTGCCCCACAACCAATCCCTAATAAAAATATCTTCTTTTACAACAATATAATTCAAAATCCTCCCGGAGTTGAAAGTCAGTGGCAACATTTAGCAATTTATGGACCAAGAACTGCACTTCTTGGAACAAATTTAATCAACCCTGTAGAAAGTGATCAAAATCTAGTTATCAAGAATAATATTATTTGGAATGGGACTGGAGACCTCCCTCTGGGCATTGGCGGAAGTGATGCTTGTCAGAATTCCAACCCTACTTGTAACGAATCTCAATTAACTAATGATAATTTTATCAATTCTTTAGAACCTGAATTTATTAATCCTACCACTTTGGATTTCCGACCAGTTGCAGAAAGTTCCCTGTTCTCAATTCCACCAATTGCTTTACCAAGTTTTGCTGGGACAGATCGAATTGCCTCTCCCCTTGCCCCACTTGGTAACCTTAATAATCAAATTGCATTAGACAAAGGATTTAATACTAGGACAACACTTGGAACAATTGGAGCTTATGCCTTTAGTGACTCTGCACTTGATCCAGATTTACCACCAGACGCTGAAAATCCAGCAGTTTTATCAGTATCAGATCTTCGAATCTCTAAAAGACGAGTTCTTAGAAATGAAACAGTCCGAATATCCTGCCGAGTATCAGGGGGAAATGTAAACCGGGTCTGGCTAACACTTAATAATACCAATTCCAAAGAGTTAAGACTTCGAAACAATCGCTATAGACTCAAGTTGCGCCTTAAACGTAAAGGTCGTTATAATTTACAAATAAATGCTACAGATTCTGATAATCTAACTGAATTAAATGCTGGGATATTAACAGTCATAAAAGTAATTTTAAAGGGGAATTTATAAGTTATTAATTTAGTAAAATAACGAATGGTAATATTTATAAATATGGATATAATAATCTGATGCGCTTTAAAGATTTTAATTCACCTAATCAACATGGAGCTTCACTATTAGAGTATTCTATTCTTATTGCACTTATTGCACTTGTTGCATTTGGGGCTGTGACCTATTTTGGGGATCAGAATAAAGACTCCCTGGAAAACTCAGCTGAGTGCATTAGAGCAGCAACTAATGGCGAACCAATTACTCCTGAATGCCAATAATAATTTGAGATTTGAACCACTTCTAATTTTTATATTTGCATGTGTTTAAATACTCTCTTGCCAATCTAACGCTAAGTTCTGATTTGGAGATTAACTATCTACCTGCCACCACTAAGCCTAAAATTGATTTAGAAATAAAATTTCAAAAATTCAATAGGCCCGAGAACCTTACCCCCTATCATTCTTGGTTAAACGATGATTTATCAAAACGTTTAAACTTTTACCAAGACAAGAACGTCTACTATCTTGAGTATCCTGATTTAATTTCATTTTGCATTTCCGACAATCAAATCCTCTGTGAAAAAGTAATTACCGAAGACTATCATTACCTCCATCTTTTAACAGACCAGGTAATTCCTCTTTACATAAGCCTCACAACCCTAGTGCTTCACGCCTCAGCCTTCTCCTACCAAGATTATCAAATAATTTTACTAGGAAAGTCAGGCTCAGGAAAATCAACTTTAGTCAGTAAGTTATACCCACTTGGTAAATTTATTTCCGATGATTTTCTACCAATAAAATTTAACGAAGATATTCCTCAATTAATTCCAACTTATCCTGGGATTAGGCTGATTGGAGAGAGGGAGCAGAAAAAAGTGACTTCCGTTAAAGAAAAAGATTTTGCTCATTTGCAAGAAACAAAAAATATTGTGATTGTTTACCTAGACCGAGATTATACAATAAAGCCACAAGATTATAATCTCTCCACTACCAAACCAAATGAAGTGTACCAACAATTACTTACTGAACTTGTCCAACTAGCTTCAAATGATAAATTGAAGTTACTAGATACCTTTACTCAACTAAATCAATTTATTAGGAAATATCAACTTATGAAACTATCGTACTCTGACTTAACTAGAGTAAATCTCGAAGCTTTGGTAATAAAGTTAATTTATAAAGATTAGAATTACAGATTACTGAACTTTCCTTCTATAAAAAGGTTTTTCACAAACTAGATAGAATAAATAACAACCAACTAAAGTTATAGATAAGCTAATCAGATTAAACATAATAGTATTTTCTGATATCACTTGACGCACAAAAATTTCAACTAACAATAATAACTTGGCATGAATAAGGTATATTGAATACGAAAATAGTCCTAATAAATTAAAGGTTGTGACAATTATATTTCGCTTAGAAAGTAAATTAATATATCTTAACTCAAAACTTTCGACTAACCATATTAAGATAGCAAAAAACCCGGCAAACAATACTGGAGAAACTTGATCAATATTAAACAATAAGTAGATAAGAATACTTGTGATAATACAAAATAGTATTTGAAAAAAATTTTTGTAGATTTCATAAGTACTTGGTTTTATTTTGTTATAAAACAATGTATTTATAAGAATACCTATTGCAAAGAAATGCCAATAATACACAAATAAGCCAGACAAATGATATTCTTGTAAGAAAGCAACTGCAATAATTGATATTGCAGTGACTACTGCTAGGAATAAATAAATTCTAGTTTTTAAGCATAAACCAATAAACATTATTAAATAAAACTGCATCTCGATAGCAAGCGACCAATAAACACTATTAATCGGATTAAATTTATCTGATAGCCATTGTCGATCTAATGGAGAGTCAAATATTTTGACAAGTGAAATTGTTTTAACCCATTCAAAGAAGGAAAATTGTAGATATTCATAGGACTGGGCCTCAATAGTAAATGGAGAGATATACTTACCTGTCTTAAAACTACTAATAAATTCAATTATGAATGGTATGATTGCAACAAAAACTATAGAAAACCAAAAAGTGACATAAATACGTTTTGATCTTCTAAAAATAAACATATATGGCTTTTCATTTGATGCAATTGACTGCCTAAGTGATGACATCACACAATAACCAGAGATTATAAAAAACATTTGAACTCCAAGGCTACCATTAGAAAAAAGATTCTCTAGAAATGGAAAGAAGTTCTTAAAGCTACTGTTCCAAGATAGGTGAAAAGTAAAAACCCATAGAGCAGCAAGTCCACGAAAAGCATCGAGAATATTAAATTTCATCAAGCGTTGTCTCTTCTCAAATCAAGAAATCTTATTTACTGTATTCAAAAAATTATTTAATGGCATATACAAATACTTAATTTCTTAATCGTTACTAGCAATTTTATACAACTCCAAACCCTCTGGATCAAACTTGTACCTGTTATGATAGGGGAAAACCTTCTCTAATTTATAATTTGGATTATTAGGTAATAAATTGATCAAATCAAAATGATGCTTTTCAGGGAATTGAACATCGACGGTTTTATCAACTATCACCCAGTTAATTTCATTGTCAATAAGCATGGACTCCAGCTCGCTTAAATTTTCATATTTTGCATTATAGCTACTACCAGACCAATTTACATTTGAAAGAAGCTTGTCGGATCTAATTAAGGACCTATTATTACCTAAACTAATATTAGCAAACTCTACAATCATGCCACCTTGGCCAAATGGGTCCGAAGCTATTAATATTTTATCGTCAATAATTGATTCTTTTTCTAAATACTGCACTACGCTCTGACTTCCTTGAATCCTTTTAATATAAAAATCGAAATTATTAGAACTGTAAACTCCTGTAAAAAAAGCAGTAAATATTAGGATTGAAGTAATACTCTTCCGCCTTATATCTAAAGACTCAAATCCAATTACTAGGACAAGAAGCAACATTGGAATCAGAACAACATAATGTCTTATAACTGTCCCGGTAGGTATAAAAAGGTGAAAAGCTATATAAGAAAATATTCCCATTAAAACAATATAAAGGATGACTTCCTTATCTTTATTTACTTCCTGTAGATCTACTTGTGTACGCTTTAAAACTGGTAAATAATTTAACAGTGCTAAGAGAAAAATTAGAACTACTAATGAGACGGATAATTGGTCTGTAATAAATAAGAAGATATTTTTCAAAGAATATATAGCATATTTTGTAATATCTTCCTCCACTGACCACCCTAGGGAACGATATTCTTTAGTATAATGATACCATAGAAATGTAAATATAACGGGAGGTAGAAAACAAGATACTAAATTCTGCTTTCTAAGATCTTTAAATGAAATGTACCTAACTAGAACCAAAGGAATCCATAAATAAACAAATAAAAAATTTCCTTTAGTTAAAGAACCAACTGTAACAACAAGCGATAATAAAAAGGTACTGAACGCTGATTGCCCCTTTATAAAATTCAAGAGCAGTATAATTACTAATGTGACTTCTAATTCAATTAAATGGTCTAACATGAATGTAGCCATCTGCTTCTGCCACTCAAATACAAGCAGAAGTAATATTGGTAAGATTAGGGCTAAAAATAAATTGGTAACCTTTGAAAGTAGATAAAATGTACAGTGCAAAATTCCAGCAGCAATGAGGCATTGTAAAAACATCATCTTTGCAATGCTAGCACCAAAAACTAATCCATAAAGTGACGCACCTAAGTAAAATGCGGGTGGCCAATTTCCAAGTCCAATCTTAGGATAATGCAAATAGAAATCTTGAAAAAAGTGTAATGGATTCGCTGGAAAACTAGATCCAAAATACTTAATAAACATAAGTACTGTTAAATAGTGTGCAGGTTCATCAGATGTAGCGCCTAGTTCAGAAGAAAAAGCATTCGCATAGAAATTCACTATCGAAATAACTAGTAAATAAACTAAAAAAATAATGAAGTATCTAATAATCTTCTGATTATTCATAATTTAATGATTAAAGGCTCTATTTGAATAGTAATAATGATATTAAGTTTTTAAAAATATAAATTTCCAATATTTATACTTCCTTAGTATGACGACTGTATACATTCTTCAAGTATTTTTGTGCAGGCTTTTCAATTAAATAACAAATTGCCGTGGCTAAACTTAATGATACTACTGTTGCAAATATAATTCCGATTGATGGATTTAAACCCAAACTATAGGAATACCGAATAATCATGTAGCCAATATTCTGATGTATTAAATAAAGTGGATAAGAAATTGTTCCCAAAAAAACTAATGGTTTGATAGATAAAAACTTAAGCTTTCCTAAAGCAGCGAGCAATACAACTATGCTAATTAAGATTAGCGATAAAGCAATATAGTTTGAATATTTTAGAAGAATTGCAAAAAAACTCATGATGACAACTGAGACTACCCACTTGTTTATTAAATTTTGTTTAATTTTATAAAAACAAATTCCAAGAGCAAAAAATTGTATATATTGTAATAAAAAAAATGCCTTAACTTTATTATTAATATCAAAGTTGAATCTATGGTAGATTAATATACAGCTAATAATAATCCATAAGAATAAATAACTTTCGATATTTTCTTGTCTTTTAAAATAGAAAAGACAACCCATCCAAAAATAGAAAGCCAACTCAAGTGTCAATGTCCAATAAACTCCATCGACGTGAGGATAGGAAAAATAATCCTGCAACATCGTAAAGTTTAGGATCAAATCAATAAGTGAAACATTATGATTAGGAAGACCTATCAGTAAAAGACATATAAATGTAAGTATTACTGTCGCCCAATAGCCTGGAAATAACCTCGCAAATCTAGAGAATAAAAAGTCACTTAGTTGTTGGCTGTTTGATAAAGTCCAAAAAATAACAAAGCCACTGATAATAAAGAAAAGCTCAACTCCGTAACGACCAAATTTTAGAAACTCTGGAAAATTAAAACTATGCTTATAATATTCATTATAGATGAAGAAATAATGATATATTAGCACAGAGATAGCTGCTATTCCCCTTAAGCTATCAAGCTCTAATAATCTCTTATTTTGCATTATCTCTATTAAAAATAAATCTTATATATTTAGTTATAAATATCTTACAAATACTATGTTTACTATTTAAATCTGGTCCAAAAGGTAATAAATATCGATAAGCTAAATTTTTTAATTTATTAGAAAAAGTATTATATTTAATAATGTTATGTATCTCGTTAAATCTACTATGACTATCTGTTTTATGAATTGGCTGCACTTTATTGTTAAAGAATTCATTATAGAAATCTAGGGTCTGAGTTAATATCTTATTAAGCTGATACTTATCAGCTAACTCTACTAACTTTTGAAAATCGACTATGCTTCTTTGAAGAATTACATCAAGATCTATAAAATTCTGTGCTTGCATCCAATTATTTTTATAGGAATGAATCGCTAACAAAAGAACTTGATACTCCCAGTTCAAATCAACCTCATAGTGCTTTTGCTTTATAGTCTCCGTATGCTTCCAATAATCTAAACTAAACTCAGGATTACAAATAAATACTTCTGCTAATTTCCAGTGTAAATCCAATTCTACACCGGATTCAAGATGAACTAACGTTATGGAATGATTAATAAAGAGTTCCAGTCTTTTTTTACATCCAGTAAAAGAAAAATCAGCTTTCCATCCATGTTCTTGTAGTAATTTTAATGCTAAGTCTAGATCCTTAGCCTCTACTAAAAAATCTATGTCTTTGATGTCGCGAAATTGGGAATACTCTGGATATTTTTCTATCAAATAAAGACCTTTAATTGTCTTAAAAGGGATTTGATGTTTATTTAAAAGATCTATTACGTCAGCTGCACTTATCAATAGTAGTTCTTTTAAGGCTCTAGCAATGAATGCTTCCTCAATAAGCAAAACATCATTTTTCATTAATAAAATCATGTGAGCAAGAGATATTATTTTATTCTTAATAAGAAATGACTTAAAGATTGATCGATCGACAAAACCTTCTTGATATTTTTCTATTAAATTTACAAATTTTACATCTTCAAATTGGGTCATTGATGATTACCTGATTAGAGATATTTACTAAGTTCTGTGGGGATTCGTTAAATTAATATTTATTGTTAAACGTAAAGATCTATTATAGTCAGATCCAGCTTACAATATAATTACACTTGTAGAAAACCTAAATCCACCTATATTAACTTAAGTTATTATCAAATTACCAACGAATGGAAAGCAACTTATATAATAAAGTTTCACACTACCAAGGAGAAAAAGGAGAAGAATATTTCACTTGGCAAAATTCAGGTAAAGAATTTGCTGCCAAAATTTTTCAACATAAATTTCATAGCTATATAAAACCAACAGATATAGTAGTCGATTTTGGTTGTGGCGGTGGTCAACTGCTTAAAGCTCTTGCTTGTTCACAAAGGATTGGTATCGAAGTAAATCCAATTGCCCGAGAATTCACAAATAACTCAGGAATTATTTGTTATGAATCCCTTGAATATTTAAATGATAATTCAATTGATGTTATCATTTCCCATCATGCCCTAGAACATGTGGAGTTTCCAATAGGAGTACTTAGACAAATGACGCAAAAATTAAAGCTCAATGGTACTTTAGTACTTTGTGTTCCTATCGACAACTGGAGACTACAAAACAAATATGATCCGAAAGATCCAAACCATCACCTACACACATGGACTACTCAACTCTTGGGTAATACATTATTCGAAGCTGGATTTGAGGATATAAAGATATCATATCATGTTCGATCTTGGACTAAGCGATGGACTGTTTTCTTATATGGAAGATTTCCATTTTGGTTTTTTAATTTTGTTTCCTATTGCCATGGAATAATTACTGGGAAAGGAAGGGAGTTAGTTGCTGTCGTAAAAAGAAAATCCTAAGATTTATCAGATAATATTTCTTGGTATACATTCATAAGTATCCTAGATTGTTTGATGCTGTCATAATCTTCTTCAACACGTTTGCGAGCACCTATTCTTGATTCTTCTCTCAGTGTAGTATCTCTCATATATTTAGTTATAACATTTGATAAAGCTTCAATATCATCTTGAGGAACAATTTCACCACCTCCAGGCAATATCTGCTCACTCACAGTGTCTTTACTTGAATACCCAACCACGGGACAAGAGCAAGCAAGCGCTTGTAAAACACTCAAGCTACAGGCTTCTTCAATACTAGTATTAACAAATAAATCTAGTGTGGAATAAAATCCAACTAAATCATCAAGATGTCCAAGAAATCGTATTTGGTCGCCTAATAAATATTTTGCTTCTTGAATTAATTTATTTCCATATTCAAAATCCTCAGGTAAATAATTTCCTGCAATCAATATTATAATGTCTTTTGATTTTATTTTCGCAACTGCTTGGATTAAATGTTCAACTTGTTTACGGGGACGGAGTGCGCAGGCAACACCAACAATAAATTTATTAGTAATTTTTTCAGACTTAAGGAATTGATCTTTTAGATTCTGATTAAAAGAATATTGCTCAAGGTTAATTCCATTTTTTAGCACTGCTAAGTATTTTTGTTCAACAATACCACTAATATTTGGCAAGCAAATTACCTTGTTAGCTTCGCTAGTAAAAAATACTTTTCTTAACTGTGATTTGTTCTTAAATGCCCATAGACAAAATTCTTTGTTCATTGAGAAATGAATACTAACTACATTCGGTATAATAAGAATCCTTGAAATTAAATTACCTATTGGAAAAATATTTTGTTCATTACAATGAATGATATTAATTCTATAGATTATAGCTATATAGGCTAATTTGAATAACTGAATAAGTAACTTAAGAGGTTGAAATTTATCTGGATGATCTAAATTAAGTATATAAACTGGAATTTCATTTTGCTTTGCCCAAGTATGCAAAGTACCTTCTGAAATTGTTACAATGATTGGAATAAAAAACTTATCGGATAGATTATTAATCCATCCTTCCATTGGAAGAGCCGTACTTTGCAGATTGGGATTATTTGTTAGGTATAATACCTTTATTCGCTTATGGTTAGTCATCCCTATCTCATTGAGGTTAATGTTTTGAACTAAACTTTAATTTATACAATCTATTTTGTAATGGTACTGCGAATAAAACATGCTAGATAGCTTTTCCAAAATCGCCAATTCAGAGGTTGATAAAAAATACCCTTATGAAAATAGTGAAAAGCTTCTTTTATTCTCATATTTGGATAACATAAATTATAACCTAACTGCCAAAAGTAATTATCTGCAATTGTCTTATTAATAGCCTTAACTTCTCTCAGATTCAAATCAAGTTCGCACTCTGCTTCGCGAAAACCTCTTATTAAAGCATGACGAAGTCTAATATACTTCTCTAACGGCGCTCCCTTACAACCAGCTGAAGCATTATTATTATGCACAGCATATTCCCCATGAATTTTATCAATATAAGCAATCTTAAATCCAGATTTTAGCGCTCGAATAACTGATATTTGATCAGCTCCTTCGTTTCGATATGCAGATCTAAATCGATAGTCTTTAAAAACTTCTTTTTTTGATAGTGAAAACTGTTGCCCTAACTGTAAACCATGAAGTATTTGAAACTCGGCTGCTCGAGAGTCAATAATTAATTTAGCATTACCAAGTTGTTTCGTTTTTAAACTTAAAAACTTTGCCGAATTACATCGGTTATGAAAATTACTTTCCACTATGACTTTATCATTGTCAGTTAAATCTATAATTTTATTTGATGCATAAAGCCAATCAATTTCCGGATAATTTTGCATGACCTCTAATAGTTCTTGCAAATGAAAGTCATACCAGCGATCATCAACATCATACAATGCAAGATAATCTCCCTTCATGTGATCTAAGCCTGTATTCCTAGCTTCAAAACCACCGCCATTTACACGATCAATTAATTGAACTTTCTGTGTCCAATTTTTTGTAATTTCTAGAAATAATTCCTTTGTATTGTCAGTACTTCCATCATTAACGGCGACAAGCTCCCAATTTTCGTATGTTTGATTCTTGATACACTCTAATCCTGTCTTTAGAAAAGGCGTGGTGTTATAAAGAGGAAGTACAATGCTAATTAACGGCTGATTACTCATTTCACTAATTTATTATTTTTTAATTCTTGATAAGAATAATCTACTTTGTCACTTGCGGCTTGGTTACCAAGCCAGCCTACTAATTCTTTAATAGATTCATCAATGGTAAATTTTGGTGCATAACCAAGAATTTTATTAGCCTTTGTAATATCGGCAAAACAATGACGGATATCACCTGCCCTAGCTTCTTGTAATAATGTTGGTTGTATATCTAAATTTAGAGTAGTTGCAATCTTGCTTGCTAAGTTCTGGATATTAATAGGTGACCCAGACCCTATATTAAAGTAATCATTGATTACGTCACCTCTATCTAATGCTAGTAAATTTGCCTGTACGACATCGCGAACATCAACAAAATCTCTCATTTGTAGTCCATCCTCAAAAATTATTGGCGAATTGCCATTTAGTAATCTTGAGCAAAAAATAGCTGCTACTCCTGTGTAAGGATTAGAAAGTGATTGTCTGGTGCCAATTACATTGAAGTAACGAAAAGCTACAACAGGGATGTTATATGTCTTACCTAGAGTTAAAAACATTTCCTCTTGATCTCTTTTGGTTATGGCATAAATACTAGTTGGTTCGATCTTCTTGCCTTCGGCTGTTGGAATTGGCTTAAGCACCTCACCTTTGGAATTAAGCATCTCCCAATTCTTTTCAGTAAATTGCATAGCTGTACGTTTCTGAGGAATAGCTTGTTGTTCTAAACTATCCACATAGCTTCCCTCTCCGTAAATTGACATAGAAGAAGCAATGACAACCTTCTTAATCCTGTCTCGATGCTTTAGAAGCTCTTCCCAAAAAACAGCAGCACCTCTGCAATTAACATCAACGTAATGGTTAATAGCATACATTGATTGTCCGACTCCAACTGCTGCTGCATTATAAATTACTGCATCAACGCCAGAAAGAGCCTTCTCTACTACTTCTGGATCACGAACATCACCATTTATAAACTCAATATTTGTATTTAAATAGTTTGGTAGCTTATTATCGATATGCACCTGTGAATCTAAGTTATCTAATATAACAACTTGATCTCCTCTAGAGATTAAAGCATCCGTGATGTGTGAGCCGATAAAGCCAGCTCCACCTGTTACTAGAACTTTCATGTAATTCTTATAATATTCAAAATTGATAGATCTAAAGCTTTGTTAGTAGCCTCGAGCGAACAAGTCGAGTCTACTCTTTTGGGTATATAATAGTTATTATGTATTAAATTGAAAACATACTAATTATCAATTTTTAAAATAAAATATACCTAACCCTATCTCTTATTTTTTAGTAAGATATTCTAAGTTTTTTATTATTGAAATGAATCTCTAATTTAATATCAAAGTATAATTATCCATAATTTAAAAACCAAACTATATAATAAGAAAAAATGAGTACAAAAATAAGTCTACCAGGAATTTTATATGCAATGCGCTTTCCGGAAGATACCGGGCTTGTCTGGCAAAGCTTATTAAATTTATATTCTACAGTATCAGACAAAGAATATAAAAATTTCCAAAATATAATAGCATATCCAAGATTAGTTGACCCTAAAATCACTCACCAAAATAAGCAAATTTTTATTGAGGCAGATTTCTATGATACCTCAGACAATAACAAACAATCTTTATTAAATATAATTCAAAAATTTAACATTAAAGCAATTATCTATATTAGCGCTTCAACTACTGAAATTGATTTGAAATGGCTAAAGAGAATAAGAGTTAAAACCATTAACTTTGAACAAGAGAGTTATGATTCGAATAAAAAACAATCAATCTGGAAATCATGTATAAAAATTCTTACTAGAAGAATTCTTGGTATAAACTTACATACTATGTACCTAGCAAATTCACTTTCTCAAGTTAATTTTCTATTAAATTTTACCAAACTACCAGTCTCAAAAATTAGGCTTTGTATTAATGGGGTTGATACTAATTTTTTCTCGCCTGAGACTACTAAAGAACTTCAAAAAAGTAGGATATGTGATTCAAATTTAGTTGTACTCAGTGTCGCTCAGGCTCGTGAAGAAAAGAATATCCCTTTTTTAATTGATGCTGCTCAAGAGATATTTAATCTACATCCAAATATTTCTCTTAGTTTTATACATGTTGGAGATGGCCCATGCTTGGAAAAATGGAAAAAACATGCCTTCCAATCTAAAATTTCTGATAAGTTTTTATTTGTTGGAAAACAAACTGATATTAGACCTTATCTTCATTCCGCTACGATCTTAGCTCATGTTGCAACCCGAGAAGGTTTTGGATATGTCATTGCCGAAGCAATGTCTTCAGAAAAGCCAGTTATTGCAACACCATCAACTGGCTCTAAAGAAATTATTGCAGATGGTCATACCGGTCTAATAATAGAGACAAACAACTCGAAGGTTATGGCAAAGGAGTTATTAGACTTATTAACGAATCCTGAAAAAATTAAGAAAATGGGCATTGCTGCACGAGAAAGAACAAAGCGTCTTTTTTCGGTCGACAGACAAGCAGAAGATCTCTCTTTAGTTATTAATGATATTCTTAAAGATAATCAGAAAATAGAATTTTGTTGGAATCGAATTTCATCAAAAACGCTACGAGCAGTCGTACTCAACTTGCCAATGCTTTGGCGCTTCTCGAAATTTCAAAACCTGATTCTTAAATCAACTGACCTATTCACCCCTAATGTAACTGAGCGAATTAATAATATCTTAAAAAAATTTAAAACAGTTTATTTTGTACAAATTGGTTCAAACGATGGAAAACAAGCTGATCCATTATATCAACTTTCACATTCAAACAATCACTGGTCAGGCTTACTAGTTGAACCCTTGCCATTTTTATTTAAAAAGCTAAAAGACAATTATCAAGATCCTAGGTTTAATCTTGAAAATTCTGCAATTGGTGAATCAAATGGAGAAATCACTTTTTATTATATCTCACCTGAAGCAAAAAAGCATTTAGGAGATAAACTTCCATTTTATTATGATCAAGTAGGATCATTTAGCCTGAGCCATGTACTTAAACATTTTGATTCTGAGATTGAACCTTATATACTTGAAACTCAAGTGTCCACAATTAGCTTGCCTAATTTATTGGAAACTCACAATATATCACGCCTAGATCTAATGCATATTGATACAGAGGGGTTTGACTATCAAATCTTACGTCAGTTTAACTTAAAGCAATTTTCTCCAAAAATTATTTTATTTGAACATATTCATTTGCCAATTGAACAAAAATTAATGAGTCAATATTATTTATTTTTTCATGGCTACAAAATATTAGATCTAGGACGCGACTTTTTGGCAGTTAAAAATTCGTAGTTATATTAAGAGAAACAAAAAGCTATCTAATCCAGAATTGAATGATTAGTCTCGGAATTACTATTGCAAGCCCATATGCAATACTTAACTATTATTTAGCAATCATAATTTTTTTTTGGTAATGTGTGGGAAATTGTTTTCCTTAGTATATCAGACTTAAATCGATCCCGCCCAATAAAATGCACAAAGATTGAATTTGAGATATCGACTCCTTGATAATAATTTTGATATTTAGGTTCAGCTAAAATATCTGGATTTGAATTGGCTAGTATGTAGTTACTTGCAAATTGCTCACTTCCCCATTTCTTCCAATTTTTCTCACCCAACAAGTCTTGCATTCTAGTTGAAAATTCCTCTAACAATGAGAAACTCAACATTCCACTATATCCAGCAAACCCCGAACAACCTCTCATGTATAAATCAGGATATTGAGAATCTAAATTTACCAATTGTTGCTCAGCTATAATCTGAATACTTTGGCTTTTAATATTATTTGCGAACCTGCTTGCTTCACTTAGATTCAATAAACTTGAACATCTGTAAGTTCCTAAAATAAAAGCTTTTTTTTGGTAAATAGCATTGCGAACCTCCAGCATCTCATCAATAGTTATTGTATCTGCATCAAGTTGTACAACAAATTTTTCCGCAGAAAGCTTACAACACAAGACTAATCTTTCCCAAGTTCCTCCACGTGGACAACGTCCAGTTTCAATATCTCCAATTTCAATTACCTCAAATGATGGTATATAACTATTTAAGATAAGTAATTCGTTCTGACCTAGACTTCCATCATTAATAATAATTATTTTCTTAGGTTTGTTCCTTCTAGTAAATGAGATAACAGATACAAGATATAAATATAGATCACGCTTACATAATTGGGTAACTAAAATAAATGGAGAACTGCTATCTACCGCAGCTTGATAATTTACAATCTGACGTCTAATAAATCGATCAATATTATAGTAACTAATTTTATTTCTAATTTTATATAGCATTTAATGTTTAAAACTAATACCCTTTAAGACATACTGTGAACATTGCGTAGTCGAGATCTTTTGAAATGTTCCTAAGGAACTCCAAAGATCTTTTCTCAATTTAAATTCTTGATAATTTCCAATTATTAGATATCTCCCTCGTCTAATAATCTTACTCCACAATTTATTCAGACTTGGCTCTATTTTAGGTCCAATTATACGATAGTCCTTATTTTCAAGTATAAACTTACAAACTGGATAAACTGTCTGCCAATTCGTATCATGAATAATTAAAATCCCCCCATCCTTTAAGAGAAGGTCGGAATAAAAATAATCGATAAATGTATAATCAAAGGAATGGTACCCATCTATTAGTATCAAATCATACTGTTTTTTCTGGCGGACAAGCTGTGGCAAGGCAAGATAGCTTAACTCTTCAATTAGTTCATGCTTGCAAGCAAATCCTGCATTATGAATATTTAAGACTCCTTGTCCAGCGTAGCCTCGGTATGAATCATTATTTAATTCTACAGGATCATTTTGAAATGGATCAATTGAGGTTAAACTTGAATTTGGTACTCCAAATATCTCCTCTAAAATGACAATAGCGCTGGATGCATTTGCTAGACCAATCTCTAAGATACTTACTGATTTATAATCTTGGATCAATTTTCTAAGGACTTGAAGCTCATTATTAAGCATACCGTCTGGTCGATCAACTAGCATCACTTTTTTATCTTTATAAAAATTAAATTATCAATAAATTCTACTAAAAATATACTATTTTAAAAACTCCATTTGTACTGCTACTAACTAAAAAACCATGTAAAATTATCTAAATTTTGTAGCATCAAATATAACTTTATTTAAAACTTAAATCTAAGATTTAGCAAATAAGCAATAACTAGAAACACAATAGATATTGTTCCAAAACTTGCAATTAAATGAGTCTTTTATTGATACAATTGCATGACGAATGGAGTATTTTTCAGATATCTCTTCTAGAATATTACAATTTAAATTTTGATAAAATTTATTAGCAAGTTCTAATCTACCGAACCATTCAAGTACAGAACTTGCTTCATAAGGGTGATTTTTGTTATCGACGAAAGTAGATGCTCCCGTATCTAATCTAAATTCTACAAAAGATGGTGGAATCAAATATGTAACATTCTTTTTTTCATTTAAGATCTTCTTACTAATTGGCATTGCCGCTTGGTTATTTAAAAAATCAATCCTATTTATCTTTAGCTCATTCGACAAGAAGGAAGTTTCACACAAAACAAACAACGAAAATATAATTGTAATCTTTGAATATAAAATTCTATTATTTATATTTTTTATGATAAATGATGAAATAATCAAAACTGCTAGTGGAACAAACACGACAGTTAATCTCCATGGAAACATAAGTGCAAAAAAACTTGCACTACCCAAGTATTGAGCAATAGTCAGCAATGTCACCACTAAGATTGCAAAACTTATACTTAAACTAAAATATCTAGAGGGTATTAGAAACATACTGCTAGCAATTATCACTAACTGTATTTGTTCACTAAAAGAAAAAAAATAATTTATATCTGCATGAAATGGAATTATTCTATGAACTAATATGTCCTGTGCTACTACACTATAGCTTGCTTGATCTAAAACAAAGTTAGAAATAATATAGAGGCTACTTGGCAAGCAAAGAACTAAGTAATAACATGTATTTATTGCCAATCCTCGCAAACCAAATCCTTTATCGAATAACTGAAATGACAAGACGACTATTAGCCCATGAAGTAGGTAGGAAGAATGTATGTTTGCAGCAATCGCACAGGAACAAATTGCTAATTTACTTTTTTTAAATAGATACAACACAATTGCAAGTAATAGAAATACGCCGAAGACGCTTGGCTGAAAAGTTTCGCCAAGCAAATATTGATTAGCAAATCCATTAGTTAAAATATCACCCAAATTTATTCCAAGCTTTTCAAGCGAATAATACTGGAATGCAAGTGAATTGATAAAAATTAATATAACTGAGAGATAATAAATTCTTACTTTATCAAGATTGAATAATTTTCTAGATAGAAGAATCAAGGAAAGGAAAAATAATATTTTTATTAATATAAAATAAACATTAAATGATATTTCGGGGAAGAATAAATACGTATATTGAATTATCTTTGAAAACACAGGAAAGCTATCTTTGGTTGTTGCTAGCCAATCTGTGCTTAGGTATCCAAATCCCGCATTGCTTAGCCCATGGAAAAAATATGTATTTTGATTATAGCTATAAAGTGGTGCACTTGGGATAGATAAACAAAATAAAAAAGCTAAGATCGCAAGAATGAGATACAAATATAATTTTTTTTTATAAATTCTAATCTGCATAAAGCATATTTAAATCTTTTAAATAATTATCTGCTGAGTAGTCATATGTTGTATTGAGTGCTTCCTTTCCCAATATGTTTGCTTTTAATTGATTACATTCGGCAAGGCCTCTTATAGAGTTGCCCCAACCATTTTCATCTTCTTCACTAATTAAAATTCCGTTGTTGTCATTTTTTATAAAATCCTTAACCCCTCCAACGTTCGAAGCTATCGTCGGTCGACCAAATGAAGCGGCTTCATAAATAGTCAACCCCGCGACTTCTGGCCATCTCGATGGAAGCAAATTTGCTATACAATTCGCAATTAATTTCTGCTTCTTAACTCCTTCAACTCTACCAAGAAAGAAAATTTTATTTTCTAAATTATATTCTTTAACTAAGTTAGCAAGTCTATCACGATCATTACCATCCCCTGCAATGAATAATTTAATATTTTCCAAAGACAGGCCATGAAAAGCTTTTATAATTAAATCAATTCCTTTTTGTTTTACTAATCTACCTATATATAAAAAATACTTTTCTGAATTGTGATCAATATAGTTTTCTACATTTGGTACAATAGAAATAAAATGTGGCAAATGATAAGTATTAGAGTAATTATTAATTATGAATTGTTCATTTAGATATGCAGATGGTGCAATAAAAAAATCAATATCTTTAGCAAAATATCTTGCTGAATAATTTTTTAGTATACTAGTAATTTGCTGCTTCTGCTCTATCTTACAACATTTACATTTCGCAAACGATAAACTGCATGATTTGTTACTTTTGTTTATTTTTTGTCCATTACAAATTAAATAATAGTCATGCAGCGTCATAATTCTTCTTATTCCATTTGGCACACAAATGACTGACGGTGATAATTGGTAAAAGATATTATGATAATGAATTACATCTGGCTTAAATTCATTAATTATTTTTCTAAATTGAAAATAATTTTTTATGTTAAAACTGCTATCTATATTAAAAAAGTTTCCTGAACTACTTACTTGCCGGTCTGAGATAATAATCTTCCCCTCGTGCTGATAATCTGAAGTAACGGTCAAGACTTGGTGTTTTATCTTTAGTAATTCTGCCAGTGCGAAGAAATGGGTTTCTGCACCCCCAAGTTGATATCCATAATCATTTACTAAGATAATTTTCATACAAAAGTTAAAAGATTAAAGTAATTTATTTCTTCAAAATTATATTTCTTTCTACTTTAACGAAACAAAACTTTGATACGATTGATAGTTCTCAAGAGCTGAGAACTTTTCAGCAAATAATCTAGAATTATCAAAGTTATTATTACACTCATTATCAACTAGTTTCATTAATACTTCTCCTAAGTCATGTTGATTTGAGACGAAAAAGCTACTTTGATTCCCTTCAATAGCTTCTATCTCCCCCCCACTATTCCCACAAATCACTGGAAGTCCACAGGCTTGTGCTTCCACGTAAACCATACCAAAACCTTCTAGGTCGTATCCAGTATCAATGCTAGGCATTACAAAGATGTCAGAGAGGTGATAATAATCCTTTTTTTGTTCATCACTTACGTTGGAAAGGATTTGAACTCTGTGGGTTAAGTTGTGAAGGTTGATCAGGTCTTGAAGCTCCTGCTGTTGCTCACCAGTTCCGATCATTAGGTATTTAATGTGATCTTGAGTGAGGTAATGATCGATAATTACTTTTAAGACTCCAATCTGGTTTTTTCGCGGTGTAAGGCGACCGACAGTGAGAAGGATTTTGTCAGAATCTTCGAAGCCATAAAGCTTGCGAAGTTCTGATTTTGACTTAGTCGATTCAAAATCGCTTAAGTTGATACAGGGGTGCAGAACTTCGATTCTTTTGGGATTAGGAAGTTTGAGTAACTGTTGCTTCGTAAAGTTACTATTCGCTACTATTAGATCTATTCTTTTGATTATTAATTTGTAAAGGAATTTTAGCTGTCTGCTAGAATTATAGGCCTTAAACTCTTCCCCATGAGCAAAGCAAATAATCTTAACTTTCTTGAAAGTGAGTAGCTTGGTGATTACGGCAACAAAACCTTCAGGAAGAATTTTGGAGCAATGAATATAATTAATTTCACCGGTGACTAGCTCCTTACTTAGCATTCGCCACATTTTGAAGTATTTTAAGAGAGAATCAATAGATGTAATACCCCAATCACTTAACAGGATTTTATCTTGGATTAGTTTAGCATTAGTAAAAGGATTCTCTGTTGGCTCGGAATATTGATTAGTGATTACTTTAAACGGAGTTGGGCTTTCTCTAAAAAGATTTACTAACCACTGAATCGAACCACCACGTTCGGGAAGAAATCTTTGAGTGAGGATGATATCCATCAATCAACTAGATCGGCAGAATTCTTTTCGCTACGAATTTTAGGCGGTGCTACGGGCTTGGTGCGATCGTGCCCATACTCCCCATAATAATTAGTGTAATAGCGGCGGTAATGAGGGTTTACCAGATAGTTGTAAACATCCACGCTGTTGGGGTTATTAACTAGGATGCAAGCCTTACTTGGGCAACTATTACTATTAAGAATTTGTTCCGCTTCGGTGATCATGTATGAAGGAGTATCTTGCCCTCTTACAACTAACACTACAGCACTGACAACTCTACCAATAAGAGTCGCGTCAACAACTTTCATGATTGGGGCTGAATCAATTAGCACTAAATCAAAATCCGATTCTAAATCAGGAAGGATATCTAAAATAAACTCAATCCAATTTTCCTTAGGCACTACTGGAAGAATAGAAAGATCTGGAATTGGAGTATCAAAGATATAATCACGAAGCTCAGGGCTCACAGAACTATCTTCGGGAAGAGGGCGAAGCTCGGTGTGCGAAAAGAATCTTCCTAATTGTGGCCTTCTCCAGTCGGCATCGACCAGAAGAACTTTTTGGTTATAATGCGATGCTAAAGAAATTGCTAAATTGCTAACAGTAGTGCTTTTACCATCGGCCGGTTGTGGGCTGGTAATCAGCAAGGAGCGCATGTTCTTTAATTCTTTATTGTGCAGTAAGGAGCCAGCAATTTGATTGTATTGTTGAGACACATAACAATGGGGATCGTGATAGGCAATCAATTGTGGTGATAGTGGTGAGTTTGCAAGATCATTAATGAAATATTCTTGCGAGAAATTTTTGAAAAAATCTTTAGTTTTTTGCCACATAATAATTAACTAAAATATAACCAAACAATAATTGAATAGACAGCGAGACCTGCTGCGGAAAGGTAATAAATCTTTCTCTGCTGTAATGATTTAGACTTTAGTCCAAAACTATCCACTGCACCAAGAACGGGTTTATTAACAATCGCACTTAATTGGGCGATGGAATAAATGCGTGTATCAAACATGGCAATCACTGAAGCGATCATAAAGAGTGCGCCGAAGGTGATTGCTAACACCATAATCATTGTTGGTAATCCGGCTAAGGCGATTGGAGTTTTTGGTAATTGGGGTTGTTCAACAATTTTGACAGAGAGTCCGAATTTATCTTGGTCAATGCTATTTTCTCTTTGCATTACTGCTAGGCGCTTGGACATCTGGGCATAAGAATGAGAAGCGACAATTTTCTGACTTTCCAATTCGATTAATTTGGATTTGCGACCAGAGAGTTCTTTTAATTTGTCATCGAGGCTAACATTCTTATCATCAAATTTACTTTGGTAAGCGCGAGTAACTTCTAATCTATCATTTAATAATTGGATTTCTTGGACTTTATCTTCAATTTTTTTTGTTTGAAGTTTTTCTAGTCTTAACTGCGCTAACTCTGTATTTTCTTTATTAAGTCCTGATTGCAGAGTTCCTAGCTTTGTTTTTTTTAAGTTGTTTAGACTTTCAATTTCTTTTGTTGCGGCTAGAACATCAGGGTGTGCCAGTAAAAAGCCTTTACTAGTTAATTCGCTTATTTCTTGCTTCTTAGCAATTAATCTTTGGTTTAAACTGGCCAATTCTGAATCTTGATTGGCATTTAAAACTTTCTCTAAATCATCGGCATTATTTAAGTATTCCTTTGATTTTAAATCAGCTTCTAATTGCTCCATTTCCTTTTTAGCAATTTCTACTTGGAATTCTAATTCAGAGACTGACTCACTAAAGTTCAAAGCTTTCTCTAAGTTTTTTTCAATGTCGTAGTTCATTGGAGCAAGATCAAGAATTTTCTCAATGCTTTGAAATTGCTTATCATGTTCCTGGAGTATTTGGAGGGGAAGTCCACTGCGTACACGAACTATGTCTTGCTCAATTTGGCTGAGCTCTACTCTTGTTTTTTCTACCTCTTGTTTAAGAAATTCCACACCAGTTTGAAGTCTATTACTCGTTACTTCCTTATTGTGCTCAACTAATTGGATTAGAGTTTCTTTTACAACTTTAAAAGCTAAGTAGGGATCGGTATTACTAAAGTCAACACTTAGAGCTTGGGGATTATCCCTTTGAAAACGAATTTGCACACCATTACGAGATCGCAGGTAAGCAATCTTGCCATTTTCGACAACTTCATTACCGATTGTTTCCGGCCAGACAGCGTTAACAATACGCTTAACTGGTTTTCCATAGAGCAGGGAGCGAGTAATTTGTACTGGTTGATCTTCAAACTTATCTAGCAGTGTAAAATATTCTTCTAGGGGAATATAGTTAGATTCAAATAAGACAATTGCTTCTGATTTAAAGATCTTAAGATTGCTGATGTAAGAAACGGTTGCAATAAAAACCATTAAAAATGGAATAATGAAACATAAATGCCAGCGACGAAAGATCGTTAATATTTTACTGACTGAAAAATCTTGATTGTTCATGAAATTTTAAAAGTTATTTTTGCAGGATGACGGCTTCTGGTTGAAGATTTATATCGCTTAATCTTACCAATGCTTCCCGTATTACGGCAAGGGTATTAGATTGATCATTTGTTACTAAGAAAATTAAATCGCTATTACTAGCAACCATTTGGCTACTTACGTCAGTTGCCAAGGATCCCGCGCTAATTAAGATGTAGTCAAAGCGATTAACAAGCGAAGTTAAGGCTTGGGTAAAGCGTGGTTTAAGTAATAATTTCTGTGCCCCTTCTTGTTCCTGGCCAATTGGCATGATGTATAAATTATCTAACCAACTTAAGTGCAAGCAGTTAGCAATTTTTTGAGTACGACATAAATACTCCGAAAAGCCAAAAGGCTCTTTATCTAATTCAAACTGGCGAGATAACTCAAAGCTACCAAAAGAAGCATCTAGCATCAGAACCTTAGATGAATATTTAGCCATGGCAACAGCTAAATTGCTAACAACTACAGTTTGATTAATTGATTCCTGCGGGGCAGAGAAGAATAAAATCTTCTTATTTGCCGCTTTAGCATTAATCATAATTTTTGCAGCTAGTTCATTAATTTGATTTTGAGCTACTTGATTTTCGATACTGTTACTAAGGACCGGCACGGGTAAAGATTGCTTATTAATAATGGCAGGCAAATTACTTGGCTTCGTGAGTCCCTGCTCTCCGGCAATTAATAAAATGTTTCCGTTAACAGGATTTTTTTGAATTCGGCTACCACTTTTTCTTAAATCAATTTGTGGAAAAGAGTAAACTTTTTCAACTTTAATAGCGGACTTTAAATCCTGAACTCCAAGTACTGGATCTTTTTGGCGAAAAACTTTGTAGGCGATTGCTAAAAAGAAAAGAAGTACTACTAAGCTTGGTAAGAAAACCTTTAGCGACCAAAACCAGAACTGATTAACATTTGCTAGATAGGCTTTAGGAAGTTGGAATTGAAAATTACTATTACTATAAAGGGCAATCTGTTCTTCAAAAGTTAATTTTTTTTGATTGGCTTCGGCCAACTGGTTTTTTAAGTTGCTGATAATTGCAGTAGTTGTTGAGCTAGATGATGTATCAAGGATATGATTCTCTAAGAGGTCTTCATACTCGGGCATCTTCCGACCCATCTGTTGATACTTAATCTTAATTTCTCCTAGGACATCTTGAACTAAAGGATGCTTAAGGGCGTAAGTGCTAGCGAGTTTTTGTAACTGAGCTAGATCTTCTGATAATTCTGATTTTAACAGCCCTTCTTCGGCAGATTTTAATTCTAAATTCCAAGTGACAATTTGTTCGTCAATTTTTTTTAGCAGGGTTTTTAATTGACCAAGTTCAATTTCTTGTCTTTCTTTAATATTGGCTGAATTTACTTCCACTAAACTTGCTAACTGCGCTTCTAAAACTTTACTGCCCAGTTCAAAAGGATAGTTAAATAGCTTAACATTTAAACCTTCCTTGGAAGAATTAAATTGTAATGAATTAATTAGTGATTCCCAAGTTAGAGTAGCAGTTTTCGCTAACTCTATGGATTCAAGCTTCTGAAGTTTGATGATTGACTGTTTAACAAACTCGGGGTCTCTCCATTGTTCTTGCAAATTGAGGTCGGAACTTTTAATTTGCTCGGCTAAGCTTTGTGGTAAATCTAACGCGGCGTAAGGTTCCGATTTTCCAGAAAAAGTGAAATAGAAACCACTACAAAGTAATAAAAAGATTACAACAACTAGAGTAATATTAGATTGAATTAATTTTACAAATGCTTCTAATCTTCCCATTGTACAGCTGGTGTTAAGAACTACTGATTTAGATCAACTGCCCGGTCAACGTTTGTAATTGAACCTGTTAGCTGATTAATTAAATTAACAGACTGCTCTTGGCTATAGCGACCTGATTTACTTGGTACATAAATAATATCACCGTCTCTTAAGCGAACATCTTGTCCAGCCCAGAGGACAATTTTTTCTAAATCAACATTAAGAATTGATTTATTAGCAAAATGGATTTCGCGATAAATATACATGTTATTAATATCGGCTGAATATGTTAAACCACGAGCAGCTGATAAAGCTGAAAGTAATGTTGGTTTAATTCCACCACCTCCTCCTCCAGAGCCTCCCATACCACCTTGATTGCTAGCAATTACTTGATAAGTTCCTCGCCCATTAACTTCGCCAAAAATCTGAATTGTGGCTGGTGGTGGAATGTAAATGATATCTCCGGGCTTAAGGATTAATCTTAGTGGCGCTCTAGTTGCTCCTCCAAAAACTTCTTCGGTATCAATTTCGATTCGAGCATTTGGGTCATATTTAGCAAGCAACTCTTCTTGAGTTACATTATTTTCATAAGGGTAACAGGCTTTTACACGGAACTTAGTTCCTTCAGGAGTAAACTCTCTCCCATCACAATCTTCGTTTTCAAAAGTTTTACCAACCCAGTCAGAGACTGCGAAAGAATTAAATCTTTCAATTAGGTCTTTATTAGCTTTAATATTTTGTGATCCACTAGGAGCTGGGTAAAAATGAATAACTCCACTATTAAACAAATTGCTATCTCCAACTTCTAACAGCAAATCCACTAGGGAATAATTATTACTTTTAATTGGATAAGCAGATTGAATCTTACGCTCGCTCATATTTGCGTTAACGTTATTGGAGTTCATTAACCAAACAACATTGGCGGAATAAGAAGTAACTTGAAGATCCACTTGAGGATCTACTACGTAATCAGTAACTAGTGATTCAATAAATTCGATTGCTTCTGTTTCCGTTAAGCCTGCTAAAGTAACTTTGCCCACAAATGGTAAACGAATTGATCCGTCTGGGCGAACAGTGTAGTTTTTGGAAACTTCTACAAAGTTCTTAACTGTTAAATTAACTTCATCTCCCGCGCCAATCTGGTATAAACTTGTGGGGTTCTTAATAGCGTCTAAATCCCGATCATTGATTAAGGTCTCTAGTCTTTTTCGTTGTTCTTGCTCATAACGATAGAACCCAGTCACTCCAACTCTTTGTTCCGCAGGATCAAAATCACCGAATTGTTCAACCAAATCTTTTCTGGAATCAATGTAACGAACACAACCTACTAAGGTACAAGCTACTAAAATTATTGATAAAAACTTAATGTTACGGGCAATCACGGGGCAAGAGGAATTTTAAAATTAACTAATAAGATAACAATAATAATTAGTTATTAAGATTTCGGCAAGTTACTAAAGTGTACATATTAGTAATAAAACCTAACATAATAGCAATTATCACTTTGAGAGATAAAGAAACTATCCTTAATCATAATAAGACTTTATATTCTTCAGCAAATTACATTTATCTCGAGTTTCGTACTTGTCTAAAAAATTAACGATTAAACATTTACCATGGCAAGAAGTAGAAACTTCCAGTAAACCTTGTAGCCTCTATCAAGATTTACGTTGGTTAAAAATCATTCAAGACAGTTTCGGGCACAAAGCATCCGTCCTAACAGCTCTAGAGTCAGATTTACAACTTGCCTATCTTCCAATTGTTGAATTAAAAAACCCAATTTTTGGTAACAGTCTAATATCACTGCCCTTCCTTAATGGTGGTGGTGTGTTTTTCAATCAGGTTTCCTGGCTTGCCTCAAAAGATCCCGAAGATACCCTAACTAACTCAGTTATTCAGGAGGAGATCTTTCGAGCGATAAGTCGCAAGCTTAATAATTACGATTATTTTGAACTCCGAACAAATTCTAACGAGTTAAGTAATCACCCTGACTTTATCTGCCGGGATCATAAGGTTACTTTTGTTTTAGACCTGTTACCTAACTCTGAAGAACTCTTTGAGCAGTTTTCTAAAAAACTCCGCAGTCAAATTAAGCGTCCCGAAAAATCAGCAGCTAAATTTAGGATCCTACATGGAACTGAGATTAAACAAGCGGATCAAAAGAACTTTTACCAAGTAATTTCCAGACATTGGCGGGACTTGGGATCTCCAGTATATCCTAAAAAGTTTTTCGATTTAGTTTTTTTGGAATTTCGTGATCAGATACTCCTAAGTTTTGTTGAAATTGAAAATAAAACTTGTAGTGTCGGGCTGACAATCATCTTTGAGGATCAGGCGGAAATTTGCTGGGCGGCATCACTAAAAGAATTTAATTACGCTTCTCCCAATATGCTGCTTTACTGGGCAACAATTGAAAAACTATGCCAGCTGAAAATTAAAAAATTTGATTTTGGACGATGTACTAAAGATTCAGGAACTTACAATTTCAAAAAACAGTGGGGAGGAGAAGAGGTACAACTTTATTGGTATTACCTAAAGTCAGCTAAGAAAATCCCAAATATTAGTGCTGACAATCCTAAATTCAAACTAGCAGTTAAAATTTGGAAGTTATTACCTGTAAGCGTTGCAACTTTAATTGGAAATCGGATCAGTAAATTTTTCCCGTAATCAACAAATTCTACTGAATATTTCTAGCGTAAACATCAGCCGCCTCAACAGGTGGCAAAGTTTCTTCTTCTAAAATATCGATATTAGAACTTAATTTGTTAGTGAAATCACTATTAGTCAATTTTTTTTTTAAATCGAGCTCGCGAATTTCAATCGATTTTAAAGTACTAGTTGTCATCTCTAATTCTTCTAATCTTTCGACAGGGGTTGGGAGTTTTTCTAGAACTGTTTTTAAAGCTGAGTCATATGAACGGACGGTGTGAGTCAGGCCTTTATGTAAATCATAAAGACTTTCGTAAAGATCGCCAGCGATTTCTTTGTCTTTGATTAAACTCTTTCTTCGTTCTTCTAATAACTGATCAGCTGAAGTGTCCTTGTAAGAAAGTCTAGCAATAATCATTCCAAGTAATAAACCAGAAAGAGTAGCTATCGCGAAAATCTCAAAAGGGTGGATCATCATAAAATTGGAAAGAGTTTCAAGTTGAGACTTTAATCTACGCAATTTGTCGAGCGAATTCAAGATTAATTTTGCTTCTGCCTAATAATTATCAAGGAGAGCATGGCAAGATTTGTCTTATATTGCTTTCTTTTCCGGAGACTCCTCCGCCGACAAGTCAGCCTATCTCTCAGCCGACTTGTCCGCCGAAGCTTTAGCGAAGGTGGAAGCTTTAACTAAGATGTAAGCCTAGGGAAGCAGAATTATTCTTCCAGATTCCAATAATTA
This sequence comes from Bdellovibrionota bacterium, assembly GCA_041740355.1. Classification (GTDB taxonomy): domain Bacteria; phylum Bdellovibrionota_C; class UBA2361; order UBA2361; family CALJRW01; genus JANNBC01. Next base: position 188,678 of record JBGSMD010000063.1, read on the forward strand.
GTCTCTTCCTCAGTTTCAGATTTAGCTTCCGTCTTCGTCCCCGGTAAATAGTACTCATGCACCGCACCAGGAGTCTTCTCTGTAACTACCTGCCCACTGTGTTTGCTAACCCAATAATCTTCTAGTCCAGGAGGCGGAATAAAATCGGCAATTTTTGTTTTAGGATTGGCTGTGGGATTTGCTTCAAAGTTCACACTTTTTGCTTGTTCCAGTTCTTGCGCGGAAATGCCATCACGAGCTTCTAAAAATGTTTTCATGAAATTTAACCAGATCGGAACTGCCGAAGACCCCCCGGTCTCACGAGCTCCAATAATTCGTTTGACATCAAATCCCACCCAAACACCACAGGCGAACTCAGGTGTAAAACCAACAAACCAAGTATCCATATTTTTATTTGAAGTTCCTGTTTTGCCTGCCGCTGGACGCTTCAACTCTTTGACTTTCCAACCAGTTCCACTTTCCACAACACCACGCATCATGTTGGCCATAATAAAGGCAACTTTTTCGTCAATTACTTGGCGGAAGTTTTGATCAGTATTGTCATCATGATTATAAACAATCGTACCATCACGATCCACGATCTTCTTAACAAAGACGCTATCAAATAAAAATCCACCGGCAGGAAAAACTCCATAGGCACGAGTGAGTTCTAGTGGAGTTACTTCACTACTACCCAAAGACAAGGATAAGTTTTGTCCCATCGGACTTGTGATTCCCATGGACTTGGCATAACGAATAACAGGGTCAATACCAATGCGCGACATAATATCAGCCGACACTAGGTTACGAGATTTCTCCAGAGCAACTCGCAAGGTGATTGCTCCCATGTAAGTTTTATCAAAATTAGCCGGCTGCCAAACTTGAGTACCGACACGGAAAACTCGCGGTTCGTCATAAACAAAAGTTGAGGGAGTATAATTAAATCCATCAACTGCGGCTAAGTAGACAATCGGTTTAAAAGCAGATCCTGGCTGACGAAGTGCTTGTGTAGCACGGTTAAAAACACTTTGCTCAAAATCATATCCACCAACTGTGGCCAAAACATCACCATTATGCGGATTAAGGAAAACTAAAGCAGCCTCCACTTTTGGAGTTTGATCTAATTGTAAAGAATTATCGGGAATAGCAACTTTATCTGCCACACCCACCTCTGGTAATAACTTATCAAGGTTAGCGGTAGTTTTTTGCGAGACTTCAATCACATCCCCAACTCTAAGATGTTTATTTAAAACCACCCAAGTAGATCGGTCATCCTTATTAAGTAATTTTTTAGCCCAGGCGCTTTCTTTTAAATTAATACTACCAACAAAGTTTCCTAAATCAACCTTAACAACTTCGCCTTCAATTTTTCTAATTAAGGCTGGGTAAGTCATGTCGGGGGCAATTGTTTGAGTAAATTTTTCAGCATACTTAGCTTTAAATTTTTCCTCTTCTGTTCCCAGATCAAAACGATCTAGTGGCCCCATCCAGCCACGACGCTTATCAACTTCACGGAGTCCATTCCTTACAGCCGTGCGGGCATAATCTTGTGCTTGTAAATTAACAGCCGTGTATACTTTTAAACCATCTCGCTTTAGATCGTATTGCGGCCATTTCTCTGGAAAGAGTCGCAGTACTTCCGTTACATAGTAATTTGCTTGACGAATTTTTCCGGCACGATTTAATTTAACTTCAATCGGGTAATCAACAGCTTCCTGATATTCCTTTTGATTTAAAAAGTTATGCTTTAACATTTGCTCAAGCACATAAGTTTGGCGTTTCTTAGCTAAGTCAAAATTACTAACTGGAGAATAACGAGAAGGAGCTTGGGGTAATCCGGCAAGAATTGCCGCTTCTGCTACATGTAAATCCTTCGCTGTCTTTTGAAAGTAGACTTGAGAAGCTGCTTCTAAGCCGTATGCAGTATTACCAAAGAAAATTTGATTTAAATACAACTCTAAAATCTGGTTTTTAGTTAAACTATTTTCAATTTCAAAAGCAAGAATTGCTTCTTTAATCTTACGTTCTAACTTCTTCTCATTTGATAGTAGTAAATTTTTAACAACCTGTTGAGTAATAGTAGATCCACCTTGCTTTACCGAACCTTCCTGAATATTTTTAATTAAGGCACGCAAAATACTCATCAAGTCAATTCCAGGATGAGTGTAAAAAGCAGCATCTTCGGCCGCCAAGAAAGCATTGATTACACTTTTTGGTACATCTTCTATGTTTACAGGATAACGACGATCTTCATACTCTTCGGCAATCAGCACACCTTCCGAATCATAAATCATGGAAGCCGCATCGGGCTCGTAACTATTTAGTCCTTCAAACTTTGGTAAGTCTCTTGAATAATAGTTATACCCCCAATAAGCAACCCCAGCACCAAGAGCTGCTCCACCAATGATCAAAAGGAATAAGAAGATTAATAATTTTTTAAACATAGGAACTAATTTATTTCTAACAATATTATGACTGTAATTCTCAAATAAGCTAAAGCTTTTTATTTACAAGCATCTTTAATTTGAGATCCTGCAAATCCTAAACAGTTATGTGTTCTTTCGACGATAGCTAATACTTAACAACAAGATTAACAAAATCTCTGGGATAATCAGTGCCAGTAAAAAAACTTTTTGGTAATCAGATTTTCCGATTGGCATCATGCTTGTTGATTCTAAAAATCGTGTTGTGATTTCTAAATCTTCTTGCTCTCCAACTAACCAGTTAACTGTTCTGATAAACAGCTCTTTATTAGCATAAATATCAAGATTTGCATTAACTAACCACTCCAAGTCAGAAAAGACTACTATCCGTTGATCTTTTTGTTTCTCCTCTAGGGAGACTTGTCCTTCATAAGCCATAGCAAGAGCAACGGGGCCTAAATAATCCTTTTTAGGGTCCAACACAGCTTTTGGTTCTTCTGAGTTCAAAATTTCTAAATCAGTTTCTCCCCAGGCACTTCCGGAAGTCTTTAACAGTGTTGTAACCTTGCCATTGCTTTGCTCTGTTTCGTTTAAAATCGAGGCAATTAAAAAGACTGCGGCCTTACGTTCTTTAAGTTGAACTGTTACTGGATGTTCTGCGAAATCATTTACCACAATCTGCCAACCAACTTCTGGTGCATCCTGAAGTACGCGTTGTTGATCAATAGCTATGGCATTTTCAATCTTAATTCCATAGGGAGTAGTCAAAGTATTAAAGTCAATTGCATTCTCGGGATCATCTAATAATAACAAGTTGCCACCTTCGGCTAAATAATTCTGGATCATTTCCAGTTCATTGGGCAGATAGTCCTTTGTTCCTGAAGCTAGAATAACGGCTCTGGCATCAGCAGGAATTTTCTTACCACTACCAAGTATTAAACCGTGCAGCTCATAGTTTTGACTTTGCAAGGCTTGCATCATTTCACTAAGTCCGGCTTCGTCTTCTAACTCCGGGCTTGGCTCGCCATGTCCAAAGGCATAATAAACTTTGCCTTTAGAGCCAATTACTAAACGGTAGATTGATTTACTAATTTCGACTTCAGTGAATGTTTTTGTTTTTCCAACTAGGGCATCTTTTCCTTCGCCATATTCAAAGTAAAGAAAACTGGCTTCTTGGGGATTTAGATAAGATCGTAATTGTTTGGCTTTTCGCGGGTCAACAATCTGATATTTAATTAATGGATTCGCTTTAGCATAAAGTCCGAGTAGCCGATCTGCCTCCTGACGAGTAGTTGGATTAAAGTCATCAATAAAAAACAGTGTTAGTGGCTTCTTTACTTTTGCTAATAGCTCTTCGGATTCACTCGCTAAGGAATAAACTTTTTGACTGGAGAGGTCCCAAGTATATTTTTGTTTATTAAGTAATAACTGCCAATAAGAAAGTGCTACAAAGATAGCAATTCCTAAGAATAAATTTCCTAGAATTCGACCAAGCTTAGATTTCTCTTTTTTAAAGTTTGCTAAAACCTTTACAGTACCAATCAAGAAGAGCGTTGTCGCTATTCCAAAATGAACCACTACAATTGCTACTGAAAAAGATTCCTTAGCTAGTCCGGTTAGAAAACCAAACAGGAAAATAACCAATGCTAGTAAAAAATAGTAGTTATGGTTCATCGGGTCTGTCGGTAAAAACTAATTAGTTGTTTGAAGATTATTAAGAAAACAATTATCAACAGTAAATGAAAGCTAAGACTTTCTAGGCTTAATTCGCCACGAATTAGAACCTTGGCCTGACTAAGCGGCGACCAAAGATTAATAAAATTAGCTAGATCAACACTTACTTTCCCAAGTGCTAATTGCAAACTAAAAGCTACACTAATAAAAATGAAACTTAGAAATCCTGCTGTTAAAGGATTATTGCAAACAAAACTTAAAGCTAAACAGCCGGCCACCAATAAACTACAATTTAAAAGTAGTGCTAAAAATCCTGTAAGCACAATTGGTACTTCGACGTTAGCAAATAACAATAAGCTAAATGGTAAGAGCCCAGCAACAAATTGCATTGCTAAAACAGGAAGTAATGTCCCTAAGTATTTTCCTTTGGCTAATTGCCAATCGCTTAAGGGGTAATTCAAAAGTAAATCCCAAGTACCTAGTTTTTTCTCTTCGACAACAGAGCGAATGATAATTAATGGCACCAAGATGATATTAAAAACCATTAGAGTCATGTAATAATTTTCCACGACCCACTGATTTAGGTTAATCTTTTCCATTCCCAAATAAGATCCTCCCGAGGCTTTTTGAATCGCTAAGTTAAAATTCCCTAGGTAGTTTAAGAAAAAATACTCAGCTAGAAGCAGGAAGCCAGTAAAGATGACTGCCGCCTGGGGAGTAAGAAAGAATGTTCGTAAATCTTTTTTGGCGATTTGGATTACTTCACACATCTTTAAATTGTTTGTTGGTAAAGTGTTTCCAGGTCGACTCGCTCGCCATGTTCTTTGGGTAGAACTTGATCAAAGATCTTATGTCCCTTACTAATTCCAATTACACGCGAACATAACAATTCGACTTCACGTAATTGATGAGAGCTTAGAATGATAATCATTTTGGGAGCTTCTGCTGTTAGCAGATCAATTAACTCTCTAATTTGCACTGGGTCGAGTCCGGTGTTTGGTTCATCTAAGAGTAATAGTTCCGGACTGCGCATTAAAGCTTGTGCTAGCATTAATCTCTGCTGATAACCCTTCGATAAATTAGCGCAAAGTTTCTTAGCAACGCTTGCTAACTGAAACTTTTCTATGGCTTGTTCTAATTTTAACTTAGCTTCGGCTTTAGAGTTCCCTGCTAAGCGAAACATAAAATTTAAATATTCGGAAACATTCAATTCTGGGTAGATGGCTGATTTTTCTGGAACGTAAGCTAACTTTTTACGAAAACTAAGCGAGTTAGTAATAACGGACTCGCCTTTCCATTTAATTTCTCCAAGTGTTGGAGTTAAAATACCAGCAAGAATTTTTAAAGTGGTGCTTTTCCCCGAACCGTTAGGGCCTAATAAGCCAATGATTTCCCCTTGCTTGGCTTGCAGGTTTAATCCCTGAAGAGCTTGATAATCAGCATATTGTTTGCAAAGGTTGTGGATCTCTAACATCTGTCCGAGAATATAGACATTCTTCCCTCAGGTAAAGTTTTCCAATTTTTCCGTCTTGGACCCTAAGCTATCAAAAATATTAAGAATTCTAATAATTTGAATTTTTCCCCTAATAATATCGTTAATTACTGTCAGTTTAAGCAAATTCTTATTTCAAAGTATTAATGATTAGTACAATTATCCCATATGAGTCTAAAATAGAATCTGGTGAAAGACTTCCAAGGTTACCTATTTTAAGAACACTTTCTCCTCAGTTAGCACAACTAAAAGATTCTGGTTTTAATAACACTGATTTAGAAATAATTAGTACAAAAATTCCCGACCTTAAGTTAAAAGTTTTAGTTTTTTCAGAAGATCATTCGGTTGCTGATATTGTTAAAGATGCTTTGGAGCTCGCGGCAACTTTCAAGTTACCAGTAGTTTTTAAGTTAAACAGTAAGTTAATTATTGTTGCGGAGGACACTGTCCCTTCCAAATTATTACAGCAATGTCAAAACTTACGAATATTGCAAACATTAGATTCCATACAATTAGACTCAGAAAATCAGTCTGGTAAAAGTCTATTTGAGTCTCGTAAAAAAGTTTACTTAGCACTTCCTGTTTTCCTTCAAGACTGGATTGATGAACGTTTCTTAGCAGATGATTTAGGACCAAAGCACGAAGTTGTGCGAGTTGCCCTTGATGCCCTACGACTCTATTCCAATTTTACTAACACCTCAGAATTAATTGCTTACTGGAATCGAGTCCACGAAGGGAAATTAAATGAAAATGATCCAAAACTTAAATCTAGCTGCATACTTCTCGCTGCAAAAGTTGCCATGATTGAGTTAGAAAGTAGTCAGCAAGGCAATTAAACTAATTTCCTATCTAAGCAACTGATTTTAGGTGTCAGGCCCTAAATTTATTGTGACAAATTTGCCAAATCTATTATAAGATTGTTAACCAGAAAATATATTTCTGGAAGTCACTCGTCATTTATAACCAGAATTCATTTATAATTGTAATTATCATGATCAGAATTTTACTAATTTCATTATTACTTCTTACTGCTCCGTTTGTATTTGCCGAAGAAACTTCCCAAACTGAGAAATCAATTTTAGTACTAGATGTCTCGGGCTCGATGTGGGGAGTGATTGATGGCAAATCAAAAATTGAGATTGCCCGTGATGTTGTCAGCGATTTACTTAAAACTTGGCCAGCAAACAAGGAGCTAGGACTTGTAGCTTATGGACACCGAGAGAAAGGCGACTGTGCTGACATTGAAACAGTTATTCCAGCTGGCAAATTAGATGCTCAAAGCTTTGATCGAAAAGTTCGTTCCTTAGTTCCAAAAGGTAAAACGCCAATGGTAGCTTCCATTCGCCAAGCAGCAGAAGCACTAAAATATTCGGAAGATGTTGCTACAGTTATTTTAGTATCGGATGGTGAAGAAACTTGTGAAGCCGATCCCTGTGCGATTGCCAAAGAACTAGATGCGAAGGGTGTGAACTTTACTGCCCATGTAATTGGATTTGATTTAAAGAATGCCGGTAAGGTTGCTGAGCAACAAATGAAATGTATTGCCGAATCTACCGGTGGAAAATTCTTAACTGCGGATAATGCTTCCGAACTTAGTTCTGCCTTAAAACAAGCAGTTGTTGCTCCAGTTGTTGAAAAAGTAATCGTAGAAGAAGTGAAGGCTCCGATAAAGTTAGAGAATAACTTACACGCTGTTGCATTTATTACTGCTGGCGATGCCCCAATGAAAGAGGGACTCTCCTGGGCCACTTACACTTTAAATGACAAGGGAGAAAAACTAGACAACATCCATTACTCTTACGATCCTGAATACAAAACAAATTTACAGCCTGGGAAATATTTAGTTGAAGTAAAATTTGAAACTACTGTTGCCTCACAGATTGTAGAAATTACGGAAGATCTTAAAAAAGTAGAATTTGTTTTAGGCACGGGAACATTAAAGTTAAAAGCTTTTGCTTCCGAAGCAGAGCTACTTAAACAGGATGTTGCCTGGGATCTGAAAAGTTTAGATGGTGAAGTTGCAACATACTCATACGACGCTGAACCAGTTTTTAATGTTAAACCGGGAAAATACAATGTCACTGTTAAATGGGGAGATGCTGAACATAAACAGGAATTAGAAGTTCAAGCCGGGAAAACCCTAGAACATTCTGCAATTATTGGTGCTGGACTGTTAACTACCAAAGCATTTGCAACTGATGGTGGCGAGCAATTAAAGGATAAATTAACTTGGAATGTTGAAAAATTAGTGTCGGCTTTAGAGAACAAATATGAGCTAGCGTCTTATAGCTACAATGCAGAACCAACCTTTCGCTTACTTGCTGGGAATTACAAGTTAAAAGTTAAATGGGGTGAAGCAGAAGTTACTAAAGACGTAACTGTTACTGCTGGTCAAAAGACGGACGTATCACTCACAACAAATGGTGGAGTACTTAAAGCATCGATCAAAGCAGCTGATGGAAGCCTTGTTACGGATGGACTTAATTGGACAATTTTTAAGAAAGCAAAATCTCTTTCTGGTGAACAAGTAATGATCTCTTACTCCTACGACGGTGAACCGCAATTCTTATTACCTGCTGGTGATTATGACATTCAAGTTAAAACTGCCTCTGGTTTGATTAAATCAGAAGCTACCGTCACTGCGGGAGAAAGAAAAGAGTTAGTGTTAGAGATTTCTAAAGCTATTGCTGAATAATTAGTTATTTAGGCAGTTGAACTTTTTATTATGGCCTTAACTTATACAAATATCCGACTATTCTTACCTTGAGGTCAGAATAGTCGGATATCATAACGCAACCAAACTGACAAAAGCTTTTTACTTTTTAAATTTTAAGCTGCCACTCTTTCAATCTTTAATTCTTCAATGTCAGTCCGATCTTTAGCATGCTCTAAAGTGATACTCACCAACTTTCCATCTTTATCCATATCAAGATAAGTGTTCTCATCTAACTCACGTGTTTCTGAAATCTCCCCATCAAAGAAGATTAGCAATAACGTATCAGTATCATCAAAATACTTTATTTTCATTGAGTCCTCACTTGTCGATCAAAAAAAGCTTTATGAACGGTGACTCCATCATCTAGTGTAATAACTCTTAGCCATTTATTACCAGCTTCCTTAACTCGAGCTGGATATTGAACTCTTTAATCTGATTAAAATTCTATCTGCTCAGGGTTGTTAATGACCTTTGCTATCCATTCTTCCTCTATCATAAGTCGATCAGTTCTAGAACGTGTAGTAATAAAGTACGATGTAGTTTTCATAATTTGAAAAAACAAGATTGAAAGGTTAATTGGTTACTTTCCACTGAATAATAGTGCGCCTTGATATACGGCTTGATTGCGAAAATTCAGTTTTATTTGCTTCTTACCAAGCAGACTCAGGAGTGGAAGTTCCATACTGGCATAAACATCAAACTTTCTACCATCGAAATTAATATCCATCTTAAAACAATTAGGATCAGTTCGATTACAATTATTTTTTGCTCCGGCATAAGCAGCTTTTAGTGCTTCATAGCCTTTCTTCTCTGCCAAGGACTCATCCCATTTAAAATCATTATTTCCTTGTCCCTGAAAACCAACAAGTTTAATTTCGCAATTAATGTCTTCGTCCTGACAAATGCTTGGTATTTGATCTTTCGTAAATGGCCCCATCTTTTCGGGAAGATTTAAAGCACCAACTTCGATATTTTTCTGCGGTAAGTATCCGTAGCAGCTTAGTCCTGGCTTTTCATTAACATAGTTATAACGTGCAAGCTCTCGATCGACATCCACGAAATCAAATTCTGTTAATTTCAATTTATCTCTAGCTTCGTCCTCAACACTATCTTCCCAATTGCAACCTGTTACCAACTCTGAATGCGCTCCTATCAACAAAGAGCTACTTAAAGAACGAGCAATGCTAGTACCCGTTGATTTATTAAAATCGTAGCTTTTATTTTTAACTTGAAATGCTGAGCAATTAATTTTTGAATTATCTAATTTAAATTTGCTAGGCTTAATTCCTTGCGTATCAATTTGCTTGCCAACACTCACAGCTCCCTTCTTCCAAGTTAACTTCTTATAATTACGCATTGCCTCTGGAAAATCACCCGCCCTCGGGGTTAAGCTATCACTACAACTTTGTTGTTCATAATTTAGAGTCAAATTAGGAAGCATAAGATCTCTTTCCAAGTAAACTTGCCTTGTGTTCGGAACCTTTTGTGGATCACCTACGGGGCAGATTTTTTCTGCTTCGGAGAATGAGGTGGTGTTGGGGTCGAGTTTAGTGCCAAAGTTTGAGGGACAGGGTTTAGTTACTTTAGCCGTTTTAGTACATGAATTATTTAAATTTATATTAATTGTGCATCCCACACACTTAAGAGGTTGTTCTTCAACTCCCATGCACCCCAAACTTCTTATCTCTGAATAATTTTCAATGTGAGTATTATATAAATAATTTTCGGGAAAAGATTGATTTCTAACTTCCAAGTACTGACAAGTCTTAATGGAGTTTGCGCCGCTTCCTTGAATTAAGACATTTTTTTGTTCGCAATAATGTTCCTCTCTAACTCTATGCTGTTGTCCATAAAACAATTTTAGTTTCTGCCCTTGCCAACCAGTTCTTGTCGCCACTTCGTTAGTCCTCTGCAAATAAAAATCAAGAGTATAAGTTTCCCCAGCCTGTAAATTAATATTCTGATAAAGTTTAAATTCTTGAAAATTATTGATACTTGATATGTTAGCTAGTGGCGCTCCTCGAGGAACAAAATTAGCTTCGGTAATACTTTTGGAATCATAGGTAAAAGCTCTTGCTCCTAAATTGAATTCTTTAAAATTTGAAACTTGTCCATTAATCTTAAGACCCTTACCTCTTAAATCTAATTTAACCCTTCCCCTCGAACCTTCAGCTTGTGGATCAACCGGAAACTTGCCTGTAATGTAAAGCACAGTTGGAACTTGTTCTAAATTACACTCCTGCTTAAAATTACTTTCATGATTTGTTGTAACTAAATCAAGACTACGAGAATTAAAGCATGGGAGTTGAGTAACAGCTGGAACAGTAAAACTAATGCTTCCAATTAATTTATTAAATGGGGTTCCATCTTGAGTTAAATTCCGAACGGTACCAATAACATTACTAATATCCAAAGTTTCACGGGGGTAATTTGATGCCAGGCTCTTTCGATACAGAAATCTTGGATTTAAAGTTGTTGCTGAGTAAGTTCCTGTATCAACGTATGGCAGAGTGGCAGTCTTTAAGTAATAATCCAAATTAACTTTTAGTCGCTCTTTCTTTTCAGAGATTAAATATTCAACCTCTTTTCTGTCATAGCTTACCCGATCTAAAACTCTTGCTATTGGATTATCAAATTGATGCTTTGTTCCAAATAGTCCCTCTGTGTTTACAGAGTATAAATATTCGGGAAGTGGCCAGCGATTCGTAGCTCTTTGAACTTCAACTTCATAAAGTGGAATTGGTGTTTCCCCAGTATTATCAAGACAATCTGCCTCTAGGGGAGTTAGACAACGCAAGGTTCTTTTTACACTTTCTTGTAATGAGGTTTTTACTCTTAAGACATTAGCAACATCTAAAAGTAGGAGTAGCATTGGAAGTCCAATCATCGCAATAACAGCATATTCCAAAACTACAATCCCTTGGCATCTGGATAGTAATCTAAAATTTACACTTATCTTAGGCTTGTTTGTATGACTTTTAGGAAACATAATTATTTAATTATCGTTTCATTTGCAGAAAAGTTTCCCTTTATTTTTTTGATATAGTTCTTGTGAAGCTTATTCTTGTAATAGCAAATAAGAGCGTCTTAATAGCAATCAGAACAAGACGACAGGTAGTGGAAAATGTGTATTATTGAATCACTTACCGATATAGTTATGCCGCAGCAAATGCCGCGAAATCAAACCAAATCAGTGGCTAAATAAATTTCGATAAAATGCTTCAAGGTAATCTAATTTTTTTCTTACTTAACAAACTGCGCATTAATCTCTTGAAGGATTAATTTGAGTTCTTGGGGTTGCAAATTATTAATCGTAGCACTTTCAGGTCTTCCTCCTCCTTTACCACAACTAAACTTCTGCATTAAACCTTGCACTAGCTTCTTAGCATCAATTTCGGCAGACAATCCTTTACTAACAGAAACTTGGAGTTGCCCAGATCCGGCATTTGCTAAGACTAGCACCGTCTCTTTTTTAACTCGGGATAAAACTGTTTTGGAAATATCGTTTAGTCCTTCTTTTCTTCCAGTTTCAACATTCGCTACGATAATTGATCGAAGACTGTCGGGGCGAGAAGCAGAGTCACTTAATATTCTTTCTACTTCTTGTTTTTCAATAACGGCATGAACTCTTGCTAGCTCTTTACCAAGTGAAGCATGATCCTCTCGTAACTTTTGAACTCCAACTAAAAGTTCAGTTTCCGGACAACGCAACTCTTTGCTAGCTTGGCGGACTAACATTAAACGATCTTCTAAGTAAGTTCGAGCAGCCACACCACACAAAGCTTCGATTCGGCGAACGCCAGAAGCAATTCCACCTTCCGAGATGATCACGAATAAATTTACGTCGCCAGTATTTTGAACATGCGTTCCACCACAAAGTTCAACTGAAGATCCCATTTTTACAACACGAACTAGTTCACCATATTTTTCAGCAAAGAATGCTTTGGCACCTGTTTCCATTGCTTGTTTGATTGGCATCTCTTTAGTTACAACTTGTTCGTTCTGATCAATCAAGTGTCGAACGATATTCTCAATTTCAGATAACTCTTCCGTAGAGATAGGGCTTTGATGACTAAAATCAAATCGCAAACGATCGGGAGCAACCAACGAACCTCTCTGTTGAACACCAGAACCTAATACTGCTGTTAAGGCATAATTTAAAAGGTGGGTACCAGAATGATGCTCACAGATTTTCTGACGACGAGCTGTATTGATACTTAGAGTAACTTGTTTGTTCTCAAAATCGTCAATCTTTACTGGATGAATTAAATCAATCACATGAATAATCTGTCCACCAGGAAGAACTTGCGTGTCACGAATTTGAAATGTCTTCCCTGTTATTTCTAAAATTCCCTGATCGCCAACTTGTCCACCCTTCTCACCATAAAAGGGAGTTTGATCACAAAGAATCATCAAGGTGTCACCTGAAATCTCAGCCCGAAGTATTTTTGCATTAGAAGTATTTTGATCAAACCCAACAAAGTTTGTTGGCGCAGTTCCATTAAAGGAACTGAAATCTAATTGATCATTTGTTTTCCGTGCGCCGCGCGATCTAGTTCGTTGCTCCTCAAGGGCAGAATCAAATCCCGCACGATCAAGTGTTAATCCCCGGGCATTTAGAATCTCTTCTGTTAAATCAACAGGAAAACCAAAAGTATCATAAAGCTCAAAAGCAACTTGTCCGGATAAACTTCCACCCTTTGAAACTCCGGCAAGATTACGTTCTAAGAGTTTTAATCCACTATGCAAAGTAGTTTGAAAGCGAGCTTCCTCCTGAGAAACTGTATTTTGAATATCTTTTCGAGACTTAGTTAATTTCGGAAAAGCATCTCCCATCGCTTCAACAACTTCATTAGTTATTTCTGATAAAAATGGTTTTTCAATTCCAAGGACTTGACCAAAGCGAATCGATCGTCGAATTAATCTTCGCAATACATATCCGGGCCCTTCACTATCAGGGACCACTCCATCGGCAATCAAGAAGGCAATTGCTCGTGCGTGATCGGCAATAACACGCATGGCGACATCAAGGTCGTACTGTTCATCTTGCTTATCAGGTGTTAGCTCATAATCTTTCCCCACATACTTAGCACCAGAAAAAGTCTGAACTTTTTTGATTAAAGTTTTAAAGTAATCGGTGTCATAGTTAGAACGAACTCCTTGCACGACAGAGGCTATTCGCTCGAGTCCCATCCCAGTATCAATACATGGTTTTGGCAGATTCTCCTGAGTGCCATCAAGTTTTCTATTAAATTGCATGAATACTAAATTCCAGATTTCTAGATAGTCACCATTATCTTTCATGAAGTCTGCTTCCGATTGTTCGTTAGGAGTTTCTCCCATGTAGTAGAAAATCTCTGAAGAATATCCATTAGGCCCAGTCTCTCCCATTGCCCAAAGGTTAGTATCATCACCAAGTCGCACAATTCGAGCAGGATCAAGATCAGTAACTTTTGTCCAAAGTTCGGCTGCCTCATTATCAGAATGATGGACTGATACCCAAAGCATATTTTTATCAAGCTTTAAATCTTCCGTTAAAAACTTCCAAGCCATCGAAATAGCATCTTTTTTAAAATAATCTCCTAAAGAAAAGTTTCCAAGCATTTCAAAAAAAGTGTGGTGTCGTCGTGTCCGCCCAATTTGTTCGTAATCGTTATGTTTACCATGAAGACGCAAGGAAGGTTGGGAAGATGCGGCTCGAACATAAGGGCGTTGCTCTTCCCCTTTAAAGTTAGGAATAAAGGCTACCATCCCACTATTCACAAATAGTAGTCCAGAGCTAGCAGGCGCGGCATTTAATGGAATCCCATCTACAACGACATGATCGTTTTTAGCAAAAAATTTGAGGTAAGCATCGCGAAGTTCATTGATGGTCATCATTGTAGGCATTTTGGACATTAATACAGAAAAATAAGGCTTAATTTAGTAGATATTTAAAATAGTACCATGGGAGAATTATTTCAAGTTTTATTAGTGACTTCGATAAATACTATGATAGTCAACACTCTTGCACTCTTTAACCATCGTTCTGGCAAATCAATTAATATACCAATAGCTAAACTTCTAAGCGTCTCTAATAATTATCTAGCTTGCAGTCTAATCGATATTTCTAGAAGTATTAGGGAGATTTCGACCATCCCGAAAAAGGAAGATTATTAGATATGTTCTAAAAATGATAAAGTATGGAATCTTAAAAATAACAGTCCAGTTGGGGGGCATAATTTGCCAATCAAGTCTTTAAGTAATTGGTTTTATTATCTTACAGAATCCGAAATTAAGTTAAATATTTTTTGAGAATAAATCTCCCTGGTAAAGTTCTCATTTGCGGTCTCGGCAGCCTGTGTGGCTAATTTAAAATATAATTCACGATCCTCAATTATCTGAATCATTTTTTTTGCTAAATCAACTTCATTACCCGTATAAAGTAAGCCATTAAAATGATCTTTCACAAGTTCAGAGGTTCCATAACTATTAAAACCAACAACGGGAATACCGGATGCCATTGCTTCGGCTGAGACTCTACCCATTGCCTCGTAACGTGAGCAAGTTATAAGGGCATCAGCATTAAACAGCACTTGGTAAGGATCATGAACAAAACCAAAAAAATCAACACTGTCTTGAATTCTTAATTGAACTGCCAACGACTGCAAATATTCTCCATAATGATTTTCAAGATTTCCAACAATTATTAATCGTGAAGCAATTTTTTTTGACTTTAATATCGCGATAGCTCTTAAAGCTTCTTCTTGGAACTTATTTTTTGAAATTTGACTTAAAATGCAAAAAGTAAAAACGTCCTGACTCTCCATCCGCGCTTTTCTATTTTCCTTAAACAGCTCAATAGAATTATCACTAAAAACTCCATTCCAGATAACAGCTAGTTTGGCTTTAACTTTACTTAGGACATGCTGTTTAATGCAGTCAGAAATGGCAATTACTTGATCAGATTGGTTCAAGCAAAAATTAAAAAAACAGTTACCAAAATCAGGCACTAGATCGTAATCAAGCTTACCAAACTCTCGGATATGCCAAAAATGAGGAATTCTCATTAACTTAGCAAGTGCTAATCCAATATTTAGACATGAGCTATTTGTATAAATAATTTTTGGTTTAAATTTCCTTACTGTTAAATATAATTTTGGTAATAAAATTAAATTAATTAAAAGCTTTTGAAGAGATTTAAAATGATTAGCAGCTTTGATATTACTTGTTGAATTTAAAAACGGAAAAATTTGATATTCAATATTTTTTGTTTTTAATTCAGGTATCAGTGGGCCATCAAAAGGGCAAAAAATTACTGCGCGTATCCCATGCTCTTTTAATCCTAAAACTAACTCAATTAATGATTTATTAGCACCATGTAGGTTGGAATAGTGCGTGAAAAATACTATTGTCATTTATTGAGTTAGCCCCGAATCTGCTTTCTGGTTTTGAAACCATCATTTTCAATCAATGTGTATAATTTTTTATAAGTATAAGCTTGGGTGATTATCAAATATTGAATTGGCAGATAAAGAAATAATAATTCAAAGTTTTTCAAACTTAATATTAAGAATAAAAAAACAAAAGAAACCACTACGGAGATAGTAAATAATCTTGGTAATTGCTCGATAAGATTTTTCTTTTTTTTGCCTCTAATAATTCTTTTTTCAATATTACCTAATTCACTTAAAAAAAGTTTTACATTCTCTAAGTTTAAAGGTTTTTCACTAACATAGTGTTGTTTAAGTATGGAGCGATTATAATCCGCCTCAGGTCCCATCCATTGAGAACCAGTTGCTCCTTTGATATGACTGTAATCGTGGTTTTGATGATAAACTAAGGTGTATTTAGAAATATCTATAATTGGCAAATCATTTTTCAAAAAATGACCAATCAGCCAATTATCCCAATAAGGTCTTCCGATCAAAAACGGTGGTAAATTTAATCCTATTTTTTTAGGATAAATGAAAAAATCGCTGCCCCATGGTGGATGAATTTTGCCATTTTGATGAGCTAAATCAATCGAAAAAGTACCGCCTGGGAGTGAATTAAAATCCCATCTTTGCCCTACAAGCATGAAAGAATTATTATCAACTGCTCTCTGTGATAAAATTTTTTCTATTGCTGCTTGAAATTTATCGGTAATAATTATGTCGGCATTAATGTAACAAAGAATTTCTCCTTACGCGATTTTTTCAACATTAATAAAAACATCATCTAAAAAATAAGTTCCAAAATCATTTTTTTTTATATCTGGGATATGAATTAAACCGTATTTTTGGCAAGCTTCGTCAACTCCAAAATCATTACCACACAAAATTATCTCGGCCTTGCATCCTAAAGCTAACCAGCTCTTAATTGCATTTTCTTGTAATTCAGCAATGTTTCCAAGGAAGGATTTTGGAACAGAAAAAATTGTTAGTTTTAAATCCACAAATAGCTACTTTTATAAAAAGACAACTAATAAATAGTTGAATTATAAGTTTTTATCAATCCACCAAATAGACAATATTCGGGACTCTTGAGCCAGGCTTCTTGCCTAGCAAATAATATACCAATAGCTAATAACTTCCACTGGTCGTAGATATTTAACTAGTTCAATCTAAATTAGATATTTCATAAAGCACTAGACGGATCTCTCCCTTTCCAGCATAGAGTCTAGATAATGAATAATGAGCGACTAATACCGATGCTCAATTAAGTGATGAAGCAGTGGTAATCTTGGTGGGAACACCCCTGCTGGGTACGGCTCTGATAAATCACCACCTAAGATCTTTTGGTAAATTTCATTCGCCTCCTCGCAAATATTCTTAATATAATTAATAAATTGCTTTCTTAGCTCTCTGTTTCCGGAAATACACCACATTTTTCGGCCAGATCGGTTTGACCTATAATTTAAATCTATTCCTTGATTTTCAAGCTTAGTTCTTCCCATAAAGAATTTTTTATCCTGCCAAACTTCCAACTGAGATTCTCTAATCTTTTGATGAATTTTTTTATTGATCTCATTTACTTCCTTTAATTCCTTGATGTTAAATGCTTTCATCCAGCCATTTGGATCTATCGTCAGGTTACCCCTAGCAGGGTTATCTTTTGTTAATAGATTTTTCATCTTCTGAAAGAAGTTAAAACCTTTGTCCTGCGGCATCTCAAAAAGCGAATCTCTGGTAATGTAATTACACTTAATATTTTTAGTATTAGCTAAGTAATTATCCCATGAAGATAATCCCGGATAATTATTTATTGTTTCGATTAACCCATCTTTAACTGGATTGGTGTATAGGTAGACAATTTTACTAATAACATCTTCTCTAGTTAACAGGGCTGGAGAGTCATATCTTTCACACCAGACGGTCCTTTTTCTTCGACCAATAATTCGATTTAAATAATGTGCTGATTCAGTTTTAAATCGTTCCATGAATTTGGGCAGATCTTCTGGGTTTTCTATTCGGACAATCATGTGGATATGAGTTCCATTTACGATAAAATGGTTTATTTCCAGTGGGTGGTGCTTAAAGGCTCTGACTAGTGCCGCTTTTAGGATAAACTTAATTAATGGATTGGCAGGCAACAAGATTCCCTCCTCCACACTGAGGGTCACGAAGTAGGTTTTATTATTTAGGATTACCTTGCGAAGGCGGGGCATATCAATATTCTATTATTTATTT
>JBGSMD010000064.1:0-100540 GCA_041740355.1 Bdellovibrionota bacterium
ACAAAAAATAAATTACGTAAAAATCAAATAGATTGAGTTGTTTTTTGTCATAACTATATAATTTTATTATCCCTCCGGGGGATAGAAAGCCCCAAAAAGTAATTTCCTTACGTAAATTACTTTTTGGACTTTCTATAATAAGATTATCAGCAAAGCCAGATAATTCATTAATGAATGCAACTATCGAGAGTGTAAAAAATTTCCCTTAAGGTAATTATTTTGGGGCTTACTTTAATTTAAAAATTTGAACCTATTTAAGCTATTCGACCACCGTGTGAACTCGTCGATATGAATTCATAAATTCAGGATTATCCACCAGTCCCGTAGACTCTAAAACATGTTCCGGTGGTATTCTTAGATATTCACAGATTGAACGAAAAGAGAAAACATATTCTGAATCAGGATTAAGAAAAAAACGCAGCGCTTCTTTCGCAACGTAACCTTCTTTTTCTAGATCACTAATGGCAGAAAACAGCACGGCTTTAAGTAAATCGCGCTCTGAGCCAACCGGGTCTGAAGGATAGATATCATCGTCGATGCTGATAATTAGAGTTTCTTTGTTTTTGGACATAATTACTAAATAGTTAAAAACACGACTTAATCATCGACAGCCTTTATTAATTTGTTTAGGAAATTATGAAAAAAAATGAGGAAATCAATACTTTTATTCTGGAATTAAAGGTATTTTAGCTGCCTAGAGTCAAATTTAGGCATTTTTTTGATCTGGAGATTAAACCAGCAGGGATACCAGGAAAAGAAACCGTAAATTATTTTGGCAAAACACGAGCAACTGTCTGAGCTAAATCACTTAGCTTCAAGGGCTTATTTAAACAAATATCAATTCCCATTTTTAAGTATGACTCTGTATCGAAGTCAAAGGCTCGACTACTCATAACGATTATTGGAATATTTGCATTTTTTAGATTATGTCGGAGATTATTAACAAAATCTACTCCTTGATCATCGACTAAGGAGTTCTCTAGAAGTACCAAAGAATATGGATCTTCATTTAAGCTTGGATTAAAACTAGCAGAATGGGACTCAACCTGATACCCAAGATTGTTTAAGTAATCAACAACAACACTTGCTTCTTCACTATTTGGTTCTAACAATAATACTTTCTCACCATGTCCACGAGGAACCTGAACTACAACTTCCACATTTTTATTAATCAATAAGCTGGCATCTTCGGCATCAAATACAATATAAAATTCACTGCCTTCACCAGCGACAGAATCAAAACCAATCTGTGCCAAATTTGCTTCCGCCAAACGAACCGTAAGAGAAAGCCCTAGACCAGTTCCCATCTGTTCTTTGGAGTATTCGTCATCGATTCTTTCAAAAGCAGAAAAAACCTTATCTTTTTGATCCTCGGGAATTCCAACTCCGTTGTCTTTCACAACAATCCGAACTTGGCCATCTAATGTTCGTTCTGCCCAGAAATCAACTTTTCCTTCGGGTGGAGTATACTTAATGGCGTTTGTTAGGAAATTAATTAGAATTTGTCTGGCATGACGGCGATCACATTTGATGGCCAAATTTTTATGTCGAGTTTCATAATTAAAAGCATGTTTTTTCTTATGCGCTTGAGAATTAACAAGCTTACCAACGTCATAAATTAATTCATCGACAGAAATTATCTGCATATCCGGGATCACTTTACCTGCTTCAATCTTAGCAAAATCAAGAACGTCATTTACTAGATCGAGCAAATGCTCACCATTTTTTTTAACCATTGTTAATGTCTGATCTTGACGGTCGTTAACATCTCCGCAAATACCGGAAAGAACAATCTCCACAGCATTTAACATAATTCCCAGCGGCCCACGAAGCTCATGACTAAGATTTGCTAAAAATCCAACCTTGGCACGGACAGACTCTTCCGAACTCTGTTTTAATTTAAATAACTGTGTGGAAAACTTAGCATTTAAAATTGCAATCGCAGCTTGTAGAGTTAGCAAATCAAGCAACTCCCCTTCTTCTACTGTCAACTCCCTTGAGGCATCAAAAACTAAGCGAATTAAACCAAATCGCTCACCTGAAAAACTAATTTGTTTAATATCTTGGTGTTGTGCTCGGACTCCAACTATTTTCTTAAGCGGCTCACCAACAAAACATGAGGTATGATAAAATTCTGTATTGGCATCGATTAATGAAATCTCTACAAACTGACAGCGAAATAATCGATACGCCAAATTGGCAATGCTAGTTAAAACTTTGGTTAGCTCGGAACTATTATCAATATTAATACTGGAAGTATTTAAATTAAGGATTTCCTTTTGGTTAATAATTTGTTCCAAATAAAAACCCAGGGCGTATTTATTGGATTTGCTATTGGAACCAAAAGCTGAGCGTAATTTTTTCTGAATACGAACAAGTACGATACAAAGATAGATCGAGAACATTGCTGAGATTCCAGCGATAACTGCTAAGATAATAATTAGACTTTCGGTGTTAAACAATCCTACTCCCATTCAATCGTAGCTGGTGGCTTATTTGAGATATCAAGGACGACTCGATTCACACCACTGACTTCATTAATAATTCTTGAACTGATGATACCCAAAACCTTTTCCGGAAGATATGCCCAATTCGCGGTCATCCCATCTTGCGATTCAACCGCACGAATGGCAATACACTTTTCATAAGTACGCCCATCCCCCATTACTCCTACAGAATCAACCGGTAATAGCACGGCAAATGATTGCCAAAGTTTTTCATACCAACCAGCTCTTTTAACCTCTTCCACTAAAATAGCATCGGCTTCTTGTAATATATCAATCTTATCTTGCGTAATTTCACCTAAAATCCTTACTGCTAAACCAGGACCAGGAAATGGCTGTCTTTTAATAATTTCGGTCGGAACATTTAAAGCCTCTCCAACTCTTCGGACCTCATCTTTAAAAAGCTCACGAAAGGGCTCAATTAACTCAAAATTCATTTTTTCTGGAAGTCCACCAACATTATGATGAGACTTGATAGTTGCCGATGGCCCTTTTACAGAAACTGATTCAATTACATCAGGATACAATGTTCCTTGCACTAAATATTTTACATTCTGCAATGACTTACTCTCTTCTTCAAAGACATCAATAAAAACACTTCCAATAATCTTGCGCTTCTTCTCTGGATCCGTCACCCCTCGTAATGCTGTCAAAAAACGTTCCCTGGCATCCACAAGCTTAACATCCAATCCAAGACCTTCAACCCCTAATCTCTTATAAACCTGCTGGGCTTCATCTTTACGAAGTAGTCCATTATCAACAAAAATTGATTTAAGCTGTCCTGGAATAGCGCGGTCAATGAGTACCGCGGCAACTGTAGAATCTACTCCACCACTTAGGGCACACAGAACATTTTGCTCAGGGCTAACCATCGACTGAATCTTCTTGTTAAAAGTATGAATAAAACCATCCGCACTCCAACTGGTATCGCATTTCGCAATCTTGATTAAGAAATTACTGATAATCTCCCCACCTCTTTCGGTATGAAAAACCTCTGGATGGAATTGTAAGGCATACAACTGATCTGCTTTGTTCCCCATTGCCGCCATTGGAATACTTTCACTTTTGGCTAAAACTTTAAAGCCGCTTGGAACTTCAACAACATGATCACCATGACTCATCCAAACTTGCAGATTTTTATCGAGCGCAAAGCCTTCAAATAAGTCTGAATTATCAATAATCTCCAAGGCGGTTGCTCCGTATTCACGTTTTTTGGAACTTGCAACCTTACCACCAAGCATTTGGCTCATTAACTGCATACCATAGCAGATTCCTAAAGTGGGAATTTTAGTCTTAAGCCAGGCAATATCAAATGCTGGACTATCATCATCTAAGACAGAAGCCGGACCCCCAGAAAAGATGACAGCCTCAACATTTGTTAGATCTTGGACCGAGCAATTACGAGTACAGGGAATAATTTCACTAAAAATATTTAACTCTCTTACTCGACGAGCAATTACCTGAGTATATTGTGAGCCGAAATCTAGGATTAAAACTTTTTTTACACTATTTTCTATAGTCATTTAAGGTAGTTAGAATATTAAGTAATTTTTCTCGATACTATCCTAGAGAAGAACCCTTGTCTAGTTTGGATTACACTCACCGCATTTAATTTTTGATAAAAAATGAAAAGAGAGGAGTGCGAGTAAAATCCTGCCGAAGACAGGTTTTACTCTAGAAAACACTACTTAACCTACTCAAATCAGCGGTGAGTATTGGTTTTGTCTTCTACGGCGTAACTTGGCTAATGCCAAGCTTACGCTCGCCCTCCGCAAATTTCATCTGTGGAGGGCATAAATTGGCACCTCGCAATAAAAACGATACTTTTGTTTGCCCTCCTCTAAATTTATGTCTTATAATCAAGCACACCTTTCAAAATGCTAGCATAACGTACGTAGGATATTTGATTAACTCTTAACCATATGAAAATACTTATTATTGATTCTTCGATTGCTAACCAAGCAAAGTATGCAGAAAAGTTGCACTCCTTACATAACAAGGATGTAGAAACTTTGGATCTACATATTATGTTGGTTGATGATAAAAAATACCAAGAACATGCTAAGATTATGGACGTGATTATCTTGGGTTCTGGCCTAGGAGAGCAAGCAAACGTGATTGCCCGGACCATCAAAGAAACTTACCCAGATAAAAATTTAATCGTATTTGTTAATAAAGATAATTATAACGGACAAATCATTCGTCAGGCTCATAACATTGGAGTTCGTCGAGTAATGTTTGATTTAATTGACAACCTTGAATTCCTACAAGAACTTTATGCGATTGATGCTGAGTTCCGAAGAAACGGACAAATCAATCTAGGCAAGGTAATTACTGTAACTTCACCTAAAGGTGGAGCGGGAGCAACAACACTAGTTGCTGCCCTAGGTGAAATTACTAGCAAAATGCAAGAGAAAACTTTAGTAATTGATTTGGACTTTACAACTCAAGATTTAAGTCGCTCATTGGCATTATACTCTAGTAAACCAAAAAATTATGTTCGTTGGATGGATTCAATCGATGATTTGACCTTGAAGTCTTTTACAGAACAAACAACTAAAGTTGATGAATATGTTGACTTAATTAGCCCACCAGTTGACTTAAAAACAACACACGACCTAGGTTACCATCATGAAGGTACTCAAGTGCTGTTAAAAATAATTGACTTAGCTAGATACAATTACCAAAATATTATTATTGATTTAGCTGAGCCAAACAGTCCAACAGGTGAAAAAATTATGGCCATCTCTGACCAGATTGCAGTTCTAACTGGTGAGTGTGCTCTTAGCTTAACTGCCTGCGAGTTGTTTATCGATAAATCAAAAGAGTACTTAAACAATTCTGATACTATTCGGATTATTAATGCTGGAGATCGTCATTCCTTAATTGACCTTCAACAAAGCTTTAGTGGACTGAATTTAAATTCTAAGAATTGGATTGAAAATCTTCCTAATGATGCTGAGGCTTGGACTTGGCCGGGAAGTGGTAAAACATTATTCTCAATTGGTGACTATCGAACGAAACTAGCTCTTAATAACATTGCTAGAAAGTTAGAAGTAATTAAAGAAGATGTTGTTGAACTGGAATTCCGAACAGTAAGTAAAGTTAAATTGATTAGTGCTCCATTTATTAATCGCTTTAAACAAATTCCACTTAGAGCTAAAATTGAAACTGATAGCAAAAAGTTATTACCTAATAACTCTGGCTATAATAAAGCATCTGCCTAGTTAGTAATTAGCGACCCCTCAACAGTTTCGAGGGGTCGCTTGAATTTCTTGGAGATTGATCCAAGGCACTTCCTTTTTAAAAAGTTAGTCTTCTAGGCCCCTCCTTTATTATTCATTTTTTTGCTTCGAGATTGGTTAAAGACAATTTCTTTATTTAGATTTGATCTGTACTTCGCTCTGGTGATAGACCTTGGAGTTCGGTAGAACAGATTCAGTTAACCAAACATTCCCACCAATCACGCTACCATGACCAATAACTGTGGTTCCTCCAAGGATTGTAGCGTTGGCGTAAATCACCACATCATTTCCAATAGTGGGATGTCTCTGCTTATTCTGCATTTGTTTATCAACAACTAAACCACCCAAAGTAACACCTTGGTAAATTCGTACGCGATTACCAATAATAGAAGTTTCACCAATCACAATTCCCGTACCGTGATCTATGGCAAAGTCCTTACCAATCTTAGCTCCGGGATGTATATCGATACCTGTATGTTGATGAGCATATTCTGCAAGTATTCTAGGAAATAAAGGTACCTCTGCCAAGTAAAACCAATGCCCAATGCGATGAATAATAATAGCAAAGAAACCTGGGTAAGTGACAATCACCTCTTCCTTAGAAGATGCCGCCGGATCCATTGCATAAATTGCCTCGGCATCTAAATCAAGCAAATTATAAATTTCTGGCAAATCTTTGAAAAAACGTTCCGCCACATCTAAGCAGTCAGTTTTTAATTCTGAACAAAAGGGCTGGAGAATTACCACCAAATCTTTCGCTAATTGCTGCAAAGTAAGCTCAACTGACTCTACCGTAAATTTCTTAGAAGCACTGCGATGGGGGAAAAGTAATTGAATTAAATTTCGAAGAAAAGTGATCGATAGATCTTTAGAAATTAAGAGACTATCAACATCCTGATGCGACTTGGCAATGAGTTCGTAAAAATTCTTCATATTTTAATTCGTCCTCCACCCAGAACTTCTTCGTTCGCTAAATCATAAAAAACAGCTGCCTGACCAGGGGAAACTGTCGACCATTCATCTAGGAATAAAACTTCTGCTAAATCTTCAGCTGTAATTCGGACGCTAACGGGAACTCCCTCATGACGATAGCGCATTTGGCAAATCGATTTAAACTCGATCGGAAACTTATTACTTCGATACTGTTCAGCCAACTTAGAATTAACAAAATTAAGTTCGGAAACCTTAAATCCCGGTCTTTCCAATTCATCTTTAGAACCAACAATAATTTGATTTTCGACTGCACGGATTTCTAAAACATAAAGTGGATCTTCCGAGCTAATTCCCAAACCTTTTCGTTGTCCTACCGTATAGGAAGTAATTCCTTGGTGTCGTCCAAGCACTTTACCTTTAGAATCAACTATATTGCCATCAGGTGATTTGCCCCCGATTCGTACTATAAAATCTTTCACGGCACCCGATACAAAACAGATGTCCTGACTTTCTGGCTTACTTGCAATTGTGAGCCCTGCTTGTCTTGCTAACTCCCTAACTTCTGGTTTAGTTAAATGACCCACAGGGAATATTGTAGATGTTAACTCCTCAGGAGATAATCCATAAAGAAAATAACTTTGATCTTTTTGATCGTCAACTCCACGAATTAATTGCAAGCCATTAGTAGACTCACGAATTTGGGCATAATGTCCAGTAGCAACAGCTTTACAACCAAAAGTATTGGCTCTTTCTCGTAACTCTCGAAATTTAACTTTATTATTACAATCAATACAAGGATTTGGTGTTAAGCCTTGTTTATATTTTTCGATAAAATTATCAATAACTTTTTCTTTAAAAGTCTGTTCAAAATCAAATACATAATATGGAACACCAATCTTAGCGGCTACCATTCGAGCGTCTGTAAAATCATCCGGTGCGCAGCAAGTCGCTCTGGTACTACAACCACCATTTTGTCGATAATCCCAGACCTGCATGGAAATACCCACCAAGTCATGGCCAGTCTGTTGTAAAAGCAATGCGGCAACACAGGAGTCAACTCCGCCAGACATAGCTACGACGATTTTATCATTCATCAGCGGAGTCTAATATAAATATCATAATAATGCACCAATACTAAGATCGGAAGATAAAGCTTTTAGTTCAACTTAATGGATAACATTCTTGACCAATTGAGCTATGAAATAGTGCCGATCGGCAACAGTTAAATCGGGGCGAAAACTAATTCGAATTGTGGAACGAGCTTCTTCTTCAGTCTTACCAATAGCTAAAAGAACGTGCGAAGGGCTTGGTTTTCCTGAGGCACAGGCTGAACCTGATGATATTGCAATTCCAGCTAAGTCCATTGCAACTACTAAATCATCAGCTTTAATCCCAGGAATTTCCAAGCTAATCGTATTGGGTAAAGTTAAGGCGTCCTCAAAATTGATTTTTGCAGTTGGAAGTTTAGCTTTGATTTCAGAAATTAAACTTTGTTTAATCAAATGATAATAATTTAAGTTTTCTACAAGTTTAACTCTCATTACTTTAGCAGCAATTCCCAGAGTATATGCGCCCAGTATATTCTCAGTTCCTGCGCGCCAAGATAATTCTTGTGGTCCACCAGAAATTAATGCTTCGGCAGAGAATTGATCGTTAACTACTAAGGCTCCAATACCAGTAAGCGATCCAAGTTTATGTCCCGATATCGCAATGAAATCAGCATCTAGCTTTGAGAAATTTATTGGTAATTTTCCTAAGACTTGCACTGCATCACAAATCGTATAAGTCTTGGGGAAATCTTGCTTGATAGCTTTAAATATTTCCTGCACGGGATAAATATAACCAGTCTCATTATTAGCAAACATCATGCTACAACAAATTGTTTCCGAATTTACTTGCTGAAGGAAATCTTCGGCAGAAAATATTTCAGATTTATAGTTATCAAAAATATTTGTTGGTACACCATAGGAAGAGAGCTTTTGAAATGTAGTTAAAGTAGCTGGGTGCTCAATAGTTGAAGTTAAATAATTAATATTTTGGAATTGACCTTTAAGACTCCAAAATGGATAAAACAAAGCTTGGTTTAATGCTTCAGTTGCTCCTGAAGTAAAAACTATTCTCTGCTTGGAGTTTAATTGCATCAGAGCTGATAATTCACTTCGCGCCTCTTCCAAGATAGCTCGCGCACGCTGGCCAAGTTGATGAATGGCTGAAGGATTAGCAAAATCCACCGACCAAGCAGCGATCGCCTCTCGTACTTCTGGTAGTAGTCCGTAACTGGCATTGGCATCACAATTAATCATTACCCTTCAACTTTCTTAAAATATTTTCGATATCAGTTAGCTATGAATTATAGAAAATTTTGCCAAGAATTCCAATTAGCCACATTAATCTTATCATTAATTGGTCTAAAAATGATATTAAATCAATCTTCCTCGCCCAAGGACCCCAAAATAGATCCAAATATTTATCATCAAACAAGCACTAGGCTAGCACTGGGGGAGCAACTATATTCTAAAAATTTAACAAAAACCGACTTAGAAAAAATACCTCTGGTTTCATCTTCGATTGCTGAGGCAATAATTAATCAACGAGAAGACCTAATAAAATCCTCAGAAAGTAATATCAAAAGACTTGAAGCTGTTAAAGGAATTGGTGAAAAAAAAGCCCGTACTATTAGTGAATATTTGGTACTAGATTAACTATAGTCATCCCAATAAATAATTTCCGTTAGGAAATTATAAAACAGATCATGACGATAGAAGCGACCAGCGGGAGCCAAAAGACAAATAGTAAACCCAACTTAAAAAAACAGAGTTAAACCATAGGTTTATCTATCAACTTAGGTCCTTAAATTACTTTAGGGTAAAAAATATAAGGGTCAGCAAAAGTCTTAGTTTAATCTATTTATCGGAAATCCATTTTTGGGTTTACTATAATTGTAATCTCACGTTGGTAACTTTCTATAATCTCAATCTTAATTTCTAGGTCAATTAGCTCTCGGTAGTTAGGAACTAAATCAATCCACTCTATCACCCTCAAAGTATTTTCACTTACTGGTTCTATCAACTCTTCAGGAAGATGTTTTAATCGATAAAGATCCCAATGTTCAATCTGCAAATTATCATTATGGTAAATATTTTGCAGAGTATAAGTCGGAGAAGTAACCTCCGATTCAGGAATACCCAAGTCCATTAATAAATACTTAACTAGAGTGGTTTTACCGGCACCCAGAACTCCTATTAAGCCGATAGTTAAGGGTAACTTTGATCTTAAATCTAGTCCGCTCACTATTTTTATCAAATCGTTTGGTCTAGAAATAATCATTATTGAAGCTTATCAGAAAAAAATTCTTCAAACTCCTTAGAAATTGCTTCACACTCTTTTTTGGTCTTAGCTTCGACTAAGATTCTCAATTTATTTTCTGTCCCAGAATAGCGAATGAAAGCTCGCCCGTTTGATCCTAATTGCTCAGATTTCTTTTTATAAAGATCGGTATATCCTGGAAGACTATCCAATGCCGGCTTCTCCCGAACATTCATATTCAGTAATTTTTTAGGAAATAATTCAAAATCATTAATGATTTTGGAAAGTGGTTTGCCTGAGCGTAGCACAACCTCTAACACCTTAATTGCTGCTAGAATTCCATCGCCACAGGTACAATCATCTAACATGATAATATGACCTGATTCCTCCCCACCAAGGTTATAACCTTTCTCTCGCATGGTATCTAAAACATAGCGATCACCAACATTTGTTCGGATAACTTCAATATTATTATTAGCTAAATATGGCTCAAGAGCGGAGTTTGACATGATTGTAGAAACTAAGGTGTTATTCTTTAATAATCCTTGTTCAGAGTAATACTTAGCAAGTAATGCTAGTAGATGATCCCCGGAAAGAATAGTTCCCTTTTCATCAATTACAACTAAACGGTCGGAATCACCATCAAAAGCAAATCCAATATCAAGATTATATTCTTGGACTAATTTACTAACAATTTCTGGATAAAGGCTACCAAATCCAGAGTTAATATTTTTACCTGTTGGGCTTACTCCTCTTGTCACAACTTCAGCACCTAGCTCGTCAAAAACTGCTGGGGCCACTTGATAGGCCGCACCATTTGCACAATCTAATCCAATTTTTAATCCCTTTAAACTCAGATCGCGAGAAAGAAAGTTTTTCAAAAAAACGATATAGCGCCCCTTGGCATCATCAATTCGTTTAATTTTTCCTAAGCTATTAGGATTCACGGATTCACTAATTTTTAAGTCAGAATAAAAAAGGCTAGAAATCTCATCTTCCACTTGATCGGGTAATTTAAAACCATCTCCAGCAAAAATCTTAATGCCATTATCCTCATAGGGGTTGTGTGAAGCTGAGACCATAATTCCAGCATCTGCTCGCATGCTCTTAGTTAAATAAGCGACTCCGGCAGTGGGAAGAGGTCCAGTCAAATAAACATTGGCTCCAGCCGAAGTTAATCCTGCAGCTAGCGAATACTCAATCATATAACCTGACAAGCGAGTATCCTTACCAATCAAAATAGTATGTCTTTCAGAATCCTTCAGAAAATAACGAGCGATTGCTTGTCCTAACTTTACAATACTGGCAGGATCAAGAGGCGCTAGATTCGCTTTAGTTCTAATACCGTCTGTACCAAATAATTTTTCCATATTAATCTTTTTTATTTTTTTACTGGAATCAACTTCACCTGTTCAGGCTCTATCTTTATTAATGAGATATCCTCCGGCAAGTCAACTCTAACATTGGCCATAAAATCATTACTTAACTTTTTGTTAATTTTCACATAAGGAATTATTTCATTTTCCTTAAGTTTATTAATAGAATAACTGGGACCTGATACTTCTAAATTTATTAAATTAGTTTCCGGCTGATAATCTATTTCGCCGTCTGCTCGGAGTTCTAAGGGTAAGCCGACAAACTGTCTTTCTACTGCCAAACTAGCTAATGAAAAAGTTACTTTAACCTTATCCGTTTCTAAACTAATTGAAGAACCGGGAGCTCTAAGTTCTAGTAAAGATTCTCCGCTTTCTTTCATCGCCCGTAAATCAATCGGCAATGTTTCCACCGTAAGTATTTGATTTACTTCTGAGGAGGGTCCTTTGACCTTCACTTTTGTTGGCTCGCTATTGATACCTAATAGTTTTATATCATTATTGACTTGCCCAATAGTAAGTACTTCAACTTTGACTTCCTTTGTAATAATATCATCTAGAATCAAATCAAGCTTTGAAGGATTGATGTTATATGCTTCTAGGCCAACTGGTAGATTTAGATTTTGACTAGTAAGCGAGATTTGTAGCTTATTTTCAATCTCCGAGGGCAAATTAACCTCAAAAAACAAACCAGATGCTGCGGGTGAAATTTTATGTGCTGGGCCACGAAGCGTTACTTGTACCTGACGATTTACCGGCAAAAGGATAAATTTAGATTCAGGAAGGTTTTTAAATTTAACTGGTAAGGATAAAGTCAACTCCGTTTGATTGCTTTGACTATTTACGAAAGCGTAAAGAACTAGCGTAATTATAACTGCTAAAATTTTAAGTCCTAAATTTTTCATTATACTTCAGTTAACTCTTTTTCTGTTTTTTCTGGTTTATTATAGTTTAAGAGAAAATCAATTTGATCTTGAAGTCCAAGTAAATCTAAATTTCGGTAGATAGTAGCTTCGTGAACGAGAGAGATACTTCCAGTTTCTTCAGAAACCACTAAGATGATTGCATCTGATCGCTCAGAAAGTCCTAGTGCTGCTCGGTGACGAGTCCCCAAGTTTGGATCTAAATCAGGATCAAAACTTAAAGGCAATACACACCCCGCTGCTTTAATTCTTTCATTATCTATGACTACAGCGCCATCGTGTAATGGCGAGTACTTATTAAAGATACTTAGTAATAATTTTTTATTAAAGGCGGCATCAAGTGTTACAGCTTCTTCTAAAAACTCCTCTAATCCAACTTCCTTTTGAATTACAATCAATGCGCCAGTCTTATCTTTTGCTAAGAGATCAACAGTCTTAGCAATATCCTCAATAGTTTTTTCCGAAAAGGTCTTGGAAGTACCAAAAAATATTGAGTTAATTCCCACCTTAGTTAATCCCCTTCTTATTTCTTCCTGAAAAATCACGATTACAACTAGGATAATTGAACTTAAAAAATTCCCTAAAAGCCATTCAAGGGTGGTCAGACCAAAAGATTTTGCTAAGAAGTATAGAATAATTATCAGAGCTAATCCCGTTAGCATCTGAACTGCTCTGGTTCCCTTAATCATCTGCAACACCCGATAGATCAGGAAGCTAACGATCAGTAAGTCGAATAGCAGAATTAAGTTTTTAACACTCAAATAACTGATCATCATCTATACCGACTCAGTCACGGAACTACGAGAATCTCCATTTAAGCTAGCTCCTAGTTCTGATAAAGGAGCTTCCTTCCTTACTGGTGGAGTCAGATCAATAGCTTCTCCCAGAACAAGTTTTTTAATCTCATCAGCATTTAAGGTTTCTTTCACGATTACGGCTTGAGCCATCGCATGAAGAATAGCAACATTATTTTTAATAATATCATCAGCTCGCATTTTAGCTTCCATTAGGATCCGCTCTACTTCGTGATCGATCTCAATCTGTGTTTGTTCGGAGTGTTCTCGACTCTTACCAAGATCACGACCCATGAACATTTGATCTTCACTACTAGAGTAATGAATTGGTCCAACTTTGTCGCTCATACCCCATTCAGTTACCATTCGTCTGGCTATCTTAGTAGCTCTTTGGATATCGTTACTGGCTCCAGTATTAAGTTCATTAAAAATGATTTCTTCAGCAACTCGCCCACCATAAAACACTGCTAATTGATCTAACCAATAAGCACGAGAATAAGTGTGTTTATCATCTTCTGGAAGTTGTTGCATTAATCCAAGTGCCATACCTCTAGGAATGATTGTTAATTTGTGAACGGGATCAGCTTGTTCCAATTTCGAAGCAACAAGTGCGTGACCGGCTTCATGATAAGCAGTTGTTTCCTTTTCTTTATCACTAAGAATCATTGATCGGCGCTCAGCACCCATCATTACTTTGTCTTTAGCAAATTCAAAGTCGTCTTTCTCGATTTTGTCTTTACCATATCGTGCTGCGTTTAATGCTGCTTCATTAACCAAAATCTCTAATTCAGCACCTGAGAATCCTGGCGTACCACGAGCAACAGTCTTTAAATCAACATCATCAGAAATTGGTTTACTCTTAGTATGAACTTCTAAAATTCCTTTTCGTCCACCGAGATCTGGTGCAGGAACAATGACGCGGCGATCAAAACGACCAGGTCGGAGTAATGCGGGATCCAAAACATCTGGACGGTTAGTAGCTGCAATTAAAATTACACCTTCGTTCGACTCGAATCCATCCATCTCCACAAGCAATTGATTTAGAGTTTGCTCTCTTTCATCATGACCACCACCCATTCCGGCACCACGATGCCTTCCCACAGCGTCAATCTCATCAATGAAAATAATACAAGGAGCATTTTTCTTTCCCTGGACAAATAAATCCCTTACTCGCGAAGCACCAACCCCTACAAACATCTCGACGAAATCAGAACCGGAGATACTAAAGAAAGGAACCCCCGCTTCACCGGCGATAGCTTTAGCCAAAAGTGTCTTACCAGTTCCAGGCGCACCTGCTAATAAAACTCCTTTAGGGATTCGACCCCCAAGTCGGGTAAACTTTTTTGGATCTTTTAAAAAATCAACAATTTCTACTAACTCCCCCCGTGCCTCATCAACACCAGCAACATCTTTAAAGGTTACTTTATGTTGAGATTCCGTTAGTAGCTTTGCTTTCGACTTACCAAAGCTCATGCCTTTTCCAGCACCGGAGGACATTTGGCGCATAAAGAAAACCCATAACCCAACTAGGATTAACACCGGCAAAATATTAACTAATAATAAAATCAGCCAAGATTGTCCTTCGTCTTTCTTAACATTGATTTCAACCTTTGCTTCTTTTAATTCTTTGATCAGATCAGGATGCTCTGGCGCTATAACTAGAAAACTTTCTTCAGATTTATCATACTTTCCTTTAATCTCTTTACCTTGGATTGTAACGGCTGTAACTTTACCGGTTTCAACATCAGCTAAGAACTTGGAATAAGAAATTTCAACAGACTGTCTTTTCGCATCATTAACTACACTCCAAAGGGTCATGAACAGAACCCCTAGGATTAACCAAAACATTAAACTTCGTGAAAATTGATTCATAAAAATATATTATTAAATATTTTGTATCCGCAAAATAAAATTCTTAAGGAAACTTAATTATGTTTTACTTTTTGGTCGTGACTAAAAACTAGAGATGTCATATTACCTGCAGATGAAAGCCTATTAGGGATTTAAAGCTAGCATTTTTTTAGTAATCAGCAAAGCCTCTGGAAGCATAATCTAACAAGAATGTTTAGTTTTTTTTCAATATTAATTACTTCAAAAAAGGTGGCTAATTACCAAGTATCAATCTTTTGAAGATAATATTTCCCCTTGCTTCGGGAGAAGCGATACCCACTTGGCAACTCACAGGCCACAGTTTGATGATTAACAACCTCAGCAACCCGCCCACAAGCTCGATATCCAATTCTAAAACCAAGCTCCATCAAAATTACTTCATCTATGACTCGCCAAGCAATAGAATATTCATCGTTTAATAACGTTCTCAAGTCAGGAAATATTGCCAATCTTTTTTCCTTTGATGTTAAATCTTTTATGACCAAATAATCTTTAACTTTTTGATCAAAATAAGATCGGTCTTGATTTGCTTTTCTTGCCTGTTCTTCAATGCTAATTCGAACACCGGAACCAAAAGTTTCCGCAAGCTGTGGAATTAGCTGATTACGCACTTGATTCCGTAGAAATAAGCATGAAGCATTGCTAGGATCCTCGCGATAAACTAGGTTTTCCTTT
This sequence comes from Bdellovibrionota bacterium, assembly GCA_041740355.1. Classification (GTDB taxonomy): domain Bacteria; phylum Bdellovibrionota_C; class UBA2361; order UBA2361; family CALJRW01; genus JANNBC01. The sequence continues at coordinate 15,644 of JBGSMD010000064.1, forward strand.
TCTGCATAGTCTTGTAAGTCCAACTTAGTCAAAGTAAGCAAGGGACGAATTAATCTTCTCTTGGGATCTATCTCGGCAATTGAGGTTAAATCGCGATTTGCAAAAAACTTCATTAAAATTGTTTCCACTTGATCGTCAGCTGTATGAGCAGTTAAAATCCAATCTGCCTTTTCCTGAAGCCTAAGTTCCTGAAAAAAACTATACCGCTCCCTACGTCCCCAAGCTTCAATGTTGGTAGTTGGTGGACTAGATAAACGTTTCAAAAAAAATGGTAATTTGCGTTGTTCGGCAAGATTTCTGACAAACTCAGCATCTAAGTCAGAATCCAAACGTAAGGCATGATCAACATGCGCCACAATTAATTGATATCCCTTTGGCATGCTTAATTTAGATAATAAATCAAGCAACACAACGCTATCAACTCCACCAGAAACAGCAACAATTAATTTGCTTGGAGCAGGAATTGTCTTAGTAACTTGAGTTAAAAGTTTGCTCAAGATTTAGGATCCTTTATTACGAAACTTATCAATACTTAATGCCCCAGGTCCAGAACAAAGTAGGGCAAAACAGGATGTAAGCCAAATAATATCTTTGTTAAATGGTAAAATTTGATCGGGATAAATGCCAAAGGCATAAATGAAAGATGCTAATAATAAGATTCCACCAATGGCTGCTAAATTTGTCAAAAAGCCAAAGGTCAACAGGATTCCAATAATTATCTGAAAGTATGGCAAACTTAAACCGTAAAGCTGTGCCAAATGTTCATTAACAATATTAAAATAGCTAATAGCCTCAACCAGCCCTGCGGGATCTTGAAGTAATAAACGACCCGACAAGAAAAAGTATATTCCAATTGGAATGCGAATAAAGGTCCCAGTGAGTGTGGCAGAAAAGATTGGCTTATCTAGATTCATTTTACAGACTACAAAATTTCAATGAACGTCATGACTATAAAGTTAATTATTAGCGATAACAAGCAAATTTGTTAATTAAATCGGTAAAATCCTGCGGTAAGTCCGTGGTTAAAACCTGCAGAACCCCTGTTTTTGGGTGGATAAACTGTAATTCTTTGGCATGAAGAGCTTGTCTACCAAATAGCTTACTGCTAACAGCTAAGTCTTTTGGAAGTAGACTAAAGTCACCATAGGTTTTATCTCCGATAATTGGGGACCCGATGTGATTTAAGTGCACTCTAATTTGGTGCGTCCTGCCGGTTTCTAGTCTCATTTCCAATAAATACGCGTAAGAATATTTCTGCAAAACTTTCCAGTTGGTAATTGCAGTTCTTCCATCATCTTCCACTACAGCCATTTCCAACTTATTTTGAGGACTTCTGGCAATCATCGTTTCAATTCGGCCTTCTTCGGCTTTTTGAATTTCACGATTAGAACGAGGAGTTACCAAAGCTAAAGCTTGATATACTCGCTTAACTTGACGAGTAGAAAATTGCTGCACTAAATGAGCTCGAGATTCTTCATTCTTAGCAACTAATATTAACCCAGTAGTATCTTTATCCAAACGATGCGCCAACAGAATTTTTTGATTTGGTCCTAAGTAACTAGCTAAAGCATTTAATAATGTCTTATCTGGATTACCTGCCCCGGGATGTACCGTTAAATCAGCCGATTTGTTAACCACAATTAAATCTTGATCCTCATATACTACAACTAGTGGGTAGTCATAGGGTACTATGTCTTTGGCCTGACCAAGCGAGCTCAAATCAATTTCCACTGAATCACTGACCTTAAGTAATACGCCCGCCTTAAAAAGTTTTTGATTATTGACGATCACTCCATACTCTTTGATTAGATTTTTTAATTGCGACCTAGTTAAAAAACTAAACTCAGGAGAATTCTGTAATTGCTGTATTAAAAAATTATCTAATCTTTGGCGATCTGTCGGGTTAGTAAACTTGTGCATACTCTACAAACTAACATTTACAAGTCAGTGAGTACAGTTGGCTAATCTGACCTCTACTTTGTAATATAGAGAAACCAAAAAAGAATTTCCGTTAAGGAAATTATTTTTTGAGGTTCGGGCTTTAGCGTTTAAATATTGATTTTGAAGAAATCAATATTTATCGGCTTTTCAAATCCTGGTTAAACCAGGATTTGAATGCCTAAAAACAACAAATATAGTAAACTCAACATGAATTCCGAAAAACTTTTTCGGAAATTCATTCTTGGGGTTACTATATTTCAGCTCCAAGATTAAAATTCTTGCCTTTGTACTAAGCGTTTAGACTTTGAGTGGAGGTCTAGTGATTGTGAGTTTAAAACACATTGCCTTGCAAATAGGCTTTTCAGGTACTCAATATCATTATTGTTTTTTGCTATACAAACTTGGATGAATCCAAGATTTTTTTAGCAGTAATTAACTTTGTTAAGACGGAGGTGTTCTCGTTTTTCTTTCGAGATCTGCCAAAGACTAAGCGCTTAGTTAGATTCAATCCGACTAATAATTAATTCTAATGCAGGCAATAGCTCCTTGGGTACAGCCTGATCCACTGGTAACATTTCTAATATCTCTACAAGCTGGGGATTTGTAACAATTGGAATATTATATTTCTTGGCTAATTTCACAACCAAAGAGACGTTTTCTTGATAGGCTTTCAAACTAAGGGCATAACTTTTACCTGAATCAATCGACGTAAGACCAACGGCATAATGCTTTTCTAAATCCATAACTCAAAATAATTTAAACATTAGTTGCGATCAACGAACTAATCGTCTTCGTCTTCTTCCGATCGTGAAATTACCACTTGGTCAATTAAGGTATTATTCGAAGTATTTTCGGAAAAGTTGATCAGCAGCTCTTCAAAGTCAATTACGCTTAATGGCTTATCCAAGTAATATAAATTATCAAAAAAACGTAATGAAGCATCCCAGGTTTGGTGATTACTAGTAGTTAAGATAAACTTAATATTATTAAATCGATCTCTAATAATATTTAAGAAATCAATAATATCCGTTCCTTGCTGATCAAGATCCATCATCAGATACTGGGGATTGAAATTAGCCTTAGCTAAGTATGTAATCATTTGCCCACGATTATTTAACTGAAATAATTTAAAGTTTTGCTGTTCAATTATTTTCAAAATACGCTCGTCCATTTTTTCTATTCCAGAAATCATCACAAATGACTGTTTGAATTCCTCAGCCGAGCCTTCGACAGCTTTAAAGCTAATTTTATCTTTATTATAATGAGGCAAATATATACTAAAAGTGCTCCCTTGATTTAAATGACTACTAGCCACAATTACCCCCCCGTGTCCACGAACAATGCTGTAGGAGTTCGATAGTCCTAAGCCACTTGCTGAGTAACTAACGCCACTGCCCAAGTCTCGATTTTTTGTAGTATAAAATGGCTCAAAACAATGCTTTAACTGTTCTTGATCCATACCATGTCCGTCATCTATCACATCAACTTGAAAATACTTTCCAGGAGGTAATTCTGCTGATACTTCATGACTAAAAACGCGCCGACTCGATATTCTAATCAAGATCTCACCCCCAATAGATTTCTCCATTGATTCTGCTGAATTCTTGATCAAATTACTTAGGACGCCTAAAAGCTTTTGTTGATCGGCAAAGACTAGCGCTTGAGAAACTTCTTTCACTAAACGAATTTGTACCTGATCCTGATAATATTCTTTTTGCTTGAGAATTTCATTTTCGAATGTATCAACTAGATCGACAACATCAGAGTTCAAATTTTCAATTTCGCGTAAATAAGACATTTGCTTAATTAAATCTGCCCCTTTACTGGCGTAACTACAAATATCCTGCAATGGCTTTTTAAATGGAGAGTCGTCAGTAAATTTTGTCTCTAAGATCGAAGCCTGTCCCATAATTGCTTGCAGCAAGTTATTAAAATTATGAGCTACACCAGCCGCTAATAAGCTAACTGTTTTCATCTTATCGGAATTAGCTATCTGCAATTCAAAGCGACGAGTAAGTAAGGCGGAAGCGACCTCATTAGAAATACTGGTTAGTAAAGACATGTTAGCCAACATTCGCTCACGGCTATTAAGGTTAGGTTCAATTGCAATCAATCCAACGACTTGGCCGATACTAACAAGTGGTAAAATTAAGATACAGGTTGGTTTTAAAATATCGATGATTCGATTGATTCCCGAACACTCCGCCCGATCATTGCGGTCTAGTAACATTGGACGCTTCTCTGATAAAGCTTGATCCATGAAATCGTGTCTTAATGCCAATTCGATTTGAATTTCATTAATATTCTGGCGCATACCAGGCCCCTTACCGTAGATCCCTTGAATATGACTACCGCTATTATTCATTACTCCAAACCAAATCCTTTTCACCGAAAATAGTTGCTCAATTACGGAACAAGAATTTTGTCCAATTTCTAAATGTGTTAACGATTTAGTGAGAGATTTACTCAACAGAAAAAGAGTATTTACGGAATCTGCTTGCTTCTTCTCCGCCAGTAGATACTCAGCATTGTAGGTTAACTTGGCAATCTGACTAGCGACGGTATCAAGTAATTCCAGATCTTCATTACTATAGTGATATGATTTCTTAGAAGCTAAAAAAAATGCCCCCACAATCGAAGGATTATTTCCAAGATCGTTCACAATTAAGGGCATAGCAATCATCGAGCCATAAATAGGAGCTAAACACTGTAGCGCGTAGTCATCTGCTTCTTTGGCAAAATCTTGGAGGACAACTCCGTACTTATTATGACAAATAATATCAACTAAGTTTCCTTCTTTTTGAAGATACTCCCACATATTAGCAAAGTTTGGTTCAGGTACTCCACGAATTGCAAGAAGCTCAAATTTATCTTCAACTCCCACTCCAAACCAAATACCACCTGCCTCTGAATTTGTTGCTGAAATTAATGAATCAAGTGATAAGTTAGCTATCTGCTTTGGTTCCGTAGAGTTCTGAACGCAACTAAGAATTTGATAAAGTGTATTATACCTTTTAGTTTGTGCTTCCAGTTTTAACTCATAAGTTTTCTTATCCGTAATATCTAAACCAAATCCTTCCCAACCAACAAGTTCATGATCTTCAAAAATTGGTACCGCTGAAAACATGATATAACAAGTTTGCTTAGTAGAAAAATTTTGAAAGGAGATTTCTTTTGTGAAGCTTCGTGGTTTTTTTATTAAGCGATAAAAAGCCTTCTTCAAAGCTCCATCCTGATTTTCAGAGAGGATATCTAACCAAAGATTAGGGTTTTCCTCTAATTGATGATTTTTTAACCCTAAAATTTTCTCGGTATCGCCGAGAATCTCCTTAACATTTAAATTTAAATCACTACGCAAGAAAAAAAGATTACCCTTTTCCAAAATTCGCATCGAACGAAGTTGAGAATTATTTAAATTGCCACCACTAACAGTGATCTCCGACTGATCCTGAATAAATAGAATCGAGCGATTAAAATTCTGACTACTAGCCTCAAGTTGCAATAAATAAAGTTTCTCTTCCTCCGTAATTACATTAATTCCTTTAGCTTGTGATTCTAAAAATTGCCTTGTCCCACGAAGTACTTCACTAATTAGTGGCCAGAGTTGTTTAGCGGAACTTGCTCCCAGTAATTGCTCAATAAAGTTATGAATGTCAGTACCAATAACATGGCTAGTCTTAAAACCAGTAATTTGCTCCAAGCCGGAGCTAATGTAAGCGATTTGTCCATTGCGAAGAATTTCGACAATAACTCCCCTAGTATTTGTATCTTCAAGTTCTTCAACCATTTCATCTGAAACGCCCTCGGCAACAGTTAAAAGTTGGTTTTTTATATCGTCGTTAGTCAATTCTAAAATTTATTTATAAAAATTACTTTTGAAGATTTCACTTTAGTTTCCATGTTATCCAGTAATAACAAGCGATATTCGGATTGTTGTCTACTAGCAGTTAATGGATCACTGCGATCATTCTTACTTTCTGCTTTCATTTCTTGATCATCCATCATTAAGGAATGGGATAACACTGAACGACGAACCAGAAGTTCGAAACAACAAGCGATTAAAACAATTCCTGTTAGCAAACCAAATAATTCATAAAAATTATTTAAGGGATAGCTTTTAGCTTGGCTCCAAGAAATTGGTAGGTAAAATATAAATGGAATAGCCATCAAAGGTATCAGAAACAGCTTAAAAAATTCCTGTTTAAAATGTTTCAGTTTGCCCTTGAAAACACTGAGTGGATTAAACTTGTTAAATTCACACAAGTTTTCACGATGGCTAATTTGAAACCTTCGTAAAAATAAATCTGTCAAAAGCAAAGACACACAAGCTACTAGCATGGCACCAAAAAAAATTTGAGTTAATAAACAGGCTAATTGGAGGATGTTATCGATTTGATAAAGACTTAAATTGCCTAAGCTGGATTTTAACAATTTTTGAATAGTTACCCAATAGAGATTTAATCCTTCAAAAACTAGATAACAGCTTAAAAGTAATAATAAGCACCCGCGAGTTGTAAAATAATGTAAAAACTGTCCGTTGCGATTAGCTTTTTGTAGTTTTTTAAGACTAGGTGCATGTTGTTTCATCAGATCATCCCGCTAGTGATAATCAGCAAAACAATCATTATAGTAAAAAAGATTTCGGTAAAAAATGAACTTTGAGGGTACAATTTACTTACAAACATAAAAAAAACCTGAATTATCAAAAAACAGATCACAATCGGAACTAACAAATGAAATCCAATACTTAATGAAGCTAAACTTACATCCGCAATCTGTTGCGCAAGGTTCTCAACAGATACAAAATTTGAAAAACTGTTATCTAATTGTTTAAATATCTCTAATAATAAGTTCTGTTCTAAAAAAACTATCAATAGAATCAACTTAATCCCTTGGGCTAATTGCTGACTGCTAGCAAACTCATCAGCACCAAAAAAAATGGCATAATTCATTCCACGTAAATTTTCACTTATCTCAAAGTAGATTAACAAACTCCAAAAGCTAGCTAATAAACTAAAGCTAATAGTTATTCCAATAATAAAGTTATAAAAAAATCCTAGCGATGCAATTGGTAAAGTTGTATTACAATTAAGAAAATATTGGCTAAAAATCAAACTTAAGATTGCTCGTCCTATTAAACCTGAGGCATTTAAATTATATGGTATTAATAATAGTGATCCATAAACTCTAATATAAATTGCCCAAAATTCAGGTAACATTCAGACTCCACCAATTAGAATAACCTGCTCTAAGCATCGTTCAACGAATATGCAAAAATTTGAATTCCAAGTTGGGAAAAAAATTATAATTGTAATTCCTGCGACTACTATCTTAATCAAAAAAAGAAATGTTTGTTCTTGTAATTGAAATAGTGTCAAAATAAAATTTAAAATTAAGCTAACCGTCGCGATTAAACCTAAGGGCCAAATCAATCCAGTGAGCAAAAGATTTAGTGCTTCGGATAAAATCTTACTTAACATTTAAGCATAAGATAAAAACAATGACTTAAAAATTAATTGCCAAAAATCTAGCCCAACAATTAAGAGAATTTTGAGTGGCAATGACAATAAAATTGGACTAAACATCATCATGCCTAGTCCAGCTAAGAAATTGGCAATCAAAAAATCTATTATTAAAAATGGTAAAAGCACCATCAGGCCCATTTGGAAAGCTTCGTTAAGTTCACTTAAGATAAATGCAGTAATAATAAGAAATAACCCATCTTCCTGCAGATTAACGCTAGGTCCATTTTCCGCTCTTAGGTTTTTAAGAAAAAGGAGTTCCTCCGCTCCAGCGTGTTTAGTGACAAACTCCTTCCAAGGTTCCATAGCAGGAGTGAATTTTTTTAAAATATCGGAAATTGTTTGCTCTTCTAATTTTCCTGCAAACAATTCATTAGAGCTAAGTAGTTTACCAGATTTATCCCAAACAGGTTCCATTACCATCAGACTAATCGCTAATGAGATTGTTCCAATAATAACTCCTGAGGGTACTTGTTGCGCACCAATGGCATTTTTAAAAAGATTTAATACAATATTAACTTTTAGATATGCAGTGCCGATCACTACCAAGAAAGGGAAAATTGCCAAACAAACTGATAATAACAAAACATTCGAATTATTCATTTTGTAAATTGAATGTTTGATAGCCGAGTCCTTTGAGTGCTGCTTGTAAATATTGTTTTTGACCAAGCCACCAATTATAATCGCTATGTACAGCAACTCTAAGTGTTAAATTACCCTCTAGATCTAACTCTAATGCAAATGCTTGTTCTCCACGACTTTTAGATTGATAAAGAAGTTCTAGTTTCTGTTGGTTTTGATCCTGCCTAACATTAAGATATTTTGTGGGCTGTTTTCTGGAATCTTGATTATCACCTGCTGGAACAAAATGGTTATTAGAATTTATTACTAATGAATCACGAACGATGCTTGAATCTAATAAATGTTTAATTTGATCTTTGGCCAACGAGATATCTTCAACTGTTTGACTTTTCAGCTCAGCATTTTTTGGATTTAAAAAATTTTGTATTTGGGAATGCTTCGGATTGTTATTCAAAATTTCTTCGGTTGATATTTGTAGTAAGCTTATATTAGGATTTGATTGATCTTTACAAATTACCCTGGAATTTTGAATGTTAGGAAATAAAACTCTTTGATTATTTAATTGTATTTCAGGTTGATTCCGAAATTTAGAACTGTCCCTTCTACTTATTTCCATTCTTGCTATGTCTGGCTGAACTTTCGCTGAATTAAGAAAATTTCTGATCAGTCTGCTTACTCCAGAAGGACTTGCTAATCTATAATCAACTGGTAAATTCAAACCAAATCTGAGGCCTTCAATCATACTTGTTACTAAAGATTGTGAAGGTATTACTGGGCTATTTTTCATTGATTAGCCTGTACTTTTCTTAAAGTTTGTAACAGACCTTCCGCCGTCTTACTTAGCATTTCAATTCGCAAATGATAATTGCTAGCTTGAATTTGATACAGAATTAAATCCTGTGAGGAAAGAGTTTGTGTCGCTATCTTTTCGAAGGAAAAGCTACGATCTAAACCTAGTTTTTCAGTGAAACTTTGAATCAGATCATAAAATTTTTCTTGATTTATTGGTGCTAAGCTTTCACTGGAGGTAATAGCGACCTCGGGCCGAGGGTTTATTTCCGTAATATTCATCATAATCAGTACCTTCTGTAGATAACTGACTATTATTCGAAGATACTTAACTAAAGTTGCTTAGTTCTTTTTTGAATTTTTACTTTCGATCATCAATGCTAAGATTGCGGCATTAAAGTCTTTTTGCTGACGGATAAAGTCTTTGAGGAAAAATTTGATAATTGGAGCAATTAGTTTTTTTAGTGAAACAATGATTGGTCCGATTATTTTACGATGAGAAGTAATTTGTTGATTTCTTAAATCTACATCCCAAAGCTGACAAGCTGTACGAAGTTTATCTAGGAAGGGAGCTGTTATTTCGGAAGAATTTAATTTTAATTCAAAAGTTAATGCTTCTAGGTATTTTTTTTGGTCCCAGGTGTATTCGATTTGAGAGATACGGTTTTGGATTTTGGATTCAAGCTGGAAGTTGGAATAGGTGGTATTGAGGAAGGTGGTCATGATCTATCAAATAACATTTAAGTACTCGAGTGTTGATAATTCGCTACGCGAATTAAACGCACTCAGCTTAGTAGACTCCAACAGAAAAGTGCCAATAATTCGCTACGCGAATTAAACGCACTCAGCTTAGTAGACTCCAACGGAGTCTACTAAGCTGAGTGCCCGAAAGAGGACTTGAACCTCCACGACCTTGCGATCACCAGACCCTTAATCTGGCGTGTCTACCAATTCCACCATTCGGGCTTATATAGTAAGTCCAATAAGTAAATTTAAAAAACTAGCGATTTTGTTTGGACTCACTATTTATGTTGTTTTTAAGTTATGTAAACTTGGATTTCCGCCGACGGTAAAGCTTTGGCGCGACAATAATCCAAGATTTACATTAGGCGTAATGACCATCTTTAATTTACTACCGTAAATTATTTTTTGTCATTAATATAGTAAGTCCAAAAAGTAATTTCCATTCGGAATTATTTTTTGGGGCTTACTATCCCCCGGAGGGATAACTATATATACCGTCCCCTCATCATTTTTGAAAATATCAAAGTTAATCAAGGAGGTTTTTACTTTGTTTTCTAGGGCAAAAAACGGCAACGCCATTATTTTGCTCGCCAACGTCATTTATTGTTATTAAAAATAAATGACGTTGGGATTAATCTACATTAGTAACTTCAGGTTGTTTAGCTTCTTCAACAACTGGTGCTACTGGTACTTCTACTTTAGCTTCAGGAATTATAACTTCAGGTACGGTACCTTCTGCTGAAACAACAGGAGCAATAGTAGTATCTGTTTTAGTAATTTCTTTTTTCATTTCAGCAGATTCTGCTGGCACAAGAGCTGGAACTTCAGGAGTTGTATCTTCCCCTTCATGAACTTGTGTATTAAGGATTGAACCTTCCAAGACATCCTTAGCAGAACTTTCTGTGTTAACAGACTGCTTCATGTAAAGATTAACTAACAAAATTGAAGTGACCATAAATGAAATTGCCATTCCAGTAGTCAATCGACCAATGAAGTTTGGAGCAGATCCTGCCCCAATTACAGAATCACTACTACTACCAAAAACGGCACCAGCCTCTGCACCTTTACCTTGTTGTAAAAGAACAAGACCAATAATAGCAGCACAAATAATAAGATGAATAACAAAGATTACTGAAAACACGATTTTCCTTTAATTAAAGATATTAACGTTTTGGTTAGATTTTAGTTTATTATCAACTATTTCGATAAGTTTCAATGCCAAGTCTGAAAATTGCTGTGCAATAGGATTAGTAGGATTATTTGCAATTGGCTCACCGACATCCCCACCCTCTCTAATTGCGATATTTATTGGAAAGCTAGCTAAAACGGGGATTTTAAATTTTTCGGACAATTCTGCACCACCACCGGTTCCAAAAATATTATAAACCTGCCCATCAGGTGCTGTAAATCCAGCCATATTCTCGATTAAACCAAGAACAGGAACATTTACCTTAGCAAACATATTAATTGCTTTGCGAACATCGGCCATTGCGACTTCTTGCGGAGTTGTAACCATGAGTGCTCCAGTGATTTGCACCATCTGACAAAGTGATATTTGGGCATCCCCTGTTCCAGGTGGTAAATCAAGAATACAATAATCGACAGCACCCCAATTTACATCTTGGAATAATTGTTGCAAAGCTTTGGTAAACATTGGGCCACGCCAAATTATTGGATCGTCAGGGTTATTCAAAAAGAATGCCAGTGAAACGTATTTAACTCCAAACTTTTCCGCTGGAATTAAACGACCTTCATGATCAGTTTGAATCTTCCCTCCACCCATTAAAGTAGGAACACTTGGTCCATACAAATCAGCATCAATCAGTGCAACCTTAGCTCCAGTTTTAGCGAGAGCTACGGCAAGATTTACGGCAACTGTGGATTTACCAACGCCTCCTTTCCCAGAGGCTACAGGGATAATTGACTTCATGATATTACTGAGCCTCTATGACAGCTGCTGTTGGAGCCACTGGTAAAGCCGAAGTCTCGGTAGTTAATTTTGCTTCTAAAGCACGAATTTCATCTTTTTTCTTCTCAATTTCAGCAAGGATTTCTTCATTTGAAACGCCACGAGACTTTTTCGTCCAACTTCTCATTTCAACATTTACGTTAGCAGTATTACTTGGCACTCTCATCGTACGTGTGACTGATTTTTTGGCTGGGATACTTGCAGATGACCCAGTACGGCGAACAGATCTCCCATCAATATCTTTAGCTATTAATTCTAGACTTACTGTATATTGATCTTCAGTATTATTAAAAACTGTATACTCATATTCATTAGAAGAAACTCTTTGCACGCTAGCAGTAAGTGGATTAAGTGTTGCTGAATCAAGACTATTTCCACCCGCTGGCCCATCTTGTGTCGCCTGACCCGCAGGAACATTTGTTGTAGCAGCTAACGTTCCAGATTTAGGCATGGAAGTTTCCTCAGATTGAGCAAAAGCTAATCCTGGCAAAATACAAAGTAAGAACAAAAAGACAATTTTTTTCATTTTAATATTATTTAAATTTATTACCTAATGGTCTAAAAGTTAACGAGCAAGATACCGCTTGATATGCAATTTCTACTCTTATATAAGCTTAGTATAAACCCTCCGCAAATGAAATTTGTTGAGGGCGAGCGTAATCTTGGCCTAAGCCAAGTTACGCCGTAAAAGACAAAACTAATACTCACCGCCTATCAGCATAGGGTTTAGATGTTGTTTTCTACGGCAAAACCTGTCTTCCACCTTCGCTTAAGCTACGGCGGACAAGGCAACAGGATTTTGCTCGCTCACCTTTCTTTTCATTTTTCTCAAAAATGGAAAGCGGTGAGTATATTATTGCTCCGTTAAACTATACAAGAAATACTTAAAAGGCAAAAGAAGAACTTATGAGTACTGAATTTAGAATTGCATTAACTACTATTGGCAGTCTAGAAGAAGCAAAGCTGCTTTCTACCGCTATAATTGAAAAGAAATTAGCAACCTGTGTTAATACTTTAAAAATAGAGAATTCTTGCTATCCTTGGGAGGGTAAAGTTAATAATGGTGAGGAAATGCTTCTTACAATTAAAACGACTAAGCACTTAATCTCAGAAATCTCCGATTTTCTCGATCAACACCACCCTTATAAAACATATTTTTTCACAGTCCTTACTCCAGAAAGTATTAATCATACTTATTTTGAATGGCTTTTAACAAACATCAAAAAATGAAATCTATAGCTGTATTAATCTCTGGTCGAGGATCAAACCTCCTAAACCTTTTAGAGAATGCTAAAAACTATAAAATTATTGCGGTCTACTCCAATCGTGCTGACGCCCTTGGCTTAGAACATGCCAAAAAATTTCAAATTCCCTACTTTGTTTTTGCTAAAGATCTAAATTTTACTTCTAAAGAACAAAAAATAAAACTATTTGAACATATAGAGAATTTAAATCCTGATTTAATTGCCTTGGCAGGATTTATGAGCATAGTACCTGCTACCTTTACTCAAAAATTTGCCCGTAGAATTATTAATATTCATCCTGCCCTATTACCTAAATTCCCAGGGCTTGATACTCATCAACGTGCAATCGATGCTAATGAAACAGAGCACGGCTGTACTGTTCATTATGTTGACGAAGGAATAGATACAGGAGAAATTATTGCCCAAGCAAGTTGTCAGGTACTACCTAATGATACCGAAGCAATACTTGCAAGCAGAGTTCTCAAATTAGAACATGAGATATACCCAAAAGTTTTAAATAAAATTTCTGCTTGATGAAAAAACGCGTAATTATTCTTCATGGTTGGGATGGTCATCCAGAAAATGGCTGGTTTCCATGGCTAAAGCAAAAGTTAGAAAAAAGTAACTATCAAGTTATTGTTCCGCAACTTCCTAATACCGCAAATCCCAGAATCGAGAACTGGATTCCTGCAATTCAAGAGTTAGTTGGTATTGCCGATAATAATACATTTTTTGTCGGTCACAGCATGGGCTGTCAGGCAATTGCGCGTTACTTGGAAACATTACCTAAAGATGTTGTTGTTGGCGGTGCCGTGTTTGTCGCCGGGTTCTTTACGGCCTTAACTAATCTAGATCAACCAGAAGAAGTTGCTGAAACAGTCAGACACTGGTTAGACACGCCAATTGATTTTAAGAAGATTAAAAGTCATCTCCCAAAATCTACCGCTGTCTTTTCAAATGATGATCCTTGGGTTCCTTTATCAAACCAAGAAGCTTTCTCTAAAGATTTGGCAGCAGAAATAATAATAATTAAAAATGTTGGTCACTTTAGTGGGAATCGTGATGGTACTCTCGAACTACCAATAGTTCTGGAGATTTTAGAGCATTTTAATCCGACGGACTAATTGCTTTTCAAAATCACCTTCTGGAAGTATTCCTGAAATTAGATCTAGTGGTATCCCACCTTTTGGTACTTTTAACCTTGGAACTTTTCCATCACTAGCGACTTCAGAGTATTTTGCAAATGTAAAAACTTCCGGTTTTAGTCCGATACAAAAACCGTTTAAAGTATCCACGAAATCTACCGCAGCATTCACTTGTTTTTCAAAATATCCACGCTCACCTAAAATTTGGATTGCTGACAATCGTTCATCGGCAGAAGCTGCTGATGGAGTTGAATCTACTAATCTCAAGACGAGCAAATAATCTTCTTCCGATTTTGGATTTAATCCAAAAATTCTGATTAAAGCATTAGACTTAGCTTGTAAACCAGCATGAACTTCTGCATAACCATGGTATTCATTAGGAGAATCTGAAAAATGTGCATATCCAACTTTTAAGGCATTTCTAGCTTCGGCATGATTTTCAATGACACGAATGATGGGCTCAACTTCTAAAAAACCTCGATAGTTCTTAGTACTAATCTGACATGCAGAAAGTGTTCCAACTTTCAAGATATCTTGAATGGCACCAAGACTGGCTCCATGAATTGCAGCAGTATTCTCAGCAGGTAATTCGGTCACAAATAAAGACTGAAACTTGGCCAAGGTAACTGAATCTAAACCTCGAGTTAGATCTAATGGAATGCTTAAATTAGCGCTTAGCAGGTTTGACTGAAGTTCCTCTATTGAGCTGTGCTGAAAACTTGCCATGTTTCAAATATATAATATAAAAATCAAAAAGGTAATTTTTGTAAGATAATTACTATCGGTTAATTTGTTATGATAATTTAGTTGATAGTTGTTACATTTTTATAAAAATATCCATAACATCATTGAATTTCTGTTTTTTACAATTTTAGAATGATGATTGCAGCTAGTACAACTCCCGCCCCACAAAGACAAGAGGAGTTTATCCCTGAAAATCATCAACATAATCTCGCATTAATGAGAACACTGGTCGCGGAACTACCAGATCAACCCCTGCTTGCTCCTATTAAAGACTTTAACCCGGCCCTAAAACTTGAAAAAGCGATTCTAAGGTTTGCGAAAGAATACGCCGGATTAACCTCGGATTATTTTTCAGCGCCCATGATGGAACAAGCAAAGGGTCTTTCCACAGAACAAGCGCTTTATTGTTTAAGAGATATCGTTCGTACCAAAAGATTCTTACAGGCAATTGATGAAGCAATTACCAAATTAAGTCCCGGTAAAGAAAAAATTTATGTCCTAGATGCTGGTTGCGGCCCAGTGGTAATTCTAGGATTATTTGCAACACTTGCTTCGGAAAAGGTGCATTGTACCTGCTTGGAAATTAACCCTGCCTCAGCCTGCTTTGCCAAACAAATTGCCAAGGCTTTTGGATTAGAAGATCGACTCACTGTAATTTATGGCGACGCCACAAAATTTAAATCAGAAAATAATCAAAAATATGATTTAATTATTTCAGAAACAATGAACACGGCACTAGTAGGTGAGCCTATCGTGGAAATTTTTAATCACCTAATGCAATTCATAGCAGCAGAGGGTCTGACCTTACCAAGTAGTATCGATTTTAAATATGGTTATGTTAATTCGGAAGAACCTACTTTTCAATCTAATGATTTTGTTCAATATGGATCATCTGAAGGTGACATTTTTATAAGACATCAGTTAGATTACTGGAAAACACTTTTTACTTGGAAACCTGGGGAACAATTAGACCAAATCTGCTTTGTACATCCTCTACCGACAGATCAAAATAGTGAATTCTATTATTTTGTTGGTTGCGATGTGCAACTTGGCAGTTACCGACTGGCAGGATTTGATTCTAATATAAGTTTGCCACTGGCTCTGGAAAGCTTTGGAGATCGAACTTGTTCCAAAGGTTCACCTACAGGAGTCATAAAAGTAAATTATCCGGTTGGAGAGGTATATGCCAGTTGTACCGGATGTATTAATCCGAGAGCCCAGATTGAATTATACTAATATATCATTGTTAATTACTTAAGCAGTAAGCTTAGTGCGGTACAGACTGCCACAAATAAAAAGATATTCTTCAGAAACTTATTTCCCTGCTTTAAGGAAAACTTTGCTCCTAAATAACTACCAATTAATGCTCCTAAAATTAATGCTGGTGCTAAATCCCAACGTACGTGTCCCAAAAACAAATGACAAACAGCTCCAACACCATTCCATAAAAGTCCACAGGCAGAAATAGTCATGGCAGTTGCGTGCTTTTGATCATATTTCAATACAATTATGTACATCAGAGTTAAAAAGATTCCACTCCCAGCAGATAGCCAACCACTATAAAAAGCAATCGGTGTCATAACTATAATACATTTCCAAATCGTTAGATTTGTAAGGGGCACGGGTTGATGCTGACGAATCCCAAGTTTACTAAAGAAACTGATGGCGACTGCTAATAAGATAAATCCGCCTAAAATGATTTTCATAGTTTCGCCTGGTAGGCGATCTGAAAATAATGTTCCTAGAATAACAAAAGGTAATCCGTATAAAGCAGAAAACCAAAATACTTTTCGATCAATAATCCCGGAACGAAAATAAACAAGACTACTGGAGATTCCGATAAAACCAACTGCCAATTTGGCAGAGGCTAAAGCATTGATGTAGGGAAGACCACTTAACATAAAAACTGGTTGCAGGATTAGTCCGGCACCACCTCCAGCAAGCGTTGCAAAGAAACAGGCAATTAAAGCTGTAAAAAATGAAATAATTAGCATTATAAAAGAGTAGAATTTATTGAGATCGCTGTCTATAACTCAAGTTACAGGATTGAAAAAACAGCTAGTGGAATCCGCCTTCGTTTTCTGTTACTCAAAAATTTCGGAGGACTTGTACACTTATGGCGGACAAAAAGATCTATTAAAACCAACATTTAACGCCAAGAATTCAGTAATATCAAAAAAAATTAGCTAGTGGAGTAAATTTAATATTCTTAGTAATGTATCGCAGGTTTTCTTTTTTATAAAAATACATGAGTAGTCAGGATATTATTTTCTCAATGCGCGGTGTCACTAAGACGTTCCCTCCCCAAAAAACAGTTCTTAAAAATATTCACTTATCATTTTTCTATGGAGCTAAGATTGGAGTGTTAGGATTAAACGGATCTGGAAAATCTTCCCTCTTAAAAGTCATTGCTGGGATTGATAAGGAAATCCAAGGAGAAGTTTCTTTTATGTCTGAGAGTTACTCGATTGGTATGCTGGAACAAGAACCGAATCTCGACCCAACAAAAACTGCTCGGGAGATCGTAGAAGAAGGTGCTCAGGAGGTAGTCGATCTCTTAAAAGAATTTGAAGCAATCAACATGCGTTTCGGAGAGTCGATGAGCGATGACGAAATGGATCGCTTAATTACGAAACAAGCAGAAGTTCAAGAAAAGTTAGATCATCATGATGCTTGGGAATTAGATACTAAACTGGAACGGGCAATGGATGCCCTTCGCTGTCCCCCATCTGATGCACTTGTTAAAAACTTATCTGGTGGTGAGAAACGTAGACTGGCACTTTGTCGCTTACTTTTGAAGGAACCGGATGTCTTATTATTAGATGAACCAACCAACCACCTTGATGCTGAGTCAGTAGATTGGTTAGAGCAACACTTACAAAAATATAAAGGTACCGTAATTGCTGTTACCCACGATAGATACTTTTTAGATAATGTTGCCGGTTGGATTTTGGAATTAGACCGAGGAGCTGGAATTCCATGGAAAGGAAATTACTCTTCATGGTTAGAGCAGAAACAAGATCGTTTAGCTCAAGAAGAAAAGACAGAATCTAAAAGACAAAAAACCCTACAACGAGAATTAGAGTGGATTCGTATGTCACCTAAAGCCAGACAGGCTAAATCAAAAGCTAGGATTTCATCTTACGAATCTATGGCCAATGAAGAATCAAAACAGAAAGAAGATCGCTTAGAGCTTTTTATTCCGACAGGTCCAAGACTTGGAGCCCAAGTTGTAGAAGCAAAAAATGTCTCCATGGGTTTTGGTGATCGCTTACTTTATGAAAACTTAAATTTTACTTTACCTCAGGGTGGGATTGTTGGAATTATTGGACCTAATGGTGCAGGAAAGACAACCCTCTTTAAATTAATTACAGGCGAACTAAAACCATTAACCGGGGAATTTGTGACTGGCAGTACTGTAAAAATTGGTTATGTAGATCAAAGTCATGATAATTTAGATCCAAATAAATCTATTTATGAAGCCATCTCCGGTGGTAATGATCCAATGATGCTTGGCGATCGACCAGTCAATGCCAGAGCCTATGTCAGTAAATTTAACTTTAGTGGTCCCGATCAAGAGAAAAAAGTAGGAGCCCTCTCTGGAGGAGAAAGGAACCGAGTTCATTTATCGATGGCTCTAAAAGAAGGTGCCAACTTACTATTATTAGATGAGCCCACAAATGATCTTGATGTGAATACGTTACGAGCCTTGGAAGATGCCCTAGATAACTTCGCTGGTTGTGCAGTTATTATCTCCCACGATCGTTGGTTCTTAGACCGAGTTGCTACTCATATTTTAGCATTTGAAGGTGACTCTCAAGTAATGTGGTTTGAAGGAAATTACTCCGACTATGAAGTGGATCGATTAAAACGAGTTGGTCGGGACACTCCAAAGCGAATCAAATATAAACCACTAAAATAATAAACAGTTATTCAAGTAGAACTTTAAGCTTTGCATCTGTAAAATTATTGTTTTACCGTTGGATTATTCTCTGCTGCTACAAAACCTATTTTTTTTTAGTTGAGATACGATTAACTTTTAATTTACCCTCTAATCGGTTTAATACAGATGGGAAAATTTCTTGGCGTTGATGCATACCTGGCTTATGGTTGTTGGTGGTCGCTTCCTGACTTACAACTATAGTACCTGAAGCGTAAGCTTTAGTAGATAAGTTTTTCTTATTTAGGATTGTGAAATCACCTTGACGTAATGAGGTTGTCATATGCACCCAACTTTCCTCAACACTGATAGTTTTATTAAAGATCTGGCAAAGGCTACTAATCCACTTCATACTTCATCCTTGAAAATTTAGAGTGTTTGGTAAAATCCTAACCAATTTCGCTTCAAGAGCAACACGATAAAGTTTATCTCCACTTCGCAAAGTGCCAAGTGATCAATCTCTATCATCTAGGGCTAAGATTTTAATTATGTAAATAATTATCGGATAACTAATTTGCAAACTTTAAAGCTTGAGAGTAAGTTTATTTATCTTGTAAATTAATCTCTTGGTCTAAACGCCTCTGTACAGCTCCGGGAGAACCTGTTTTTCTAGCAAGTAAGGAGTAAGCCACTGGGACTAAAAATATTGTTAAAAACGTAGCAATAAGTATGCCAAAAAACACGACAACCCCGATTGTAAATCTTGTTTCCGCACCAGCACCAAAAGCAATAATAAGGGGGATTGCACCAGCCGCTGTTGTAATACCTGTCATTAGAATAGGTCTTAGCCGAACTCGGGACGCTTCACGTATCGCTCGATCAAATTCCATACCCTGATCTCTAAGTTGATTTGCGAACTCTACAATTAAAATACCATTCTTAGCAGCCAAACCTACCAACATTACCAATCCAATCTGCGAATATAAATTTAGACTACTTCCCATGATAAATAATCCCAATAAGCCTCCGGCAACAGCCGTGGGAACAGATAACATAATAATAAATGGATGTATAAAACTTTCGAATTGTGCCGCTAAGATTAAAAATGTAATTAAAATCCCTAAAATAAATACAAATATTATTGACTGACCGGCAAATTTAAAATCTTGAGATTGCCCCTTATAATCAATTATGACTTTTTCCGGTAATTCATTACGCACTAAATTTTCCATATACTCTAAGGCTTCACCAAGAGAATATTTAGCAGCTAGGTTTGACTCAATAGTAATTGCTCTAATTCGATTATATCGATTAAGCGTTGCGGAGTCAGAGAATTCTGTGAGAGTTACTAAATTTGCTAGAGGTATTAATTGGCCCGTTCTTTCCGATCGCACGTACATATTTTGTAAATCATTAGAATCCCTTTGAGCATTGCGCTCCCCTTGAAGAATCACATCGTACTCCTCACCTTCTTCAATGTAGGTTGTAACTCGTTTTGATCCCAGCATTGATTCCAATGTTCTGCCAATCTCCGAATATTTAACTCCAAGTTCAGCTGCAGTATTATAATCAATTTTAATTTGAATTTGCGGTTTTGTCTCTTTGTAGTCCCAATCAATTCCTTCAAACCCGGGGTTATTAACTTCTAATTTCTTAAGTAAAATATCTCGCCACTCTGCTAATTCTTGGTATGTTCCCCCACCAATTACAAATTGAAAGACCTTAGTATTCCCAGCTCCAAACCCTTGTCGCATAATGGGTACAGCACGCACCCCTGTTAAATCTGAAAGCTTATTTTTAATTTCGTCCATAATCACAAATGCGGAGCGTCGCTCCGACCAAGAGGTTAGGCCGCACATGATCATACCAGTATTGAAAGATTCAAATGTACCAAAAGTCCTGGGAGTACGGACTAATAATCTGGATATTTCACCTGCTTCAATGTAGGGAAGCAAGCGGGCCTCAATTTCATCCATGTAATCGGCCATATATTTGTGGGATGCACCTTCCGGACCGTTAACCATAATTGCAAATGTCCCGCGATCTTCTTTCGGGGCATACTCACTGGGTAAGGAGATAAATATTAAATAACAGCTGACTAATAAACCTGCAAAAATTCCAATTACAGCGTAGGAATGATTAAATGCTTTTTCTAACCAAACAATATATTTCGATTGAAACAAACTTAAATATTTTTCTACAAAAAAATATATCTTTGTCGGCTGCTGATCCCTTTTTAACAATTTTGATGCCAACATCGGACATAATGTGAGTGCAACAATACTAGAGAAGACTACAGCTACTGCCATCGTCATCGAAAACTCTGAAAATAATCGACCGATATCACCTTCAATAAAAGCTAATGGAACAAACACAGCTACAAGTACTAATGTAGTTGCAATGACTGCCATGCCAACTTCTTGAGTGCCCCGGTAGGCGGCGACCAGGGGAGTCTCTCCTAGTTCCGTCATCCTCCGAGAAATGTTTTCTAAAACAATAATTGCATCATCAACAACTAACCCAATTGCCAAGACTAAAGCTAAAAGAGTAAGGAGATTAATTGAATAACCAAAGGCGTAAAGCGCAATAAAGGAGGAAATAATTGAAATTGGCACGGTGATAGCAGGAATAATCATGCCACGAACATCACCTATAAAAATATAAATGACTAAAACAACTAATATTATTGCAACAATAAATGTTAGATAAACTTCACCAATCGCTTCTTCGATGAAGATTGAGCTATCATAACTTTGCTCAATTTTCATTTTATTTGGTAATGTGGAATTAATTAATTTTGCTTGTGCCTTGGCCGCTCTGGCAACACTGATTGTATTAGCGGTTGATTGTTTAACAATACCGATCCCAATCATTGGGGCACCATTTCCCCTGAAAAAGGTACGATTCTCAATCGAGCCTTTCTCGACTCTGGCAACATCACCAAGTCTGGTAATATATCCATCAACACTTCTACCTAAAGATAAGGCCATAAAATCTTCTGGCACTCGAAAGGCTCTTTGTAATCTCACTGTGAATTGCCGAGTATTCGACTCAATACTTCCGGCTGGTAATTCAATATTTTCAGCACGGAGAGCATTCTCAACATCTGTTACTGTCAAATTTCTAGCTGCTAATGCCTCTCGGTCTAGCCAGACGCGCATGGCATATTCTTGTCCCCCTCCAATTCGCACACGACCAACCCCATCTAAAGTTGAAAAACGATCAACTAAGTAACGTGACGCATAATCAGTGAGCTCAGGAACTGTCATCTGTGGACTGGTTAAGTTCAGCCACATAATGACATCTTCATTGGAATCTATTTTTTGAATTTCTGGCGGATCAGCCTCGTCAGGGAAATCTCCAAGAGCACCAGAAACACGATCTCGTATATCGTTTGCTGCACTATCAATATCCCGAGATAGACTAAACTCAACATTAACCGTTGAACGTCCATCCTCACTCTTGGACTCAATAAACTCAATGCCTTCAATTCCAGCAATTCGTTCTTCTACAATTTCAGTAATTTTGGACTCGACAACGTTGGCGGAGGCTCCCGGATAATTAACTTCGACTGATATAATTGGAGGGTTAATATCTGGATATTCCCTTAACGATAAACGACTAAAGGAAACAAATCCAAATATTATCAAAATTAATGACAGGACGGTCGCAAATACTGGACGAGTTACTGAGATATCAGAAAGCTTCATGCCTTTACCTTTTTGCGTTTGATTATATCTTTTAAACCTTCACCTGCTTGTTGGATAGCGTCTACCACAACTTCTTTGTCATCTGTTAGAGCCATCGCCCCATGAGTTACTACCAAATCACCAGCTTGTAGTCCTGATAATATTTCGACCTCTCCATTTTTTCGAATTCCAACTTCCACAATTACCTGCTTAACTTTATTATCTAAAATTTGAAAAACTCCCACCTTACTACCTAATGGCAAAATAGCTTCTTCGGGTACGACTAAACTCTCTCGATCTAAGTGTCGAACTTTTACTTGCATCAGTAATCCTGGTTTTAATAATCCATCGGAATTAGGTATTTTAGCTCTGACAACTATTGATCTTGTAATTGGATCAACTCTTGAATCTAAGGCTACAATTTCTCCTGCAAACTGACTCTTAGGAAAGGCCGACGTAGTTGAGTAGACCTTCAGTCCTACCGAAAGTGCATTTAACAGAACAGCAGGAACGGAAAAATCTAAATTCATTATTTGATCATCCGTTATTGTTCCTATTTCTTCACCCGGAGTTACTAAGGCACCTGCACTTACATTTCTTAGTCCCATTACACCAGAAAAAGGTGCAATTATTAGGCGATCTTCTAATCTACTTTTCATTGCCTCTAACAAAGCATTGGCCGATTCAAACTCTCTTCTTCTTTGATCGACAACCGAGCCAGATATTGCTCCTTGTTGAGGAATATTCTTAACACGTTCAAATTGTTTTTTGGCCTCCTCAACTCGTGCTAAACTTTCCTTGACTAAGGCACTCTCCTCTTGATTGGTCATCTCTGCTAATAGAAATCCCTTTTCCACCCTTTGGCCGTCTTCAAAATAAATATTTGTAATTGTGTCTGTGACCGTAGATGTCAAACGAACTGTTTCATTTGCCTTTAAGGTTCCAAGAGCTTCTATTTCATTAAACAAATGCTTTTTTTTAATCTCATATCCAATCACCTTAGTTTGAGCTAGCGTATTAAATGAACTAATGAGTGTAAGAAAAATTAGAATTATTCCAAGATAATGTTTATTAATCATAATAATTATAAAAATCTGTAAAAACCACTTCCGTCAATAACAGCTAATTTAATAAAATAAATATTGCAAATCATGTTCAAACTAAAGGTAGTTTATTTTATTACGCATCAAAGCAAAAGTGAAAGTGCTTATTTAAGTATTGGAAGCTGCGTAAAGCTAAAACTGACAATTGAAATTCAGAAATGACACATCTACCATTGATTAATTGTAATTATTATAGAAACTAAACCTTTCGCTGTCGATTAAATCACTGTAAAAGATATTACAATGAAGCTATCTAATCCACTTTCCACACACTACAGATTGCTGACAGCAATATTACTCGCATTAATTTGTTTAGGTTGTTCAATTGGTCCAGAATATTCTAAACCTAAAATTAAAAAACCAAACCACTGGAAGGGTCAACAAAAAGCTTTAACTCCAAAAAAACTAGCTGCTATTTCTACCTATTGGACAATGTTCAATGATCCAGTACTTACAGAGCTGATCGATCGAAGTAATACAAATAACCTCTCATTACAAGAATCATTCTTAAGGATTCAGGAAGCAACGGCTTCAGCCGGGGTTAGTTTTAGTGATTTTTTTCCACAAATTGATGCCACTACTGATTTAGCAACTCGGCGTCGTAGCGAAAGTGTAGCCTCTGCAATTAGCGGTGCAGAAAATGATTTTTTATCCGTGGGAGCAAGACTTAATTGGGAATTAGATCTTCTTGGAAGATTAAGAAGACTACAAGAATCAGCTCAAGCAAATCTAGAAGCTACCCTTGAGGATTACTTTGATACTCAAGTAATCTTATACTCGCAGGTAGCTTCCACCTACATCACATATTGCACAAATTCTGCTAGGATTTCTTTAGCTAAGGAAAATATTAAAAATCAAAAAGAAAGCCTACAACTTGCGAGAGAATTGTTTACTGCAGGAATTGCGCCAGAATTAGATGTTAAACAAGCAGAATCTAATTTAGGGGAAACCGAAGCTACTCTTCCTAGCCTCAGGATCCAATTAGCGCAAGCTAAGCATCAGTTAGCTGTTCTAATTGGGACACTACCTGAAGAATTAGATGGACTTTTACTTAGTAATCGAAAAATTCCTACTATCAAAAAATTTAGCAGAAAGTCTTTACCCTTAGATATTTTACGACAACGTCCAGATATCCGTCGCGCGGAACGTAATCTAGCTGCGCAACATGCCCTAATTGGCGCTAGTCAAGCTGAGCATTTTCCGATTATTTCACTTCCAGGTCAAATCTCTTTTGAAGCTCTAAATAACTTAGAAGATGCTTTTCGAACAAATAGCATGGCTTATACTATTGGACCTAGTGTTAGCTGGAACATTTTTAATGCTGGTAAAATTTCCCGCAACGTTGAAATACAAGAAGCTCGTACTCAACAGTTAAACAGAAGATATCAACAGAGCGTTTTAATTGCAGTTCAAGAAATCGAAAATGCTTTAGTTGGTATTAAGGAAGAAAAGCTACGTCAACTTAGTCTGGAAAAATCTGTAGCCGCAAGCAAAGAAGCAGTCAGTTTAGTTAAGGCACTTTACGCATCTGGACTTACTGATTTTCAAAATGTACTTGATAGCGAAAGACGTTACTTCATACAGCAACTAAGTTTGGCAGATAGTATTGGAACACTAGCTCAAAATAATGTAGCACTGTATCGCTCATTAGGTGGAGGCTGGGAAGTTCCATTACAAAATTTGAAAACTAAAAAGACTAAAAACTTATCCAAAAAATCTAAAAGAAAAGTAATCGTCGAACCTCATAAATAAATGAGTAAATTGCTGAAAAATTTTGGGCAAATATAAATTTTAGCAAATTGCTATATATGAGGAAGTAAATATTATTCTCCCTAATAGATAATATTTTTTATTTAAAATAATTGGCATAATCTAACTGGCTCGCTTCTATTACTTGCCAGGCGGATTCCTTGCCATAAACTTCTACAATCTCGCACTTAGATAAAGTTTCCGGCATTTGTTTGTATGTCAAAAAATAATGCTTAAGGCGATTTAATATGCTCTCAGGAAGATCTGTGATGTCTTTCCAGCCTCCATACAAATGATCATCTTTTAAAACAGCAATTATTTTATCGTCAGCTTCATTATGATCAATTAGTCGCAAACCTCCGATTGGATAAGCTTTCACTAAGATATCACCATGGGTAATCTGTCTTTCAGTTAGAACTAAAATATCAAGAGGATCATTATCTCCCACAACTAACTCTTTCCGACCACTGGCTTTAGCCGATAATTTAGCAACTTCTTCTTTACAATAAGTTTGGGGAATAAAACCGTAAAGCGCTGGAACTATATTACTAAATTTTTGAGGCCGATCTATTTTTAAATACCCAGAATGTTTATCAATCTCATACTTCACCGTATCACTTGGAATAATTTCAATAAAAGCAGTAATTAACTGGGGCGCTTCCTGACCAATCTCCACGCCATGCCAAGGATGTAGTTTATAGTGATTATTCATGCCAACAATTATTTAATTAAATAAGGATGGAGTCATGCTAACAGATTAATCCTGACCATGAAATATGCTTAGTGTTACGATAATTATAACTCTTTCATGCTTGAAGTAAGGTTTTACTGATTTTATAAGTGTTATTTCAATTGTTGTTTGATTTAAATCTTAAGGAAAAAGACTACAGACAAAGAAAAGAATGAATTTAAATTTAAAGGACAAATAACGTCAGTGATACAGTATATAGTAAGTCCAAAAAGTAATTTCCGGTAGGAATGACTTTTTGGGGCTTACTATCCCCCGCAAGCGTTATAAAATCATACGGTTATGACAAAAATCACAAAAGTAACTTTTTAAATATTCGGAAATTAGTTTTTGTCATAACTATAATATCACTGACATTATTTATTATTATTTACAATTAATTAACAGCAACTCTCATGTCAGGGATACAGAAACGATCAGGATCGCTATCGTCCCCGGCCATCTTAATTGATGTATGGTGAACATTGTTCATCACGTTGGCGTTACCAGGAGCACCAAAACAAGCAGTCTTGGTTCCAGCACCATCAATATATCTTTGAACTTTGTAAGGTGTGCAATTTGCTAGGGCACAATCCTCATCCAAACGATCTCCCCCATCTGGTAATCTTAATTGAACACTGAATGCTCCTTGAAAACTTCCGGAAAGAATCACTGCCGCATTACCACCACATTCTTCTAACTCTGGTCGGTATTGAACAGTTGTTGGAGCAGTATCACAATTAAATTCCGGTTCTTCGTCATTTCCTCCAACAGAACCAACACCATCATACTCAAAACGGGTACAGCCATTAGCAATTAAAACTGAGGGTTGAGAACCAAAGTAAACTACTTCCCCTGTTGCTTTATCTTTCACTTCAACTGTAGCTGCACCAAAAAAGCACCCTTCTTGAGCAGAACGAACTGTCACACAACGTCCGTTTCCTGTTGGATAATCTAACAACTGTGATCCATTTACAAAGACATTGACATCGCAAGGGTCTAATAAAATCGAGACTCCACCGGGGTTGTATGGGCTCTCGCTGTCAGGCTTCCACAAAAAATTTGAAACTTGTCTGGCTGGAAGTGCTTCCGGTGCACCTGA
Organism: Bdellovibrionota bacterium; assembly: GCA_041740355.1. Lineage (GTDB taxonomy): Bacteria > Bdellovibrionota_C > UBA2361 > UBA2361 > CALJRW01 > JANNBC01. Next base: position 42,574 of record JBGSMD010000064.1, read on the forward strand.
AGTATCCTCAGGAATCTCACCAGTTGATAATATTTCTAAACAAGAAGCTACTTGGTTACCAGAACATCCATTATCTGCAGCAATCACACCTCCGAAATATTCTGTTACAACTTCTTCACTAAGACCTAAACCTTCAGCTGTTGCTAATTGCCCAACTGTGGCAGTTCCTGAAATAGTTTCTTGAGTGCATCCGGCATCAAAAAAACGGAAACTTCTTTCTGCCACTAAGGCTGATAAAACTTTTTTTGCTTCAGTGTAATCCATTGGTATCACCTAAGCCCTGAAGCTTAACTAACTTTGGCCCCGAAGCAGTTGTAACATTAACTAAGTTAGAATCGATGACTTGAATTGCTAAAACGTCTTCCCCATCGGAAAATTGTGGTGGATTTTGATAATTTCCATTTGAAGTAAGACCACAAAGAGTGGCACCAACATCCTTAACACTGCCTGGAATCACAGTCGCACCACCAGAATTACCACCCTGATCATCATCACTGCTACTACTGCTATTACAAGCTGCTAGGAGCAAACCCAGACTAAATACTACAAGAGATTTATAGATTGAATTCATAATTTTTATAATTAAAATAAGCTGACATCTTGTACCAACCTGAGGGACTAAGGATTTAAGAATGGAGCCTGTGAAAACTAGGCAATCTTATTTAAAAAATCAAGCGTAGCGTCAGCAAAAAATTTTAATTTAATCTTAACTTTTGAATTTCAAACAAGCGTTTGAGTTAGAGAGAATGTTAAGATTGAAAGGAATATAGAAAGTCCAAAAAGTAATTTACTTTAAGATACTACTTTTTGGGTCTTGCTATCCGCCCGAGGGATAGTAAATCGTATAGTTATTACAAAAAACAAGTTGCTCTATAATATTTAAACGTAATTTATTTTTTGGAATAACTATATTAAGAAAAAGTTTGATTGCAAAAGAAATTAAAATTTTTAGGAAATTTAATAAATTAAAAATAGAGAGAGAAAACTAATACTCTTTAAATTCCTAACAAGGCACTTGTTATGGCAAGAAATTTTGTGCTAATTGTCTGACCAAGATCCGTAATTGCTAAAATACAAACGACAGCAATCAAAGCTACAAGCAAGCCATACTCCACCAGCGAGGCACCTTTTTCACTATTGAGATCCATTCGCTTTAATTTGTTTTCAATTATTTTATTGATTAACATATACCTCATCTTAAAATATTTCTATTGACATAATTTTACGTGATACAAGGATGCCTTACAAGTTAAATCTTATTTTTAGTAGTTAATTATGCTGACTATAGAATGTAAGTTCTATAAAAAGTCCTAAATCACACATAGGGAAAAATACTTTTCATAACCTAATTATAGGTGTTCATTCGAAGACCTTAGGTTATTTTAAAGGTTTTAATGAAAGCTATAGTAAAAGCTATTTTCTCGTTTATGCTGACAAGCTGGACCTACTCTGAAATCATGTTGGTTTTCCCAGAAATCGAACCGTTCACAAAACAAGTAATTAGCACCCTGACAATCCCTACACATGACGAATGGCGAGTTTACTACGACAAAGAATATCAAGCTAAAGTTAAAGAAGAAATAAATGGTTTTCTGGTAAGCAATGGATTGGATACTCAAACATATCAATCCAGTGATTTTGAAGAATTTTTAAAAATACCCAAAAACATAGAAACACATTCTAAAGAAACTAATTATATTTCAATTTTTGAAAACTCAGTTCTTCCCGAAACTCTTTACGAAAGCTTTTAGTCTAATCAAATTTGCAATCCCTATTGAATAAGAATCAGGAGAGCTGTAAACATATGGTTATTCCAAAAAATAAATTACGTATGATTTTATTCCGGCTAGTTGTTTTTTGTAATAAGTATATGATTTTTTTATCCCTCCGGGGGATATAAAGCACCAAAAAGTACTTTCCTTAAGTAAATTACTTTTTGGACTTTCTATATTTAGTCAAATCATATTATTTCTAATATCTCCCATACTTTTAAAACAAATAATAAATAATTTTCGAATGATTCCACTAAAAAATACAATTGTTTCTGATTTATTGTTAGATCGGAAATTTGTCTGTGACCTACAAGCTTGTAAAGGTGCCTGCTGTCTACTTGGTGCAACTGGGGCACCACTTGAAAAAACCGAGCAGCAAATTATTCAAGATAACCTCGAAGAGATAAAACCTTTTATGACAACAGAAGGATTAAGGGCTATCGCAAAGAATGGTATTTACTCCTTGAACGAATCCGGAGATTCCTTTACTACACTAGTCCCGGAAAATAATGCTTGTGCCTTTGTTTTTTATGACGAGAAGCAAATTGCTAAATGTGCCATTGAAGCAGCACATAAATCTAATAAAATTAATTTTAAAAAGCCGATATCATGTCATCTATATCCGGTTAGGATTACTAAATATCCTGAATTTGATGCTGTTAACTTTGATCAACGAGAGGAATGTAAGCCTGCCTGCCTTTGTGGAGAAAAATTAGCAACTAAAGTTTATCGTTTTCTAAAAGAACCACTAATTAGAAAGTATGGAGAAGATTGGTATCAGGAATTAGAAAAGATTGATCGACTCGGCGAGCAGAGCACTAATAATACTTCGGGTAAAATAAAAGAGTAGTCAGTACCACCCCAATAGTGCCAGTCCAAATTGGATTAGCAGAAAAATATGGAAATAACATTAATGCAATCGCCAAAACAAATGCTCGTGGTTCTTCCGCTTTTTTAGCCCAGCAAAAAGCCGCCATCCCGACAAGTGAAAAAAACATACCGAGACTAAGATTTAACATAGTTCTATTATAGAGTGAGTCTTGGGATATTGCTATCTGTATATTTAACGAACTCTTATAATAATAAGCATTAGAGGTGATTTCTTAGAAGCATAGTTCAATTTTCGAATCGACTCACCAGTCGGCCTCTCGGTCAATTTGCCACATGAAAATAATAATTATTGAAACTTAGTTGGGATTAGTGCTATACATTTTGGCTGAAAATTCTCTTAATTTAATTTCATATGAAGCAAATCCAAATAATTATCCTTTCCATACTAACCTTTCTTCCTTTCTCACTTTACGCCCTGACAACTGAAGCTTCTAAGGTAAAAACTAAAGAAGAAATAGAAACGCTAGTTAGCCCAATTGCCCTATATCCTGATATTTTACTTTCCAACATACTCCCAGCTGCAACTTTCCCCGATCAAATTGCTGATGCTGCTTTATTAATTCACGATAAATCTGATGCCGAATTGATTGCCCAACAATCTTGGGATGATAGCGTCAAAATCATAGCTACTTATCCTGGTATTTTAAAAATGATGTATGAAAAATTAGATTGGACAACTAATTTAGGGAATGTGTTCTTAAATCAAAGTGAACTTGTAATGAGTTCTATTCAAAAACGAAGGTCTCAAGCTAAGCAAGTTGGAAACTTAAAAACCAATGATCAACAAATGGTAACAACGCAATATGTGGATAGTGGTAAACAAGTAATTGTAATCGAACCAAAAGATCCGCAAATCATATATGTTCAAGAATCTAGTCCAGTTGTCTATACTAGTCATGTAGAGCAAACGAGTTATGTTGCTCCTCTTGTTACATTTGGTTTAGGAGTCGCCTTAGGAGCTGCCGTAGCTAATAATAATGATAATAATAATTATTATTATCATAGTAGCCCCTGGGGTGGAAATATTTGGGTTCACAATAACTATCATAACGATTGGTATGATGCTCAACGTGACCGACAAGAATTTCACCAAGACCGTTATCAGAAAGAACAAAATTTTCGCCACGATCGGGTTAGTGAGCAACAAGACTTCCGGAATGATCATGTTAGTGATCGACAAGACTTCCGACAAGAACAATATAATAATGGGAATAAGGACTTCTCTGCTAATCGGCAAGCACAACTATCTGAAGCCAAAAGCAAGATGCAGAGCCAGGGCTTTAGTGGGTCAAAATTACAATCAGCAAAAAGCTCCGGAAGCTTTTCTAAGTCAAGTGCTTCTGGGAGCTATGCGAGCACACAAAGAACAGAAAGTTTTTCTAGTGCAAAAAGTCAGGCATCTAAATACCATTACACACCAACAAAATCGTCACTTAGTGATAGAAAGGCAAGCTATACCAGTCAAATTAGTACCCGTGGCTCGCAAAGTAGAAGTTTATCAACAAGCTCTAGTTTCAGTCGTGCCTCAAGCGGCTTTAGTGGCGGTGGAGGTTTTAGAAGGAGATAATATGAAAAATAATTTACAACTACCCTTTATCTTTTTAGTTTTCTTAATAACTAGTTGTTCAACAATAAAACCGAATACTGTTAATCTAGCAACACAACAAGGATTTAATTCCCCTGAGATTGCTGTCCAAGAATTAGCAGCTGCCGCCAAGAGTTTAGACCAAGAAGGCCTAACAAGGATTTTTGGTCCAAATTTTGTGGCCGAAGTTTCTTCCGGAGATCCGGCACAGGATAAAAATTCACTGAATAATTTTGCTAATAAAATAGCGGAAAAGACAGATTTGTTAGCTAATAATAAACAAACCTTTTTAATGCAAATTGGTACAGACAATTTTATATTTCCTGTGCCACTTATTAAAATCAAAGATCTTTGGTACTTTGATGGCGAGGCAGGAAGAGAAGAAATCTTAAATCGTCGTATTGGTCATAATGAAATTAGTGCTATTAAAGTATTAACTTTCTTTAGTTCAGCACAGGCTGTCTATGCTTCCAAAGATCGCGATGCTGACGGACAGCTGGAATATGCTGAAAGATTTCTAAGTACTCCCGGTGAACAAGATGGACTATACTGGGACTATGCAACTTTCGGCGAACCCAGTCCCTTGGGACCACAAGCAGCAAGGCTAATTAAGGAAGAAGGTGCAGATGGAATTTACCAAGGATATAATTATCAAATTATATCTGTTCCAAATAGTGATAACTCCAAAAACAATGTGACTCTCCTGGCCTATCCCCTGCGATATGGCATTTCTGGAGTAATGAGTTTCGTTGCAGGACAAGATAGTAAAATATACGAACAAAATATTAACCCAGAAAAAGCACCTGGTAAAACTTTTGATCCATTTCACTTAGATAGCGAATGGAAAGCTGTGATAAAATAATTTTAGAAATGAGTTCAGTTTTAATACTTAAACTTATTTTAGATATAAAATAACTTTTTATTTAACAATAAAGATAGGAGCAAATTTATGAATAGATATGTAGCTGAATTATTTGGCACATTTTGGTTGGTACTTGGAGGCTGTGGAAGTGCCGTTCTTGCAGCTGGCTTTCCCGAAGTTGGTATTGGATTGCTGGGAGTTTCTGTAGCTTTCGGTTTAACAGTTGTCACTATGGCTTTCGCTATCGGTCATATTTCTGGATGTCATCTTAACCCAGCAGTCTCAATTGGGCTCTGGGCCGGAGGAAGATTTCCAGCAAAAGATTTACTACCTTACATTATTGCTCAAGTACTTGGTGCAATTATTGCCGCTGCTGTTCTATATATTATTGCTAGTGGCCAAGCAGGCTTTGATCTAGCCGGAGGTTTTGCTTCTAATGGATTTGGAGAGCATTCTCCAGGTAAATATAGTTTACTGGCAAGCTTTGTGACTGAAGTTGTCATGACGATGGTCTTTCTTTTTGTAATTCTTGGAGCAACAGACAAACGTGCGCCTCAAGGTTTTGCACCATTGGCAATTGGACTATGTTTAACTTTAATTCACTTAGTTAGTATTCCCGTAACAAACACTTCCGTTAACCCAGCACGCAGTACTGGTGTGGCTTTATTTATGGGAGACTGGGCAATTTCTCAGCTCTGGTTATTTTGGGTTGCGCCGATTATTGGTGGTGTTTTAGGTGCTTTAGCCTATCGCTTTATTAGTACAGAAACTAAATAAACTAAGAATCCTTGAGATATAAAGTATAGACTCGGTGACATAAAATTTTTGCTAAAATTCAATATCACCGAGTCTACTTTAAGTAAGAATCTTCCACACGATACATTCCATATAGTGCCTGTCTTTCTTCTGTCCATCAAAAAATATCTATTCATCGCACATGTAAACTGCTAAAAATAATTAATGAAATTAAACAAACTAGCAACCTTATTACTTACTACCATTTTATTTTCTTCCTTTGCACAAAGTACTTTACAAGCGCAAGCAGGTAGCTCTGGGCAGACTGCCTTTCAATCAGCCGAAGAAGCGCTTCGCGCCTTAACCTCTGCCGCAAAGGCAGAAGATTCAAAGCGAATGATAGAGCTATTTGGTAAAAACTCTAAAGAAATATTTTTAACTGGGGACACTATTAGTGACATAGCTTTCCTTCGTAAATTATCACGTCGTTTTGAGGAAAGAGCCGAGCTATTTTCAGTTAATAGTTTAGATCACCCCAATGAACAATGGTATCTCGTACGCTTTGGTATAGAAGGTTGGAATATGCGGGTTCCACTTGTAAATACAAAGAAAGGATGGAGTTTTGCTACGGAATATACGACTGAATCTAATCGCAAAATTAGAATTTCCCTAAATGAAGTTGCCACAGTTGATACTTTGCGAGCCTTGGTAAAAGCTCAAAGAACATACCAAGCCAAAGATTGGAATCAAGACGGTGTCTTGGAGTATGCCCAAAAATTTATTAGTAGTCCCAACACTAAAGATGGTCTTTATTGGCCAGATCTTCCGGGGCAAGCTACAAGCCCTATCGATGGTTTAGTAGCGCGAGCAATGCTTGATGGTTATAAAACTTCAAAGGACAATCACCCTACCTATAGTGGTTATGTTTATAAAATACTAACTGAGCAAGGAGCAAAAACACGTGGTGGTAAAAAATCATATTTGCAAGACAAGTCTCTCGTAAATGGTTTTGCAATTTTGGCGTACCCAGTGGAATGGAGATCCAGTGGCAACTCCTGTTTTGTAGTTGGTACTGATGCCCAAGTTTGGCAAAAAGATTTTGGATCAAGGACAAGCACAATAGCTAAAAAAATCACCTCAATGGATCTTGATTCCCTATGGTTGAGAGTTGATCCTAATTTGGGTGGCGAAAATAGTCGATCCAACTGGTAAGATTATTTTGGATATTCTCGATAAACTGGAAACTTAACGATAATAAAAATTATCGTTAATACAAGTCATTCGCCAAGCATCTATTAAATAAAAATTCTAAGGAAAAAGAAAGTTTATTACATCAGACGCTTGATAATGCTCTTGGTTATTCAGTAATTTCTTAATAATTGAAAGGTCTTCTCCTGCGGTAAGTAATACTGGTTCTTTTCCTTCCGGTTGAATTTGAGCCTGACCAATAACGGAAAACAGGGAATTACAAAGACATTTTTTTTGAGCAGTATCTTCTAGTTTTCCGCCCTTTTGAAGATAAGTCTCTACTGGCTCTCCAGGACATCGAAAGCCTACACTCCCATTGTCTTTTCGATACGCTGTTCGGAGATATCCTAAATCACATTTTCGAACTCGATTTTGATAAACTTGATCTTCCGAGATAGACCCAGACATCTCAAAAACCTTAAACGGAAAACCTGTGGGAGAAGCTAGTTGATCTGTATAAATTTGAGCTTGATCTTTGCGGATTAAATTAAGAGCCACTCTTTTAACTTCACTATCAACCCCTGACTCCTCGCAAAGGGCAAACAAGCTTCCCACCTGAACTCCTGTTGCACCATAATCAATTGCTTGCTGGACATCACTAGAACTTCTCACTCCTCCTGCATACCAAAATGGCAAATCTAATTTACGATAGTCTTCAAATTCACTTTCAATCGACTTGCTATTTTTTCGATCGGGAGCATTATGACCCCCGGCTAGATTATTTTCCACAACAAATCCATCAATTTTTCCTGCTTTTCTTTTCAACATAATTGCTAAAACGGAAGAAGAAACAATTGGTAAAAATTTTGGTATTTTCAAGTCTGTTTTTATTCCCATAAAACTAGGATCAAATTGCAAGACTTCACTACTTCCTGCTAAATCTAATTTAAGTTCACTTTTAGAATTAAGTGCTAACTTTTCTAAAACGGCAGGAATTTCTTTGGGGATTCCAGCACCCATTAAAAGATAATCTACACCCGCTAACATAGCGCCATATATTGTAGGCAAGGTTGGTAATTGAATTTTTGTTAATAGGTTCATGCCCACTTGACCATTATGTCCTTGCTTGGCGAGAGTTACTTCGACGTAGCTAGCCAAAGCTGTAATGGCAGAAAAAATTGGCTTTTGAACGAATGAAGGCAGCGCTAACAATTGATATGGCTGCCCCTTTCGACCTTCTGGTTTGAAAAATTTCTTCATCACATTTTGCACAACTTCCTGATAAGGAAAATTGCGACATGCTTCACGAATTGCACCATCAAAATCTCCGTCTTGTAGACGACGAATCATGACCGTATCAATACATGTTCCAGAAATCACACCTAAATGTCCTGCTTGTGAAACAGCCCTAGCCAGTGTCCAATTAGAAACGCCGATACCCATGCCGCCTTGAATTAATAGTGGAAAATTATTCATCTCAATATACCTAAATGTCTATTGAGAAGAGTATCTTAATTTTTTAATATACTCAAGTGGTAGAAGATCAAAATCAATCTTTATTTTCCTCTTGAAAGGTTCTGAGAAGATGGAGCTTTCTAAAATGAATTCGAACCGCCCCTTGCAAAGAGACATATGATAATTGATCTGCATGGCAAAATTGAAAATTACCGTTTTAAATTAGTAGCCTAATAAGAATTTAATTAAAGACAAACCTTAATAATCTCTTTTAATACTATATTTGTATCTGGCTCTGTTTTATCAGCGGCTCCTACGGCACCTGCTTTTATCAATAATTGATTACTATGATCGGAAGAAGAAAAACCAAAAATCTTGACTAAGGGCAATTCATTTTTTAATTTTTCAACAAGTAGATTACCTTGAACTCCACCTGCTAGGGATTTATCAAGAAGAATAATATCAGGGTTTCGTCTTGCAATCATTCCAATTAAATTTTGCTCACTAACTGAAGCTTCATGAAAAATAGCACTCGCACAATTATTAGTTGCTACAATTAGGATCGGAACCCAGTTTTCAATCCAATCACTATCATCTACCATTAAGATCTTTTTCCCTGACAAACTTTTAACTATTTCAGGATCTACCTCTGGTAATTTTAAATAACTAGCTTTGCAACCCAATTGAGCTAAATGCTCATTGATTGCCGACAATAAATCTACTATGACAGGTTTTAAATTTGGATCTTGGAAAATTGACATCTATTTTGATTATTCTTTATCGTACAAGTTGTGAAGGATTCCCCCTATTATGTGTGATTTATTTTTTCAGCTTAAAGATACTTAAATTATATGGATTAAAGGTGCCTAAACTGAAGCATCAACATCGGTTAAGTTGATTATATTCTAGACGACATTTAAAATTACCGTTTTAAATCAGTCGCCTAGTATATCAAGTGCGACGCTCTTGTAGGGAGTCGCTAAGGCAGAAAGGCTTGTTTTACAAGCATTTCTGCTGGGGAAAACAAATATACGAAAACCCGATAAACAGAAAAAGCTTTAGCTTTTTTCCAAGCACTCAGGTCAAAATCTTATGGGTTTTAGTATACATTTAATACATTTGTTAAGGTATTAATGTTATTAATTATAAAAACAGAATTGCCAAAGCCTAGTGCTTCTCTGGCTCCAAAAGTAGAAAATGATAACTCGGCATCAATTCTAGACATTGCCACCTCCCCACTTAATCGTCTTGAAATTTTACGCGAACTAAAGGTAAAGCAAGCAGACGATCCCAAAGCTCATGCTTCCACCAAATCTTCTTTAAATACATCTTCAGAAAAGATTAATCACCAGAATTCTACAAAGGAAGAAATTAAAGATAAATTTATGAAACGACGGGCTATGGGACTTAAGGGAACCCCTCCCGAGTTACGAGAAGATTTTAAGATCAAGCAATTAATTGATAAATTATCTCCTAACGAACGTAAAAACTGGAACGATCAAGAGATTGTTACTATCACTCGCGGAGTTATCTTTGGACTGCAAGCCTGCGGAGTTGATGAAAGTAAAATTGAAGCTGTTGCCAAGTTTGCTCTCCAAGCAATTCATGAAGATTCGGTGGTAAATCGTTTTATGGGACCGATTAAAGCCGCTTGGAATCAAATAGAGTCAGCTCCACTCGGAACTAAGCTCTTAGCACCTTTGATCATGGGTGGTGCCGTCACTATCGCCATAGCTGGAAGTATTCGGGGGTTCTTTGATAAGAATTTCGAGCAATCAGAAACTCTTGGCAATTCTGTGGGATATTATGGCTCTCCAGCAGGTGCAAGCATAATGATTAAAGCGAAACATCCGGCGGATCTTGGTTTTATTGTTGCCCATGAAGTCTGTCATATGATGCAAAATGGTAAAGAAGCACATTTTGAATATTTTTCACACGTTACTCACTCAGCTTTCCTTGATTCCAATAAAGCAGAAAAAGGATCCTTACTCTGGAGTTGGGACGATAATTTAAATGCCATAGGTGGCAAATTCACAGAATATGAAAGATTTTTCCCACAGAGCGCCGCTGCTTCCTCCATTTTTAGGACAAGATTAATGCTCGATGGAAAAGATGCCGCCATGAAAGTCCTTCAAGAACTTCGCGAGCTGGCCGAACCCTCTGAATTTAGAGATGTGTACGTAAAAATACGTAACAAGTAATTATGATCGGATGCTTTTGACTCACGTTACCAGAAGAAATTCATTCTAGATAACTTTATAGAGTAAACAACTCATTTCTCTTTTTTTTGCGTCTTTGAAAATCATTTTTTTTGATAACTTAAGTCTGTCAGACTGTGCTCTGATCCAATTTTCAAATTGCTCATTACCTCTAGAATTCAAGTTCGTTACAAGATACTTAATTCCATGTTTTTTATAAACTTCGATGTTAAATTTATCACCTTCAATTACTACCCCCGAGCGATTTGCATAATAATTTATGCTATTAAACCTGCTAACATCTGTGTAAATTCCAACCTTCGCTTGCTCCTCAGTATTGTCTGTAATCATTTTTGCACATTCTAAAACATCTGGATTTTCCTTGGTAGCTTTTAGGTATGACTTGGTACCAATACTTACATGTATTAAGAGTATTACTATTAAAATTATCGGCTTAACTTTAACACTGCTAAGTAAAGCTGAGATTGCTCCAGATGATAAATAAAAGAATATTGGTACACCTAGTAAAAAATAATATTCATGTTGTGGTATCTTATCTGCGACGGCGATCAAAAATAATCCTAAACATATTGTGTAAGGGAGAAACCATTCTGGCAAATTAATTTTTTGTAAGCGATTTTTAGCTAAGTAATAAATACTAAAGAGCAATAAGGCGTAGAAAGGAATCAGACCTAAAAATTTTACCAAATGTTTATAAATAGCGTAATAATATTCAGCTTGTAATAAATGCTCCAACTTTCTTAGAATATTATGAGAACTAGAGTCGTGATAACCTGGCTGGAGAGATGTCCAATAATGCCAATAAAGAACCGGCAAGCAGACCATTAACAGACATAAACAGTTCCATACTTTTATTTTTTGTGAAATATGTCCTTTCTTTTTTAGAAGTAAAAAAAGCAGTACAGGTAAAAAAATAATTGCATAGGATTTAAAAATAGTTGCCAGAAAAAATAGCAATAATCCAAAATTCAAATCTCGACTTTTACTCTCTGGACTTAAATACCACTTATTTATGAAAAACAATGACATAACTAGACAACTAGTCATTGCTATATCGCTCATAATTGCTTGCCCATAATACAAGATTGGGGAAGATGTAATTAGTAAAAGGTATAAAAGGTATATTTGATTTTTTTTACAATAAGGTCGTAATAACTTAACGAGGAAATAGATTAAGAGAAAAAGAAACATTATCGAAGTAAAGTGTGCTCCCAGTTCGTAGGAACCAGCAATTTTTCCTACCTTTGAACTTATCCAATGGTATAAGGGAAATTCTTCAAAGGTGTTAAACCTAGGATCATTTTCCCAAGCAAGATCTTGGACTGGTTCAATATTATAATTAACTCGTGTTACGATATCCTTTGGTGTGAAGATATTAATCTTGTTTTCGCCCAGTGCCTTTATAGTAACAAGAGTAGTTATTTGATTCCAACTGTGTAGATAAGTGATTGGTTTAGAAGTAATTCAGTAAAATAATAAACCTGCACTTACTAGCGAAATTAACAGCAGCAACTTTAAATAATTTTTATTTGACATGGATTCATTCTAAAATATTTTTTAAAATCGAGTCAGTCAGTAATTTACTCAATTTTGAAATGATTTTTTAAGGCGAATTCGCATCATATAGACATCTAAAAGGATATATTCTTAGTTGCTGAGAAAAGTTGCCTGGCTCCAAAGGAAAAGGAAAGGAAAAAAGGAAGTTAGATTTCATTAGACCTACCATGATTTAAATACCAATCAGCCATTTCCCTCAATTTCTTACTCAATACATGACATCGATCATATAACTAGATCAAGTTTGATTGTTATAAATTATGTTCATAGTTGTAAACTTTACTTTTCATTTACTTTTTGAGTGCGGATCATGTTAAATATATATAAATCTAGTTCATTACTTATTCCCTTATTATTAATTATGTCATCGGCCTGCGGTGGAGATGGTGATGATGCCAGAAATGTAAGTGACCGGTGGAGTGGATCTTTAATTCAACAAAGTAATACCTGTGGAGCTCGTTCTGTAGACTCTCCCAAAATAGTAGCAGCTTCTGGAAATTTTACACACAATGTAAATCAAAATGAAGATGCGGTAGATTTGAATGATGGCAATGGTACATCTTTTTTGGGGAATGTAGTCAGTGATGATGGTTTCTCAGTTGATGCCGTAACAAGACAAGACAATAGTTTTGATATTAATGTTACCTGTGATGAATCTCAACGAATATCTTATGATGATATAAATGAAGATTCAGATACAACCGCAAATGTGACAGTAACAACTAGTAAGGAGTGTAGTGATGGAGTTCGTTGCCAGGTAGTGTCAATAGGTGTTGCAACTAGAAATAATGTTGCAAATTCGCCGAACGATGATACTGATGGGAATGATGATGATTCCGCTAATGATCGCACAAATTGTAACGATCTTGCTGAAAGAGAGTATCGCGGAGATTCTGGTTGCAATATTGGTCAGATCACAACATCAACTAATGGCAATATTATTTTATTAAATCCACTAGGAGCTAATGGCGCTACTAGTTTTACTATCGATGCTACTGATTCTACAGAAGCAACAGCTGCTAATATGGATTTACAAATTTTAGGTGAGACTGGTTATTCCTGCTCAATTAATTGCTTAGGACAGTTAACCTTTACACTCGATTGCGTTCAGGAAGGTGGTACAGTTTGTTCAGAGAAATTTTAATGGCTATGATTATTAGGAGTCATTTATGGATACTCCAATATTTTTTTAAAAATTCAATTAGCTAATTTTAAATAAACTAGTTGAAAGAATTTTAAAAGTTAGAGGCGCCCTAACCAATATTTAATTACGTAGTTACGGTGTCTTTAGCTTTGTTCCTCCAGTAAATATTTTATCCTCTTCCCTGAGCTCTAATTGTATTTCTTTGAGTCGTTTATGAATTGTTTAATTAAATGAAAAGAAAGACATTTAGATACTGAAAAAAGTTGCTTAGCTCCAAAGGAAAGGAAATAGTAATGGGGATTTTTGAAGTTTTAAAATTTGTCATAAATTGTGCCATGCGGTGATTTTTTGTGCAGAATTGTGCCGTCAGTGTGCCAAGAATAGGTTCTTGAGTATTTCTAAGAATTTAACCCTTTCCATAAAGGGCTATCTCTTATTGATTTTACAAAAGAAAGAGGAATGCGAGAGGCGGGAATTTATTTAATGGAATCGCTGTGTATTTTTATGGGCTCGATTCTCGCCTAGAGCAAATGAGCCTTAGGGGCAGGCATCTTTGCTTTAGCAAAGTGATGGGGCCCGCCTGCGCTGTAAGATTTTATAAATTTGGAAGTTATTAATGAGCTACGGCGCGGTTAGTCTTTTCTAAAAGTTACCCCTCGTAAGACTTGGTCTAAACTTTTGAAAAGAACTAAAAAAGTATGCGAGAGGCGGGAATCGAACCCGCACGAGGTTGCCCTCACAGGATTTTAAGTCTCAACCAAGCAATTTTTGACAAAAAATCACGACAGAATACAACAATAATATTAATAAGTTACACTACTTTCCCACATTTCACTTTTTGTCAAAAATCGTCATTTTTTGTCTATCACTGTGCCGAGAGTGTGCCTGGAAATGAGATGTTTTTGGATCTAAAATAAAAATTATTTATTTTTTAAGGCACACAGGTATTTTTTATTGTGCGTCCCCGTCCATCACAAAATAAAAATTAGATAAAATTCTTTAACTAATATTTTTCTTCAGAAAATTGAGCAAGAGTCACTACTAGTATGACTCCTGCTACTTCCCCCTCCAAGTAAAGCAAACTGCCCTGGCCTTTCTGCAAGTTCACCGCAAACCCTAGTTGTTACTAGTAGGACAAGTAAAATGTAAAATAACTCCATAATTATAAGACTTATTGAGTCGAATACCAAGCATTATATAATATCCCCCCATTAGTCGCGCCAGATCTTTATCATACGCACACCTACATAATGATGTCATACTTCGTTCCTTAGACGTAGATCCAGAAAATTCATTAGTAAGGACTGCTAGGGAAATATAAATGAGAAATTCAGCAGAAAATAAAGTCGGCGAAACGGATCCTGTATGTGGGATGAAAGTGTCAGTTGAGAATTCGAATGGCTCGACTAAATTTGATGGCAGAAACTATTACTTCTGTAGTCAAAAGTGTCAGGAGAAATTTGTTGCCTCTCCCCAAACTTACATTAACCATGAAGCACAGAAAAAAATGGAGAGTGCCAAACCTAAGTCTGGCGTAATCTTTACCTGCCCGATGCATCCACAAATTCGCCAGAGCACTCCAGGTGCTTGCCCTATTTGTGGAATGGCTCTTGAGCCAGAAGGTGCTGCTTTAGGTGATGAGAAATCAGATGAACTAAGCGATATGCTAAGACGGTTTTGGGTAAGCCTTGCATTTACCGCACCGCTTTTTATTTATTCGATGTCGTCTTTAATTCCTGGTCTTGGAATTCACAATTTATTTTCACCAAGACTTTCAATTTGGATCCAATGTGTGCTGGCAACACCTGTAGTTTTATGGGGCGGATTTCCTTTTTTTGTTCGTGCTATTGCCTCACTACGTTCAATGAAGTTAAACATGTTTACTCTAATTGGTCTCGGTATTGGAGTCGCATATTTATATAGTGTAATAGGAGTTATTTTCCCAGGGCTATTTCCGGCTTCAATTTTAGGAATGACTGGAGTTCCTGAAGTATATTTTGAGGCAGCTGCTGTAATTACCACATTGGTACTTCTTGGGCAGGTACTTGAACTTAAAGCACGAAGTCAAACTAGTAGTGCAATTCGTGCTCTGCTTGAACTTGCGCCATCTCGTGCCATGAGGATTAAACCTGACGGATCAGAAGAAGAAGTTGAATTAGATGATATAAAGGTTGGCGACAAACTTCGTGTCAGACCTGGGGAGAAAATCCCAATTGACGGAAAGATACTAGAAGGTTCTAGCTCAATTGATGAATCAATGATTACTGGGGAATCACTTCCAATACAAAAAGGGATCGATGACTTAGTAATTGGTGGAACTGTAAATAGCAGTGGTGGTTTTGTTATTGAAGCAACAAAAGCTACAAGTGATACACTCCTTTCTCGAATTGTTAAGATGGTGAGCGAAGCTCAAAGAACAAGAGCTCCTATTCAGCGCCTAGCCGACATTGTATCGGGGTACTTTGTGCCAGTAGTGATTGCCTCTTCCATCGTAACTTTTGGAGTCTGGTATTTCTTTGGACCAGAACCTGTCCTAGCTCACGCCATAGTAAATAGTGTTGCTGTTCTAATTATTGCTTGTCCTTGTGCCCTTGGACTTGCAACACCAATGTCCATTATGGTTGGAACTGGTCGTGGCGCTCAAATGGGTATTCTTATAAAAAACGCAGAAGCACTGGAGACATTTGAGAAAGTTGACATTATTGTTGTTGATAAAACCGGTACTCTTACTGAAGGTAAACCAAAACTAATCGCTGTCGAATCTACTTCTAGTTTTAGCGAAGATGAACTGCTTCAGTTTGCTGCTTCCCTTGAGCGAGGTAGCGAACATCCACTAGCACAAGCTATAATCAATGGTGCTGAAGAAAGAAAAATAGCATTTAAAACTGTGGCGAATTTTCAATCGATCACAGGCAAAGGAATTGAAGGAGATGTTGAGCAACATAAGGTCGTAGTAGGAAACAAAAGTTTAATTGAAGATTTAAAATTAATTGAAAGAGCAGAGATCCTTAGAGCAGAGGGTCAAACTGTTATGTTTGTCTCAATAGATGGAAAGCCTTCTGGACTATTAGGAGTTGCCGATCCTATAAAAGCTACAACTGAAGCAGCAATCGAGTCTTTTCGTAAGAGTAATATTAAACTTGTGATGTTAACTGGGGATAGTAAAACGACTGCTGAGGCTATTGGGAAAAAACTTGGCATTAAAGATATTCGCGCTGAAGTTTTACCACAAGATAAATATAGAATAGTTAAAGAACTTCAGAGTCAGGGTCGAATTGTTGCAATGGCTGGAGATGGCATTAACGATGCCCCAGCACTTGCCCAAGCACAAATTGGAATTGCCATGGGGACTGGAACTGACATTGCCATGGAAAGTGCCAGTGTCACACTGGTTAAGGGAGATTTAAATGGAATCGCCCATGCTCGAAGACTCAGTCATGCCACGATGCAAAACATTCGACAAAATCTTTTCTTTGCCTTCTTCTATAATATTTTAGGCGTTCCAATAGCAGCAGGTGTGCTGTATCCATCTTTCGGTTTACTTTTAAGTCCGATGATCGCGGCGGCGGCGATGAGTTTAAGTTCAGTTTCAGTTATTGGAAATGCCTTGCGCTTACGTGCTCTAAAGTTTGGGGGATCCTAGTTTCGGCAGTTGCCAATCTAGGATTAAGAAGCCTGGTTTTAGCTAAAAGATTTCCTCTTTAGCTAGACTCTAGAGTCATCGCTCTGATTTAATCATGACCTTCATGCTCCATTTTTCCTTTTCTCCAGAGAAAATAATAATCTAGCCGATTAAAGATATCCAAATTACTATAGTCATGACAAAAAGTAATTTCCGATAGGAAATTATAAAAAAACAGCCATTACTATATCGCGACCAGCGGGCTTGCCTGCCGAAGCTTTAGCGGAGGTGGGAGCCAAAAGACAAATATAGCAAACCAAATAAAAAATAGAGTTAAACTATAGATTTATCAAGACCTTCAAACGCCTGAACATCTCTGATTTATTCAAAAGATAAAGTTCTTTAATATTAAGAAAAACACTTCTTTGGGAAATTAGTTTTTGGGTTTGCTATAATATATCAGACTGTGCTTTTACCCAGAAGAAATACCATATTGGAAATGATATCATATACACGATACTTCTAAATAATTATTCTTATATTTTTATCTTACTTTTCAATGAATATAATAATTCTTATACAATTCTAAGGTAACGGCCATTGCCTTTAGTCACAGTCTTTTATTTTCTAGCTAGCAAATAATTATAGGTGTGGTTCGCCGCTTTTTTACTACCCTCACTCTTTCCTCAATCTTCACAGCCAACCTCCATTAAACCCAGCCTTTCGCAAACCACTAACAAGATAAGAACACTTTCTCATTAACTCCCATAATAATCCTGTGCGATAATTTTCGATCATCAAAACAATTGGACCTTGATTAATTCCATACTGACTAGGTGACATCCAACCATACGTCTTTCCAGTTTTGACTGGAAAAGTAGGATTGAATGATGCTTTATAACCAAAGGTGTACTGATCTTTTAATTTGATTTCACTAATCCCAAAGTCTATGGCAGGGATAACTATTTCAGGAGCAAAGGGTAGTGAGGAAACTACCGCCCATGGAGCAAGAGTTCCGTCATCAGGTCCATAAGGCACTCCTCGCCCTTTGTAACCGAAGAATTTTCGCTGAATTCCATCTATTTTTCTTTGCTTTATACCCGGACCATCACTAGCTGTAATTCCCCAAGAGTTGCGCCCGTAGCCTTTAAATCCTAGCGGATTATTAATAGCATATTGTTGTTGCACATAAGTAGCACGGCGACTATTTTCAAAATAATCGCTACCCTTTTCTTTCATGTATGCGTCTTGGATGTCACGAAAATCAATCCAGATATGAGAGAGCTGATGTGTAAAAAGTGGCCCACAGTAAAGATATTCCTGGCCATAATAATTCACCCATTCGTAAGTTGAACACCATGCGGCGTAACTGCTTTCAGGTAGCGGAAATGTCGGCGAACCTAACCCAAGTACATAAAGCAACATCGCCTCATCGTAACCTCTCCATCGGTACCTTAGAAAACCTCGTTCTGGTTTCCAACCGTGAGTTACTGTGGCTGCTTTGTTTTGTGCCCATTGCCAATCAGCACGGAGATAGAGCTCATCAGCCAAAGTTCGAATCTCCTGCTCTTCTGCCGACTGATCATCAAAATAGATTCCCGCAGTTAATGCTCCCGCTAGAAAAAAACAGCTATCAACAGTGGAAAGTTCGCACTGCCAGGCACGATGCCCTGTTTGCATATCTAGAAAATGATAATAAAAACCTTTGTAGCCAGTGGCATCAGCCTCCACTCCCTGTGGACTGTTCCAAAAAAAACGAAGTGTTGTAAGAGTCAGTTCTACTGCCGCGGCACGTGTCATATAACCACGCTTAACTGCAATAGGATACGAGGCAAGAGCGAGTCCAGTAGCAGCAATACTGGCAGGCCAATCTGTTTTAGTTTTATCCCTCACCAAACCATTGGCGAAATTTGTTTCATTTAAAAAGTAGTTAAAAGAATCACGCTGAAGATCCTCTAACGTGCCTTCGATACTAGGCTCGACTTCAGTCATTACTTCTCCTTACCTGTCACTCTGAAAAGCGCATCATTAACTATTATCTGTGCCTCTTCTACTATCCGCTGTAAATGAGCATTACCTAGAAAGCTCTCAGCATAAATTTTATAAATATCTTCCGTGCCTGAGGGGCGAGCGGCAAACCATCCATTCTTGCTAGTTACCTTTAATCCGCCAATCGCGGCATCGTTACCCGGAGCATGGCTTAGCTTACTCTCAATTATTTCACCTGCAAGTTCTGTAGCGGAAATTTGATCAGGTGAGAGTGCTGACAATTTCTTTTTCTGTTCTAAGTTAGCGGGTGCTTCAAATCTATCATAAACTGGCTCACCAAACTTAGCAGTTAACTCGCGGTAAATCTCGCCAGGATCTTTACCCATTTGCGCTGTAATTTCTGCTGATAAGAGTGCTGCGATAATTCCATCTTTGTCAGTTGTCCAAACTGTGCCATTAGTGCGAAGAAAGGATGCTCCGGCACTTTCTTCTCCGCCAAAGCCAAGCGATCCGTCAAAAAGTCCGTCCACAAACCACTTAAAGCCAACTGGGACTTCATAGAGTTTTCGCCCAATGGCTGCTGCCACGTGGTCGATCATCTGGCTACTGACTAGGGTCTTTCCTACGGCAGCATCATTCCCCCACTCTGTTCGGTACTGGAATAGATAGTTGATCACAACTGAGAGATAATGATTTGGTGGAAGTAAGCCGGCGCTTTTTGTAACAATATCGTGCCGATCATGATCAGGATCACAAGCAAAGGAAATATCAAATCGATCCTTAAGACTAATTAAACTTTGCATAGCATAAGAAGATGATGGATCCATGCGAATACGACCATCCCAATCTACTGACATGAATCCAAAAGTTGGATCAACCTCTTTGTTTACTACAGTAAGATTTAGTTTATATAATTCTGCAATTGCCTCCCAGTAATGCACCCCTGCTCCACCTAGTGGATCTACGGCAAGACTGAGGTTGGAGTTCCGAATAGTACTCATGTCGATGACATTAGCAAGATCGGCAACATACGCTTTTAGATAGCTATGGCGGTGAGTTGTATCCGCGCTAAGTGCATCTTTTAATGATTTTCTTTTTACTCTCTTTAAATTTTTAGTAAGATATCGATTGGCTCGCTCTTCAATCCAATTTGTAATGCTTGATTCAGCGGGACCACCATGTGGGGGATTGTATTTAAATCCACCATCTTCCGGTGGATTGTGAGAGGGAGTCAGGACAATTCCGTCGGCAAGTCCAGAAGACCTTCCATTGTTATAGGTAAGTATCGCGTGTGATATTGCCGGTGTCGGAGTGTATTCGTCATTCTCAGCGAGCATTACCTCAGCGCTATTCCCTGCTAATACTTCGATTGTACTGTCTAGCGCTGGTTTCGAAAGTGCATGAGTATCAATACCAACATACAGTGGTCCATCAATATTTTGCAATTTCCTAAAATCACAAACTGCTTGAGAAATTGCTAAAACATGTTGCTCGTTGAAAGTTGTTTGAAAAGCTGAACCACGATGTCCCGATGTTCCAAAGATTACCTTTTGATTTGGGTTAGAAGGGTCTGGAATATTGTCGTAATATGCTGTTATTAGTTTATCCACATTAAGGAGTAACTCCTTTGGCATAGATTTTCCAGCATAGGGGCTAATTTCTTTTTTTGTCATGGACTTCTTTTCCTTAAACTGTTTACTTAAAGAAGATAATCGAAGACAAAGAAGAAAACATAAATTCCCTTGATCGTTATAAACTTTTTATAATAAATCTTATCTGTTTGACTTCAATCCTAAGCAAAATGTAATTGTTCAGCAACTTGTCTACTCTCTGGAATGAAGTTCCAAAGATTTATAACCTTAAGTCGTGGGTGGTGTGAATCAAATGCAAGAATACTAATAGATGCAGTGCTCAGTGGAAAATGAAGTGTGCTAGTAATCGGTAATCCGACCCATTGCATGGCAAGCACTCCGCCAAGTTGTCTATGAGAAAAAAGTGCAATATTTCCTTGAAGTGCGGACACTCTTTTAATGACACGATCGGCTCGAGTCGTTATTTGCTCGGGCATTTCACCGGCAGGACATCCATCTTGATAAACGTCCCAGTTGGGCCGCTGTTCTCGAATCTCGGCAGTTCGTTTTCCTTCGTAGTCGCCATAGTTCCATTCCGCAAGATTGGGATCTATCTCAGCAACATTACCAAACCCCGCAAACTCAGATGTTTGTCTGGCTCGCTTTAGTGGACTGCTAAAGACATAGTCAAATGAGATCTGTTTTAAGTACTTAGCAAGTTCTGCTGCTTGATTTTCACCGTTTGGTGTTAAAGGTATATCAGTCTGACCAGTATGTTGGCCAGTTAGTGCCCATTCTGTTTCCCCATGTCGTATTAAATAAATGCGACAAGCCCCTAGATTTTCTTTGATATCATTCATGCGTTCTCCATTTTTAAACTATACAAACCTCTCCGTGCTGCCTGATTACAATTGACCCGATGCAATATTGCCTTTTGTGCAAGTTTCGTATTTTTCTCTTTACCTTGCCAAATTTCTAGTGCGGGTTGTTGAATAGCTCGCCCAAAAGAAAATGAGATCTGCCATGGTAAACTATCTTGGGATTTACAAATCTCATTTAGTCGCTCTGTGGCAAGCTCACAGGATTGTCCACCTGATAAAAACATAATCCCTGGCACTGCTGCTGGGACTGTCCGCAAAAGACATTTAATTGTACTTTTTGTTATTTTTTCTAGAGAACTTTGGTCCGCGCAATCTAGTCCAGGAAGTACCATATTTGGCTTAAAGATCATCCCCTCCAATAAAATCCTCTGGGCATAAAGCTGATCAAAAACTGTATGTAGTACAATCTGCGTTACCTCACTACTACGTTCCAAGGAATGTACTCCTGTCATTAACACTTCCGGCTCAACAACTGGAACTAGGTTCGCTTCTTGACAAAGTGCTGCATAGCGCGCAAGCGACTGTGCATTGGCTGTAATAGAACTTAAGCTCGGGATGCCATCACCAATCGGAATCACCGCGCGCCACTTAGCAAAACGAGCACCCATTTCAGAATATTCCTTAAACCTTTCGCGTAAACCATCAAGGCCCTCAGTAATTTTCTCTCCAGGGAAGTTAGCTAGCTCTTTGGCTCCAATATCGACTTTAATACCAGGGATAATACCTGCATCTTTAATGATTTTAACAAAAGGAGTGCCATCTTTTTTTGCTTGGCGAATCGTTTCGTTGTACAGGATCACACCGCTAATAAATTCACCTAAACCTGCTGTGGTCAAAATCAACTCTCGGTATGATCGACGCATTTCTTCACTTGCTGGAATTCCATACTCGGCAAAACGTTTATTGCAAGTAGAAGTACTCTCATCTATCGCCAATAGTCCTTTATAGTTAGCTACCAGCGCACTGGCCGTATTAATTAGTTCTTGATTTTTTCGTTCTATTTTCATTTCTTTATTATCCTTTATTTTTTAATGCTTCAAATCCAGAAACCACGTCAAACAGCTCCTCATCTATCCTGCTTTGTCGTAAGCGATGGAATGTTTGCTTGAGCACTATCATTAATTCATCTATATTTTTGTCGGCACGCTGCATTGATGCCAATCGACTTGTATTCTCACTTGCCAGCGACTCTGAGGATGCTCGAAAAAGTGAGACGAACAGATATTCACGGAGGAGCGCTCGTACTGTCTCTACATCATCACCAATAATCTCCGGTAATATTTTTGTTGGCCAAGGAAGTCCTGTTAGCTTACTTATCCAAACCTCATCAAGTGGTAAAAGTCTTTGACTAACAGGCTCATATGCTGTTCCAAGCGTGGGTCGATTGTAAAATAGAAAAAGCTCGGAGAGCTTATTCTGAATTAGTAGTGACTCACATTCCAGGAGAATATTTATAACCAAAGGAGTTATCCCCTTAATGGAACTGGGCACCGGCAAGAGTCCCATCAGTGATACAGGCTCGTCAGCGAGACGGTTATACACGCGCTCGCCGACTGCCCAGACTTTAGGCTTATGTTCTTTGTCAGAGATAGTTAGTATTTTCTTGATAGCATAATCAACCACAAGATCATTAAACTGCCCCACTAGACCTTGGTCTGATCCAAAAACCACAGCTCCGATTGAATTATCAGTAACTGATTTTTCCATTCGTTCATTGCCCAAGGCCTTCTCCCGAAAGCATGCGCCTAGTCCTAGCTCCACGCAGTGATAGTAGTCGCTCAACGCCAGTACTGATTGCTCATATTGTCCGATGCTGGAAGCAGCTACGGCCTTCATTGTGCGCACCACCGATTGGAGATCCCCAGCGCTACCTATCTTTCTGCTAAGACTTGCCGTTGTATCACTCATTACTATTCAGCTTTGTTTAGTTCATGAATAGTAGATTCAGAGACATGATTATCATTTAGTCTTCCGATGGTGTGCTCAATTAATCGATGTAATTTTCCGGCAGCTCCGTTTAGGGCATCGTCCAGAGTTGTCGCAAAATGAGTAACAACAATCGGCTGTCGGCCTTCAAAGCGAGCCTCTAACTTGCAATGGATGTTATCATTGCTACCAATTTTATCGATACTTTCATTCCTTATATGGGCTTCCACTCGGGTAATATGTTCGCTGAAGTGAGTAAGTTCAGATCTGAGCACTTCACTAACGTGCTCTTCTAAACTCTCACTGCTATCAATAGTATGGTCTGTATTAAATTGTATTTGCATAATTATTTCTTTTTTATTCATTAAACTTTTGTAAGGCTTGACCTGCAATTTTGATTAAAGCTTCACGATCTTGATCGCTAAATTTATCTGACAGATTTAATCGCTGAATTAAATCATCAGGAATTTCACCCACCATATTCATTAATGCCTTTTGAGCTTCCACCATTTTCTCAAGCTCAATATTATCAAAGAGCTTGGCACTAAGTGCAGTTAATTCGGTAATTTGTTCCAGAACAGAGATAGGTGAAAATTCCTTTTGTTGAAGGCAAGTGCGAATACGCTTTCCATGCTCAATGATTTTTTTTGTTTCTTCATCTAGGCGAGCACCAAACCGTGAAAAAGTTTCCAGCTCCTCAAACTGCGCATATGCCAGTTTTAAACCACCTACAACACTGCGATATGCAGCGCGTTGCGCTTTTCCACCAACTCGCGAAACAGATTTTCCGACATCGACCGCTGGCAGCACACCCAATTCAAATAGCGAAGGTGAAAGATAAATCTGCCCATCAGTGATCGATATTAAATTTGTTGGTATATAGGCGGAAATATCTTGTGCTTCCGTTTCGATAATTGGTAAGGCTGTCAGTGATCCACCACCAAGTTCTTGACATAAATGTGTGGAACGCTCTAGTAGTCGTGAGTGAATATAAAAAATATCTCCTGGAAAAGCCTCACGCCCAGGTGGACGCCTTAACAAAAGAGAAATTTCACGATAGGCGCGCGCATGATGAGTAAGATCATCATAAACTATCAACACATCTCTTCCTGCTTCCATGAATGATTCGGCAATACTAGTTGCCGCATAGGGAGCAATGTAAGCTAGACCTGGTGGATCATTACCCTCAGTTACAACAACTACAGTGTAGTCCATTGCATTGTTTTCTTCCAAAGTAGCGACAACCTTTGCTACCGCAGATGCTCGCTGACCGATCGCGCAATAGATGCAGACAACATTTTGTTCTCGCTGATTTAAGATGGTGTCAATTGCTATCGTAGTCTTCCCCGTCTGACGGTCACCAAGAATTAATTCACGTTGTCCTCGCCCAATCGGAATAAGAGCATCAAGTACTTTAAGACCTGTTTGTAGTGGTTCGGTAACAGGGGCACGGTCCATAATTGCTGGCGCCCGCCGTTCAATTGGAAGACGCTGATCTAAGTACAATTGTCCACGCCCATCGAGTGGTTTTCCAAGTGGATCGATGATCCGTCCTAGTAATCCATCTCCTACGGCTACATCCATAACCCTTCCTGTCCGACGAACTTCATCCCCAGCATTTAGTAGCCAGTATTGGCCAAGTAACACAATACCAATTTCATCAGCATCAATATTTATTGCAATTCCAAGCATATTACCTGGAAAGATCACTAATTCATCATAACCAACTCCTGGAAGTCCAGAAACTTTAGCTATACCATTGGCAACGCTTATTATCTGACCAACTTCCTGTGTGATAAATTCTGGGATAAATTCGGTACACGCTTGGCCGATTGCGTTATAAGTAAGATCAAAAACATTTTGCAGGCTCGTGATTTCCGTAGTCATTACTGCTTGCCCTCAAGTATTGGCGCTTCATGTTTAGTTTCTGTTTTGGTTTCGCGTTTCCCTTTCTCGGCTAGAATTTTTGAAACACTCGCTTCTAAGGAATTCAAATAATCGGAAATGCTCCAGGACAACTTTTGTCCATTTACACTTAGCTCAATGCCAGAAATTATTTTTGGTGAAGTCTCAAATTGTAATTGCAGATCTGCGGCAAAAGTTTCATTAATCGTATTTTGTATCTCTGCTTGTTGAGCCTTAGACAAATCATAAGTGCTACGCAGAATGCCAGGCGGAACAGTTTCATTTATTGCCTGTTTCAGAATTGATTTTGATTTCTCAGAAATCTCCTTCAAACGACTAATAAAAATAGTAACCATTGACTCTTCTAAACTTGCAGTAGCAAGATCCATTAGCACTTTGCGAGTAATGCCAAAGACCTCTTCTTGAGTGCGAAGACTGATTGCCTGAAATAGTTTATCTTCTTCGCGTTTTAAATTCTCCGCTAGTTTTGCGCTTAAGGCCTCAGCAGCTTGCCGTGCTTCGCTAAGAAGTTTCTCGCGCTGATTTTGTACTTCATCTGTTGCATTCTTTAAGAGTGTCGAACGCTCCTGATCAAATTGCCTATTTTTTTGGTGAAACTCTTCGCGCTCATTTTGGGCTTCCGTCATTTTTGTTTCGGCGTCAGCAAGCTCTTTAGCAATACGTAGCTCCCGAGCATCAATAGCATGAAGAATTGGTTTATAAAGGAAGCGCTTCATTAACCAAACGAGGATCAGAAAATTTAATACCTGAGCAATAACAGTGAACCAATCAAATAACATAGATTATTTTCCTGCAATCTGAGAAATGACATGGTTCCAAAATGGATTAGCAAAGATCAAAATCATCGACACCACAAAACAATAGATTGCGGTTGACTCAATCATTGCTAGCCCCACAAATAAAGTTCTTGTAATTGTAGCAGAGGCATCGGGCTGTTGGGCCAAGGCCGTCAAAGCTGTTGCCACTGCCTTTCCTTCTGCCAGTGCTGGCCCCATAGTGCCAAAACCAGTAGTTATGCCAGCAATGACAATTGATGCCACCGCAATTATAGTTGCGCTATCCATTAAATCTCCCATTTTATTTCTCTATTAAAATTCATTCAAAATTAACTTCATTCTTCAATTTCAGTTTTAGGCTTACTTACTCGTGTTGCAGCGGCAATATAAACTGAAGCGAGAATACTAAAAATATAAGCTTGCACCATGCCCGTGAGCAGGCCAAGGGCAGTCATCAAAATTGGAAAAAGTAAGGGTGTAATACTAAGCAAGATACCAACAATCATTGCCCCACTCATCATGTTTCCAAATAATCGAACTGCCAATGCTAAGGTACGTGAAACTTCACTGATGATGTTAAATGGCAACATAATGAAGGTTGGCTTCAGATAAGACTTAAGATAGTTACCCAATCCTTGCTCATCGATCCCAAAGTACGGCACCGCTACAAATACACAGATAGCAAGGGCCGCGGTAGTTGAAAGCGATCCAGTTGGATTTTCAAAGAAAGGTAAAACTGTACAGAGACTAGCCATTGCGATGAATAAAAAAAGTGTCCCAAGAAATGATATATATTTCTGCGGCTCGCTCAAACCAACTTCTTTGATTTGTTTCTGAATCGCGATGACAATTATTTCTAATAGATTTTGCCAGCGCGAATGTTCCAGATCCATAGATAGTTTACGAGTGATGACCTTTGAACCAACCACCAGAAAAAGCATTAAAGCCCAAGTAAAGATAATGGTGGCATTAAGTTTTAAAAACCCGTACTGCCAAATCACAATTTCATCGGGACTAAGGCGCATGTCTAGCCTCTGTTGATGAAGTAACTACTGAAGTATTTGATTTTTCTACCACTCGGATAAAGTGTAATAGGATTAAACGTGTCATATAAAATCCAAAAACACAGACCACAAGTCTCTTCCAATTATCCTGTCCAATCAAATAAAATCCGACCAGCACAATTACTGTTCTCAGAAGCAAACTACAAACAAACCATAGTGCTGGTTGATTTGAGGAAAGCGCTTTCTGAATAGTCCACCAAAGACCACAAAAAAATACTAAACTAAGCAATGAGCCAATCATCAAAACAAATAATAGAATCAAAATTTCATTCATTACTTACCTCTTCTTCTGAATTCATCGCTTGATCCTCTTTAGCCACCCAATGCCAGGCGTTAATACAGCCAATTACTAAACCGACAAACATCAGCGTCAATGTCCAGGAATAAAAATCAAGCTGACGTCGATCTAGCCAACTACCCAATGCCGCTCCAAACAAAGTCGGAACTACAACTGACCATCCAATAAGACCCATCATCCCTAAACCAAACCAGACACCTTGTGTTTCTCTCTGCCGTGCCTTTAATTTTCGCTTCACGCTCCTTGCGACTTGCTGAGAAAAATCATTTCCCTTTTTCTCAACTTTATTCTCAGTTAGTTCATTCATGATTAAACTCCGTAAAACGTCGAATAAAATTACTCTCCATTCTCTCCATCACTGAACTAAATTTTTTTTCCTCTTCATTAAGATTTAAAAAGTCTAGCTCCACCGCTTTCTGTAACTCCCCAAGATCCATTCCACTAATGGCATTGCGTACCGAGATAATTACGTCTAATCCAGTTTTAACTAAGACACCAGCATCGACAGCGATGTAACACTCACCATCAGCTTCGTCTTTATAGATCAGAATCCCAGCTGTCAGCGGTGCAATGCAATCAAGACGATGTGGCAAAATTCCCATCGACCCGACAGAAGTTTCTACGACGATGTTAGATACTCCAGATTTCTCAAGAAATATTTTATACGGTAGGAGCACTTTAAGATTCATCATGGGATGCCTCATCAATTGACCCGATCATAAAGAGAGCTTGCTCTGGATAGTCCTTGAATTCATCAGCCAGAATTCGTTCGCAGCCACGCAGTGAATCTTCAAGGCTGACCTGCTTCCCTTTTATTCCGCTAAACTTCTCAGTTGCGAAAAAAGGCTGAGTTAGAAATCTCTCTAACCGACGGGCACGAGCAACGACCTTTCGATCCTCTGCTGCGAGCTGTTCAAGACTTAGCATCGCGATGATATCTTTTAGATCTTCATATTGCGCGAGAGTACGCCTGATTTCTTGTGCTAGATTATAATGTCGTTCACCGACGATTCCCGCCGTTGCCATCTTGGAATTAGATCGCAGTAAATCTATCGCTGGGTAAAGTCCTTCACTGGCGCGCTTTCGTGAGAGCACTATGGATGCGGAAAGATGTGAAAAGGTATGCACGGCGGCAGGGTCAGTTAAATCATCTGCCGGAACATAGACCGCTTGAATTGAGGTGATAGCACCACTTTCAGTATTGGCAATTCGTTCCTCTAACTGCGACAACTCGGTACCCATCGTTGGTTGATAACCCAAACGAGATGGCATCTGTCCCATCAAACCGGAAACTTCCATTCCTGCCTGTATAAATCTAAAAATATTATCGATAAGTAATAAAACATCCCGCTGTTGATCATCACGAAAATATTCAGCCATCGTGAGAGCAACATGACCAACACGAAATCGCGCGCCAGGTGGTTCATTCATCTGTCCAAAGACCATCACCATGTTTTGTAACACTCCTGCTTCTTTCATTTCACGGTAAAGCTCCTCTCCTTCTCGACAACGCTCTCCAATTCCACAAAAAATGCTAACACCTTTCTGATGACCGATCATGTTGTGAATCATTTCAGTTAAGAGCACTGTTTTTCCAACTCCCGCCCCTCCAAACAGTCCTGCTTTTCCACCTCTCTCCAGTGGAACCAGTACATCAATTACTTTTATTCCTGTTTCAAAAATTTCGGACTTAGTAGAACGCTGCGCCAGCGGTGGAGGATCCCTATGTACAGATCTCCATTCCACATTATCTGGTGCTACTTCGCGATCAATTGCCTTCCCAAAGACATCAAAGACCCGCGAAAGGATTTCTTTACCGACAGGTGCTTGTAAAGGGGCACCGCTATCCTTAACAGTCATACCTCGAGCAAGACCTTGAGTTGCTGTCAATGCGATTCCACGCACATGCTCAGCATCGATTTGTGCGAGTACTTCAATACAGATCTTATTTTCTGCTCCAACATGCAAGATTGAATAAATCGGGGGTAAATTCTTATTGAATTTTATATCCACAACACTGCCACGTACGCTTACTACCACTCCAAGATTAGGAAGATCATGCTTACTCTCCTCTTCTTCCATGAACTTAGATTCAAAAATAGTAGCAAGCGTCGAATTACTTTCCATCAAGGCGTACTCCCTAACAGGGAAGATTTGCCATACTTCCAATTTCTAATTTCTGGCATGTCTTGTCCGTGCTTGTTGATGTATTGCCTGTGTTCAATAAGTTTGTCTTCTAGCTGTTGCTTTAGGAAAGCGCCTTGCTCGCCTGTCTGTGGCAATCGATCGATTGTATCCATTACTAGGTGAAAACGATCTAGTTCATTGAGTACCGTCATATCAAACGCTGTTGTAATCGTGCCTTCCTCCTTGTAGCCACGCACGTGAAGATTGGCATGGTTTGTACGGCGATAAGTAAGTCGGTGGATCAACCATGGGTAAGCATGGAAGGCAAAAATAATTGGCTTATCTTTAGTAAATAGTTCGTCAAAATTCTGATCGCTTAACCCGTGAGGGTGCTCGCTTTCTGGCTGTAGCTTCATTAGATCAACGATATTAACTACGCGGATTTTTAATTCTGGAAGATGCTCACGCAGAATCGAGACAGCCGCCAAGGTCTCGAGCGTTGGCACATCACCACAACAAGCCATTACCACATCTGGCGAACTTTCTTGGTCATTACTTGCCCACTGCCAAATTCCAATACCATCAGTGCAATGCTTCACTGCTTGCTCCATCGTTAACCACTGTGGTGCAGGATGTTTTCCAGCTACAATTACATTGACGTAATGACGACTACGCAAGCAGTGATCCATTACCGATAGCAGACAGTTCGCATCCGGTGGAAAATAAGCTCGCACGATCTCAGCTTTTTTATTCATTACCAGATCAATAAAACCAGGATCTTGATGGGTAAAACCATTGTGATCTTGACGCCATACGTGCGAGGCAAGTAAATAATTAAGGGAGGCAATCTCGTGACGCCATGGCAGTTCTTTAGATACTTTCAACCATTTAGCGTGCTGGTTAAACATTGAATCAATGATGTGGATGAAAGCTTCATAACAATTAAATATTCCATGTCTGCCAGTTAGCAAGTAACCTTCGAGCCAACCTTCACATTGATGCTCACTTAGCATCGAGTCTAATACTTGTCCCGAAGGAGCTAGAAATTGATCATCGGCCTCAATGGTTGCGTCCCACTGCCGATTAGTGACTTCGAACAAAGCTTCCAGTCGGTTTGAGAGTGTTTCATCGGGACCAAAAATCCGAAAATTTCGCTGCTCGCTATTTAGCTTAGCAACATCACGCAAAAATCGTCCGACTATATGAGTATCACCAATACCAGGTATGCCTGGAGAAGATACGGTAACAGCGTATTCACGAAAATCGGGCATGCCTAAATCACGTAATAACTTTCCACCATTCGCATGTGGATTCGATCCCATGCGTCTATTTCCAATTGGAGCAAGTTCAGCAAGTTCTGTTATTAGCCGACCACTTTGATCAAAAAGTTCTTCCGGTCGGTAACTCCTAAGCCAATCTTCCAAAAGTTTTAAATGTTCCGGATTACTACTTGGATCAGAGAGCGGAACCTGATGAGCTCGAAATGTTCCTTCAATCTTCAATCCATCCACAACTTTTGGACCGGTCCAACCCTTGGGTGATTTCAGGACAATCATTGGCCAACGCGGTCTTGTACTGCTTGAAGAAATTCCGGAACGAGCATCGCTTTGGAGCTGTTTGATTGAAGCTACTGCTAGGTCAAGAGTAGCAGCCATAGCTTCATGCATTAGTTCAGGGTCATCCCCTTCCACAAAATAGGGTGTCCAACCATAGCCGCACAGCAACTGTTCAAGTTCTTCATGACCGATACGCGCTAAGATAGTTGGATTGGCAATCTTGAATCCATTTAAGTGTAAGATTGGAAGTACAGCTCCATCATTAATTGGATCTAAAAATTTATTGGAATGCCAAGAAGTAGCAAGTGGTCCCGTTTCTGCCTCGCCATCACCAACGACACAGGCAACTATTAAGTCGGGATTATCAAAGACTGCCCCAAAGGAATGGCTAAGTGAATAACCTAGCTCACCACCTTCGTGGATTGATCCTGGACATTCTGGTGATGTATGGCTTGGAATTCCTCCAGGGAAAGAAAATTGAAGGAAGAGTTTCTGCAAACCAGCTTCATCCTGACTAATATCAGGATAGATTTCACTGTAAGTACCTTCTAAATAAGTATTGCCAACTATGGCTGGACCTCCATGACCGGGACCAGCGACATAAATCATATCAAGGTCGTATTTTTTTATTACTCGATTTAAGTGCACGTAGATAAAATTTTGTCCTGGCGTTGTTCCCCAATGTCCAAGTAGCATATGTTTAATATCTTCTATTTTCAGTGGACGCTTTAGTAATGGATTATCAAACAAATAAATCTGTCCAACCGAAAGGTAATTTGCTGCTCTCCAATATGCATCAATATTTTTTAGTAGTTCTGGTGAAAGTGTCTTTGTTTCCATATTTTTCTATTTTTTAATCCTGCTTCCCATTATTTTTTGAAGCTAAGAGACTGCTGACCATTTTGGCGATCACCAACTCTTCATTTGTCCGCATTACCCGAATGGCAACGTTATTACTGGGAAAAGAAATCAATTCAGCATTAGTTTTATTTTGTTTTTCTTCGATTTGAATTCCAAGAAATTCCAATCCAGCACAAACTTTAGATCGAACTGTTGCTGAATTTTCACCTATTCCACCTGAGAAAATCAAAGTGTCTAGTCCACCCAATGCTGCTGCATAAGCACCAATCCATTTCTTAACTTGATAGCAAAATAACTCCACTGCCTCATCAGCTCGCACGTCTTCTGCTGCCTGCTTTAATAACTCACGCATGTCAGAGCTAGTTTCAGAAATTCCTAATAGGCCCGATTTAAAATTAACCATGTCGCTAAATTGCGCTGGAGTCATTTGCTCCGTGGTTGTCAAATACCTAATTAGTCCTGGATCTAGATCCCCAGATCGATTACTCATGGGCAGGCCACTGGTTGGAGTAAAACTCATACTGGTATCTATGGATTTACCAGCATGCACTGCCGCCAAGCTTGCTCCATTACCTAAATGTGCCAGAATTACTCGCCCCTGTGCAGCTTGTGGACCAGCTAGTCGAGCCAACTCTTCCATTAAAAACTGATATGACAAACCGTGAAACCCGTAACGCCGTATACCCTTTGCTTCATAACTTCGAGGGATTGGTAAGATTTGTGCAACTCGTGGTAATTCGTGATGAAAGGCTGTATCAAAACAAGCTACTTGTTGAATGTTAGGGAAACGATCTTGAAATGCCTCAAGTAAAAGAATTTCCTCTGGCAAATGTTCTGGATCGAACGGACTAAGTCGACGCAACTCAGCAATTAATTCGTTAGTGATCTTCTGCGGCTTATTATACTTTGGACCTCCATGCACAATTCGGTGTCCCACAGCAACTAACTCACTTAATGTGCAATGTTTTTCAATCCAATCTAGCAAAGTGCTAATTGCTTCTTGAGGCTGGAGAGTCTTAACTTCTCGGATAAAATTATCTGCTGTTAATTTTCCTCGCACTTGAATTCTTGATACCGGCCGACCAATATCTTCAATTACTCCAACAATAATTTGAAGGAATGGCTCGATAGCTTCAAACATTGCAAATTTGATACTGGAAGAGCCTGCATTAAGAGTGAGAATTAACGAATTAGTTTGAGGAATACTGAACCTCCTTGTCTTTAATTAATCCAAATAATACTGAAAATTTTTTACCGGTAACGTTATCTTCCAAAGAAATTGTATTTTGAATCCCTAAACCTTCAAGAATTTCTAGAAAGTTGGAAGTGTTATTAATATGAGGGTGCTTAAACTTTCTCAAAACTTGTTTCATGATAAATATATTTAATAAGTATACCTTGAAGGATTTTTTGATATTTGAAATTAACTGAATAAGGAATAGGTAGGCATTATGCATATCTGGTAGCTATCGAGGTATGATCAAGATCATTCTTTAAATTCAAGCCCCGCGAGTAAAAATAGGAGTCAGGAAATCCAAGTTCAGACAATAGATGTATACTCAACCATTCTAAATACTTACCAAGTAGGCACTCTCTTCTCCACTTAAGTTACAAAATAATTTTTTATTACGATTAAATAATTCGACACATGAGAAATGCAGCTCTAAGATAAGATATCGATCGATTGTAATTGTTGATATTGACTTAAAGGACTACTCTCGTAAGTCTTTAGAACCAGTTTAAGTCAATACATATATTTATCTGATATGGTAAGAAAGCTAGTTTGAGATCAAATTAAATACGACCTAAAACAAGGAGTACTAACAAACATGTCACTACCAAACCCAATCCAGAACTCGGAATGTATCCCCAATTCTTAGCATGTGGCCAAACAGGGAGAGAACCAATAAGCATTAAAATAATAACGACTAATAAAATTGTTCCTAACATAAAATTACCTCAAAAGTTATAAAGTTACGAAACATAGTATGCGCGCTCCCCTTCAGCATTGATATGATATCAATCATGCAAATCTCCTTTTCTTTACCTTGGTCTTTAATTACTAGAACTAGAGTTACTCACTGAACATACAGTAGGACAAATCCTCTCTTGGAAAGACTTGGGGTTTAATGTCTGCCTGTCGCGCCAGAGCCCAGAGGGCGACGGCGGAACTGGTTGATACCATTGTTAGGGATTATATAAATTCCTATCTTTCAAGAATCATAGCCGTGACAAAAAGTAATTTATCAAATGATTACAAAACTACACCTCTGCTGGCCAGAGACGCGTCGAGCTTTTGGTTAATAGCAGCAGTGATTGTTTCTGGTGGCGTGCGGGGCTAGTTGTCACCCTGATTGCTTTGGACATAAACTTCGAAATGTATCTGGATAGGCCAGCTAAAGTGCGACGTTCATCTCGTGCTGTTTGCCTGCAACGGAACGGCGGATTTCGCCCGGACCTCCATTAGCGCTGCGCAAATACAGATACCGAAAATGCAGACGCAGCTTGAGAGATAAATCCACAGCAGAAACGCCATGATGCCGCCCAGCGTGCCATAGAGAGCGTTGAAGCTCGTGAAGTGAACCCCGTAAAGTAGAAATAGCCATTCACCAATCCAGATCAAGAGCGTTGCGGTTAGAGCACCGAGCCAGACTTCGGAAAACCGGGTGTCACGGCTTGGGGCGAGTCGGTAAATCATAATCAGGCCATAGAACAACACCACCCACGGAATGACATGGAAAATCATGGCGAAGATCCAATCGGGAAATCCGAGACCAGTTGCGAACCATTCTTGGAACATTCGCGCCATCCCGGGCAGTAAAATTCCGATCAACACGGCGCTCACCGTGATGGTGAGCAGAGCAAGGCTTTTCAAGGGCAATCGCCACCAATTATAAGACGGTGAATGCCAGAGGCGATTTGTGGTACGAATCAGTACGCTAAGGAATTGCAGCGAGCTCCATAACAACAGCGGAATCGCCGCCAGGCTGATCTGGCCCTGCGCTTCCAACATGCCGCCAATGACCCCCACGGCGGAGAGTTCCTGTTCACCGGTCAGCGGCACGTAATGTTTGACCCACTGCACAATCGCCTGCGTCACCACGTGGCGCTCGATGAATAGTGATCCGGTGGCCACCAGAAGGATGATCAGAGGCAGGAATGAAAGTAGCAGGTAATAGGCATATGCAGCGGCGCCCTCGTTACCATCCGCTTCCTTCCAACGAGCGTATGCGCGGCAAATAACCAGCCATGTGGTTGACTGCTTAACTGTGAGCAATAACTTTCTCATCGCTTAACTCCGCACTGCATTTTATTTTGTCATTCCTGTTAATTTGAATTTTCATAATATTATTCCTTGAACTCTGCCTGCAAAAAAGCGCCTGTCTTGCTCAGTTCCATTTTCGGGGTTCGAGCTAGCTGCTATTCTCGGTCGAAGCGCACGACCTTACCGCTTTTGAAACGGAATACTAATTGCTCGCTTTCAAAGGAAAATTTCACATTTTTTCCATCCCGAATCGCCTCCGAACTAATCGTATCGCCATGCACTAAAAATGGTCCTTTGAGATCTCGTACCAGCCCGACAAACGGAATATCGGACCACGCCATGACACCAACATTTTTTTCTCCGCTGAAGGTGATCTGGATCTTGATATCTCCCATTTTTACGTCTACATCTCTGGCCGTCCAGATACCATAGAGTTGCATGGATGTAGGAGAAAGTTTCGCGTCTTTCTCCAATTCCTCCGCAAAGACACTCGTTGTCATCCAGTCAACCAGATTTTGATGCGTCAGTGAACTGCCCAATACAAGCGCTGCAATAACTAGAACTGTGAGCGCTCCACCTACAACTTTTCGTGCATTCCTAATTGGCTTTAATATCAATCTGATTTTCATTTGTTTTAGCTTCATCTTTTTCTAACTTCTAAATTGAGTTGATATGTAGCCAAGAGAACTTTCAGTAGCTACCTATCTTTCTACTAAGACTTGCGGTGGTATCGCTCATAATATTTCTATATCTTTTAATTCAGAGATAGCAGTTTCTGTCTGATGTTTATTCCGATCATATCGTCGCCCAAGGGTGTGCTCAAGTAATCGGTGTAATTTCCCGACAGCTCCAGTTAGGGCATCCTCTAAAGTTGTGGCATGATGAGTTGCCGCTGTTGGTTTACTTCCTTCCAAGCGAGCTTCTAAACTACAATGAATGTCGTCATTGTCACCATTCTTATCAATATGTTCATTTCTGATATGAACTTCCACTCGCGAGATTTGATCACTAAAGAGTTCCAGCTCGGCTCTCACGACTCCATCAACATACTCGCCCATTGCCTCTGAACCTTCGATAGTGTGGTCTGTGTTAAATTGTATTTCCATAATCATTTCCTTTGTTAATCAATAAATTCTGTTAGGGCTTAGCCTGCTATTTTAAAAATCACCAAATGGTCCTGATCCCTTAATTTATCAGCACAATCTAATTGCTCAATTAAATCATTGAGAATTTCAGACACTGCCTTTAATAGTTCTGTCTGAGCATCATTCACTTTATCAAGTGCAACTTTGTCAAAAAGTTTTCACGTTAATGCAGTTAGTTTGGTAATTTGTGCTGGCAGGGAAACTGCTGAAAATGTTGATTAGGACTGATTGAAGTATACGCCACCATTCGCTTGGAGGATATGACAAGGGTCATGGTAGATGTAGATCAGACACGCCTGGAATAAATTGATTAATCAACTAGCCTGGAACAATAGAGAAAAATTAATGTTTTCCATCTCGTGCCATGCTTCATATTCGAGCTAATACTACTTCGCCAGTTTTTCCGATTTGTTGTTAGGTTTTTTGGCCTGGCTAAAGATTGAAATACCTACATATTACATGATGTTGATCATAGACTGTAAAACTAACTCCGCTTATAAATGATTTCTGAAACCTATATGCGCCAAGCGTTTTTTACGTGACATGAGATAATAGCGTTCTTTTTAAATAGCCTTGATACAAAATGAAACAAGAGAATGCCTCCTGTCAATCGCCTAAAGCATGTCAAATATGTAAGCAAGATCGAATTCAAATTGGAAAAACATACAGCGAAATTTCGACCTTGCGTCGTATTATAGGTGTAACGTTTATTTATGTGCCAGTTATTTTTGTCCCATTTGTTATACTAATCGCTTGCATGACTGCATTTTCTCTCCGTATTTTGGGTGCTAAGAACCTAAAATCATTTTCTGATTTTGTTCCTGCTCAAAATTCACATCGTTATACCTTTAAGAATCAAATTGTGATGAATCCGAATGGTCCACAGATTCATTTAGGTTGGAAAGTTTTTTGGTATCTCAATTGTAATTTTTATTGTCCTTATACCGTAGCTCTTTTTGAATACCTCACCTACCTTATAAAAGCTGTTGAAAATTGGTGGTGTCCTTTTGAACACTCGTGGAAGTCAGAGTATGCCAGTGCAGCGCTTGATAAATCATATTGGCATGTGATGCCAGGTGAGGCCTCCAAGCTTCATCCAGATGATTTAAAAAATCCCATTTGGCACGAGGACGAAAAGTAACTTTATAACAAATTTCTCTTCCCTCTCGTTTTACCTCGAGCATGGCAACGTATTTTTATTTGGTTTTTATTTGGTACCAGGCATCTTTCCTCGCTTTTTAATTCTAGAAAATTAATTATTTCTACTTCATTGCAATCTTTTTCGAAGATCTTCGATAAATCATAATTAAATTTTAACTAAATTT
Source organism: Bdellovibrionota bacterium (assembly GCA_041740355.1). Lineage (GTDB taxonomy): Bacteria > Bdellovibrionota_C > UBA2361 > UBA2361 > CALJRW01 > JANNBC01. Next base: position 80,314 of record JBGSMD010000064.1, read on the forward strand.
ATCTATGGAAATATTTAAAACACAGATAATCTTTCAATGTTTTTGATATCGCAAGCTCTTCGTTTAGAAGTTTCAAGTTCTAATCAATCTTATGCCCTTTGTAAAAATAAGCCTGCCAAGTGAGTTATAGTGATGACAAAAACTAATTTCCGAATATTTAAAAGGTAGTTTTGTGATTTTTGTCATAACTTGATGATTTTATTACGCTTGCGGGGGATAGTAAGCCCCAAAAAGTATTGTCCTACGGAAATTACTTTTGGGACTTACTATATTCATAATATTGAAGGATCTAAGCGTCTTTATGAACTTGCTGATTATGGAAGAAGGATACTTAAAACTTCAGAAATTAGAGAATTTGTTGAAATGAAAGAACGTTATTCCCTAATACTGAAAGAAAACTTAATACCTGAAAGTAGCCGCTATTCCAGAATCAGTTGGCATTTTCTCACTCGGAATTACCATAACTTTTCCACCTTTGCTTACAACTATTTCACCGATATCATCAAGTAAGTCATCTACTTCTGGGTGATTTAAAGAGTCCAATTTAATAGTTCCTAGCTCCCGATCGGTAATTTGTCCGAAAATAAGACGCCCGGACTCGAGTAAAAGTGTGGAGATCCTTCCTGTAACTGCAGCTTTGGCAATTTTTTCAATATTATCCGTTCCATTATTATTGACATTTGCCTGTGAAAAATTTCCAACAAGGGTATCAATCTTAGCTAAATATTCAGGCTCCATTACTTTCCATGCAAGCTCAGTTAATTGTTCGAGCTCTATCGAATCTGGATGTAGATTGATACCATTTTTTAGTAAGTGAGAATTCTTACTGACTTGATGAAATAAATTACGATGTTCAGGAAGTGAGGCTAAGATTAATGGTAGGCCAGACGGCTTTGAATATCTCTCTTGTATTTCATTAGAAATAATTCGAAAAAACTTTTCGATATCAGCTTCATTCTGATCTTTTCGTCCACCGTCACCATGGTGCATATCGACGGCACCAACTGTTGCAGCTCCGCCGTATGATGCTACAGTTGAGTGTTGTGGGGATAGATCCTGCCCCAAAGCCTCTGCTAAGGTTGTTGGAATCTCAGATAAAAGAGGGATTTCGGTAAGGTTATGACGGTTACCTTCAAAAAGTTGAACTTTATTCAGACTTAGTCCTAATACTTGAAAACGATCCTGTGATTGCAGAAATTTTCTAAGTGGTTTTGTGTGAAAGCTGTCAGCTACCACCACTAGTTCTTCAACCGTAATTGGCAAGCTTAATATTTTTAGATAATCCGGTGAACGTAAAATAGCGATACTATCTAGCGTGTGATTCCAAATATTCATATCTCCAATAAGTTTTTCTAGAGGTGCCAGATATTCAGAAATTTCTGCTGATGAGTATTTTTGAGTAAGTGAATCCTCAGCTTGTTTAAGTAGATTTTTGAAATTTATTGGATCTTGAAGATTATCAGGATGACTACGATGTGTCGGCATGTAAAGTGAAATACACGGAGATAATTCCTTTGCTGAAATTTCGTTAATTATATTTGTTGTTGGTAGTTCCATAAAAATTTTTATTAAAGTTTTCGTAATTTTATAAGTAAAAGGTACTGCGAAGTTATTTACAGATTAAAAATTATATTGGTTGAAGTTCTTGAGTCCTTAGACGTGTGGCTATCCTTTATATTCGATTATAACATAGAAGTGTTAGCAGTTATTAAATTATAAGTGAAGCTTTGCATATTTATAAGCTACAATAAGCTAATAATATTACTTTTATCACGAATATCTAATAAATGATCGTTAACGGCCACTGACTGCCGAATAAAACATTGGGTGACAGACAAAGAGGAGATTGGATGCCTAAGTGGGAATAATAATATTCTGTAAAAAATTATCTTTTTAATAGTTTTTATGATTTTTCATTCTCATTAAGATATCTCAATCTTTTTTTGAGATCTTGTAGGTCATTTTCACTCAACAACATTTTTTGACATGCGGAGTACGTTTCACTAATTTGTGTTTTGAGTATGTTAATAACTTTTAAGTCTGAAGTATTATCAATCATTAAATTGCAAGTTTCTATTATTCGAAGTCTTACTGCTAATGAATTATCACTAGCTTGTCTAATTTGCCGAAAGGCAGTCTCGATTATACCTTCAACGTCAAAAGTCTTGTATCGTAATACTATTTGATTGGCATTATTAGTTTTGATTCCCGTGGGTAGTTCTTTTGTAAATAAAGAAAGTAAATTACTAGAAACTTTATCTATGCAAAGTATTGCTGTGAATGGATCGTTTACTCCTGGAGAAAGTGCCCTTAAGGCAATTTCCACTAATTGAAGAAAGCCATATTCTAGATCCTGTCTAAATGTTCTAATGGTGCCAATATGTAAACAGTTAAAAACTAAATCTGAAATCTTTCTTTCATCTTTAGGAGCTTCTTGATAGAAAGCTTTTCCAATTTTAGTTAAATCAGGGCAAAAAGCTCCAGGTTTCAAATCAAGTTCGAATACCAAGCCGTTTTCAATTGCGATGTCCGCTAGTAATTGATAATCGATATATTGAACATATCCAGTTTTATGTGATTTTAAATAAAAATAATTTAAATTATTTTCTACTTTAATACTCTGCTGTCTATTTGTGGTTTTCGTTTTATCTTCCAAGCTTCCAATCACCTTACTAAAGTTTAAACAAACCTGATCGATGATGTGGCTTGCTTGAATCGACTTACAAGTATGGTGAATGAAGTAAATGAAAAATAACACGGAAAAGATTGAGAGTAGGATGGAAATATTAACCGAATAGTGTGGAATGAAAATATCGTTATTTGATGAGATAGTTTTTAAGATTAAAATACTATAAAGAAATGTTGATATGAACATCCCTAGCACTGTCTGATTCGTTTTGTCCTTCATAAATCCATCTAATAACCTTGGACCATATTGGGAAGAGGCTAATGACATGACAACTATTGTAATTGAAAAGACAACTCCTGCGATTGTAATCATCGATCCAGCGATGGTGGAAAGCACTGCTCGGGCACTTTCTGCTCCAGCTGAAAAAAATAACCAAGAGTGAAAGGTGAAATTGCCAGATGTATTGGAATCTAGATAAATCGATCCGTAAGTTAAGAGAAAAGTAGCTGAAACGAAAAGCATCGGAATGAACCAAAGGCTCGAGTTAATTGATTCAAAGATTTCTATTATTATTGCTTTTATAGACATTAGAAAACTAATTTAAAATTATCATTTTATCTTATTGATGTTCAAAAAGATACTAGCACATTATCCAAAATAAATTTGAAGATTTTAATTAGCTTCTATGTGTCGAATACTTTGTGGTAGTTACATGATGGAGATAAATAGACGTTTGGATCATTTATCAATATTGGTAATAAGGAATCCATGATTTTATAACGATGACTTGTATTTTGATAGTTTTATTTGGTGCCGAGCACACAGCCTTTGACTTAAGGCTGTGTGCCTGGCACAGGAAGAAAATAGTGCTTCAAGTTTTCTTAATACAGAGCGAGAAATAATAGCTGGTAATATTCAACAATACTTAGAATTCCCTAAAAACCTAGCCACACGAGTTCTACTAGCCAACACTTTGCTTAGTAGGAAAAAAGCGCGTCCAGATATCTTGCATGAATTTAAAGATCAAGTCACACTTCTTCAAAAGGAAAAACAATTATCCACCCACGAACACGTAATAGTTCAACAAATTTTTGATGAAGCCTTTTTAGATTAATCTCATTAACTAATCAAAATAAGATTAATGAAATTTCTAAGGCATGGTTCATCATTTAGATGATTCAATACTTCTCAATACCCACCCAATTCCCACTATTCGGCTATACCCATAAAGCAGATGCTTCATTCAATTTATGCGAAATATTAGCCACCGAATTGATTTGCATTAGGTAATTCCTGTGTGCTGAATTATAGGTTACCAGCTAGGCATTTAAATTCTTGGCAATATAAAAATCCATTTTACTGATATAATTTTACAACTAATTATAATCATTGAAACTAAATAAATAATTTTTATGATTAAAAATTATATTCCCAAAACTGTCTTCAAGCTTTCTGCGAGCTTACTATGTTTTGTCTTTTCCATCTTAGCAATATTAGCTAGCTTCCACTGAATCGCAGGAAGTTTTTCAATTCCTGAAATATTTATTAAACCCCAATTAGGATTACCCATTTTGATTGAAAGTAAAAAATTTCGTTCATCTAGCGTTAGCTCTAGATTAATTTTACTGATTAGCTTTTCTCTAACATCTTCTAGTTCTTCACATGTAACAGCTTTCTCCGTCATCCTCTTAAACTGAACATCGAATAACTTTCTAATATCTTGAAGCCTTGGACTTAACAACTCTTGAATTGGACGATCGTGACCAGATAAATAAACGACAAAAGCAGACCGAATCTGATCTGTTAGTCCATATTTGTTAAACATCTCATTTACATCAAATAAGTCCCTTGGGTGTTGCCTGTCTAATGCGGCACAAATCTTTCCCCCATAAACATCAGGAATAGACATAACTTTTGCTTCAAATTGAAGTCCTTATTCTTTAACTACTGCAACTGAAACCATTCTATATTCTGACGGAAAAAGCTCTCCTCTAATTATTAAATATGGTTCAATTTTGACCAGAGCATTTTCAGTTGAAACAAAAAGTTTAGAAGCAACTGGATTAGGTCTATCTGATCTGATTTTTATCTTTGGATATCTACCTTGTAAATCTTTGGAAATATCTTTGGAAATATTTTAAAGTGCCTGACTAATCCCCTCTAGGGATTCTCCTCTAGTTTGTATCGGAAGATAAGTTAAGTCGATATCCACGGACAATCTTGGGATATGATCACTTAGGAAAAGATTAATTGCCGTGCCACCCTTGAGGGCAAAGCATGATTGCCTTGCAACTATTGGCATAATCTCAAGGAGAAGCTTTACTTGTTCTAAATAAGAATTTTTAATCATTGGGTATCTTATAAAAACTCAACCTTAGAGTTAACTGTTATTTTGTATTTAGAGTTTGTAGTACCACCACGATCTATTACCCTGTTTCCGTGCCCAAAATCTATTCTACTTAAATCTAATCTTCTAACCCAAGGATAATTTAACTCCTCAGCTTTAACCATAAAAAGTCTTTTAACTTTTATTGACTCACAATCTTCTAGTAGTTTCTGGATTAACTCATACCGAAGTGAATGTAAGCCTTGAAACAAATATCCCGCATCAATAAAAGAATCATGCTTAGGCACTAAGTATAATTGCTCAAAGAGAGCTCTTTCTCTTGAAGATATTTTTAATACCAAATTATCTTCCTTGTGATTTACTATTCCAAGATCAGATGAAAATAATTTTGTACTAAAATATTTTATCTCAACTCTCCAGTCATAAGACTTAAACCACCTAGGTAGTCTTACCTTCTCCTCTCCAAAAAGCAGTAACTGCTCTTCTTTTCTTAAAAAATGAGACACACCATATAACTTAAGGGCACTACTAGCTCCAACATGCAGATCAAGATTAAGTTGTTTTTGGATGGCGTTTAAACCACCCTGCCAATTAAATGAATCACCTTTTCTAGCTACAGCACCATTTCCAACTTCTACTATCCAGTTATTTTTCTTATACTGTGCGATTAAAGCAGGACTATAGCCAAGCTTATTTAAGTAAGAGCTTGTATAGATTTCTCCGCTCCCCCAGTTTGTTAAAAGTTTATTTAATTTAGTCATAGTATATAATTTAGATTAAATATAAGCGAAACTGATTCAATAATTACTTATAAATATAGCATAATTATATAATATTGCATCAAAATAAACTATTAATCTAAAAACTTCTGTATTATTGAGAGGTTAAGTTAAATATTATAGTACCAAGAGTATTTCCCAACTTAAATTTAAGATATCTACTCATTGACGCTCTCTGAGTAGATATGTTAAGTTATTGTTATGAGCAATGCAATACATAAGATACAAAAGCTTCTAAAACAACCTAGCTTTAATGCTAGCGAAGCTCGTGCCCTCGGTGTAAGTTCAAGCCTACTTAATTATTATGTTAAGCAAGGCAAACTTGAAAAGATAAGCCGTGGTATCTTCTGTGGAACATCATCTATCCGTAAAGTAGTCCCCTTTGAATGGGAAGATCTAATAACTACTACTAGAAGCATTCCAAATGGAATAATCTGTCTTATATCAGCACTTGCCATTTATGAACTTACAGATGAGATCCCAAGGCAATTCTGGATTGCCATCCCTAATCAACAATTTGCACCTAGAAGACCAAAAACTAAAATAATTAGGATGAGAGATTCTAAAACAGGAAGTACAATCATTAAACTTGGCTCCATAAGTATTCCTATTTTTGATAAAGAAAGAACAATTATAGATTCATTTCGATTACTAACTACTGAAATTGCAATTAAGGCTCTAAAGATTTACCTTTCTGGTAAACATGGAAAGCCTAACCTTGTAAAACTTAGGAAATATTCACAGCAATTTAAAGCATCAATTGAAAAATACGTAGACGCGTTTACAACATGAATACTAATATTGAACGTTCTCTGAAAGACAGAATTAAAATAATTGCAAAATCAGAGAATCGAGCCTTTAATGATATTTGGAAAGCATTAGTACTTGAAAGATTCTTAGTGCGTCTTGCCAGATCAAAAGAATTAGATCGCTTTATTTTTAAAGGTGGCTTCTTACTTTCAAAGTATTTAACTCTTGGAAGAGAAACAGCCGATCTTGATTTTTCTCTCGTCAACACTATTGGATCGGTCGAATCGATAAAAACATTAATTGCTGAGATTATAGCTTTACCATATGAGGATGGTTTTAGTTTCGTTGATCTAAATGTTGTAGAACTGCACCACCCACACATGAACTATCCTGGATATGAAGTTACAAGCATTGCCTGCCTTGGAAATACAAAAACTACCATTCGCATAGACCTTGGCCTTGGGGATGAAGTTGTACCTGTTAATAAATCTCTATCTCTTCTCTCATACAATAAGAAACCATTATTTGAATCTGAGATTTCAATTCAAGCATATCCCCTTTCTTATATCTTTGCAGAAAAACTTGAAGCCATTGTCCATCGTGGTGGCACAAATAGTCGGATGAAAGATTTTTACGATATTATTTTAATATCCACTCTTACTGATTTTGATTTAAACGCCAACAAAGATATTATCAAATCAGTTTTTAAACACCGAAATACAGAGATTCCCTCTAAGCTTTCTTATGACGCTCCTGCGAAAGAGAGCTTAAGCCTTAATTGGAAACGATTCCTTGGTACTCTAGAGAAAGAATTCCAGAGTAATTTACCAAATGAGTTTAGCCAAGTAACAGCAAAAATAAACGATCTTTTAAAAATTATTAAAAGTTAGGCATCCATTGTGCCGTAAGTGTGCCAAGGAAAAGTTTAGTCTTATTAGGGTTCGATTCCTGCCTTAGGATTTAAGAGCTACGTAGTTATCAATAATCTGCCTTTGCTTCCTCCTTCGCTAAAACTATGGTGGGCAAGAAAGCTACGGCGGATACTTTTTCTGTATTTTTTGATCTTTTGGAAACAAGTAAAAGTATGCAAACGGCGGGAATTTGATACATTGTATCAAATGAATCGTAGTATCTTTATTAAGGGTTCGATTCCCGTAATAAAAATATGGGGAGACCCGCCTACGCTAGAAAATTACATTTACTAAGAAGTTTCCAAAGAGCTTCCGCCTTCGCTAAAGCTATGGCGAGACAAGTCGGCGCGGTTTAATCTTTTCTAAAACTTAGTCCTCATCAGATTCGTCCTAAGATTTTGAAAAGAATAAAAAAAGAAGTATGCGAAAGGCGGGAATTTAATGCTACGCATTAAATGGAATCGCCGTATCATTTTTTTAGGGTTCGTTTCCCGCCTAGAGCATATGCCCTTTCGGGGCAGCCATCTTTGCGTTAGCACTGTAATGGGGAGAAATAATATTTTACTGGATCGGAACAATCCTCCTTCGCTTTATGAAAGCTACGGCGGATACTTTTAGCTATGTTTTTTACTTTAAAAGGAAAAAAGTAAAAAGTATGCGAGAGGCGGGAATCGAACCCGCACGAGGTTGCCCTCACAGGATTTTAAGACTGAACAAAGCAATTTTTGACAAAAAATCACAACAGAATACAACAACAATATTAATAAGTTATATTACTTTTCCACATTTTACTTGTTGTCAAAAATCGTCATTTTTTGTCTCTCACTGTGCCGAGAGTGTGCCTGGAAATTAGATGTTTTTGGATCTAAAATAAAAATTATTTATTTTTTAAGACGCACAGGTATTTTTTATTAGGCGTCTCAAATATTCATAAATGAACGGTGAAATATCTTCATTTTCCATTAGTGAATAATTAGCTTTCATGTCAGTAAATTAAACCTAGTTAATACTTTACCAAGTTCAATAATTATCAGGTCCCACTTTTGAGGTTAGCTTAGAAGTTGCGTAGCCTCTGTTTTCTTGAAATAACTTAAGCAGATTGAGCATGGTTTAATCATACTTTTCTTATATGTATAGAGCAATTACCCCATAACAAACATTAATCAACTCTCAATCCCAATTTTTGCTTGCCTACCTATACCTAAGAACTTAATTAAAACAGTCAGTTAAGAATGTAGTAAATAATAATTTAGGACAGTCCAGAAAATTTTGTAAGAAATTACTTACTAAGATCACAAATAAACAAATCTTTTAATTTTTTGCTTAAATAAAAATGAAAATAACTAAATATACATTGTCATTCTTGATGTTAGTTTTAATGCCGTTGATCAATCTTAGTGCTGAAATAACTAACTACTCTGCGGAAATACTTCAAAAATCAAAAAGTGCAAATGAATTAATTTTACTCGATTTCAGTGCTTCATGGTGTCCAACTTGTAAGACTCAAGGGAAAATACTAACTGAACTTGCCAGTGATAAAGAATATTCTGAAATTAAATTTTTAAAAGTAGATTATGACCTAGAAAAGGAACTTAAAAAGCAATTTAATGTAACCCAACAATCAACATTAATTCTGTTGAAAGGTGATAAAGAAATTAATCGAGCAATAGGAATCAAGGAAAAGATTGCCATTGTTAACTTCTTAAAATTAACTAAATAAAGATGACCATTATAATTAGTTACCTAGCTGGAATATTAACTTGCCTATCGCCTTGTATCCTTCCAGTTTTGCCTTTTATTATGGGAAGCTCGCTCCAAAAAAGTCGGCTTGGCCCAGTGCTTCTGTGCGCTGGGCTAATCACTTCATTTAGTATTCTTGGTGGAATCTTAATATCAACAGGTAGTCTTTTAGGTGTTAGCCAAGGAGTCGTTAAAACTTTTGCCAGTATCTTAATGATTCTGATTGGAATAATTTTAATATCATCTAAATCACAGGAAATCTTAGCTCATCTTTTATCAAATTTCTCAAATAAGGCAGATCGATTCCTATCTAAGTTTGATCATCTAAATCACTATCTTGCACAATTCTTAGTGGGTACACTCTTAGGTATTCTATGGAGTCCCTGCGCTGGTCCAACTTTAGGTGGTAGCATGGCATTAGCAGCAAAGGATGGGTTTACATCTGAATTTTTATTTTCGATGGTAGCATTTAGTGCTGGAGCAACAACTCCGATGTTACTTATTGCTTATTCAACTCAGTCAGTACTAATAAAAAAACGAGCTAACATAATTAGCGCTAGCAGTGCAATTAAAATAATTTTTGGGTGGAGTCTTTTATTAATCGGCATGCTTACAATAACTGGTTTTGATAAACAAATGGAATCTATAATTTTAAATTTATTACCTGATTGGCTAATTAATCTTTCTGTTTATTTTTAAATTTGTGAGTAATTTTAAAACCGTTAACATGAGCGAACTTCGATGTTAGTTTATTTAATTAGAATTATCCATCTGGGGATATTATTGTTTGCTGTTTTTGGAAGCCTATTCCCCTCTTCTCTTATACAAATCATCCATATTATTTTGATTCCACTAATGATTATCCACTGGAAGTATAATCAGAACACGTGTTTTTTAACTACTCTCGAATATCAACTTACTGGACGAGCCGAGAAAAAAGAAGGAGGTTTCATTAAGGCTATTCTAGGTATATTTTTAAACCCGATTCCAAGTGATGCTTTAATAAAAAAAATTGTCTATGGTACTTTGTTTTTATCTTGGGGAGTCAGTCTAATTAGACTAATATTTAGTGCCTAGAAAATTAGATAGATAATCAATACTGCTGATTATTTATTATTTTTAAACTTACTAATAATTTTTTTTTCAATCTGACTAATATTATTTTTTTCATTATCCAGCTTTTTCTTGATAAAAGCCCCATAGCCTCTTTTAATAATTTTTAAATGTTTGGCAAATCGATAGCAATGACGACACATCATTAAATGAAGCATAACTTCCAATCTTTGAAAAAATGATAGGTCTTCCTGATGATCAACAATTTTAATAATTTCTCGACATGATCTCATCTTCATTTGGGTCCTATTGTTAAATCATAGTTTTCTAGAAATCCGATACATTGTCTATTTAGGAAGAATCCCATTAGGCTTTCATCTTAAATTCTAAGCAATGTCTTAGACCAGCTTTAGCACGAAAAAGCAGGACACCTAAGTTAGTGACAGTTAAGTCTAAAATATTACAAATTTCCTTGTTAGGATATTCTTCAACTTCACGTAAGTAAAATGCAGCCCGCTGATTTAGTGTTAATTCATTTAAGCATTTTTCAATAAAGCTTAAAGTTTGTGAGGCTTCAATCATTTGCTCTGGTCCCGCTAAATGTTTGGACCAACTACCATGATCATTAAAATATTCACTAATCATTTCTTCAATTTGTTCTTCTGGTCTACTTTTTTGATTTTCTCGGCGAAGCTCCCGGGCTTTATTAATTAAAATGCCGTATAAATAAGTGGTCATTTTTGCCTTTCCTTGAAAATTATCTGGATTATGTAGGTAAGTCACCCAGACATTTTGAACAAGATCTTCAGCTTGCTCTGCGGAGAATCCAAAAGAAAAGGCGGCTTTAAGTAGTGAAGCTGTATATTCAGATACTAATTCAGCGTTATTATTACTAAAAGTTTCCTTAGGTTTTGCTTTATTTAAACTCATAACTTACTAAAATTATTAAAAGCCATAATCTTTAATATTAACGGCCTAATTATATATAAAACATAGATAGACTTTAAATTTAAATTTTTATTTAAATTTATGTAATAAATTTCTAGAATTTAACACTTACAATTATCACCTTTAATAACTTTCTATTATGAAAACAAAATTAATGATATGCCTTAAAAAGTTCGAGAATCTGCCTCCCCTTCTATTTCGTCTCACATTAGCTTATGGATTTTATAATCCAGCAATGGCTAAACTTAATAATATTGACGGAATAGCCAAATGGTTTGCGGGGATGAATCTTCCACTTCCAACACTGAATGCCTATCTCGCTACTACAACAGAGGTAACTGGTGTTATATTGCTAGCACTTGGGTTAGCGACTAGAATGATATCAGTCCCCCTAATGGTAGTGATGCTTGTAGCTATCTTCACCGTTCACATTGGCAACGGATTTGAAGCTGGTGACAATGGTTTTGAAATCCCTCTTTATTATTTGCTTATCCTTTTTAGCCTATTTATTTCTGGCCCAGGGAAGTTTAGTTTAGATTATCTAATTACTAAAAAATTTAATTTCGAGTCATGTTGTGCTAAAAATGATAGTTAAGTTGACAATATGTAGTTGCCATGTAAGCTATAGAATGAACTTATTTTTCAGCTCTAAGTTTAAATAAGAAAACATTTGAAGCTTATTTTTATAATCTAAATATTTAATTTATTATGAAACGATATTTTCTTTTTACGACCTTCATTCTTTTCTGCGCATTTAATATATTGGCAGAAGATTCAGAAAATAAATCTAAAATTATGCAAAATAAAGAACAAATTATGGCTCAATCATTGGAAGAATTGCGCCAAAATAATATTACAAATAATGCCCCAAAAGTTGGAGAGAAACTTCCAGATGGTGACTTGCTAAATTTGAGTGAAGAAACTTCACTTTATCAGTTAATCGGCGATCGGCCTGCTATCGTTACATTTTACCGTGGTGAATGGTGCCCTTATTGTAATCTACAACTTCAAGAATATACAAAGCACATTGATCAGATTGAAAGTTTAGGTGCCACTCTAATCGCAATTTCTCCAGAGCTACCAGAGAGCTCCGCAGTAACAATTAAGAAAGGAGATCTTAAATTTAGTGTATTGAGTGATATAAATAATAAATATGCTACAAAACTTGGAATTGTTTATTCTGTTAATCAAGATCTAAAAAACTTATATGGTGAGTTTGGGATTGATCTTCAAAAAAATCAGGGTAACGACTCGTGGAAGCTACCTCTAACTGCAACTTATGTTGTCGATAAAGATAAGATAATTAAATACTCATTTATTGATGTTGATTATAAAAAACGAGCCGATATTGAAGATTTAATCAAAGCTATAAAAGAACTAAACTAACTCTCTACTTAAGAAGAACTTTAATAATTTTTGCAACCTCACTATCATGTTCTTCTATCATGGTTCCAGATTCTTTGATTTTATTTAATATTTTGGGAACTCCCGTTACTCGATTAAAAAAATCAACAGGATCTCTTTCTGGCATGACTGGTAGCGACACTTGAACTAATGATTTAAGTAAAGGAACTAAGTCAGAATCAATAAGACTTAAATAATCCGAAATTGATTTACCAATATCACCTCCGTAATTTAGACCATTACCACTAATCACGCTAAGCCCCGCAAACTCTATTCCAGCTTGTTTACAGACTAAAGCTTCTGTCATATTTGTCATACCTGTAATTACGCGCTCAAATGTAGAGGTAAGAATCTTCTCCTCGGCCAGAGTACCTGTTTCTGGTCCATTCATGCCAGCATAAACTGTCATCTGGCTAGTTGGAATAATTCTAGGATCAGATTCTGTATTAACATCCAAGGCAATACCAGAATGCAAGGAGGCATTTTTTAGAGCTTGTTTTAGTTCACTAGAAACGGAAGAAGCATAATTATCTATATACAAAACAAAACCAGGAGCATCTTGACCATTTAAGAAGTTATCCTTTCTATTCATCCCAAGAGAAGTATAATCGTCTGCTACGACCAAACATCCTGAGCCAAAATCACCTTTTAATTTTGAGACTAAAGATACGGACACCCAATATTTCACACCTAAAGACTTAAGTGCATATGCATTGGCTAAATATGGTATATCGGCTGGGGCAAGTTGTTGTTGATCACCATGTCGAGAAAAACAGTAAAAAGAAGCTCCTTCCCAATCTACTAAGGAAATTTTGCCAGAGGGTAATCCATATGGAGTTTTAATCTCGTTTGGTTCATATTCATTTGAGATCGTAGCACCTTCAAACATCCCAAGACCCTTTCCTCCTGCTATTACTAATTGTGTCATAACTATTTCCTAATATTAGATAAAGATCGATCTGCTTGCTTCCGTAATTTATATGACCAATATAAATGTGACATTGTAGTCTTAAACCATTTCTTATGATACTTTCTAGCACTCGTACCAATAACTTCATTAAGTGGTTTAATTTTAACCCCTTTTTGACTGGCTTGCCTAACAAAAATTAAATCTTCGCCAAATGTAGTATTTGGAAATCCTCCTAATTCTCCAAATAATTTTTTAGACAATATTAATCCCTGATCACCAAATGGTAAATTTAAGAATCTAGATCGAAACTTAATACCTATTTCATTAAGCTTCATTAAGAAAATTCCGTCTGTAAAGTATAGATCAAAATACCAAATTGCCTTATCTCCTAAGGACAAATTCGAGTTGATCCTTTGAAAAACCTCGCTTGATACTTCTGAATCAGCATGTAAAAACCAAATAAAACTTGTAGAGGACTCTTCTGCTCCTTTGTTTAGTTGGTTAGATCGACCAGAAGGTGAGGTTACGATTATATCCTTATGCTTGGATCTAATCTCAGCTAGTGCTAATTCAAATTCCACTAAATCATTTTCGCCAATTGACCAAATAACTGGAAAATTTTCAGGCAAGTGTTTTGCAAGATGCCTCCAAGAAACATCTTTTGGTCCCACTGGAATAACTATTGTAATATCAATGTTCATAAAAGTTTATGAAATCCTCCAAGCATTAAAAGCTTTTAATATACCAAATAAAAACTTTGCAGTATTTTGTCTTTTCCATTCTCCGGCAACATATTTATTAGATTCTGCAAAAGTAGGATAAATATGAATCGTACCAAGAATCTTATTCAAACTTAATCCATATTTCATAGCTGTAACAAATTCAGTAATTAAGTCGCCCGCATGCTCACCAACAATCACTGCCCCTAAAATTTTTCCCCCACGCTTTGTAGTAAGAACTTTTACAAACCCCGAGTCCTTACTATCAGTAATTGCACGATCTAATTCACTTAAATTATATTTTGTAACTATATATCCAATCCCATTTTTTCTTGCTTCATCTTCACTTAGCCCCACTCTGGCTACTTCTGGATCAAGATAAGTACACCAAGGAATCACTTGGTAATTTGCCTTAAATGTCTTAAAAGGACTTAGCAAGGCATTAATGGAAGCATACCAAGCCTGATGTGCGGCAAAATGTGTAAACTGATATGGACCAGCTACATCCCCTGCTGCATAAATGTTCGGATAATTTGTTCTGAGAAAAGTATCAGTTTGAATTGTACCATGGGCGGTAAGCTCAACATCTAAACCTTCTAAGCCAAACCCTGTCACATTAGCCTTTCTCCCTAATGCTATTAAAAGTTGATCAAATTCAACTTTAACTTCTTGATCTAAATGTTTGCAAATTACAAATTTTCGCTCACCATCTTTTTCAATTCTAATTGCCTTATGTTCTGTTAGTACGAGAACTCCTTCCTCTTTAAATTTTTCTAATACAAAGGAGCCAACATCAGCATCTTCTTTAGGAAGAAGACGGTCTGAACTTGCTATTTGGGTAACGTTTGAACCTAAGCGAGCAAAGCACTGCGTTAACTCAGAACCAATTGGTCCACCACCAAGTATTACTAATTTTCTTGGTAGTTCATTTAGCTCCCACACATTATCAGAAGTTAAATACTCAATTTGGTCTAAACCTACAAAATTTGGAACAAATGGTCTTGCCCCAGTGGCGATAATAATACTTCTAGTAGAAAAGACTTCTTCTCCTACTTTTACTTGATAAGGACTAATTATTTCAGCACTCGCAGTTATACACTCCACACCAAGTTCTTGATAACGCTCAATTGAATCATGCGGTTCAATCTTTTTAATTATTCCTCGCACGCGTTCCATTATCTTCGCAAAACTATACTCGATATTAACCAAATCAATCGCATATTTTTGGGCATTACGAGCTTGATGAATAAACTTTGCGGAAGCAATCAAAGCCTTACTGGGAACACAACCAGTGTTTAAACAATCTCCTCCCATCTTATGTTTCTCAACTAAAAGAACTTTAGCCTTCATTGTTGCGGCTATATAAGAAGATACAAGACCAGCTGAGCCTGCTCCAATTACAATCAAATTATAATCAAACTTTTTAGGAGTTGGATATTTTTTCATTTTTTTTACTTTTAAAACTTACTATTAATTTTTTTAGAATGAGTGGTAATAAGGCAATCATTATTAAGGAAGCTATCAAACTCACTGACATGATTTCTGAGATATTATTAATTTGACTAATTTGGGTTCCAGCATTTACGTAAATTAATGTTCCTGGCAACATTCCTAATTGGCTAACCCAAGCAAAAGTGATTAGTCGCATAGCAGTGACACCTAAGGCTAAATTAATCACAAAAAATGGGATTGCAGGAATTAGTCTTAGTGTAAATAAATACATCGCCCCTTCTGATTTTATTCCATTATTTATCTGAGTAATCTTAGAATGGAATTTATTAGTAACCCAATCTTTAATTAAAAACCTTGATGTTAAGAAAGCCAAGGAAGCTCCTATTGTGCTAGCAAAAGAAACAATAATCGTTCCATATAATAGGCCAAAGAAAACACCAGCAGCTAAGGTCATAATTGCAGCTCCTGGCAGAGAAAGAGCAGTAACCAGAATATAGGAAAGAAAGAAAAGAAAACTATATAAGTAATAACTTTCTGAAATTTGTAAATTAATTATTTCCTTAGAAGTCTTTAAATATTCAAAACTTAAATACTCCCTAGCGTCTGTTAGGAAAAAGAGAATAATTATGACAGAGATTAACGTTATTAAAAATATTTTCTTCATGTGAATAGTTTTGATGAGTTATTTTAAAGAAGATACTTCTAAAGACATTATATCTGCGGATGTTTTTCCACTAGTATTGTCCGAATCTGCCATGATCGCAATTCTGGCTACAGAAGGAGGTGCTTCTCCAAAAGCTTTAATGTAATCTTCATATATATTAACTTTTTCCACTAGCCATTCTCCAATTTGTTTTTCCCCTGATCTTAAGGCAATCATTTGAACTCTACTAGTATATGGATTTGGGAAAGGAACTCTTTCGACTAGTGTAGATGACCATACGTAAGTTAAACTTGAATGTGGTGGATCCTCTTCACTTAAGGCATTAACCATAGTATTTTTAAGCCCTTCAAAGAAAGAATATTTATGATCTGGAGGGTGTCTAAAAATTAAATAAATCCTTAATGGATAGTCATCTTCAGACTTTAAAGTTACATTTTTGGTAGCTAAGATATTATTAATTCTCCACTTCCATTTTAAAATTGGATAATCTTTAACATTAAATTCTTTATCATAAACTAACCCGGAAGCGGATTTGTTACTACTTGTTGCTAGGTACTTCTCCCCGCTTTCAGAAATTTTAATTTCATATACTGAGTGCTCTTTAATCTTCTTAAAATTTAGTGGCTCCCAATTTTTAAGATCATGAAATTTTAGATTAAAAAGAGATTCTGCATGAACGAAATGAGGCTTACTCGCAATTGTTACAGAAAATAAGATTAGTAATGGGAAAATCATCTTACTCATAGATATACCGTTCTTAAAAAGCACTTGGAAGTAAGTGTAGCTGAGAGTGTTTTTATTACAATTTATATAAAAATATATTTAATTTAGGACATAGCTGCGTATTAGGCTCTACTCAGTATCCATTTTCAAGATGCAGGATCACAGGGTTTTAAATCTCAACTAAACAATTTCTCACAACAACTTACTACAAATTACAACAGTAATATTAACAGGATCTACTTTCCTATACTTCGATTATCGTAAAAATCGTCATTTTTCGCCTCTCGCTATGCCGAGAGTGTGTTAAGAAAATAGATCTTTTGTAATAAAACTTACAACCCCAAAACATCCTTCAAACTCTCAACAAGCTCCCCATGTTTCTTCTTATTCATTTTAGAAATATTCGCTAACTTCCACTGGATTGCAGGAAGTTTTTCAATTCCATCTATGTTAATCAACTTCCACTTAGGCTCACCCATTTTAATTGAGAGCAGGAATTGTCTTTCCTCTAATGTTAACTCAAGATTAATCTTACTAATTAGTTTGTCTCTAACTTCTTCAAGCTCTTTACAAGTAACACTCTTCTCAGTCATGCCCTTAAACTGAGAATCAAAAGATTTTCTAATATCTTGTAGTTTTGGTTTTAGTAATTCTTGAATTGGGCGATTATGACTAGCAAGGTATACAACAAAAGCTGTCCTAATCTGATCCGTAAGTCCATATTTTTCAAACATCTCCTTTACATCAAAAAGATCCCTTGGATGTTGCCTGTCTAGTGCCGCACAAATCTTACCTCCATAAATATCAGGAATGGACATCACTTTTGTTTCAAACTCAACGCCATACTCTTGTACAACAGCATCAGATACTTTTCTATTGATAGAAGGATAAAGCTCTCCTCTGAGAGTTTGATTTGGTTCAATCTTAACTTGTGCTTTATCAGTTGCCACAGCAAGTTTATAATTATCATATTTAATTTTTAACTTTGGATATCTCCCTTTTAAATCCTCAGTAATATCCTTAGAAATATTTAGAAGTGCCTGCCTAATCCCATCTAAAGATTCACCTCTACTTTTAATTGGAAGATAAGTTAGATCAATATCAACAGATAATCTTGGAATATGGTCACTTAGGAAAAGATTAATAGCAGTCCCACCCTTTAGAGCAAAGCAAGATTGCCTAGCAACAATTGGCATAATCTCAAGGAGAAGC
Organism: Bdellovibrionota bacterium; assembly: GCA_041740355.1. GTDB lineage: Bacteria > Bdellovibrionota_C > UBA2361 > UBA2361 > CALJRW01 > JANNBC01. The sequence goes on from JBGSMD010000064.1 coordinate 98,555, forward strand.
TTTACTTGTTCTAAATAAGAATTTTTAATCATTGGGTATCTTATAAAAACTCAACTTTGGAGTTAACTGTTATTTTGTATTTAGAGTTTGTAGTACCACCACTATCGATTAGCCTGTTACCTTGCCCAAAATCTATTCTACTTAAATCTAACTTCCTAACCCAAGGATAATTTAACTCTTCAGCTTTAACCATAAAAAGTCTTTTAACTTTTATTGATTCACACTCTTCTAGTAGTTTTTGGATTAACTCATACCTAAGAGAATGTAAGCCTTGAAACAAATATCCAGCATCAATAAATGAATCATGTTTAGGAACTAAGTATAATTGTTCAAACAATGCCCTTTCCCTAGAAGATATTTTAAATACTAAATTATCTTCTTTATGGTTTGTTAATCCAATATCTGATGAAAATAATTTTGTACTAAAATATTTTACTTCTACTCCCCAGTTATAAGACTTAAACCATGTAGGTAATCGCAATTTCTCCTTGCCAAAAAGAATTACTGGTTCTTCTGCTCTTAAAAAGTGAGTAACCCCTTGAATCTTTAATGCACTACTAGCTCCCACATGAACTTCAAGATTTAGTTGTTTCTGTATAGCGACTAAACCTCCCTGCCAATTAAAAGAATCTCCGTTCCTAGCTACTGCTCCATTTCCCACTTCTACTATCCAGTTATTTTTCTTATACTGTGCTATTAATGCAGGACTATAGCCAAGCTTACTTAAGTAAGAGCTTGTATAGACAACTCCACTTTTCCAGTTTGTTAATAGTTTATTTAACTTAGTCATAGTATATAAATTAGATTCAATATAAGTAAATTTGATTCAATAATTACTTATAAATATATCATATATATATAATATTGCACTAAAATAAACTAAAAAGAAAAAATAACAAGTATTATCAGTTAATTAGACTGTTCTTATCTAAGAAAATGAGACTAAACCTCTCGTTTTAGTCTCACAAACCTTACCTATTCTTACTATCAACCCACTCAAAAAACGCATCCTCGTCAATTAAAACTCTTCTTCCTACACGCTTAATTACTTCATTAAACCCATTCTGCTCAGCATAAAAAATCAAATGCCTTAATCCCCCTATAGGTGGCCACTCATGGTGTTTATTCCAATTAACAATTGGTATTAACTTCCTTTCTTTTTTGTCACTTTCATTGCTCATAAAACCTCCAAAATTAAATAAATTTTATTAAAATAATTACAGAATCTAATCTTTCAACTAAGATTCTTTGCTCTCATTCCAGACAAGACTTCTTACATTTTCACTAACCCAATTATCAGACTCGCCAACTTTTATTCCACCAACTTCTAGGATCTTTTTGACCGAGAAAGCGAGATCTAGACCAACCGTTTTAAGGTTCTTATGAAGCTCTTCAAGTTGTTCATTCACCAATAAGAAATCAACATTTCCTGTAAGGTAAGAAGCTACAATTTGCTTAGCAGCAAGGCTTGTACTGATGCTTTTTAAAGTTGAATATTCCCTAAGCAGGCATAGCATTTCTTCATCTAACCTAAAGCTAATTATTTGCTGATTTTTTTGATTTTTCATTTTTATGTTTACAGATAATTTTAATCTTCTTAGTTAGTTACCCATATTTCTGTATACAAACTAAATTTTTTGTAGACAATTTTATTTAATATTTCCAAATATTTATCTTTTTATTGTTTACACTTTTAGGTGCGTTGGGTGTGTATGTAAAAATAGATAAAACTATCCTGTAAATTTCCTCCTCCCCAACAGAAATTTTTAGTTCTAAGCCTGTTTGCCATTAAGACATTTTATAAAGTCGATTGTTGTTCTATCTAAGTAAGAAACAATGGGATGACTTAAGTATTTTAGTAGTCCAGAATTGGAAAGTTTTTCTAGCCTGTGGAACAATTCATGGCTAACTGGAAGCTCAAACCGAATGTATTTTTGATCTTCAGTAGCTGGCTTATTTGGAGTCAGAAACAATGATTCTTTTTTT
>JBGSMD010000065.1:0-26043 GCA_041740355.1 Bdellovibrionota bacterium
ACAAAAAATAAATTACGTAAAAATCAAATAGATTGAGTTGTTTTTTGTCATAACTATATAATTTTATTATCCCTCCGGGGGATAGAAAGCCCCAAAAAGTAATTTCCTTACGTAAATTACTTTTTGGACTTTCTATAATAAATTTCTTGGATACTCTTATTGTCTTTATTTAAATTAAAATTTTGAAAGTTAAAAGAAACTGTCTGATTTGTTTGATTTAACTCAGACAGAAGCAAAAAAGAAACAGACTGCCGCCGATGGCTTTAAAAATATCCTAAAGATTTTAATTGCTTAATTTCTTCTGCGGTTTCGGTTGTGTATTCCTCAACCTGATATCCAGTAAAACTTTTCTCCAACATTTGAATCTCCTGCATCCTACTTTTAACCTCGCCAGTTTCAATCTGACTAAAATCGTTCTGTTCGGTTGGATCGGTAATTAGGTTGTAGTAGTTAATTTCTGATTGAGTATGGTTATTTAAGAGATGTCCTTTGGGGTTTATATGAGATCTAATTTTAATCTTTCCATCTAACTCTGAAAATTGAAATTTGCGAGTGTAGTTTGCGGCATCCTTAGTGTTTAATATTTTCCAAAGTGACTGACCGTTAGTTTTTTGTTGATGAGTAAGCCCAAGCATCTCGGTAATAGTGTCAAATAAATCTATTGTACTGACTTGAGTTTTTATGCGACCAGGTTGTACTTCTGGCACATAGATGATTAATGGAACTTGCAAGAGTTCGCGATGCAGGGAACCCTTATGCCCAATATCTCCATGTTCCAGAAATTCTTCTCCATGATCCGACGTGATGATTACAATCGTGTTATCAAGCAGAGCTTTATCTTCTAATAAATCAAAAACTTCGCCGATCTTGGTATCAGCAAAGCGAATCCCGCCATCATATCGATCAGAAATATATTTCGCATGACCTGTTGTTAATTTTTGATTTTTAAATTGTTTGCCACATCTGCGAGGATCGGTTGCTATCGCACCTTCTGTATTAAACATTTCCAAATATGGTTGTGGCGAATTGTAAGGGCAATGAACATCAAATGTATGCAGAAAAATAAAAAACTTCTCATCTGTTTTTAACGAATTAATATCGCTGATCAACTTTGGTATATTTTCATTTAAATCATATTTGTTACGATTCTTATTAGTTTTTGCCATTAAGTATTTTTCAAAGCCACGACTGAATCCGTATCGTTCGCTAACATATCCCCCAGCTGTATATGCTAATGTACGATAGTTTTTAGCTTTAAAAAGCTCAGCCAACATTGTGATTTCTTGATCAACTTTAATTTTTGCGGGACGGTTGATTCCATGAACACTTGGAAACATACCTGTAAAGAAGCTCATGTGCGTGGGAAGAGTCCAAGAGGAAACACTAATGGCGTCCTCAAACACGACTGCTTTTTTGGAAAACTCCGCTATTTTTGGACTTGTTTCAAAATTATAACCATAGGTATTAAGTCTGTCGGCGCGTAGGGTATCAATCGAAATAAAAAGTAAATTATAGTCAATTCGAGGTTTAAGATCACTAATGTCATTTCTTTTTAGCGTCTCATAGTATTTAATTGAGAATATAATCCCAATGAGAGTTAGTAATATTACACTAGTTCTTTTAATTTTATTTACCATTACTTCCGTTGATCTAAACTCAGAATTCGATTATTTAACAATAATTAAGAAACTTAATTTATATTTCAGGATAACTCAACATAATCTGGTTCAAGAGCGATTTTATTGTCTGCGCGTGGTGAAAACCATTTAATCTTAAATTTAGCGTAAAGCTAATTATGGGTCTAAATCAATTTAATATTGGACTCCTTGTTTCTGGAGTTTAATTTAGATTAACGTCCTTCATGATTTAGTTTGACGAAATCTAAGAGCCTCTAAGAAGTATATAGTTATGACAAAAAACAAGTAACTTTATTTTAACTATACGTAATTTATTTTTTGTCATAACTATATATTCTGTGTGTGTTAAGGTTTGTGGCACTTTAATCTTGAAATCAGGGAAGGCTAGTTTTTGGTTTTACTCAAATTAGGCATCGATCCAAGCTCTTAGTGTCGCCCATTGCTTTTCATACTCCTCTGGAGTTACTGCCCTTTTAAAAAGAATAAACTCATAGCGCTTATTAGGCTTGAAATCGGTAGGATACATAAATGGCGCGTATGGAAAATGAGCCTTTAACTCCTTAACTCGCTGAAATTTGTCTGGTTTCTGAAGATTCGCATATAAGAAGGTTGGTTTGTGAATAGTAAAATATTCCAGTGGAGCTTTTAAGTCATGCCCAGGCGAGCGAAGAGTTTTCTGTTGAAATTTAGAACTAAGCTTAGTGCAAAGTCCCAGGCGATCATAAATATAGAGCTCAGAAAAATATCCAATATTACCAATCGCACCCTCCACCAAGGAATCCCCAGGAGTTGATAATGACTTTAGCTTCTCTCCAACATGCCTCCATCTGATTGAGTTTTCTTTCATTAATTTCCATTGCTCAATTTCTTCTAAAAAAATACGATCATTAAGCCGAAAGTGAAAATTAGATCTAATACTTTTGGTAACAATCTGAGTTGTTGTAAATGGGCAGACTGAAAGAATTATAAAAAAAAGACAGAGTATTATTGGAGCAAGCCTACCAAGTAACCTCGCACGCTCAAATAGTACTCCCAGAAGTAATGCTTGAAAAGCAATCGCAGGAATTAAAAACCTTCCCATCGCCATGTAATCACCGCCTGTTAAAACAGAGTAAGCAAAAAAACCTAGATAGCAAATAAAGACAAGAAAGATTTTTAAATTTAATTTTAACAAGGGGACTAAAATTGCTATGAGTGGCAGTAAGAATGTTAAGCAAAATACGGTAATATAGTTAAACCCTCGTTGTAATCGAGCAAGTGACATTCCTAGCTTGGCAGATGCCGTATTTGGTGACATTTCATGGTAGTAGGAATAGCGACAAAATGTATAAATGATAATAGTGGCTATCAAAAACATTAAGAATTTAAAAGCAAGAGCTCGTCTATCCGGCAAAAAAATTATAGCAAGAATACAAAAAGTAACTGCCCAAAGCGCACCTTCTGCTCGAATTAAACAAAGCCCGAATCCATAAAGACAAAGCATCGCCAACTTGGCTTCTTTTTTTAAAAATAAATATTCAAAGACTAGAAAGATTATTAGCGCAAAAGGTATTGGTTCTAAGCCACTAGAGCCCCAAATAATAATTGCCGGACATAAAGCGACTGTAGAGGCAGCAAATGCGGCGCTTTCCTTGGATAACTGAAAATATGTAATGCCAGAAGCATAGACTTTCCAAATAAGAATCAATCCTAAGGGCATTGATAAATAAGGAACGATTTGATAACTGGGAATCCCAAAAAACTCAAAGAAAGCAGCCACCAGAACCCACAAGAGATTACTATAACCCTCTACAGGAACTTCATTCGCAATGTTAAATCGTAGTCCTTCCCCTAAGGCAAAATTTTTAGCAAAACGAAATGAAATAAAGGCATCATCGGCAATCCAAAAATACTTAAGCATTAATACAAAGCTTGCTAGCATTGATAATGCTAAGGTAAGGTAATGAAAGTTATTTTTGAAGAAATCTTTCCACATGGTAAGGTAACTTAGCATGTTGCTAATTTTGCATAAAGCGATTAGCAAGTTGAGTAGGAAAATTGATTGACAGCCAAAAAAAGTTTCTAAAGTATTGTAAGTCTAGGTTGTCAGTGAGTTTTTATGTAGTTATGACAAAAAGTAATTTCTTAATCTTTAAAAGTTAGTTTTGTGTTTTTTGTCATAACTATATGATTTTATTATCCATCTGGGGGATAGTAAGCCCCAAAAAGTAATTCCAAACGGAAATTACTTTTTGGAATTACTATTATGAAACATTGGAATCATGATTAAGTTTTTATTTCTTTTATTCTTATTTCCAGCAGTAGCTTTTGGACAGAAGCAATTCGTTCTAATTACCATGGACGACATGAGGCCCGATGACATGAGGTTTATGCCAAAACTTCAGAAATACTTTGAGGAAAATGGTAAGAACCTGGACCGAGCCTTTAATTCTTGTCCTCTTTGTTGCCCTAGTCGCGCAACTTTAATGACGGGCTTGTTCGCACAGAATCATGGTGTAACTAAAAACACGACACCACTTAGTAAGAAAACTATCTTTGAGGTTATTAAGGAACAGAAGCCAGAGATTAAGACTGGCATGATTGGTAAATATCTCAACTCTTATAATGGTGAGTACAAGTCTGAGTTTGATCTTTGGGCTGTTTATAAGGGTCGGATGATTTACAATTGGTTTAACTTCCTGATGAATATTAATGGAACTTGGACTCAGATTCGTCAATATGTCTCTGATTATTATCTAGGTTTAGCTAATACATTTGTACAAGAAAATAAAGATCATGATTTTGTCTTGTATTTACATTTCACTGCACCGCACTACCCTTACCAAACACCAAGTAACTTTGAGTGGAGTTGTGCTAAGTTTGGCAGTTTGTTACCAAGAAAATTTAATAGGCTTGATCCAAATGCTCCGAAATCTTATCGGAAATTAAAGCGGAGGGATAAAGCCCAGGCAGAGGATGTTGCTTGTAAAAGAGCTAGGTCCATCGCTTATATCGATTCGAAGATCATACCCTTCTTAGATTCTCTTAATAGTTTAGGCATTGAAGTTATATTCCTTTCTGATAATGGCATCATGCTTGGTGATTATCGACAAATTTCTAAAGGGATGCCCTATGAGCAGGTAATCCGAAGCCCTTTTCTTACTTTAAATATTGAGATTGAAGAAGAGAGACTAACTAGCTTTGTGGATGTTGCCACTAATCTATATTATGAATTGGACTTACTGCCACCTTACCCACTAGATGGATTAGGCTATGAACTAAACAGAGATTCTGTTTTAGTTGAAAGCTACTATGATGGTGAGGGAAAGATTCCCTTTATCGCAGATGTTTCCAGAGATTTGATTGACGTTCACTATTTGACTGGAGAGACACAAAAAATCCAGTTGAAATAAAAAAGGTTTAGGTTTGTAAGACTAAATTTTAGAGGATTGGTGTGATTGCTTTTGTTGGATCGAATCGATAGATAATCATATCATGATCTGAAAAAACTTTATGATAGTATTTTGATAGTGTTTTGCTAGAAATAAGTTTTTGCGCAGCACTCTGATTGAGTACCAGTAAAGGGACTCCCGATTGTACGCGTTGTTTGAGTCTGGCTAGGCTGATAATTTTAAATCGATCTTGTTCTTGCGGGCTAAGCTTTCTTGCAATATTAAAACCAAAATTATTAGCAATTTCAGGGGCGAAGTTTGCCTGTGAATTGAATATGTACCCTGGCCAAATGGCAACTAGTTCTTCATTCTTAGGATTATTATCGGCAATTTTTTTGGCCAACTGGTCAAGCTGATCAATGGTGTGTGGTGGAACGAGTGAGGAACCACGAAAGCTCGTTACTTGACTAGGTCTTTCAATAAAAGAATATAGATCTGTCGAAAATCTCCAACTATAGGCTAAACCTAACACGAGTATTGCCGAACCGTAAATTATGGGGCCATATTTAATAACTCTTAATTGATCTATTAGTAAGACTGTAATTGTAATTAAAAAAGGAACAAGAATTACGAAATATTGAACTAGGGTTGGGGTCGGTGTTAAGCTAATGATTAACAAGGCAGTAATAAATAAAATTGACCAATCAAAACGACATCGCTTAATTACCATCAAGATTAATGAAAAAATTGAAATCCAGAGTAAAATTGGGATTTGCAGGCTGACAAATTTCATTGAGGGGCGAAGTCCAAGTAGTCCTTGGAGAATTAGGAGTTTCTGTTCGATTGCTTTTGTAGGGGTTAATCCAGATCTTAGGAGATGATAGCCAAGATTATTAAACCAAAATTTGCCTGGATCTAAACAAAATAATGCCAGCATCGGTGTAAGGCCGATGATCCCACCAACTAGAAAGGGAATAAAAAGTTGGCGATTCCGAAAAAATATAATTAGCAGACAGAGAGGAGCTAAGACAGCAACATATGATCGGCAACCAATAGCTAGAGCCAAAAAAAGGCCCGACCAAAAGTATCGCCAGCGATTAGGACTAAACACTAACAAATAATAACTTGCAAACAAAAACAATGTTGGAAGCCCATAGTTTTTGATTGTTAAAAGCCAATTCAAAGTAAGTGTTGAGGTGTTCAGCAAGAGTAACCCTACTAGTGCGGCAGGCCAGCTACAACTTTTTCTTAAGCGCGCAAAAACTAATAGGCCAAGAAGGGCAAAAATAATAGCTGAAAACCAACGAGCACTTAACCAGCTGGCACCAAAAAGTTGAAACCAGCTAGCAATAAAATATGGTTGATATGGTGCTTGTGGATAGAAAAAATCTAAATAAGGTTTACTCCCTTGTGTAACCAGTTCTGCTGCTAATAAATAAAAGCCTTCGTCCGGAGCAACAAAGCGAGATGTGCTAATAGTTGTGAGCCATAAAATTTGGATTATGAATAGTAACGTGTAGAGGATTTTCTCTTTGTTAGTTTTAAACTTCATTGGGCTAATATTCTGTCTTCGTAGTTCAAAGAGTAAAACATTTAAATCTAAGTTTTTCAACTTATACCTCTGTTTCTGATATGAAATTAGACACATTTAAAGATATATGATTTCATAGCTAAATTAGCCCAAAAGTAGGCTCTCTGTCTTTCTTGCAAAGTCTTTCTATGATGAAAAAAATAATTATTTTAACGATATTAATTTTGTTGCTTGCTGGTGGATATTTTTATTCAAATACAGCAGAGAAGAAAGGTTTTGTTACTTCTAATAACTCGATACCTGAATCGAATTTTATTCTACCTGCCACTGACAACATAGTCTTTTTGGTCATTGATACCTTAAGAGCCGATCATTTACCTTTCTATGGTTATGATGTTGATACCGCACCGTTTCTTTCCAGTTTAGCAAGTAAATCTGTTGTCTTTGAAAATGCATTTTCAGCTAGTTCGACAACAGCTCCTGCTATGGCTTCTGTCTTTACGTCGGTTTATCCATCTCAGCATGGTGTTGTAATGGGGATGCAGGCGACGAAGCGTTTAGTGCAGATGCAAAATAAGTCTTATCAAGATCTCTCTATTAATAAAATTCCTGCAAACTTATTAACACTTGGTGAGATGATGAAAGAGCGTGGGTTTAAGACTTATGGTGTCGCTGATAATTTAAACATTGATCATCAAATTGGTTATATTGAAGGCTTCGATCGATTTCAAACTTTTCCATACGAAGGTGCGCCAAAGATTAATCAAGTTGCCGAAAGTTATTTCCCTGATTTGGATAATACGCGACATTTCTTGTACTTGCATTACATGGATCCCCATATTCCATATCATCAACGAGAACCATGGTTTGATGAGACTCATCCGAATCAAAAAATTGCCGCTTATGATAGCGAGATTCGTTATGCGGATGAACACATCAAGGAAATTTTTGAGAAATATCGAGTTTTGGATAACTCTTTAGTCGTTTTTCTTTCTGATCATGGGGAAGAGTTGGGCGATCATGGTGACTATGGCCATGGGCGAAATCTTTTTCCAGAAGTGATTCGTGTCCCCTTGTTTATTTATCATCGAAATTTAAATCCAGCTCGAGTTAAGCAACCGGTGCATACTATAGATGTTTTACCAACCTTGGCTGATGTTACTCAAGCTAAATCCATGTCATATTGGGAAGGTAAGTCTTTAACTCCTTATTTTGAAGATGCTAGCTACACAACAGTACGAACTACTTTCTCGCAACTGTTAGGGCCTAAGGAATATGTCCGTGAATTATTTTTAGCTGGTCACGACCAAGATCATTGGTTATACATTGATTCAGTAACTCAACAAAGAAAAGAACTTTTTAAACTGATCGATGATCCTTTAGCACAGGAGGATCTATTTTTGGTTTACCCAAATAAATCAATTGAAATTGGGGCAGAAGTTGATCAGCTTTTAGATCGAGGAGCCATCGGAGAAACAGAAAAGGTTGATATTAAGATGAATAAGAAAACTATCAATAAGCTAAAGACATTAGGATATTTCTAGTAGGCTAATTTTTTACTTGTTCTATCAATTACCTAGGTGTAATTGAAATCCAGAATATGTAGTTATGACAAAAAGTAATTCCTGACGAAAATTATTTTCTGGATTTACGATACTAAAACCTCAGTAAACTGATAATCTGAAACACATCTTTCCAAGCCGTTTATTAATACCTAATTGGTTTTAGGATAGTTCAAACTAGCTACTTTTCCATTTTTGAAAATATTCAATGAGCTGGTTTTGGTAACAATTTCTTTCTAATTTCAATAAACTATGTAAAGTTAAAGGACATGTTTGGTAAATATAGAACCTTAAACTTATGGACCTACTATCTAGGCGTATTAAGTATCATATTAGTAGCACTTTGGGGGCCCATATCTACGCGGCTCAGTTTAATTCTTGATTATTATCAAGTTCGCCCTGACGCTCTTCAACATAATTTTCCATATTGGTCTTTTCTCGGACAAGAATATTTTCAAAATAATTATATTGCTGAATATTATTTGGAAGCAATTATTCCTTTTGGATTAAAAACTACTTTCGTCTCTTTAGCCCATTTTTTTACACCAATCCAAATCGGGAAAGGCACCTCGATTATTTTAGCGATCTTATTTGTTTATTTGCTAACAGAGAGTTCTCGTGTACTTGCAGGTAAAATAGCTGGATTGGTAACTGCCTTTTTTACTACGGCATATCTAGTTCGACATTTTATTTTTTCTGATAGCATTTCACGTTCTTTTGGGTATGTGGTAATCGCCTTGGGGCTTTATGCGATTGTGAATAATAGGCATCGGCTATATTTAATAGCCACTTGCCTTGGAGCACTTTTCTATCCAGCAGCTGGGGCAATGTTGGCCTGTTACCTTGGAGTAATTAGTTTTTGGCCAGCTTTAGGTACAGGAAATTGGCCTCGTTATACCTTAAGGCTTCGGTTGTTCCAATTGTTTATGCTAGGCATTGTTTTGCTTATATTGCTATTACCAATGCTCTTAGGCGGTAAAAAATATGGGGATCGCTTATATATTAAAAACCAAAGTGAATATCCCGAGACTGGGTTAGGTGGACGTTACTCTCCACAAGATCTAGGGATAAACTATCGACCTTTGGGAAGCATTATTTATCGTTCAATTAACAAGATTTTTTTAATTAACAAACAACTCTTTAGTAAAACACAATTATCTTTGAAAGCTAAAGGACAAAAGAAGATTCGATATGATGGAGACCGGCAGATTCTTTTTTGGTCACTACTACTCCTTGCCTGTTTGGGATTAATTAGAAAACTTTATCTGGAAAGGACGAAGATTCCAGTCTGTTGGCAGAGACTTTTCGCCCTTTTTGTTAGTATGGTACTAATTTATTATTTAGCAGAGCTGCTATTCCCACATTTGTACATGCCATCAAGGTATCCATTAATTACATTACCAGTCCTAGCTTTGGTAGTGATTCCTGCCTTGTTGGTGCAATTTTCCTATAGTTTTAAATCAAAATATTTTACTTCTATTGGCTTAGTTGTTTGTTTAGGAATGATTGTTTATCTTTCCGGAATTTATGAGTTTAGGTTTCGCATCAATTCAGGGTATCGCCCAAATCAAAATATTTATAAATTTATTGAGAAGTTACCTGCGAAATCATTAGTTGCCGGTTGGCCAATTGGAATGATTGATTCCGTTCCATATTTTACGGGCAAAGGTGCCTTTGTTACGATGGAGACGCACCAAGTTTTTCATAGTAAATATTTATTAGAAATGCGGAGCCGGACATATGATTTAATTGATGCTTTGTTTGATAATTCTTTATTGTCACTGCAACGACTTAGAGACAGACATGGGGTGACACATTTATTAGTAGAGCAACAATTCCTAAAAAAACGGCCCCAATACTTTGCTCCATTTGGAGATTATTTGAAGACTAAGGTTGCTTGGCAGGAAAGAACTTGGATTAATATCTTTAAATCTAAAGTAATGCAGTCTGCCACAATTCATCGGTCGGGCAAAGTAAGTATTGTCGATTTGCGGTTACTTCCAAGGTGATCAATTCTTCGAGTAAGTATAGACAGTCCGAAAAGTAATTTATGTAAGGAAGATATTTTCTGGGGCTTTCTATCCCCCGGAGGGATAGAAAAATCATCTAACATGAGTTCGGCTACGTAGTAATTTTCTGTAAGAGGGTAACGGCTTCTTCAATTGTTAATCTATTTGTATCAATTATCAAGTCAGGCTTAATTGGAGGTTCATAAGGAGCGCTAATTCCAGTGAAGTTTTTAATTTCTCCAAGGCGTGCTTTTTGGTAAAGTTGATGAGGATCTCTTTGTTCGCAAACATTAAGTGGTGTTGAAAGATAGATCTCCCGAAAAGAATTTGCTCCAATAATTTCTCTAGCTTGCTCTCGATCTTGGACCGTCGGACTAATAAATGCACAGATTGTGCTAATGCCAGCCTCGTTGAATAATTTAGCAACCTCAGCAACTCGACGTAAGTTCTCTTGACGATCTTTGGCCGAGAATCCTAAGTCTTTATTTAGTCCTGTTCTTAAGTTGTCTCCATCCAGCAGGTAACAGGGACGATTGTTTTCGAATAATTTTTTTTCAAAAGCTTTAGCAATCGTTGATTTGCCTGAACCAGAAAGACCTGTGAACCAGTAAGTCGAGGCGCTATGTCCAAATTTTTGTTCTCGTGTCTTCCGTTCAATTAAACCACTTTCGTGGTGCAGGTTTTGCGAGCGTGGCTTTTGCGGATCTGCTCCTAGTAATTCTAAGTCCTGGCTTGAGCGATCCATAATCATTCCAGCAGCAACAGTAGCAAAAGTATCCGGATCAATTAAGATAAAATTACCAGTACCACGATTTGCTTGGTAACTATCCAAGAAAAGAGGAGCGGTGGAGTGTAATGATAATCGGCCAATTTCATTTAGTTCTAAAACTCCGCCAGGTTTACGACTTAGAGCATTAATATCAACTTTATATTTTACTTCCGTAATTAGCACTCGAGCTTCATTAATTGTGTGTCTAACAAAATATTGCTTGTTGATATCAAGCGCTTGCTCGGACATCCAAATCACCATTGCTTCAAAATTAGTTTCAACTTTTGGAGCGTTGCCTGGACGAACTAGCATGCTTCCTCGACCAACGTCTAATTGATCTTCTAATGTAATAACTACTGATTGATTAGCGCGAGCTTCGCTAAGCTGATGGTTATTGCTTGCCGAGTGCAGTTCAATTGTTTTGACTCTACTCTTCTTCATCGATGGTAATGCCAGGATATCTTCGCCGACCCGAATCACACCAGAACTTAACATTCCAGCATAACCTCTAAAGCTTGCATCTGGATTTATGATGAACTGAACAGGAAATCGAAAATCAATTAAGTTGGCATCAGCTTGGTTATAAACGTTTTCGAGATACTCGATTAGCGTCTCTCCGTGATACCAAGGCATGTTTTTACTTGGTAGCACTATGTTATCTCCTTCTAGGGCGGAGACAGGTATAAAGCGAACATCGCGAATCCCTAACTTCGCTGCAAAATCGATGTAGTCTGTCTTAATCTTTTCAAAAGTCTCTTGAGAATAATCGACCACGTCCATTTTGTTTACAGCGACTAATAATCTTGGAACGCCCATTAGTGAAGCTATAAATGAGTGGCGACGAGTCTGAGTAATGATTCCTTTGCGGGCATCAATTAAAATAATTGTTACATCGGCAGTAGATGCTCCTGTCGCCATGTTTCGTGTATACTGCTCATGACCTGGAGTATCGGCTAGGATAAATTTTCTTTTAGGAGTTGAAAAATAGCGATACGCTACATCAATTGTAATTCCTTGTTCTTGTTCGGCTTTAAGACCGTCTGTGACCAGAGCCAATTCCAAAGATTCCTTTCCCCGTTTTACGGAACGTTTCATTAGGGAATCTAATTGATCTTCATAGATGTTTTTAGAATCATGGAGCAGTCGACCAATTAGTGTTGATTTTCCGTCATCAACAGAACCCGCAGTTGAGAAACGCAACATCGAACACTTGGCCGAGTCTTCAAGAAATTTAATAATATTTTGGTCTGACATCTAAAAATAACCCTCTCGTTTTTTCATCTCCATCGATCCATCGCGATCATGGTCAATAATTCTAGTTGCTCGCTCTGATGTTCTAGCAGTCATCATTTCGGCAATAATATCTTCAATGCTATTAGCTTCGGAGCGAATTGCTCCGGTACATGGTGAACAGCCCAATGTTCTAAAACGACAGAGAACTTCTTCCGCTTTTTCTCCTGGTAGAATCTTAGCCGCAAGATTCACAGGGATTAATTGTTCTCCTCGCACCACAACTTCCCTTTTCTTAGCAAAGTAAAGGGGAACAATTGGGATCTGCTCAAGGTGAATATAATGCCAGACATCAAGCTCGGTCCAGTTGGAAATTGGGAAGACACGAATCGATTCGCCCTGAGCGACTTTCCCGTTATATAAATTCCAAAGTTCGGGGCGTTGGCTCCTTGGTTCCCACTGTCCAAAACGATCACGGAATGAAAAAACTCTTTCTTTCGCCCGCGAGCGTTCTTCGTCACGACGAGCGCCACCCATGGCAGCATCAAAATTATATTTTTTTAGTCCATCAAGTAGTGCTTTGGTTTTTAAGAGTCCACAGCACTTTTGAGTCCCAAGATCATAAGGATTAGTATTATTAGCGATAGCTTCTTCGTTCCGATAAACTAGTAGTTCAGCCCCAATAGATTTAGTGTACTCGTCGCGAAATTTGTACATCTCATCAAATTTAAATCCGGTATCAATGTGCATTAATGGAAAAGGGATTTTGCCAGGGAAGAATGCTTTCTTGGCTAAGTGAAGTAATACAGAAGAGTCCTTGCCCACAGAATAAAGCATGACAGGCCGCTCAAACTGAGCTGCCACTTCGCGCATAATATAGATACTTTCGGCTTCAAGTTGTTCTAGATAAGTAATCATCCTTTACGTATATCCTAATGTTCTAAGTTCATCAATTTCTCGCTTAAATTTAGTAGAAAGGCAATATTATTGATTTGCTACCTTGTTTTTGCTTATTTTATTTTATAGCAGAGATTTGTTGGAGTAAAGTTGCTCCTTAGCTTAGCATCAAGTATAGTTTCTCCCAAAAAGATTAGTGAGGTTTATAGAAAATGCTACATAAAGTATCTCTTGTTTTGTTATCCTGTTTGCTTGTTTTAGCTGGAAGCTGTCAGCGCACCGCCCAAGTTCCTGATCTTAAAGATTTAAATGTTTTGTTAATAGTTGTGGATACTTTAGGGGCTAAACACTTAGAGGCTTATAATCCTGATTTAAAAAACTCACCTAATATTGCTAAATTAGCACAATCTGGCATTCGCTTTGAAAATGCTTATTCCACTGCTCCTTGGACAAAACCTTCAGTTGCGGGGATTTTTACCGGAAAACTGCCCTCTCAGCATAACTTACGTGGTCTAGATGATAATCTTAGCGACAAGCAGCTAACAATGGCTGAGATTTTTAAGGAACGTGGATATAAAACGGTGGGAAAAGTTAGCCATACTTTCCTCTCCTCAAAAAAAGGATTTGGACAAGGATTTGATACTTACAATGTTATGCCATTTAAGGGAGATGTGCATGATGCGATTACTTCGGAGTTAGTTTCAAAGCAAGGGATCAGGTGGTTGCGGGATCACCAAGCTAAAAAAGATAATAAAAACTTTTTTATGTTTTTACATTACTTTGATCCTCATTATACTTTTCAGCATCACAAGGAATTTGATCGCAGCTCACATTATAAAGGCAAATTGACTTCAGGGATGTATGTTCGAACTCTTCGCGAAATGATCCCAAGTTTAAATTCTGATGATATTGAATATCTAATTAATCTTTATCATGAAGAAATAGCTTATACTGATTTCTATATTGGGAAGGTATTGGATTACTTAAAAGAGACCGGCTTAATTGAAAATACGATCGTAGTTTTAACCGCTGATCACGGAGAGGAATTCTTAGAGCACGGACAGATCGGACATACTGTAACACTATATGATGAGTTAGTTCATGTTCCATTAATAGTGTCACTACCAAAATACTTAGGCCCACGAGTGATCAGTGAAAATGTTTCTACTATGGATATTTTACCTACATTAATGAACCTTGATCGGGCAAAGCCAAAGTTCAATTTTACAGGAATTTCTTTACTTGATGCGATAACAGGGGAGCGAAAGTTGCGACCTGATCGTGATATTAAATTTGAAGTCGATTTTAAATCTAGAATTAAAGCATTTAAAGCTGGTGTTAAAAAAGATGAATTTAAAGTAATTCATGATAAGGAAGAGCAGAGTTGGCAATTGCATAATTTGAAAGAGGACCCTGCTGAGTTAAATGATCAGAAGAATATCTATCCAGGAGATTTTGATAAGATTAAACCAATAGTGGAAGATTTTTTAAGTTCCCAAGGCGATGCTAACGGTTCACGATCGGAAGAAAAACGAAGCCCAGAGGAAATTAAACAACTCGAAACTTTAGGCTATATGTAGTTCGATCCTTTTGGACCAAAGTAAATTGAAGCTAGAAGCTATCTAACTTAGTGTTTTGATAGTTCTTAATAAAAATTTAAAAATAAAGTAAGATATGATTTTAAAGATAATTATTAGAAATTTTTTGTTTTTAGCATTTATCTCTTGTTGCCTGTCGCTTAGCTCCTGCCAGTTATTTAAAAGTAAAAAGCCAAATGTGATTTTTTTAATGCTTGATACCCTTCGCGCCGATCATCTTGGGGTGTATGGATATGAACGCAATACCAGTCCTAATATTGATCAGTTCGCTAAAGAAAATCTATTTTTTAAAAATGCAATAACTGCAGTTCCTTGGACACCTCCTTCTGTCGCTGGAATGTGGAGTGGCCTGTATCCTAAATCCCATAATTTTATGCCTCCCAATAGTCGCGAAGAGGCGACGACTAATGTTTCCAAACTGAGCGAATCGGTTCTAACGTTGCCAGAAATCTTAAAAGCTCAGGGGTATCAAACTCATGCCATTAGCACCAATCCTTGGATTACTGATACATTTGGATTTAATCAGGGTTATGACAAGTTTGAATATCTAGAGAGAGAGCAGGCCGACGTGCTAACTGAGTCGGGGATAAAAGCCATCGAGCAAATGACTTCCAAAGAAGATCCATTCTTTCTTTACTTACATTACCTTGATCCGCACGAACCTTACACACCACCAGATAAATATGCGCGTGTCTTTAAAGGCCCACTAAAAGCGAATGATTACGATGCTGAAATGCAACGTAAAATTGGACTATATGATGGTGAGATAGCTTTTATGGATGAGTGGTTAGGGAAGTTTTTTGCGTATCTTAAAGAAAAAAAATTATACGAAGATTCAATCATAGTAATTGTTGGTGATCATGGCGAGCAATTTATGGAACATGGTAATATTAGTCACGGAAATGAATTGTTTAATCCTGAGTTGCACATTCCCATGATTATTAAGACTGGTAAAAATATTCAGCAAAGAGTTGTGGATTACGCAGTGAGCAATATTGATCTGTTTCCAACAATTTTGGAGCTAGTTGGGTTAACACCACCGGCAAATTATCAAAGTGTCTCGCTTTTAAAAGATGCTAATTCTCAGGGGCGTGGTGGTGTGATGTCAGAGATAAAAAGAAAGTATAATCAACGATCATTTACCAGCTATGAAGGCAAAAGGTTATTGGTCGGTTCTCGTGAGCAGGATCTAAATGTTGATGCCGAAGATGCTTTAAAGAACACTATCGCTATATATGATGCATTTGCTGATTATTGGGAAAAATCACCGATCACAGAAGATGCTTTATTAAGTCAACTGCAAGCAGAGTTTCAATCGGAGCTGCAAAAGTCAGAAGGCTTAAAAGTTAAAGCGGCAACTGGTGATTCAGTAAATGAGGAAACTATTTCCCAATTAGAGTCGCTTGGGTATTTAAAATAGTCTCATTCTAATACCAGATTTTCAATAGATTTTTAGTCATCACTACATAAACTTTGAATACTTTTAATGTTTTAGGACTGAGTGTTAATTTCGTCTTATACTAACTGGCCATTGTAAAGAATTATCTGAATTGGTTGAAATAATCTCGCCAGTCATAGAAAGAAAATGATGTCTTAATGTCATTGGGATAAGCCTTCCTCGGGGACCAGGCCAAGCTCCTAGAGTTCCTTTCCTATGAGTTGAACTAATTAGATATTCACGATTAGATCGACCGCTCACAGATAAGTAAATATCTTCAACATGCACATATCCGGGCAGGCCGTCCACCATGAATGAGTTATTAATCACAAATTGACCGTGTAAGTCGTCGTAATACTGATACTCAAAAGAAGAATTTGGATTCTCTGAGGATACGATTTCAACTGCTGTCCTTGCCATTAATAACTGATTTAACGAAATAAGATCGTTTGCTCGGGTTCGATATTCCTCAAATTGACTTACCGCTAGGCTCGCGATGATACCAACTATTGCTACAGTTACAGTAAGTTCCACTAGGGAAAATGCCTTTTGGTCAGTTAGTTGAAAGCTTAATTTTGAAATCCAATTCATTCTGTTGATATATTCGGCAATAAATCAAAAAACATTAGAAAAAATCCTCACTAAAACTTGAGCTTTGGATATCTGTAATTTAACTATCTAGAAAGTTGAATGTAAAATATTCTTGTCACTGGAAAGCTCACTATTAAATTCAGTATTATTTAGAATAACTATTCTTTTTCGATTAAGTAATTAGGATTACTAGTCGAGTATTAAACCTCAAGGATACTTAAATTATATTTTTATATACATGAATAGGCTTAAAGGACATAATATTATTTAAGGTTTTTAATATAGTCAGAGTGGTTATGCAGAATAAACTTAAATTCTTTTTAATTGTAGCGCTTGTAGTTTTATTAATTTTTTCTTTAGGTATTCCCTCTAGTAATCTGTTAAATCCTCCTGTCGTTGATCGAAACCTAATCCTTGCTACCTTAGATAATACTGCAACTATCAGTTACAATTCTAAAACTTATGACTGTGTGGCAGGTAAGAAAGTTAAGTACGGCAATATTGTCGAAGAATCCGGACAATTAGTTTTTAAACCTCAAAATAAGAAACTTAGCCTCCGTGCCAAGGAACTATTAGCGGCAGGGAAAGCCTCAAAATCTGCTAAGCTTAAAGCGCAAATAACTGAGATACAAATGCTTTGTAAAATGGCACTAGCTCATTTAGAGAAAAGTCAAAGCAAATCAAATGCTTCAATCTTTGATTTAATTGATACGACTACCAAGAAAGTTTTATTTAATATTACTAATGATCAAGTAATTAGCTTGGCTTCTGTTAAATCAAAGCAGCTTAGTTTTCAAGCGAATTTTCCAATAAAAATAGGTAGTACCAAGATCTCCCTAAATGAAGTTAGTAAAATTGAGAATTCCCCACCTTATACTTTATACCAAAACGGTCGTGGCAATTTTGATGGTCAGGAACTTACAGTTGGGAATTATAAGTTAACAGCAACGCCTTATACAAAAAAAGATTTACAAGGAAATGCTGGGGCACCTTACAGTGTTAGCTTCAGAGTAGTTGATAGTTCTACAACAACTCCTTCTCCTTCCCCAGTTATCAAACCAGTGCAATCATTAGAATCTAGTAATGTTTGGAAAAGTCATCAAATTGCTGAACAGACTTCAGCTTTTAAATTAAGTTACATTACAAGTCCCCGGGCAAACTTAATTGATGCTGTTACAGGATTATCTGATGGAACTGCCAAGGGCTTTGAGGATTTAGGGGTAATCGTTAGATTTAATAAAGCAGGTAATATGGATGTCCGAAATGGAGAAGAATATTCCGCAAATCAAGTTTATGGATACAGGGCAAACACTGAGTATTTAGTAGAATTAGATATTAATATTAATACACAAAGGTATGATGTTTATGTGACAGAGGCAGGTGGTGAGCGCCTAAGTTTAGCGAATGATTTCTTGTTTCGTAGTAACTTAAAGCAGTTCAATCATTTGGGATATTATGCTTTGACTGGAAGTCACATGATCAAAGATATAAAGATTGATAATATTGAAAATAAATTACCCCTAGTTAGTGCGGGTCCTGATCAGAGCATTCAGCTTCCAGTAAGTTCCGTCAATCTGACAGGTATTGCGACTGACAGTGATGGAATAATTGCGAGTCGTAGTTGGATAAAAATCAGTGGACCTAATGCTACACTTAGTGGACAGACGACTAATACTTTATCTTTGAGTAATTTAATTGCTGGAACTTATATTTTTAGATTTAGTGCAACTGACAATGTTGGGGCTGTAAGTAATGATGAGTCACAGGTTGTAGTCTCTCCAGCTGGAATACCAAATAATCCTCCAGTAGTTAATGTTGGTGCTGATAAGAGTATTCAGCTTCCATTAAATTCAGTTACTTTAACAGGGACTGCAACTGATAGTGATGGAACGATTGCAAGTCGTAGTTGGACAAAAGTAAGTGGGCCAAATGCAAGTTTAAGTGGGCAAACAACTAATACTTTATCCTTAAGTAATTTAGTTGCTGGATCTTACGTTTTCAGATTCAGCGCAACAGATAATACTGGATTGGTGAGTGTAGATGAAGTAAATGTTATTGTATCAGCAATCGGACTTGTATCAGTTACGTTAGATTGGGATCCAGTCACTACCAATACTAATGGATCTACAATTAACAATTTAGCAGGGTATAAGGTTTCAGTTGGCACTGCTTCTGGAAATTATGGAATGACTTTGAATGCTGGACTTAATACTACTTATAATCTGTCTGATTTAAGAGTTGGGTCTAAGTATTATGCGGTGGTCAGGGCGTATAATTCCAGTGGCAAGGAAAGTGCAAACTCTGTTCAGGCAGAATTTGTGGCCAACTAAAAGCGGTGATTACAGGGGCAAGTAATAAGTAAATTAATGCTTATTTAAATTAATGAGAAGTGTAACATGAAATTTTTATCCCAAGTTTTACTTATAGTACTTTTTGTCTCTTCTACATTAGCGGAACCCACCCCAATAAGAACTCCCTCGTTAGGACCAAATGGAACAAAATGGCCCGGCCAAACTTCAGGATTAATAACCCCTTATATGTATGATGAATCTGTGCCTAACAGAATCGAAGTGGATCCCGATTGGAAACAAATCATTGACAAGATTAATGCCCTGACAGATGCACAGGTAAGTGCCGGAGTCCTAATTTTAGTAAGACCTGGGATTCTAATTGGTGGTGGGGGCTCAAGCCAATCTCCAAATATGATGAATGGAATTGGTAAATCCACGTGGACTAAGCGTGTCACTATTGCTCCTCGCGATGGCTGGGGGACTGTTACTATTTCTAATGGTATGCGATTAAATGCTATTAGAAATATATGTTTTGCTGGTTTTATCCTTGATGGTAAACTTCGCGTAACTTCATCTACTCGTTTTGCATTTGCCAGAATGCTAATTAATGGAAATATTGCTGTTGCTGGCGACATGAAAGTTGAAAGTAATCCTAGGCAGTGGGAGTTTGTTGAATTTGTAAAGAGAAAGTCATTTCAAGGAGATCCAACCGACCCAATGCAACTTCAAAATTTTGAGGGATTAGAAAAGCATCTTCAGGGTGTTGTCTTAGACGGGATTTATCTGGCACCAAATTTTCTTCCAATAGGCCATAAAGCTCATCAAGATACAATTCAACACTTAGGGTTTAGTGGCTGGATGTTTCAAAATGAATTGATCCAAGATTCTGTGTTTTTTATTTCAGGAAGAGCAGCAATTAATGGTGGTTTAAAAGATACTATTATCAGAAACTCTTGGATTAATGCCCGTGAAAAAAATCAAAATTTTATTTACCCCAAAGGTGGCGGGAATGAAGTTGTAGAAGGCGGTGCTAACCAAGGTAGTGTATCTAACATTACTTTTGATGGTGGTTATGTATTAGGCAAATTACAGAGCAATCAAGGAGCTGACGACAGACCTTACTATAAAGTAATGAATGGAGCTAAAATTGATTCACTACCTCGTCGAGATTCCTATACTTATCCAGAAGTAGGTGAGTGGGTTTTAGACACTACTGATTGGCCAAAAAGTCCGAACTTTCCTAAGTTTCCGACAGATGAATTCCTAGATGAGATCTGGTCAGAAGATACGTCGAATAGGGCTCGAACTCCTGTACTGTCACCTGGTAGTGATACTTATGATAGCGCCAAGATCATCAGTATAAGTTGTCCAACGGTTAATAATAAAATTTATTATACTGTAAACGGAAGTACGCCTACTACTTCGAGCACGCTCTATGCCAGTCCTTTTTCATTGTCACAAAACACAACAGTTAAGGCACTTTGCACTGCAACTGGGGTTGATAACTCCTACATATCAACAGCTAATTACATCTTTAAAGTGGCAGATCCAGTGATTACCTCAAGTAGTTTATCACTTGCAGGAGCTACGCAAGTGAGTATTGCGGTATCAACTGCTGGTGCTAAAATTTTCTATACGCTTGATGGATCAACTCCGACAAGTAGTTCTTTGCAATACTTAACACCAATCAGTCTTACTAAAACAACAGAGGTTAGTGCGATTGCTATTAAAGCAGGAGTTCCGAATTCTGATGTCATAGTGTCTAATGTTGCTGCGGGACTAATAGTTAGTAAGCCAAGTTTTACCAATCTTTCGCTGCCACAATCACAGTCAGGTTCATTCACTGTAGAATGGTCTGCCACTCCTTCAGCAAATAACATTGATGGAGTGATGGGCTTGTCAGAAGACGAAGTAGTTGGTTTTACTCAAGTGTCAGCAATAGTTAGATTTAATCCTGAAGGAAAAATTGATGTTAGGGATGCCGGAGTGTACAGAGCTTTAAGTGCTCTTAGTTATCTTGCTGGAAAGTCTTATCGCTTCAAGTTGGATGTTGATCTGAAAGCTGGGACCTACAGTGTATTTGTTACACCGGAAGGGGGAGTCGCAGTTGAGATCGCCAAAAACTTTAAATTTCGTAGCGAATCAAGTACTCCAGAAAGTCTTGATTTTATAGTGCTTTACTCGACAAAGGGTGCAATTTCTATTTCTCAAATTTCAATTTCTGGGGCACTAGAGGTGCTTACTCCCTCTGCGCCTAGAAATTTAAGGAAAAGACCTAATTAATAGTCTTTTATTAAGATTTTAAGTTTCAAAATACAGTATCTGTCCTATTTTTTCAGGTATATTTATTTCGACTTAAATATCCACAAAAAAAATTTATTTGCTACGAGCAGATCTTCCTATAAGTATTTCAAATTATTTCTTTATTCTGCAAGAAATGTAACGAGCTTGAGGAACAGGACGATTTATGGGATTCTATTAACTTCCTTATAACCTCAGGTTTGGATAAGAAAGCGTTACGAGAAAGTAGAAGTGCTTGAATTGATTGAAAAATATTTATTTTTTCAATCAATGTAAATTGCTAAGGAAAGAAAAAGTTTTATTCGCAGCTGATGTAGCACATCAGCGAGACTGAAATTTTTTCTTTCCAACGCAATTTCAAGTAGCTAGACTTTCGCAGTAGCTGGCTTATTCAAGCCTGAGGTTTATAGTAGACTTTGATCTTAAACTTAAATCATGAATAAAAATAAATTATCTAGGCTTTTGCTCTTTGTCTACTTATTACAGCAAGCTCTGATTCCTGCTTTTGCACATGCTTATATTGGACCTGGCGCCGGCTTTGCTTTTTTAGGCTCAGCCTTTGTTTTTATTCTAACTATCGGGCTTGCAGTTTTAACAATTCTTTTCTGGCCATTGCAATTACTGCTTAGAAAGTTTCGCAAAAAAGGAATTTCTAAAAAGGCCAGAGCTAGACGTGTTGTAATAATGGGCCTGGATGGATTAGAGCCAAAGCTAGTGGAGAAGTACATGGCAGAGGGCCGCCTTCCTAATTTTCAAAAGTTAAAAGATGAGGGAGCTTATTCCCGATTAGGAACAACTTTACCTTCGCTTTCTCCCGTTGCCTGGTCAACTTTTCAAACTGGAGTTAATCCGGGAGCACATAATATTTTTGACTTCTTAACTCGTGATAAGCGTTACTGTTTGCCGCTTCTTTCTTCAACGGAAACAACGTCAGTGATGAAGTATTTTCGCTTTGGACCTTTTAAGGTTAAGCGTGGTGAACGGGCTGAAGTTAAGCTGCTTCGTAAATCCAAACCTTTTTGGAAGATTTTAGGCGACCGTGGGATTTTCTCCAATATTATTCGTGTTCCAATTTCATACCCACCAGAAAAATTTGCTGGTAACATTCTGTCAGCAATGTGCACTCCGGATCTTCGTGGAACTCAAGGGACATTTTCTTTTTTTACAAGCGATCCTGGTCACCACGAAGCTAGTTCTGATGGGATCATAGGTGGAGAAGTCAATTCTTTAGAGAAAATAGGTGATACTTACCATGGTGTTTTAGTTGGCCCCCCAGATGCCGCAAACCCTAGCCAGAATTTAAAATTAAATTTTACGGTTACACCGAAGAGTACAACACTAGCTGATTTTCAAATCGGGAATGATAAGTTTTCTCTGGAACTAGGAAAGTTATCCGATTGGATTTCAGTAAAATTTGGTAAGAAAATTTTTGGTATCGCCAGATTTTGTCTGCGTGCTTCACAGCCAGAATGTTCCGTTTATATTTCCCCAATTAACGTTGATCCAAGTAATCCAGCACTTCCAATTTCTCAACCAATTTATTTTTCTAACTGGATTGCCAAGAGCCAAGGACTCTTTGGAACATTAGGTATGTTAGAAGATACTTGGGGACGAAATGAATTAGCACTTAATGACAGTGCTTTTCTAGAGCAGGCCTATTTAACTCATAATGAGCGTGAGAAGATGTTTTTTGAAACTTTAAGTAAAACTCGGGAAGGTTTATGTTGTTGTGTGTTTGATGCCAGTGACCGAATTCAGCACATGTTTTGGCGTTACATGGATCCAAATCACCCTTCACCGCTTGAGGGCGACGAGTTCAAAGACACAATTCCCAAAATGTACGAGCGGATGGATGAGCTTGTTGGTAAGACTATGTCTAAGCTAAATCCAAAAGATACTTTTGTAATTTTAAGTGATCATGGCTTTGCATCTTTCCGTCGTTGCATCGGACTTAATGCTTGGTTGTATCAAAATGGTTATTTGGCTTTGAAAGAAGGTGCTAAGCCGGGACGAGATTATTTCCAGGACGTTGATTGGAGCAAAACTAAAGCGTTTGCCGTCGGACTTTCTGGAATCTACATTAATCGTAAAGGCCGGGAAGTGAATGGAATTGTTTCCGAGGACGAAGCAAGACTTCTTAAGCAAGAATTATCAACTAAGATTGAGCAGCTAAGAGATCCACAAGATAACGCGGAAGTGGTAAGTAAAGTTTATGACACAGTAGTTCACTACACGGGAATTTATGCTAAAGATGCGCCAGATTTAATCATTGGTTATTACCCAGGTTTTCGAGTTTCTTGGGATTCCGTGACTGGAACAGTGGAAGAAGAAATATTCACTGACAACCTAAAAGCTTGGAGTGGGGACCATCACGTCGATCCAAAATTAATTCCGGGAATTCTTTTTGTTAATCAGAAGAAGGAATTAAATAATCCACACATCGCCGACTTGGCACCAACTGTGTTGGATTTGTTTAATGTTCCGATACCTAAGTATATGGAAGGAAAGGTGTTAATCTAGCTAAACGTTTAGCCTTAGTACAAACATATTTTATTTTTCAGTCTAAGTAGCTAGTAATATTATCTTTTTGCTTAAATAATAAAATGCTTGAAAAACTCACTGCGGATATATTACAATAGCATTTTAATATGTCGCGAGATTTTGAAATGCAGTTTTCAAGAAACCTTAAGCTCTCTAATACTGAACAATCCTTTTTCCTCTGGGGCCCACGACAAATTGGCAAAACCTATTTGCTAAAGAAGACATTTCCAGAGTCAATCTACATCGACCTTTTAGATTCTAAGAAATTTATTAAGTATTCCAATAGTCCCGAACTTCTCTATCAAGAACTTAAGCTTTTGCCTGATCGCTCGTTTGTGATTATTGATGAGGTGCAAAAAGTCCCCTTGATGCTTGATGAGGTTCATCGACTGATTGAAGAGAAAAAAATAGTCTTTGCTCTCTGTGGCTCGAGTGCTAGAAAATTAAAACGCGGACAAGCTAATCTTCTTGGAGGACGAGCATTACGTTATGAGCTGTTTGGTCTTAGTTACTCAGAATTAGGAGACAGTAAAGATATCGTTAAGTTATGTAATCGTGGAAATATTCCTAATCATTATTTAGCTGAAAATTATCGAGACTTACTGGAAAGTTATGTTGCCGACTATTTGAAAGAAGAAATCTATGCTGAAGCACTAGTCCGAAATTTACCAACCTTTTCAGATTTTCTAAGAGCAGCGGCAATTTGTGATTCTGAAATTGTAGACTATACAAATATTTCGTCAGATTGTGGAGTGAAGAGTGCCACCGCTAAAAATTACTATGAAATCTTAACCGATACGCTACAAGGGTTTTATTTACCAGCCTATACTCGAAAGCCAAAACGCAAAATCATTAATGCCCCTAAGTTTTATTTTGCAAATGTTGGAGTAGTTAATTTTCTAGCTAAAAGATTTAATATGTTACCCGGATCGGAACTTTTTGGGAAAAGTTTTGAAAATGTAATTATCAATGAGATTAGAGCTTGGAACAGTTATCAGAAG
The DNA here is from genome assembly GCA_041740355.1 of Bdellovibrionota bacterium. Lineage (GTDB taxonomy): Bacteria > Bdellovibrionota_C > UBA2361 > UBA2361 > CALJRW01 > JANNBC01. The sequence goes on from JBGSMD010000065.1 coordinate 24,768, forward strand.
CAATATCATGATTTATGTTATTGGAAATTAGCTTCTGGCGCTGAGGTCGATTTGGTTATTGAGGAACTAAGTTTGGCAATTGAAATTAAATCTAGCACCAAGATTTTACCAAAGCACCTCAAGGGACTGAAAGAACTACTAATTGAACAACCAAAGTTTAACAATCGCATTGTTGTTTCAATGGAAGATGTCTCGCGAATAACGGCTGATAATATTGTTATCTATACTTATAGTGATTTTTTGGAGAAACTTTGGTCTGGGACGCTGGTCCTTCAAACTTAATCGCCCTAGAATTTTGTGCATCAAAAAATAATAAATATAGTAAGTTCAAGAAATAAATTACGTAAGTAATTATTTTTTGAGGTTTACTATCCCCCAGAGGGATATTAAAATCATATATACTAAAACACATTAGATTTTACCGAACGGCTTGGAAAAAAGCATCCTGCTTTTTCTGAATATCGTGTTTTAGTATATTTGTTTTTCCCAGTTTAAATGCTTATAGGATAAGCATTTAAACCTTTGCGCCCCCTTGGGTCGCGGCAAGTGCTTCGCACTTGATATACTAGGCGATCGAATTGAAAACAGTAATTCTCAATATCGCCTAGTATATAATCAGTTTATTGGTTGAGGTTGAACTCTTATGGACTATAGTGTAATAGCTAATACGTTTCGAAATATTTTGAATACTGTTTCTGGGTTGAATAATAGCCTTTGGTTTGGGCTAGTCGTTGGCATGATTGGTGTCCTGTCGGCAGTCTTGGGTGTCATCTTCTTGGCCAAAGTCGTTGAATACAAAACTAATGGCATCTCAACAGTAGGATATGTGCAATCTGTACAAAGGACTCGGAGGATCGATTCAAATCAATACTATTCTTTCGTGAGTTTTCAAGATAATACAGGGTCTCAACGTCAAGTAATTTTTCAAAAAAGACTAGTCGAGGGAAGGTCCGTCCCATTGCTATATCTAACTTATAATCCCGATGGAGCCATAATCAATTCTATGGTGCAGATATTTTTCTCACCAGTTTTCTTGATATTCCTAGGGGGTATTTTTTTCGCCTTTGGAGCTCCAATTGTGTTAAGCAATAAAATCAATAAGCCTTCAATTTCTTAATCAGCAAATTGAGGTTATTTATAGTGAGTCCAATAAATAAATTACTTTAAATGATTAACGATTTTGCTTGAACTCACTATTAATGTTGTTTTTAGCTATGCAAACTTGGATAAAACCAAGATTTGCATTAGCCGTAATGACTCTATTCAATTTACTAAC
>JBGSMD010000066.1:0-2716 GCA_041740355.1 Bdellovibrionota bacterium
ATGTGATTTTGGCAAAGTTACTGACCCACTGGTCAGTAGAAAACGAAAATTTACCCGCCAATTTGTTGGTAATGAAAATCTACTGGACAATTGTCAAGTAAACTTGCCGATCTACTGAACCATGGTTCATTAAGGTGTAATACTTCGATTCAAACTGTTTTAAGTTGCTTTTCTGGGATTGTAGTAACTGGAGATTCTACTAAACCATGGTCTAGTAGATTGGGGTGTCTGAAGGAAGATTTTAAGGATGTTAGTCCGACATGTCGGACTAGATTTTTATCTTCACTGAACAATTGTTCACTATGGTGAACTAAATTAGCGATCGCCAAACAATTGTTTAGTAGAAAAATCAGATTAGCGATCGCCAAACTGACCTAAAAAACTATTACGGTTCTAGTCCAAGAAATTAGGTACAGATACTAAAAAATAAACCTTGTAATCTATATGGTGTAAGGTGTTCAGCGATTTAATGTTTTTGCTCAGTCCGCAACGGGTCAAAAGTATCAACTGATAAAAACTGATAGAAGTCCTTTTAGAAATGACTTCTATCTATTGCTTAAATTTGATATGAAATTAATGTCTATTACAATCTCTCAAACTAAATATTATTGCTATCAATAGCTATCAATATAAGCTATCATCTGATATCACATTAAATTAAAATCATGTCTGATAAGCAGCTAAACGCAAGGGTTAGAGAAGATTTACATAACGAGATTAAAAATCTATCAACTGATAGAAAAATAACAATGAATACTCTAGTAGAAGACCTATTAGAACGAGGGTTAAAGCAATATCTAGAAAGCGACATATCAACTGATAAAAATAGCTATCTTACTCAGGATGATTTGATAGGACTGGAAGAAAGATTGGGAAAGCTTGAAAGCCTGATTGCTAATTCTCTCAGTGGTCAGGCTAATTCAGAAAGCGATCGCATAAATAGACTTGAAAGTTTATTTGATAGTTTAGTTGCTACTTTAGAGCGAAAGCTACAGCTACAAGAGCAAAGATTAACTAAGGGTAGTTTAGTTGAGTCTGTGCCAGAAGTTAGAAATATTCCTAATCTGGGAACTGATCCCTATGTCGTAGGTGCTGAACTGACTACTAAAGAGATGCTTGAATATACAAAATCGAATCCCAATACCAAGAACGCTAAACGTGATATTGAGAGAGGATTGAAAGATTATCCTAATCAGGTTTGGGAACCTATCGCAAGGGGATTTTGGAAAAGGGTTAAGTAAGTTTTAGATGCGAATAAAAGGAAATATAAAATGTCCGCAGTTTTTACTAAAAAGCTAAAACTGCGGACATTTTATATTTGTATATTGCGTACATGATGTACACACACGTTACAAATTTTTAACTAATGTAGCAGTTATAAAAAGCACTGCTTGTTGTTATCATCACAACAACATGATGGTACTATGATGACTGGTATACAAGTCTCTTAGCTTTATTAAATACTTTTTATACTTGCTATACTTGCTATTAATTGCAAATCTGATTTAGGACAGTTCAATAGCTGAACTTTAGTAAGACTGTACTAATACCAAGATAAAATTAAAGGCTGTTAAGAGAAATAGACAATTTTACGGAAAAATTTGATCTTTTATTTGTGAATTTGTGTTACTTTAAGGACATCCGATAGAAAAAACAACGGAACCATGCAAAAGGAAACCCGAATCACCGTCAGCGTAAGATTAAAGCCAAGTGAACTTACAGAATTGAAAAATTACGCTAGCAAGGTAGGTAAAAAGCCTAGAACTTTTATAAGAGAGTCAGTAATGTCAGCACTTAAACAAGCTGCTTAAAAGCAAAACTCCCAGATATATCAATACCTGAGAGTCGAGCTTATTCAACTTATTAACCATTCACTTTAGATACGAACTTTGGCGAGCGACTATCTAAGTGAGCTTCACCGCTCTAATAGAGCAGGGGGTTTCATTGCATTTTAATACTATTTACCGTAATTGTGTTACTTCTAGCCAAATAAATCTTAGGGATTTATCTCAGTATAGTGTACAAACTTATCAAAGTACAGGCAATATAGCAAATGATAAAAAGTGCTATCAGAATCGCCATAACCTAGACAGGATAGAGCTTCAAGCATATCAGGCAGATAATTGTAGCAATAAAATATCAACTGCTAGCATCCACAAACCTCACCAGATAATTGCTACAGACTTATTTGATTTAGCTAAATATGAGAGCGATCGCAAGTTTTTAGGCAGGATAGCAAATCAGCGAGGGAATTTGACGCTCTACGAGGCTGAGCGGTTCAGCCAACTTTGCAAAGAGCTAGGAGGGACTGTCGTATGAAGTCCACTAACCTCAAATTCTTCTATACTGCCAACGTCTCAGGCATTATTAACAAACTGCCACAGGGATCGAATGAGTTTTGGAAAATTACAAAAGCTGAATATTGGCAAAAGCGATCAGGTACGGTTAACGATTTAGCTGACCATATCAGTAACGGTTTTGCTTGGATGCCTGCAATCCTCAGGCAAAACAGCGATAGAAAAAATGCCAATGTCGATTACATAGAAATTCTTGGCAGTGACATTGATGATGGGTTAACTATTGAAAATGCGATCGCCAATGAATTTGTAAAAAAATATTGTGCTTTGGGGATTGAGACGGCAAGCAGTAAACCTGACCACAATAAATTTAGATTGGTTTGGATTTTGCCAGTGGCGATCGCACCTGAATTAAGCCG
>JBGSMD010000067.1:0-57055 GCA_041740355.1 Bdellovibrionota bacterium
AAAAAGCCAACCTTTACATGTATTGCATCGTTCTACTCGCTCGAAAATACTCGATAACCTGCTAGGTTGCCTCCGTTTTTCTCGCTCGTACGCCTCGCCCTACATGCAAATCTTGGCTTTTTCATCAGCAACTTTCAGGACTGTGACAATAAATCTCAGGCAACTGTAGAAGCAATTCCTTCGATATTACTGACTAGTCAATGTAAACCAAAAAAGTTAAGCTCCTGGGAGGTTACGTAAGTTTCCTCCCAGGCTTTCACCTCCCAAGGAGTAATTTATGAATAATGAAAATTTCTTATCAAAATACGGATTAAGCGTAGAGCCGGGAAGTGTGAAAATTGGTGAGACCTACCCAATCTACGGGATGATTACAAATATTATTAATGACCAACCAGGTGAAGTTTTAGTCGAAATTAACTTTACAATTAAAGCTTACTTAAATTTAACATCCAAAGAAAAAGTTGAACTTATTAAAAGAAGATCTTTTGACCCAGCAATTTTCGTATCCACAATCATTGATATGGAAAGTGGAAACACGGTGATTGATTGTCACACTGTTGTTTTCGGTAAAAAATCTGAATTTGACGCGTAGTATTAATAAATAATTACTCTAGTAACACCCTTCCTAAAATAGTAAATTAAATACATTGATACCTGTATGGTATTTCGTTTATACAACTATGTAGTGTATATTTTTGTTCATAATTTGAACAACTCTATAGGAGAATCCTAATGTCTAAAGACTCAATCGATGAAACTTTTGCCAAAATGGCGCCACTAGTTTTAGCTTCTGGGATGGTACTTGGTGATGAAGCCAGTCCTGTTTGTTATGCTTTCCGAACTGAAATTAATAACGAGTATGATTCAGGCTGGCATTTTTGGAGCGGTGAAGAAGATGAAGATTACGTTGATGATCTAAGTCATTTTACGGTCTGTTCACTAAATTTCTTTCTTGATCAAGATCCATCTATTAAAAAAATCTTGGAAGAACCAATTGGAACATTTTGGGAGAGAGAGCCAGGGGGCGATTGGCAGCCAGTCGAATTTGATGATGAAGAATAATTTCTGTGGAAAATAAAGCCAATTCTCAATTAGATCCAAAAGCAATAATTGAAACAATTCGTATTTTATCGGAGCGAATTCATGAACGCTTCCCTGATTCCGGGCTAGAGCAGGTATCAAAGTCTCTGTTATCAACAGCACAAGATTTAAATGCTAAAATTTTGGAACTAGATCGCCCCATTCTTTGGATAAGAATTGTTACATACTTGCTAATTGCACTTCTGCTATTTGGAATTATTGGTCTCTTCTTTGCTGCAAAACTGCCCGAACAGTTTCACTTCTTTGAATTTATTCAAGTCTTAGAGTCAGGCATGAATGATGTTGTCTTAGTGGGGATTGGAATTTTCTTTTTGGTTACTTTTGAAGAACGCATTAAAAGATCCCGAGCTTTAAAATCTTTGCACGTTTTACGATCTATTGCCCATGTAATTGACATGCATCAATTAACGAAAGATCCCGAAAGACTTCAACCTAAATTAATTTCTACAGCTTCATCACCGAAACTCCCCTTAGACCAATTTCAACTTGGTCGTTACTTAAGTTATTGTAGTGAGATGTTATCGCTTGTTGGAAAGCTAGCAGCGCTTTACTTGCAACACCTAGACGATCCAACCGTCCTTGATTCGGTGGATGAGATCGAAGGTTTAACTACTGGACTCTCTGGTAAGATTTGGCAGAAGTTAAATGTCCTACATAGTATAAAAAACTAATTTTCAAGATTACATAATGTTTTTACATTATTAGGTCTTTGTAACTTAAGTCTTACTTTTGTGATACAGAGGACTAGAATCATAAATATTAAAGGTGTGCAGAAAAGCTGAATAATAAATAATATCAGAAAGTCTTCATTAAGTGATATCGAATAAAACATAAGTGCCGTGCAACTTAGAATAATAATTACTGGAATAAGATAAGTAAATTTTAGACGATCTTGATTTCTGTGATTAAGATCTGTAAATCCAAGGTAGAAGAATGGTGTGGTCCAGAGAGTTAGAAAGCCTAAGTAAATACCTAGGCTTGGAAAAAGTTGGTTATAATTACCTGTTGTAATTGAAAGCCCCTCCATCGTTATTAGGAGAAAAAATAAAAATTGAATATTCCAGATAGTTGAAAAAAAGATAGCTAACCAGATACGTCCTTTGATATTTTGAGAGATATGGATAATTTTACCAGCAAAAATTAAGCCAATTGATAGGGAGGTGAGGCAAGACAAAGCAATTACGACAACAGTCGAAATACATTTTGCCGCGGCACTCAAGAGTAACTCTAAGTTTGAGTTAGCCATGCCATGCTCACTATTAGAAAAAACCATTATGATAATAGTTGCTATAAGTAACTTAAGTGATAAATAGCTGAAAGTGAGGAATAGAGGCTTGTAATAGCTTCGTATAAGTCTCCACTGGAGTTGTTCTTTTGGAAGTGTATTCAATGGATCTATCAAGTCAGTCTGATCACTATGTTTTGAATTTGTCATTTAATTAGCCTTAATGAAATTTATTGATTGGGAAAAACGACTATCTTGAGATAGAAGCTGTCTTAAATTGTGATTGATATTTTTTAGCTCCTTAAAAGCTAATCTAATAAAATTACCTAAATTTAACTCACCGGCTTGTAGTACTTTTCTATGCTCCGTCCAGACAACCAAGCAACTGACTAATAGTAAAAGTTTCTGAAATCTAATCATCACGCACCGATAAAAGTTAGTTTTATTATTTCTTAGAAGGAAAAGATTATATGTTTGAAAGCTTAAGTGAGTGGCTTCGTCATTTAAGATTTTCTTGCAGATATCTTTGAGATATGGATTCACTGTAGCCCTTGCTAAGGCCTGGTAATACGGCACTGCTATAATTTCCGCAGCTAGGAGTGTTATGATTTGAAGTTCTAGCCCAGCAAGTTTACGAATAGTTCTAAAGGCTTGATCTAACCAGCAATTTGTTAGTTCGGGTATTTGATTTCCAAGCATTAGGTGTTTAAGAATTAAGCTATGATCGTTTTCCTCGCCAATAAATGCTTCCATTGCAAAATAGTATTCAGGATCGTTTAGAAGAAGTGATTGTTGCTTGGCTAGTCTTTTGAGGTTGGCACCCTCGGAGCTCTCACCCAATTGAAATTGTTGAATTGAAGAGCTAATAATTGCTAGTTCTTCCGAGGAGAGCCTAAGATCTTTCCTTTCTAAAAAACTAGCTATATATTTTTTATTATTGTCAAAATGTTCTTTCCATTTTGTTGAAGTATAGTTTTCGTAATTGCTCATACTGACTCAATTATTAATAAAGTTATTGTTTGGTAATTTTTGAAAGTAAGTTTTCTAAAGTATTTAAATAACTTAACAATTCTTTTTTGCCTTCAGCAGTACAGAGGTAAGTAGTTTTTGGTTTACGGTCAACAAATTCTTTGGTGACTTCAACAAAGCCCACTTCTTCTAACTTTCTGATGTGACTAGACAGATTCCCTTTAGTAAGATCTAGAGTATCTAGCAGAGAGTTAAATTCCACTGGATCTTCACTGGCGTAAAGAGTTGTCATGATGGCGAGTCGAACCCGATCTGTTAGAATCGGGTTCAAGTCAATTAATTCACTTGGTTTCATCTTAAGCCTCTTTGTTCTCAAGTTGAATTTTTGCTTCGATTGATTTTATTTCATGTCGCAGATATCCAATCGAACAAAGTCCGGCAAGACAGAACGCTGTCCCAGGGTAAACTAATAGCGGAGAACCTACAGCAAATTGTATTAGGCCTCCTAATAGACAAGCGACACCCAAGGTTAATCCCGCTCTAAGCGGAAGTTTGAAGAATCTACCTTGTAATAAGTAGTCCGCAATAAATAGTAAGAACATCGGTGCGATCCATTCTGGCTTTTCTGCGAAAATTAAAATTGAAAATACGACGAACTTAAGGAATAGGTCTGATCCAAAATTTAAGTTGTTAAGATATTGAAAATTCCTAGCCAAGTAGTCATTGAAATCACGGTCAGCATCTTTTGCTGATCTAAAAATCACAAAGTAAATTGCCGCAAAAATTAGCACTAAAGCGAAACCACAATTTAGTAACCCAGGAATGCGCATGTTTTCATAGGTTGCCGAATTAAGTAGGTTCAACGTGTTAATGTTGCCAGCAAATAGCTCCACAAAGGTGAGTAGCCCAGCGGAAGCAAGTGCCCAAGTTTGGATATTTAACCCAGTCTTCAAAGCACTTCTTTGAACCTGCTTATTTGTAACGTTTCGATTGTCCACGTTATCGATTGTGCGTCGGATAGCGTTTAAATCTTCGATTGCTTTTTGTATTTGTGTGTCTGATACCATAAAACCTCCATACTAGTTTGTTATACAAACCAGTCTATAGAACTTTCTCTTTTGATTCAAGTAAATAAAATGATCATTCGGAAATAATAGTATTGCTATTGATGAATTAGGAAGTTTTCTAATATATTCAGGAGCTTGGAATATAGTGATGACAAAAAATAAATTACGTAAAAATCAAATAGATTGAGTTGTTTTTTGTCATAACTATATAATTTTATTATCCCTCCGGGGGATAGAAAGCTCCAAAAAGTAATTTCCTTACGTAAATTACTTTTTGGACTTTCTATAATTAGCAATTTGAAATTCTTTACTTAAAATATCTATGATTAGAAACCTATTATTAATTATCAGTTGCCTCAGCGCGGTTATTGGTTTTCGGGCAACGGCCGAAGTTCCAAATTTAACCCATAGTAGTAGCCAATTTGCCCTTGAGTTATACAAGGAGTTACAGACGGAGAAGGGTAATTTATTATTTTCTCCTTATAGTATCTCTACGGCTCTGGCGATGACCTATGCCGGGGCGCGGGGAAGTACTGCGAAAGAAATGTCCCAAGTTTTAAAATTCCCCTTAGATCAAACAGAGCTTCATTTAGCCTTTGCCAATTTGCAATCTGGTTTAAATGCCATTGAAAAAAAAGGGCAAGTGCAATTACGAATTGCTAATTCTTTATGGCCCCAAATAAAGTTTCCAATTCTTCCTGGGTATCTTTCACTAATCAAAAATAATTACGGTGTTGATGTAAAGGGACTTGATTATCAAAATAAAACTGAAGAATCACGTTTGGAAATTAATCAGTGGGTAGAAGCAAAGACTGAAAATAAAATTAAAGATTTAATACCTAAGGACTTAGATCCACTAACTAGACTAATTTTAGTAAATGCAATTTATTTTAAAGGCAACTGGGCGCTTCCTTTTAATCCCGAAATTACAAGTGATGGTAGCTTTTATTTAAATAGTAAGGAGGAAAGGCAAGTTCCACTGATGAAATTGACAGATTCCTTTGGATATCATGAGTCAGCTGAGTTGCAGGTTTTGGAAATGCTTTATCAGGGAAATGATTTATCATTGTTAGTATTTTTACCTAAGAATCAGGATGGCTTAGCACAACTAGAAGCAGATCTTACAAATTATAAATTGGATAAATGGCAAATGAGCCTTAAGCCACGAGAAGTTCAAGTAGTTTTTCCTAAGATAAAAATTGAGTCTGATTTTGATTTAAGTAAGTCTTTAGCGCAAATGGGCATGTCTAAAGCCTTTTCTGAACAAGCAGAGTTTGATGGCATCACGGGTAAGGAACATGCTTTATATATTTCTAAAGTTCTACACAAAGCATTCTTAGAAATTAATGAAACTGGGACAGAGGCAGCCGCAGCTACTGCCACAATAATGATGCCAAAGAGTGCCGTAATCGAGAAACCGAGTCCTCTCTTTCGTGCCGATCATCCCTTCCTTTTTGCTATAAAAGATAAGGCTTCTGGAATGATTTTATTTATCGGGCGAGTTGTAAATCCTAAGTAGATCTACCAGTTCAGTTTTATTTTACTAAACAGTTTGAAAGGTAGTAAGTCACATTTTTATTTTCTTCGTGATTGAGTTTATTTTTCTCTACGCGAGGGATTCAAAAATATTAATTTTTAATATCGCTTAGTACAAATCGGGTGTAGTTATTAGATAGGATGGCATTTAATGCACCCTAATTAATAATTAGCGATTATCTTGGACAGTCACCAACAAATAACTTAGAATCACTATCACAAACCAAGTCTGAAAAATAGCGATATCAGATTAATCTATAAAGAACCCAAAAAACGATTTCCGTTAAAGAAATTATTTTTTGAGGTTTGGGCTTTAGCGTTTAAATATTGATTTTGAAGAAATCAATATTTATCGGCTTTTCAAATCCTGGTTAACCCAGGTTTGAATGCCTAAAAACAACAAATATAGTAAACTCAACATGAATTCCGAAAAAGTTTTTCGGAAATTCATTCTTGGGTTTACTATATTTTTCATTACTAATCATTATGCTAGCAGATCTAGAAGAACTTAGTACCAGTCGCAAACAAATCAATCTAAAAGAGACTTTTTCACAATCAGTTCGCATGATTTTGCGTAATATTTTTCTCTGGTATGCGGTGTATTTGGCTTTTGCAATTCGAATTCTGCTGCGTTTGCCAGTGGTTGATCAGAGTGTCGCTTGGAATAGCTTTAATAATTTTACTTATCTATTATGTATTGGTGTGATCATAATTGGAGCTCTGGTTTGTCTCTTAAAATTAATTTACGAAATTATTTATCGCAGTACTTATCACTACTCAATTGAAGATTCTAACTTAGTAATTACTGAAGGTGTTTTTCTAAAACAAAGAGGACTTTTTCCAATCACCTCTATTCGTGATGTCTATTTAGATCGTAAGTTCTTAGATTTAATTTTTGGCTTATATAATTTACATGTCTCCAACGCTAACGTGGAATCTCACACTTACGGGGATGTCAGAGGCTTAACCCCCGAAGCCGCTGTTGGCTTTCAGGATTATTTGAAAAAACTTACTGTGGTAGTTAGTCCCGAGAATAAAAAAGTGGAACAAATCGATCCGGAAGCGTTTAAGATAGAGTCTGAATAAAAGATTTAAAAGTTTAAGGTTGCTTATTAAGTCCTAATAAATAGGCTCTAGCTTTAACATGATAGCCAGTAAGTTTTCCTCTAACAATGTCACCAACTTCTAGGCTAGCTAGAGTTTTCGGATCGGAATGAAGTAATCCCCAACTTCTCATGCCAACCACTTTTACATAATTACGACGAGGAGTTTTGCGGACGACTTGGCAATCAAGTGTCTGTCCAACCATCCCTAGCCAATGTCGGTGGTACTCTAACATATTTAATTGAACATATTTTTCTTGAGTAACACTCTCCGATAAGTTGGCTTGATCAGTTAGTTTCTTTAGTTCACTGCGACTAAAGTTAATCTCTTTGCTCAGTAATCCACGTAGTAGGAATTGATTGACTATTCCGGACAGGCTACGTCCTTTAATATCGGCATAGTATTCGCTTTGGGAAGCATTATTTCCAAGTGGATTAAGACTAAGTCTTGATTTATCGTGGTGCATGGTAATAATTTCATGAGCAAGATCTTCATAACCAAGTTCCAATAGATTTTTTAAAATTCCCATGATCACCTTTGGTTGTGTTAGTTGTTTGAGTTTTACAGGATAGACGTTATCTTTTTTTAGCTTTTGCGCGATCTCTTTACGAAGAACTAACTCCAGTTCTTCAGATTTTAAACACTGTCGGAAAGTTGCATTAATTTTAAATTTTAAAAGCTTCATCCAGTTTTTTGTAAGACCTTGAACTCTTTGAATCACTGGACCTTGACTTGCTAAGTAGCTTGCAAAGTATCTTTTGGCATAACTATTTAAATTTGAGACAACTTCTTGTGCGGGAGAGCTAGAAGATTTAGTTACTTTAAATTTCCCAGCAGACATTAAGTTAGCAAGCGCGTTAGAGGCAATAAGAAGATTTGCAAAATATTGATACTCTGGGGAGTCAGGATTCTTAAAGATTTGATCTGCTGTTGAGTAGTCATATTCAGCAGATGTACTGACTTTGCCTAAAAAATGCGATTTGCTGATTAATTTATTTTTGGAATCAAAGACTACTTCCGCACACCAAGAAATTCGGATTTCACCTTTATCAAAACTAGTTGCCCGAGTAATCTCTTCTCCCAGAATTGGAATCGTCATCGAAGAAGAGTAATAGGTAGTACCAGCTTGTTTGGCGTAATCAAAGATTGGGTCTTGGATCTTAAAAACCCAAGAGACATCAGTGGTGGAAATAATCACTTTTCTTCCTCCTCCTGGTAGGTCTTCCAAGCAAAAAGCATCTTCTTTATCAATTACATTAAAGGAATGATCAATTGTAATAAATTTTTTATCTGTTAGATCACGGCAAACAATTTTTGTAATATCTGGAATTTCTACTTTGGGAGGTTGAATTCCATGGATTAGGGCAATTGCTTTGCGGACACAGCTTGGCTCATAGACCATAAATTTTTCATCAGCTAGCAAGGACATCTTATGATCTACTAGGCGACTTAAGTTCTCATCGCGCAAAATTAATAAGATTTGAAATTTATCTTCAATTATTTTAGCCCAGTTATCAAAGAGCAGCTTATTTTCTTGATAGGCAGGAACCCGTAGAGTTAGGCTATGACTAAACCCATTGGTCGATTTAATAGCTAAAATTTTTGCACCAAAATAAATGGCACCAAAAGGGATTGTTGTATCTACGGCTTGGAAAAGTAGCTTACTATCTAATTGCCGCCCAGGTTTGTAATAAGCATGAGCACGACTTTTTGCTTCATGAGAAGTTGCGCTACGTGTCACTGCCTTTTGATTTCGACGAAGTCGAAAAAAAGTTTCATTTGCCAAATTAAAATTATCACCGTTTAATTGTGTGCGATAATGAGTAGAGATATCATCTTCAAAAAAGGAATGAGTTTTTTGAATACCATGATTGCCAACAAGTTTCGTCGCTGTTTCTAAAAGATTAAGATTGCTGGTTCCGCGAAAGTAAAGAAAAAGCGCGCCACTTTCTTGCTGATAAGAAAATTTAAGTGGTGAGCTCCCATTAAAATAAGTCTTTAGCAGATCTTGAATTTCAAGAGGATTTACTCTGGGGGTGGAGGAGACATCTAACATCACAAAGTTTTTGAACTAATTACTAATTACTATGCAATGAAAGTATAGTTTGAATTTGTTTAATATGGAATTAAATAATGCATTTTTAAACTAGCGTCCCATAAAATTGATTTAGTTTAACATTCTGTAATATTTACTGAAATTATCGCTAGTCCTCCCTCGGAAGTTTCTTTATAGCGGCTGTGCATGTCTTTTGCTGTCTCCCACATAGTTTTAATAACCTCATCAAGGCTTATTTTAGCAAAAGCTGGGTCGCTTTCTAGAGCAATATTGCTGGCAGTAATTGCTTTAATTGCACCCATCGAGTTTCTTTCAATACAAGGAATTTGTACCAATCCGGCTACCGGATCGCAAGTTAGTCCCAGATGATGTTCCATGGCAATCTCCGCCGCCATTAAAACTTGTTCGGGAGTTCCACCAAGACATTCTGTTAATGCTGCTGCCGCCATGGAAGATGAAACACCAATCTCGGCTTGGCAACCGCCCATGGCCGCACTAATCGTTGCATTCTTTTTGAAAATTGTAGCTATTAGTCCCGCAGTTATAATGAAACGAATGACTTTATCTTCCGTAAAATTTGGTGTGAAACAAAAAGCATATAATAATACAGCAGGGATAACTCCAGCTGCTCCATTTGTTGGGGCAGTAACAACTCGACCAAAGGAAGCATTCTCTTCATTCACTGCTAAAGCAAAACAAGTTACCCATTTATTTATTGTATTAAAACTAGCATCGCCGCTTTTAATCGATTGCAACCATTCTTCTTGGTTAGAGTAATTTTTATTAAGTAGTAGTTTATTATTAATTTCTGCAGCCCTTCGTTTAACATTTAATCCCCCGGGCAGAATTCCCGTTTGTTGTATACCACGATAGACGCAAGTCTTAATTTCTTGCCAGAGTAATAATGCCTGGCTGTCAATTTCTGATTTTGTTCGCCAAGATTCTTCGTTAAGGTAAATTAAGTCGGAGATACTGATTTGTAAATTTTTGCAGTGTTTTAAGATCTGCACACCCTTGTGACAGGGGTATGGAGTAAGGACACAGTAATTCGAAATTGTATTTGTTTCTTCGGTTGCCACAAAGCCACCGCCCAGTGAGTAGTATTTCTCTTCGATAATTTCCCCGTCATTTATGATCGCTTGGAAGCTTAAACCATTAGCATGAAAAGGAAGACTAATGCTTTTTTCTAAAATTAAATGTTTGGAGTAATCAAACATAATTTCATGTTGCGCACTCAGATGTATTTTACCTGCTTCCTTAATTAATTTTATTTTTATTGGAATTTCTGCTGGATTGATTAGCTGTAAACTTTCACCACTCAATCCTAAAAGGACAGCTTGGTCGGTGCCATGCCCAAGTCCAGTTTTAGCAAGAGATCCATAGCAATACACAAAGATCTCATTAACATTTTGTAGCTGATTTTGTTCGGTTAGTTTTTTTAGAAATAGTTCAGCTGCTATCCAAGGACCCATGGTATGTGAGCTAGAAGGCCCCAGGCCAACTTTGATCATTTCGAAGATACTGATTGATTCCATGCTCTTTAACCCCCGCCTTTTACTAATTATAGGGTATATTGTACTAATATTGTAGAGGTTATTGTCTAACTAAATACTAGAAGCTCATTTAGTGCCTCTTACAATTTTCCTAGCGCCTAAAACTAAAGTAATATATGGACCAAGTAGAAAATCCTCCGGTTATAGTTAAGAAAAAAGATTCTTTCATCAAGACTTTTATCATTTTTATTCTGATCGCACTCGCTCTTAGAGCCTCTGTTGTTGAAGCATATAAAATTCCTTCAGGTTCAATGCTCCCAACATTACAGATTGGTGACCATATTTTGGTAACAAAATTTAATTATGCTATTCGGCCACCCCTTCCGCTAATTCGCGACTCGCTCTATGTTTTTCGACAGCCCAAACGAGGGGATATCGTAGTTTTTACTCGAGTTGATAATGAAGAGACAACGAACGAGGACGAATCTGATAAAAACATTATCAAGCGTGTGATTGGACTTCCTGGGGAAAAACTGGAAGTTTTATCAGGAAAAGTTTTTATTGATGGGAAAGAACTAATTGAGCCTTATGCTGTTTGGACTGATGGTGGACTTGGCAATTTTGGACCCTACAAAGTACCAGCCGATCATGTTCTTGTTCTGGGCGATAATCGCGACCAATCTAAAGATTCTCGTTTTTGGCACAATCCTTATTTGCCAATAAAGCTGATTAAAGGTCAGGCTCAAATGGTTTATTTTAATATTAATAAGCTAAACCGCATTGGAACCATGATTAAATGATCACTGAATTCTTTCATCGTTTTCCTAGTCCTGTTGTTTTTCAAGTCTCTGGAAAAGACTCTGAGAGATATTTGCAAGCAAGACTAACCAATGATTTAAAACGCTTAGCGGAACGGAAGTCTCTGCTAGCCGCTTGTCTTAATCCACAGGGAAAGACCAAAGCTCTGTTTAGGGTTTATCGTAGGTCAGCTCAGGAGTTTTTAGTTTTTGCCTTGGCTGGGAATGCCGAGCAAATCAAGCAAGATCTCTGTTGTTTTATTGTGGCCGATCGGGTGGAAGTTAAAGATATTTCTAGTGAATGTTTTGTAACAGCGCTTAGTGAATCAGTTACATATGAACAAATAACTGATTCAATCTATATTTCTGATCCGTACTTAAAGTTAAATTTATTATTAAGTAACCACGATCCACTAAAATATTTAGCGAACTACCCAGAGTTAGATCCTGATGGATTTAAACTTTATCGTTTGCAGCAGGCTTTACCTGAATTTCCAGAAGAGGTTCGGGTTGATAGCCTGTTCCCTGAGTCTGGTATTACTGGGGCAATTTCCAATACTAAAGGCTGTTATGCAGGACAAGAAGTAGTTGAGCGAGTTATAGCGTTAGGCAAATTACCAGCTAAGATTTTAACTTTTCATACTACAACGGACACCAAAGATTTAGGAGTTAGTGATTGTAATTTACTGGACGAATCTGGAAATAAATTTGGCGAAATATTATCGGCACTTTATGATTCAGTAACAAAAAGCTATTTTTGCTTTGCTCGAGTGCCGAGTAAATTCACAGGTCAGTTACCAACCTTGGTTACCTCAGATTCTAAAAAGTTTTATTTATCCTTAGTAACGGCAGGATAAATTTCAAGAGTAAAATTAAGCTTAGCCAGTTTAGAATACTACAGTATATTTGATACTCTGAAAGATTAAATATTATTAGTCCATAATCAAACTCAACTCGAGTAATTAACTTGGAATTAATCGACTGCAGATACAAGTAAATAAGTATTTCTAGCCCATAAATTAATAGCCAGAGACAAGGAAGTAAGAAAAGATTTTTGAATTGTTGATAGACCTCTCTAAAGCTATCACGTACAAGGTAAGCAAATGCTGTAATGTAAATCAGCAGACAAGAATAGAACGGAATAATCGCTAGAGTTGTAGAGATTTGTAATTCACGAAATGCCGGCAGTGTCGCTGTTTTAAAAACCTCGAAATAACTGGCGACTGGTAAAAGCAAACCAGTTTCTAATAAGTTAATTAATACTTTTGGATGGGCTTGTTGTAAGGCATAAAGCAGAGATTTAATGGTGATTATTTTATCACCGTCAACTAAGCTATTAAAGCGAAAAGCATAAAATGCAGTTAGAGCAATGACCAAACAAAAACTAATTGCCATTAGCTTTAAATGTTTTTTTAATGCCTCGGTAATTGAGTTAAAAAGGGTATCAATAATTAAAATTGGCCAAGCTACAAGTGCTGACACAACAAGACTATTAAGAAGCAAGCGAATTGAGCTACTTGTCGGGTTATTTGTTACGCCTAAAAAACTACTCAGTATTGGTTCGATAATTGGAAAAGCAAAGACCCACAATACGCCAGAGATCCCTAGAAACAGCATAAATTGGATCCAGTGACTTCCGCTATTAACACTAGTCTTAGAGTTAGATTTTTTGGCCGTAAGTCGACCAAGAATTTTTTTCAATTGACCTTTGATTGTACGTTCTTCTAAGTTTTTTTTACCAAAATTTGGATTTGCTAAGGTTTTATTTTTATTGCTAACTATATTTGAATTTGGATCCCAAATACTAGATAATTCTTCGGGTCTCCCAATACTTTCACTTACATAGCCGGTTGGATCCACGATGTTTTCAGGAACAGTGAGATTTGTTTTAGTAGCTGCTCTTTTACGAACGCCATCAGATTCTAATATTGCAATTACTTGTGATAGCTCAGGGCGTAATTCCGGATTGGCGGATAATAAGTCTAAAATTAAATTATTTAACCAAGCCGAAATCTCGGGATTTAACTCGCGGGCACTGGGAACATTGCCTTCTAAATGTTTAAACATAATTTGTGCGGAAGTTCCACCGTCATATGGAAGTTGTCCAGTGAAGATTTGAAAGGCAATAATTCCCAGGGAGTAGATGTCAGTTTTATAGGTTATGTTATTACCTTTCCAAGCTTCGGGAGACATGAAATGGCTACTGCCGATAACTTCATCATGACTGGTTAATTCAGAACTATCCGGACGGGCAATTCCAAAGTCAGCAATCTTAATTTGCCCATTTGTTTGCAACATAATATTTGCTGGTTTTAGATCGCGATGAATAATCTCTGCTTGATGGATAGCTTCTAGTCCTTGGGCAATTTGCTTGAGGTAGTTGATGCCATCAAGGACCGGGATTTTTTTATCTTGAATGACATCTTTTAAACTATCACCATCAACGTATTCCATTACAAAATACAGTTGATTATCTAGAATGCTAGCGTCAAATGTTTTAACAACATTCATGTGACTTACTTTTCTTGTCAGTAAGACCTCTCGTAGGAAACGATCGACTTGTTTTTGATCTTTAGAAAGTTCTTGATTTAGAAACTTAAGGGCAATTTGACTATTGCTTAGTAGTTGGTCAGTTGCCAGATAGACTTCTCCCATGCCACCAACCCCTAGGCATTTAATGATTTTAAAGCGGTTGGCAAAGTTTTGGCCAACTGTAATATTAGAATTTGTTGTCGACATAATTTGATTAGTTGCAAACCTGCTAATTTAACTAGGTACTTCGCATTTCCTAAGATGTATTTAGTATAGTAAGTCCAAAAAGTAATTTCCGTAGGGTATTACTTTTTGGGGCTTATTATCCCCTTGAGGGAAAATAAAATCATATAGTTAAGACAAAAATCTCAAAACTAACTTTTAATATTCAGAAATTGCTTTTTGTCATAACTATAAATTTGCGATTTATGCAGGTTAGACTTATCATTGTAAGAATTGAGTGATTTTCTAACAAGACTATAAACCTCAGATTTGATAAGCAAGTTATTACGAAAGCCTAACTACTTGAAATTGCGGTAGAAAGAAATATTTTCAGTCTCTCCCCCCGTCGCATTTTATGCTATGGCGCAACATGGCTGATATGCTACATCAGCTACGAATAAAAATATTTCTTTCCCTAGCAATTTACATAGATTGAAAAATGAAATATTTTCCAATCAATTCAAGCACTTCAGCTTTCTCGTTACACTTTCTTCTCCAAAACTGAGGTTATAATTTATATGATGAAAGAGTTAATTAAAGCGATTTTTTTTGTTGTAAATATTTTACTGATTAGCAATCTGCTACTAGCTGACACCAAAGTGGAATCTAAGCAAATAGCAGAAGAGGTTTATCAGGAGTTTTTGAGCCCTTTTTGTCCGGGTCGGGCACTTTCTGACTGCCCAAGTTCTAAAGCGGAAGATTTGAAAAAGAAGATTTTAGTAGATTTAGATCAGGGTCAAACAAAAGAAACAGTGATTCGAAACCTAGAGACTGAATTTGGTTCAGAGTTAAATGCTAAGCCAAAGTTTTCCGGCTTTGCTGGACTGGCTTGGTTTATCCCAATCACATTTATGTTAGTACTTGCACTTATAGGTTATCGTTGGGTTCGTAATGCCAGAACCAAGGGCGATGAGTCTTAGAGTAGAAAATGTTTCTGCTAATTAGGGACAGTTTTCGCAAGCTACCTTTACAGCTTTTTTCTCTGGTCGACTTTTTCCATCGATAAAATAAATTGCAGGTAATAAATATTCGGCGAGTTCAAAAGGAGCAATCTCTGCCGGGCCAGTTAAATTTGCTTTGGTATCAGCATTTACTTGATATTCAATCTTTACTTTTTTGGCCTTCACACCAGATTTGTTTCTGACATAGATTGGAAAATCTCCTTCTTTAGAAACTTCTCCAATATTCTCTAAGGTAATCTTTGATTCTTTACAATTAAAAAGGTAACGCTCGATTGAGTTTTTCTCGCCATCCTTACAGACAACCGATCCATCTTCATCGGCTCCAATCATGCAGTCAATTCCGCCATGAGTAAAGCAGGTAAGGTTCTCAGCGGGAGGAGGAACTTCTCCCTTAGTTAGCTCGGGAAGCTCCGCAACTATCGCCGTCGGATCTGCTTTTTTTGTGCTGTAATGTATTTTACCAGTATCATCAGTCCAAGTATAAACCTGAGCTAAGAGATTTAGGGGAATTAGCAATAAGATAGTAAGTAATGTAGCTTTCATCGTATTACAAAATACTCCATTAAGTTCACATTAGTAAAGATTGAAAGTACAATTCCCAGTGCTAAGTATGGACCAAAGGGAAGAGGGTATTGAGAGCCTTTTTTTGTTAAGAGAATTAGCCCGATTCCAAGAATGGAGCCAGCAAAAGAACCTAAAAAAATTGCTTGAATCGCATGACTTGGACCAAAAAACAATCCGGCCATGGCCATTAATTTCACATCCCCAAACCCTAAACCTACTTTTTTTCGTAAAAGATAATATAGCTCAGAAATTAACCAGAGAAATAATCCCCCAGCTAGACCAAGAAGGCTTGCTGTTAAATTTGCTGCTAGAGGTTTTTCAAAGATATGGAAATATTGATTAAATCCAGAGAGCGCAAGACCAATCACCATCCCAGGATAGCTGATTACATTTGGGATAATATAGTAATCAATATCAATAAAGCTAATCACAATAAGGCTACAGCAAAAGAGATAGATAATTAGTGCCGTCCAAGAATCAAATTGGTAATAGCATAATAAACCAAAAGCTAAGCTCAGTAGTTCAACAGCTGGATATCTAAAAGAAATCGGAGTTTTGCAACTGTAGCATTTACCACGAAGTAGAAACCAACTTAATACGGGAATGTTTTGCCACCAAGCGATCAAATTCTTACAATTAGGACAGAAGGATCTTACTGGTTTAAAAATACTAATTTTATCATTAGAAGCAGCTAATTCTTTTTCTAGCTCTACTTCGTCGGCCTCCAGACTTTCCAGGCCTTTTGGTCGACCATAGGGAATGCGATAAATGCAAGCAGTCAAAAAGCTACCAACTAATAATGAGTAAAGAGACACCGTAATTGGATTAATGAAATTTTCAAGTATGAAGTTGTTTAACATGAGGATATGCTAGCTAATCTTGCTTCATTTGCAAAGTTAGAAAAGACTCTGAAGTTATCTCGCAGAGGGTATATTTTGAGGAAGAGAAAAAACCTTTTACTGGGGAAGACTGAGCCTCTTCCCCAATAAATATTATTTGAGAGAAGCAGTTTTTACTTTTAGCTTCGCGGTTAGGCCAGCAAGGTCTTCATTTCGTAAAATGCTAGCAAATTCATTGCGATAATTTGCTACTAGACCGACATTTTCGATGACAACATCGTATACAAACCAAGCATCGTTTTCTAAATGCATTTTGTAATCAATTGGAAATTGACTTTCTTTAAGGCGGACCTTTGTTTTAACAAGTGCTTTATCATCACGAACTTGTTCCGAATCCACAGAAACCATTTCTTCAGAAACATTTTCGATGCGATTTAGGTAGGTCTTGGCAAGGAAATCAGCAAAAGCTGTCACGAAATTATTTTGATCTTCTACCGAATATTTTGACCACGTAGCTCCAAGTGATCTTTTAGCCATCTCCTCAAAATCAAAGACATCATTAACAATCTTTAGCACTGCAGCTTGGCGTGCTTCGGGTGATGGAAATTCCTTAGTCTGAAATGCTGTAACAACTTTGCTGATGGTATTCTTGACGGTGACTTGCGGAGATTCTGTTTCCGCTAAGATAACGCTAGAAAATAATAGTGATAGTATGACAAGAATTAATTGGCGTTTCATAGTTAATTATTATTAGTAAAAATTATTGTAATAAGCTTTCTGCTTTAGGAGTTTCCTCTGCTGGTTTATCTTCGCCACCAAAATTATGGACGAATTTGCCAATAATATCTTCAAGATCGACAACAGATTCCGTCTCGTAAATAGTTGCGCCTGGTTTTAGGTAGGATTCTGATGCGCCTCTAGAAAACTTTACATACCGATCTCCGATGATACCTTTTGTTCGAATCATGGCAATGTCGTCATCTTGAATTTGAACTTCATTGATTAATTTAAGCGTAATGATTGCCTGAGCTTTTGATTCTGCTAAATCAATCTGTGTGACTTCGCCAATCTTAACTCCAGAAATCTCAACGGAAGCCCCATTCTTAAGTCCAGAAACATCGTTGAATTCAGCTTTGAGATAATAGTTATTAGCTGAGTTTAGATCTAATCCACCCAAGTTGACACATAGGTATCCGGCGGCGACTAGTGCGACTAAACTAAATAGTCCAACGACTATTTCTAAAGTGAACTTACGTTTTGGTTGGTAAGTAGCTTGCTCACTAACACTATTGGATTTTAATTGGTCCATCTATTTTTCCTTGTATAAATTGTTGAACAGCAGGGTTAGTAGAAGAAATTAATTCTTCTGGTGTTCCTACTTGTTCTATTTGTCCGTTTAATAACATTGCAACTCGATCACTTACCTGAAAGACCTCTGGTATTTCATGACTAATTACCATACCAGCAAACTTCCAGCTTTTCTGACATTCTGTAATTAAATCGTAAACTTCTCGGCCATCGATTGGATCTAGTCCCGTGTTTGGTTCGTCAAATAAAAATATTTTTGGCTCACAGATTAAGGCGCGAGCAATACCCACACGCTTTCTAATGCCAATTGATAATTCTTGAGGAAGTGACTTGAGATACCTTTGTAGGCTTAGCGATTTGATAACTTCCTGTGCTCGCTCTTGAATTTCAGCCATCGCATATCCGGTGCGTTCGACAAGCGGAAAAGTAATGTTTTGATAAACATTTAAGGAGTCAAATAATGCCGCTGATTGGAAAAGAATTCCCATCTTTGATCTAATTACATTTTTTTCAGCTTCACTGCGGGCCGTTGTAATATTATCTCCAGCAATAAGAATTTGGCCATGGTCAACTGCAAAGATGCCCATAATTAGTTTAAGTAGTACTGATTTGCCGACCCCGCTTGGACCAACAACCGCAACAGTTTCATTATCATTGATTTCTAGTGATACGTTTCGAAGAACGTGTTGCATACCAAAACTTTTGGAAACGTTTTGAATACTGATCATTAGATTTGAGTAAGAAAAGTAGTGATAAAATAATCAATAACTAATACTGCAACCGATGCGGTGACTACAGATTGTGTTGTCGCTTTGTTCACTCCAACGGCACCAAAGCCAGAAGTGAAGCCTTTGTAACAAGCAACCCAAGCAAAAATAAATCCAAAGAAAAAAGATTTAATAAATCCAGAATAAACATCAAAGCTTGTGACGGCATCAGTCATTACGTTAATATATGTCCCTGAAGCCAAGCCTAGTAGGCCTACGGAAACAACGTAACCGCCAAAGATTCCAACAACAATAAAGATTCCAGTTAACATCGGTACGGCTACTAATCCCGCAAGTAATCTTGGAACCATAAGGTAACGAATTGGATCCACTGCCATCGATCGTAAGGCATCAACTTGCTCAGTGATTTTCATAATTCCAATTTCGGCAGTAATCGCTGATCCGGCTCTTCCGATAATCATCAGGGCAGTAAGTACGGGTCCAAGTTCGCGAATCAAACTAAGTGCTACCGCCGATCCAGTATAAGCAGTTGCTCCAAACTGTGAGAGGGTATACTCAGCTTGTACGGCAAGAACCGCCCCAGTAAACAAACCAATTAGTGCAATTACTAAAGTGGAGTTGACTCCGATTTGGTACATTTGAGTCATGAAAAGATTGAAGCGAAAGGGGATCTTAAAGCAGGCAACTATTGTTTGTGAAATGAAAATCACGGCTCGTCCCCAAGCTTCTAAGTTGTCGAGGATCCATTTTCCAAAGTTAGCAATCATTTAATAATATCTTTAAAGCCAAATCCAACTAAGTAAAATTCATTAGAAGTCTTACGAGTCGATTTCAGTTGAACACGAACAAGCTTTTGAAAGTATTTACGATTTTCATTGATTAGTTGGTCAGTGTCAGCACTTTTAAATACCTTAATTATTAAATTTGCACCAGTTTTTAAGAGCTTAATGGCAATATAAATAGCTAGTTCTCCGACGGCTGCCGCCCGAGCGTAGTCACTTTCTTTGATTCCGTTAAATTTCGGTGACATGTCAGAAAGTACTAAGTCATACTTGCCGTTATTTAGATCAAAAGCTTGTTGAATCGTATTTTCATCAGTTAGGTCTCCTTGGAGTAAGGCGATATTTTCATGGGGAAATGGATCGATTTCAGCAATATCAACTCCTACAATAAAACCACGAGCTCCCATTTTTTCATAAGTGTATTCTATCCATCCTCCTGGCCAAGCTCCAAGGTCAATAACTTTCATTCCCGGACTAATAATTTGAAACTTTTCATCAATTTCCTTGAGCTTAAAGTAAGCACGGGATCGGACTCCAAGAGCTTTTGCTTCCAGATAATGATGGTCTTTGCGATCGTATTTTGAGGACAACTTAGCTCCTAGTTTATTAGGCTAATGGAGTATAATGCGAGCTTAAGCTAAAAAAATCAAATAGAATGAGTGCTTGGGATATGGTAGATTAATGTAGCACGTTAGGTCTTTTCTTCGATTATAGGCAATTAATAGCTTTGAATCGCAATTGATCACGATAAGCATTTGAACAAATTGAATAAATCTAGTAGAAATACTCGGTTTAATATTGAAACAATCGTACCCTAAATCCCAGTAGTTTATAACAAATGACTTGGAAAAATGCGCCCCCTTCGCTTAAGCTTTGGAGGACAAGGATCACATTTTTAGTTGATTGGTTTCTAGTATAATTGTTTTCCCCAGCTCAAAAGCTTGTAGCAAAAGCTTTTTCGCCTTAGTGACCGCTCGGGTTGCCTCTAGCGCTTCGTGCTTGAGAACGTAGGCGACTGGTTTCAAAACGGTAATTTTAAATGTCGCCTAGTATATATGTCCAAAGATTTATTTAAGCTTGTAGAGGAGTCAAATCATACCTACGAAGCTATTCCCAAGTGGTTAAAAAATCGGAATGAACCAGATTTTAAGTATTCTGAATATGGTGCTGGTGGTACCAATCTCTTGTTACTACACGGACTATTTGGTGCGATGACTAATTGGAGTGACGTTATTCCTTATTTTGAGAAATACTCCAAAGCCATTGCCTTTCATTTTCCACTACTTAGTGGCAACAGAACCGAAGTAAAAATTAAGCCTCTCGCAGCTTATACTCAGTACTTTATTCTAAAAAAAGAATTAAAGTCACCATTGGTGCTATGCGGAAACTCGTTAGGAGGGCATGTGGCACTTAGATTAGCACTAGCTGCTCCGCATTTGGTTGATGCGCTAGTTCTGGCCGGTTCTTCTGGCTTATATGAACATACGGTTGATACACTCCCAGTTCGTCCTTCTAAGGAATTTATTCGATCCCAAATGGAGCGGGTATTTTATGATCCAAAGTTTATTACCGCCGATGCTTTAAGTGAAGTGCATGGAATTACTAGTAGTAAGATTCATCAACTAAACATTATTCACGCAGCGCGTAGCGCTAAGAAAGATTTCCTACTAGATCATTTGAAAAGAATTAATATTCCTGTGCTTCTTGTTTGGGGTGAACAAGATTTAGTAACTACAATGAGTGTCGCCGAAACTTTTCATAAAAACTTACCTAATTCTAAACTAGTTACTTTTGACAAGTGTGGGCATGCGCCAATGATTGAACATCCAGAAAGATTTTCGGAAGTAGTGAAAGAGTTTTTACAAGAAAAAGATTTACTTAAATAGGATAAATGGAAAGAACTAATTCTAGTGAAAAACTGACAATTGGCAGTGTTCTGCCGACCTTTTCCTTAGTAGGAATTGACGATAAAAAGTATACGCAGGATTATTTTCAAGGAGCTAAGGCCAGCTTAGTTATTTTTACTTGTAATCATTGCCCTTATGTTAAAGGTAGCGAACTTGCGATGAATCAAGCGATTGGAAATTTTTTGGGTCACGGATTAAAAGTTCTCGCAATTAATTCTAATGATTCCGAGCAATATCCGGAAGATAGTTTTGAGAAAATGAAAGAGAAGACTTGGTCTTATCCGTATCTTTATGATCAGGAACAGTCTGTGGCTAAGTCCTTTGATGCTGCCTGTACTCCAGAGTGCTATTTATTCAACGCTGATGGAAAACTTGCTTTTCATGGCACGATTAACAATAGCCCAAGAAATCCGGATCAAGTCACACAAAATTTTTTAATGACAGCGATTGAACAAGTGTTAAGTTGTGGGGTTGCGACACCCGATTTTGCACATCCCATGGGCTGCTCCATTAAATGGAAACCTAAGCACTCAACCTTTGGCTGATCTCGAAAGAAATAATTTAGCAAAATACTTCCGTCGTCGCCGAAGGCTTTGACGGGACTAGCTCTGTCCTAGGAGTACGCCTGCGTTTTTGCTAAACTATTTAATTCGACTTCAACTCAAATTTTGAGTGCTTAGAATTAACTCTCAAAATTAATATAACTTATTTTGAGCGAAGTAGATCCTTTGGTAAATGAATAATAGAAATGAATAACAACACACAACTAAAAAAACTAGCATTAAACATTCGGATTCTTGCCGCTGCAGGTGTTGAGAAAGCAAACTCCGGGCATCCCGGTATGCCAATGGGAACAGCTGATATTGCTGCCGTAATGTGGTCGGAATTCTTGAAATTTAATCCGGCAGATACCTCATGGTTAGGACGTGATCGTTTTGTTCTTTCTGCCGGTCATGGTTCAATGTTGCTTTATTCACTATTACACTTATTCAAGTTTGATTTACCAATGGAGCAACTTAAGCAATTCCGACAGTTTGGAAGTTTGACTCCCGGACATCCCGAGTTTGGTTTAACTCCAGGAGTGGAAGTTACAACTGGCCCACTAGGGGCTGGCTTTGCCAACGGTGTTGGGATGGCTTTGTCTGCTAAAATGTATCAAGCAAAATATAAAACTGATTTGTTAGCTAATAACATTTATGGAATTGTTAGCGATGGAGACCTAATGGAAGGTGTCACAGCAGAGGCGGCCTCGCTGGCTGGTCATTGGAAACTAGATAATATTATTTATGTTTATGACGACAATGATATTTCTATCGGTGGGCACACTGATATTTGTTTTACAGAAAGCGTTCCAGCAAGATTTAAAGCTTATGGATGGAAAGTTTATGAGGTCGATGGTCATAATCTTGATGAATTACGTTCAGCCTTAACAGCGGCGCGCGATCAAAAAGAAGCTCCAGCTTTAATTTGTGCCCGAACTAAAATTGGATTTGGTAGTCCTAATAAAAATAACACAGCAGATGTGCATGGTTCGCCTTTAGGTCGTGAGGAATTAGAACTTGTTAAGAAAACTTTGGGCTGGACTTTTACGGAAGAGTTCTTTGTGGATCCGGAAGTAGCTACTTTTTGTGAGCAAGTTGTAACTCAAAATAAAAGTGCTGCTGCTAAATGGGAGCAAGACTTTAAAGGATGGCAATCTAGCAATTCTGAGTTATCTGCAAAATTAAAATTTCAATTAAGTAAAGAAATACCAACCGAGTTAGAGGATGAACTTTTTGCGGAACTTGGTAAAATTGATAAAGATGCGACTAGAAATATTTCAGGAAAAGCCATTCAAGTCATTGCAAAGCATCTACCGGGATTTGCTGGGGGCTCTGCCGATCTAGAACCTTCAACTAAAACTTTAATTAAAGATTCAGGTGATGTGAAAGCTGGGAGCTACGCAAACTCTAATATCCGTTATGGAGTACGCGAGCACGCCATGGGATCTATTGCCAATGGGTTTGCATATAGCGGAGGATGGTTCCCATACACAGCAACGTTTTTAGTCTTCTCGGATTATATGCGACCACCGCTTCGTTTAGCGGCTTTGTCTCACTTACAGTCACTATTTATCTTTACCCATGATTCATTCTTTGTTGGTGAAGACGGACCTACCCATCAACCAATTGAACATTTGTCAGTACTTAGAGCGATTCCTAGATTGGATGTTTATCGACCAGCAGATGGTTTAGAAACAGCAGCTTGTTACATGTCTAGCTTGAAGCGTCAAACACATCCTGCTGCGTTATTGTTCACACGCCAAGCAATCCCTGCCTTGCAAAGGCATGCTGATTTTAAAAACTCAGATTTGGCTAAAGGTGGTTATATTGTAGCGGGAGCAGACGCTAAGGATTTATTAATAATTGCTAGTGGTTCGGAAGTATCACTAGCTCAAGAATCGGCTCAAAAGCTTGCCGAGTCACATGGAATTAAGGCCCGAGTAGTTTCAATCCCTTGTTTAGAGGTTTTCTTGGAGCAAGACGAGGCTTACCAAGAGCAAGTTATTCCAAGTTCTGCAATAAAGGTTCTAATCGAAGCGGGAAGTTCTTGGGGATGGGGCAATATCTTAGGTAGGGACGTGGTTTATATAACTAAAGATTCTTATGGGGCGTCTGCTCCCGATAAAGTCCTAGCCAAGGAATTTGGTTTTAGTGTAGAAAATGTTGTAACTCAAGTTCTGAGTAAAATTCCAAAATAGAATTATCCTTTAGCTATAGTGCCGATTCTATTTTATTAGAATATACTAGCCACAGCTAATAGGAAATTGAATATTTTAAATTATCTCATAACGATATTAAAGTCTTATTAGATTAAGAAGTTTTTTTATTAAGGCGTAATTACTTAAGGACTTTTCTGACAATGTCTAAAGATTATAAATTCCCAATTAAATATTCAGTAATTTTTATTTTGCTCTGCTTGCTAGGTTCCTGGATTTCATGGCAAACAGTACTGGTGCATTTTGAAACCAAAAATGGTTTAGCTTCAACTGGAAGTGTTTGTAACATCAGCCAAGAGTTTAACTGTCAAGCCGTGGTTACTAGTGAGTGGTCGGAGATCGTTGGAATCCCATTGGGTGCATTTGGAGTCGCCTTTTATTTAAGCCTAGTTCTTTTATTGCTACATTCTTATTATTCTAAGTTTTGGTCCACTCGACAGTTATTGATTCTCTACACGCCAGCATTACTACTATCAGTTTTGGCTTCCTGTTTTCTTTTCTATATTTCAAAATTTGTTGTTCAAGTCCTTTGTCCATTATGTTTAATGTTATATGGAATCAATATCCTAATGTTGATTCTGGTACTTGTAGCTATTTATCAGACAAAAGCAGGATCATCTTTACTTCAAATAATTTATCAAGAGTATCGCCAGTTACTCGGCAGTCTAAAGAACAATTTAATTAAATTTAAAATTTCAGCACTGAGCGAATATCTTTTAAGTCTAGGTTTAATTTCCGTGTTGCTCCTAGGTGTTTTAGTTTTACTTAGGTTTACCGAAGGTAACTATAAATCTAAAATTATCTCTTGGCCAACAAACGAGAGATTGGCAATTGATTTAAAACTTCAATCTGGCATAAATGATGACTACTATTTTGGGGATTTAAATGCCCCAGTGCAGATAGTGGAGTTCGCCGACTTTCAATGTCCTGCTTGCCGTCATTTAGGAAGTAAAATTAAGGATTGGCTAAGTGAATATCAAGGAAAGTACTACTTTGTATATCTTCATTATCCCTTGGATCAGATTTGTAATTCTGATATGAAGCGACCTTTTCATCAGATCGCCTGCTACCTCTCCGAGATAAGTCGCTGTGCCGGAGAGCAACAAAAGTTTTGGGAAGTTTATTATTATTTAGTTCGATTAGAGCAGGAATCTTTCTTGGGAGATGTGCAGAAAGGGGCCGATAAAATATTGAAGGATTTGACAGCTTTTGCTGCCCTGGACCCTATTGCCCTCCAGGCCTGCCTAGATTCCGGTCATCAACTAGAAAATATTAAGGACGATATTAAACGAGCGGGGACCTTGAAAATTGCTAGCACACCATCATTATTTATTAATGGTCAGAGAGTGAGGAATTTATCAGAGCAAAGTATTAAAAATATTATGAAAAAAGTTTTAGAAAAGTAATTGATGTCTGAAGTTTTACCTAACTCCGAAGTCGAACGCATCTACGTTTCAATTGTCCATTATAATTCTCTAACGGCACATAATCCGACGATACTTCGAAAGTCTTTCGAGTCAATTTTGAAACAAGAGGATTATATCTTAGGGAAAAATCTCTTCCTAAGAATTTGTGATAATGGATCGACTGATTCAACCACCAGTTTCCTAAGGGAGTTAGTTGCTGGGCGGGACATATTTCTTCAGATAAATAATGCTAATCTAGGATTTTCTGGTGCGCACAACCAGAGTGTTTTTAAATTCTTACATTCTAACTGTAATTATTTATTAATTTTAAATCCAGACTTGGCACTCGAACCCAATGCCATAAAGGAGTTAGTGTTGGCACTCAAGGCTAATCCGCAAGCTGGTTTGGCTGGAGCCAAACTTTATCGTGGAGATGATCAATTAGTTCCTCTTAGTCCCTCAACTTTAGATTCCGCTGGAATGGAGTTAACTGACAACTTAAGGCATTTAGATCGTGGCTCTGATCAATTGGATCAGGGGCAGTTTAATCGTCCAGAGTTTGTTTTTGGGATCACCGGAGCATGTTTATTGATCAGTAAAATCGCTGTGCAGAAACTTATTTTGCCAAGTAATAATTTTCAATCCAGTCTTTATCAAATCTATCCCCAGTTAGAAGTTGGAGTGCAAGAGCGTTATGAGCTTTTTGATGAATCATTCTTTGCCTATCGAGAAGATGCTGATCTTTGTTGGCGTGCAAGCAACCAAGGGATTAAGTCGTTTTATCAACCAACCGCAGAAGGTGTGCATTGTCGAGTAGTATTACCAAACAATCGAAAAAATGTTTCATCCACATTAAATTATTTGAGTGTTCGTAATCGATTCTTGTTGCAAATTAATAACTATTTTTTTAAGAAGAAACCGCGTGCTTTTATTTCTGGAATCTTACTTCGAAATTTATTAGTTTTTTTTGCTAGCTTAACAGTGGAGCGAAGTTCATGGAAAGCCTTTCAAGATTTAAGAATAATATTTAAGCGGGCCTATCAGAATCGGAAAGTTTTATCAGCGCGAGTTAAGAATGAATGATTTTAAAAATCTTAAAGTTTTAATCACAGGAGCATCTTCTGGAATTGGGGCAGAATTTGCCAGGCAAATGGCTAAGAAGGGAGCTTCTTTAATACTTGTCGCTAGACGACAAGATTTATTAGAAAAACTAGCTACGGAGTTGCGTGCTAGTGGAGCCGCGGCAGTTCAAGTCTTGCCTGCTGATTTGTCAGAGGCGGAAGGATTACAAGTAGTTACTCAGCAAATTAATTCAGACCGGATTGATTTATTAATAAATAATGCCGGCAAGGGTTCTTTTGGATATTTTGAAGCATTAGATATAGATCAAGAACTTAAA
Source organism: Bdellovibrionota bacterium (assembly GCA_041740355.1). Lineage (GTDB taxonomy): Bacteria > Bdellovibrionota_C > UBA2361 > UBA2361 > CALJRW01 > JANNBC01. The sequence continues at coordinate 26,756 of JBGSMD010000067.1, forward strand.
CAGATAAATTTAAATGTTGTAGCAACTGTTGCCTTAGCGCATGCTGTAATTCCCCAAATGAAGCTTAGGAAATCTGGCGCGATTATTTCAGTGTCTTCGATTGCCGCTTTTCAGCCGCTACCACTAATGGCTACTTATGCGGCGACCAAGTCATTTAATTTTATGCACTCAATCGCTTTAAGGGAAGAACTTCGTCCTTTTGGGATTAAAGTTTTAACGCTGTGCCCGGGACCAACGGCTACAGAGTTTGGTGGTGTTGCTCGAGTTCCAGGTACGATTAGTGCTGTAGCTCGAGATGAAGTTCAAATGGTTGTAAGTAAAACTTTACAGGCTTTGTCCAGTAATCAGGCTTTTGTAGTAACAGGGCTGCGTTCATTGGGGATGTCTTTAATGTCCCGTGTGTTACCAAAGACTTTCACTACCTGGATAGTGGGACGGGGCTTAAGGCAAACACTTAATCAATCATTAAAATTCTAAATACCTACCATTTCAAACCATCGTTCTATCTTCATTTACCTCAAAAAAGAACTAAAAAAGTAGTTCTAATTAACCGACAAACTACTTCGATGAGCAAAGAGTTTTCTGCCCTACAAAGCTATGAGTTTCAACCGGATGTTGTTCTAAAGGGGCGTTTTTTAATTAAGCAAAAGATTGCCACAGGTGGGATGGGGAACATTTTTCTTTGTCAAGACTTGGCAGAAGGTATTCCGGTTGCAATTAAAATCTTGCACCGAATTTATCAGAACGACTCAGACTATATTAAAAGATTTTCGCAAGAAGTTTCAATTGCTTCACAGATTGAACATCCAAATGTTGTTAAAATATTTGAGCTGTTTGAATCTAAGGATTTATCTTTTTTTTCTATGGAATATGTTTATGGTGAATCACTCGATCTGCGAATACGTCGTGAGGACTATACAGAAAATGAAATTTCTCGGCTGATTATTGAAATTGCTGATGGGTTAAATGCAATTCATAAACTTAATTTAATTCACCGCGACCTAAAACCTGGTAATATTATGTGCCAACCCGATCGATCTCATAAGATTATTGATTTTGGTGTTAGTAAGTCAGCAACTTCTAAACTTACAAAGAAGAATGTGCGTGTTGGTTCGATTTCATTTATTGCCCCTGAGATATGGCTTGGTAAGAAGGCAACTCCGGCAGCAGATTTTTATAGTTTAGGATGTCTACTTTACGAAGTTGTAAATGGGGAAGTTCCATTTTTATCAGAGAGTCCTTTGGCGCTAATGAAAGAACATTGTGCATCACCTGTACCGGCATTTAAAAAGGAAGTTAGCCCTTGGTTGGAAGATTTAATCTTAAAATTGTTAGCAAAGCTTCCCGAAGAGCGGCCCACAGCTAATGATTTAATTAGAATTGTTCGCGAACACTCCCTGGAAAGTCAAAGTATTCAGATTTTTGATTCTAGTCATGATGCTCGAACTTTGCGTAGTGGACAATCAATGATTACTGTTGTCGATGGTTGGCAAGCAAACAAAGGACATTTGTCAGCAGGAGCAACTCGGGGAAAAGATATTACTGAATCAAGAAGGCAGTTAGTTTTTTCTTTAAAGGCCACACGTCCAGCACATTTAGAAAAAACTTTTAACAAGATTTCTCAGAGCCGCAGAGGCAAGACATTGGTTCTAAAGTTGCCGATGAATTCAGCTTTAATTTTTAATTTTGAAATACCCACCCGAGATTTTTTATTCTTAGGAATATTCTTAGGATCATTAAATTTATTTGATTGGTATTTGACTCATCAGGGGGTTACTACTTTTGGCTTGATGGCGGAAGGAAATAGCTTCTTAAAAAGTCTGATGCACCAACATGGAGCAAAAGAAGCTTTGTTGTATGCCAAAGGAACAACTATCTTAATTGTCTTTATTTTAACTATCTTAGCTCGGAAGTCGAAAATGGTAAAAGACTTAGTGGGGTTTTTATCTTTGGTATATTTGATTGCTGCGATTATCCCTTGGATTTATATCCTCTATTACCGACAGTAGGACTTAGTGTTACTTGCTTAAGATCAAAGCTTTGTATTAATTAATTTTGAATACTTCGCTAATTGTTTCTTTTGTATTTTAAGTTGCATCGTCAGATCTTTGAGTTGAACTTTTACTGATAGCGGCCCTGTGCTCCCAGCAACTCGTCGACGGTTAATGATGTTTCTTGGATCGATATAAGCATAAAGATCTTGTGTAAAGCTTGGACAAAATTTTTGGTAATCACTTAAGGCAATCTGTAGCAGATACTTTTTCTGCTTGATTGCAACCTGAACTAGTTGCCCAACTATTTGATGTGCCTCGCGAAAACTGACACCTTTGGATGTTAGGTAATCAGCTAAATCTGTGGCATTGGAGTAATCGGCATAAACTTCATGCGAGATTTTTGCTGTATTAAATTTTGTTTTCTTAAGAAGCTCGCTAATTAAAATTAGGGATTGGTTCCAGGTTTTTACAGAGTCAAATAGGGGCTCCTTATCCTCCTGTAAATCTTTAAAGTATGTCTGTGAAAGACCTTTTAAAATCGTGAGTAGATTAATTAAATTACCATTGATCCGACCTGATTTGCCTCGAATTAATTCCAACAGATCTGGATTCTTTTTTTGTGGCATCATCGAACTGGTTTGGCAGAATTCATCAGGTAAATCTACAAAGGCAAACTCCTGCGAGGCCCAAAGTATAAATTCCTCGGATAACCCAGAAAGGTGAGTAAAGCTGATCGCCGCATTAGAAAGATATTCTAAGAGGTGATCGCGATCGCTAACACTATCCATGCTATTCGCCGTTGGTGCACTAAAGTTTAAAAGTTTAGCCGTATAGTTGCGATCTATTGCTAGCCCACTTCCGGCTAATGCTCCAGCACCAAGTGGGCAACGATTAAGTCGATCCCAGCTAGAAAGTAATCTTTCGATGTCCCGACTAAATTTCCAGGCATAGGCTAAGAGGTAATGGCTGAGTAACACTGGTTGGGCTCGTTGAAGATGAGTATAGCCGGGGATCATTTGATCTCCGACACTTTTGGCCAAGTTAGCTAAGGTATCTGTTAACCCTAACAAGTTCTGAACAGTTGTAACTAGTTGTCTCCGTAAGTAGAGACGAGTGTCTAGGGCTACTTGATCGTTGCGACTCCGTGCGGTGTGAAGTTTTCCAGCAACTGCTCCGATCTTTTTTAATAATTGATCTTCGATATTCATATGAACATCTTCTAGTTGCTCGGTAAAGTTTAATTTGCCTTGGTGAAATTCCTTTTGGATTTGCTTTAAGCCTTTAACTATTTTTTGTCCGTCGCTAGCTGAGATTAACTGGCATTTAACCAACATCTTACAATGGGCAATTGAGCCTAAGATGTCATCTTCCGCTAATTCTTGATCGAAGTTGATTGAAGCGTTAAAAGAATCAAATAGTTTGGAAGTTTTTGTCGTAAGGCGACTATTTCTTAATACCATATTAGTTTTATTCTAGCTTAGATTTTTGATTCCAGTAAGTTTGCAGTCTAAGAACATTAATATCAATAAAGCCACGAGCAAGGGTTTGATCGTACCCACCAGCTTCATGCATGCTGGCAATTTTTTCAGAGTACAAACTGTTTGGTGAGTAACGACCAATTACAGTGATATTACCTTTATAAAGACTTAGGCGAACAAAACCATTAACTGCTCCTTGCGAATTATCAATATCTTTTTGCATTAGTTCACGCTCAGGGGAGACCCAATATCCGGAGTAAACTCGCTCTGCTAAGTCAATCGAAGTATGCAAGTTGCGGCGAATAACCTCGCGATCTAAGCAAAGGGCCTCGAGGTCTTGGTGGGCATTAAACAGCATTGTACCAGCGGGTGTTTCATACACGCCGCGAGATTTCATTCCAACGTAACGACTCTCAACCAAGTCAATTCGACCAATCCCATTTTCAGAACCAATCTCATTTAATTTTTGAAAGATCTCCAGTGGCTGGGTAAATGTTTTCCCATACTTAATATCTTCAGCAATTCCAAGTTCTGTAGTTTTAAAGCTTTCAATAATTTTTAATTTAACCGGATTTCCGTGTTTAAATTCCAATTCAAGAAAGCTCTCTTTATCGGGTGCGTCTTGCGGAGACTTAGTCATTTCAAACATGGAGTTACGTGGAATAGCAATTGGATCTTCTAACATTCCAGCTTCGTAGCTAATATGAAGCATGTTATCATCGGTACTCCAAGGCTCTTTCTTTGTTTGTTTTACAGGAATATTGTTATCCTCGGCATACTTTAAAAGATCATCTCGACCTTTAAATTTAGCTAGGAATTCAGGATCTTTCCAGGGTGCAAAGATTTGGGCCTGTGGCATCATTGTTCTGTAAATAAATTCAAAACGAATTTGATCATTGCCTTTGCCTGTTGCCCCATGAGCTAAGATATTTGCTTTGTGCTTTTTAGCTACAGCTACTTGACCAAGGGCCGTGACTGGGCGAGCAAGGGATGTCCCCAACAAGTACCTTCCTTCATATTTTAAATTCGCTCGTATTGCAGGTTGAATATAGTTAAGTAAAAAGTCTTCGCGTAGATCGACGATTTCTACGGCACTGGCGCCTAGAAGCAATGCTTTTTCGCGAGCCGCTTCGAAATCACATTTCTGACCAAGATCGGCCATATAGGCAATTACTTCACAGTCTTTCTCTTTGATTAAATATTTTAAGATAATTGAAGTATCGAGACCACCAGAGTATGCTAAGACGACTTTTTGAGACATGTTAAAATATAATTTAAAACCGCTTCTAGCATAATTCATTTGGCCATTTTTTCAAACTAAATAATGAATTTTAGCCAATCAAAATGCTGACTTCTATTGCAATAATTGCTAGAGTGCCTTGTTGATTTTTAATAACTTACAAATAAATGGATCATAAACAATTAGTTGGAGAACATGTGGCACAGTTTCTTAAGGACAACCAGCAAGTGGGTGTTGGAACTGGCTCGACTGTAAGTTATGCGATTGAAGCAATTGCAAAGCGTATTAAATCCGAGAAACTAAATGTTGCTTTTGTTTCCACTTCTTTTCAGACATCTCATCACTTAGCAAGTCTCGGTTTAACAGTTTTAGATATAAGCAATGTTCCGAAGTTAGATTGGGGCTTTGATGGAGCTGATGCGATTGATCCCAAGCGCAATGCCATCAAGGGTAAAGGTGGTGCAATGCTTCGCGAAAAGATTATGGCAGTTAGGTGCCAAGAGTATTATTTGATTATCGATCAATCTAAACTTTGTGCGGATATTGTGAAGCATTGTCCTGTTCCAGTAGAGATTTTGCCAGATGCCTTGGTAACCGTGGAGGCCAAGTTAAAGACTATGCCAATCGCTAGTCTTGATTTAAGAATGTCAGCCAATATTCATGGGCCCGTTATTACGGAGAAAGGTAATTTTATTGTCGATGTTAATTTCTTAGAGTTTAGCCCAAGTTTAGAAGGAGATTTGAAGAAGATAGTTGGCGTGGTTGAAACAGGATTGTTCTTGAATTATGCTAGCAAAGTCTTTGTGGCCGAGGGAGATAATATTCGCGAATTTTAACAAATAATCTATAAGTAATATCCTTAATAAATTTTTTTTATAAATTAATAACAATGAGTAATACAAGAATAGAAAAAGATACGATGGGTGAAATGTCTGTTCCAGTAGAAGCACTATATGGGGCATCTACCCAACGGGCAGTGCTAAATTTTCAAATTAGTGAACTTCGTTTTTCTAGGGCGATGATTAAGGCTTTAGGTGCAATTAAACTTTCGTCCGCAAAAGCAAATTTAGAGCTATCCGCGCTTGACGCTAAGTTGTTTGAGTCGATTGCCCTTGCTTGTCAGGAAGTTATTGATGCCAAGCTAGATCAACATTTTGTTGTCGATATTTTCCAGACGGGCTCTGGAACTTCGACCAACATGAATGCGAATGAAGTAATCGCTAATCGCGCGACACAAATTGGTGGAACTAAGATTCATCCGAACGATCATGTGAACATGGCTCAATCTTCTAATGATGTTATTCCTACTGCTATTCACGTTTCATGCGCCATGGCTATTAATGAAGAGTTAATTCCGGCTCTTGAATATTTAAAAAAGCATTTAGACGAAAAAGCAATTGAATTTAAGGATATTCTAAAATCAGGTCGTACTCACTTACAAGATGCTACTCCAATTACGTTAGGACAAGAGTTTTCTGGTTACGCTACTCAAATCGGCAATGGGATTGCACGTGTTAAACGCTCAATGGTTTCATTACAGGAGTTAGCACTTGGTGGAACTGCCGTTGGGACTGGACTAAACACAGATCGTAAATTTCCGGCATTAGCTATTAAGAAATTATCAGAATTATTAAAGATTGAGTTTGTGGAGGCACCAAATCATTTCGAAGCTCAAGGGGCAAGGGATGCCGTTGTCGAAATGAGTGGGCAGTTAAGAACTATTGCCTGTTCCTTGATGAAAATTGCCGATGATTTGCGATGGCTAGCAAGTGGTCCAAGGTGCGGGCTGGGAGAATTAAATTTACCAGAAATACAGCCGGGATCGAGTATAATGCCAGCAAAAGTTAATCCAGTAATTTGCGAATCAGTGATGATGGTTGCAACTCAAGTGATTGGTAATGACACAGCTATTGCGTTAGCTGGTCAGCGAGGCAACTTTGAACTCAATGTAATGTTGCCGGTGATTGGTTATAATTTAGATCAATCAGTAAATCTGCTGGCTAGTGTTTCTCGCAACTTTGTTAATAAGTGTATCCAAGGAATTACTGCTAACCCAGAGATTTGTTTAAAGTATGCTGAGTCTAGCCTAGCAACGTGTACCTCCCTTGCGCCAATTATTGGTTACGATCAAGCAGCAGCAGTTGCTAAGTATGCTTACAAAAATAATCTAACAGTTAGGGAAGCGGCTTTAGAGTTAAAAGTTTTACCAGAGGAAGAGCTTACCCAAGCATTAAATTTAATGGCCATGACTGCACCAAATTAGTTTTAATCAATTTTATTTAAAATTGATTAAAACTATCACGCCATAGCCCGCAGGGCGAAGGCGGATTGTTTGAAAAAGATTTAATCTGGATAAAATCTCACGTCGAAACCTGTGGCGGATTATTTGCATAAGCTTAAACCAAAGTAAGCTTCGCTTCATAATCCACTAGTGGATATTAATATTGCTCGGACTAATCTAGTCTGAGCAATAGACCTCCTTAGTGAAACTGTTCTTTAGTCATTTCTGGTAAAGTCTTGCCGTCATTATTAATAAATTTCTTTAAGCCGCGGCTAATAATTTTTGTTTTGTCTGGATGGTTCCCTGTTCGGCGATCGATCTCTTGCGATAATATTTTAGCAAAAAACAAACGTCGATTTGGAGCAATTTTTGGAGAGAGATGCCAAACTAAAGCTGATGGTAGGGCAATTAATAATACACCACTAGATGCCATGTAAAAAGTGGCACCACTGTAAGCTAACTGTAATCCAAAAATCACAGCTAGTAATAATCCAAGTAGGGAAAGTAAGTAGTAAGGGGTTTGCAGGTTGGATTTATTAATACAAAGTTTTTCGTCGTTAATACTAAAGTCCAGAAGATCTTCTAGATAACTCTCTAAAACTTCAGTAGGGACAAAGGCAATGTTACTTTGGAGACAACTAGGGGTTTTGCTAACTAGAAAATTATAAAATGGAATTTGGGATTCTAGCTCCAGGAGGCTTTTGCCAATAAGAGTATAGTGTTGCTTTAAATTTCCAGACTTAGATAGATCCATAAAGATATCATAACAAAATTAAGGTAATTTGTTTAGATCAGACTTTATTGTTTATAGAATTGTAGAACGAACTAGAAGTAACTTCTAAAAAAATTACTTTCTAGGACGTTTAACAGGAACTGGCACTGGTATTTTGGGCGGCAAGAAAAGATCCGCTAAAATGTCTAATAAGTATTCCCAAACTTTGCTCATGTACTTTTACTTTCGACTTGTTTACTAAAGTTCTTAAGTTTTTAGATGAAAAAACTCACAGAAGTCTTCAGTATTTTGTGAAATACCAAGGTGCAACCCGATTTTTTCCACGTCTTGGCATAGCTTTAATGGTATTACTGACAAATTTAGGGTCTAAATCTAATTCTTTGCAGGTCCAAGTAAAACTAAAGGGAGTTAATGGCTCAAGCTCATCTTCGTTTTGAGCTTGATTATTGGATCCGAATAGCCATTCTTCAGCGTGTTTTAGGTCTTTTTCGTCATTGCCGACAAAGTCCAAAATTGCTCTTTCTAGCATAGACATAAGAAGGTTTCTTTCTGGCGTGCCATATTGGCTGGGTTCGGTGTTAAGGGGGCTGTTATAATCAAAATTAATCATTCTATTACTATTGCTCATGCTTTTTTTCCTTATAACTTGCTAAATAGGAATATGAATCCCAAGGCAAATTTAAAACCAAAATCAGACTTTATAGAACCTCTGTTTATTTTATAGCTATGCCATTTAACTACAAACTTAAGTAATTTCTTGTATTTACATACTACAAATGGCTCTGCTCGAAATAATAAGGTTCTAAGCAAGTCTCTAAATAATTTAACTGCTCTTAATGAAGACGGGGAAGTTTTAGAATTTATTCAGTTAAATCTTTAACTTTATGTAATAAGGGATTAATTTCAGATAGATAGCGAAAAGCTTGATATTCTGTGACGAGCTCTAAATCGTCTGAATTATTGCTGATTGCGAATTGCGGGAAATTTTCCAGGATACCAGCAATTTGATAAAAAAGAACGGGATCGCTTTTATTTATAGCCTTTAGTTTTTCCTTGTCGATTTTTTTAGCAAGTCTTTGTAAGTGATGAAGTTCACCAAGACCGATGCGATAAAGCTTTTGCAGGAAGTAGGTTTCATAGATTTGTAACAAATCATTATGAAAGTGATTCACAACAACTTCTAGTCCAATATTAATTGCGCCAGTCACTTGCTCGGCGCAAAAATTAATTTGCTCAAAGTTATCAAGGGGCAGTCTCCAGCGAACCATGGCTGAGTTAATTAACATTGTCAGTTCACCATCTAATTCTGTTGGATCGCCCTTAAGTCCCCAAAGTTGACTAAGAGGTTGCAGGTCAGTTGGCTCAAAAGCAGGTGTTGGAAGATTTTGAGGATTGAAATTTTGTCGAAATTTTTTACTACTATCTTGTGATTGTTTATTATCGAATTTAAGAGGAGTGTTGAGTTCCATGGCTCGTTCCCAGCTAGGAAAGCCTTCTGATTCTAAACGTTTTTGTTTATCTTGAAAGGAATCCTCTTGTAATTGGCTAAGGGTGGCTATAGTTGGCACACTTATTAGTTGATAAAAGATTCTTGGATCAAGATCGAAGATCATTGCTAGGAATCGATTCAGTAAGAAATTGCGATGGGGATCGCGAATGTGAACATTCACCCAAGTGCGGCCAAGATCGGGGGTAAAGTAATCGCCAGCAGGTGGCTCGTCGGTTGTCTCTTCGTATACCTGAAAGTTTACATAGCGACCTAGCAAGTAAGCTACAATTTTAAGATCGGAAGCTTTTAGAATCTTTTCTAGGATATCAAGATCCGGTGTATCGCCACCACTATCGGGCAATTCTAGCCAATGCCAAAAATTCTCTTCATTGAAGCTGTCGGTGTTCCAACAATCTAGATCCAGAAATAGCTGACATTGTTCAACTGTGCAAAGCTCAATCAGTTCGAAACAATCCGCTAAACCATTTTGTTTAATAGTTAAATACAGCGCTTGAGCTGGTAATTGTTTTACGTACAGCTCAGGCGAATCAGAGGAAAAGATCTTTTTTAAAAGATTTTTTTGGTTATACTCATTAGTCTTAGCTAATGACTTACTCATTTTTCTTGGATACTTTTGGAGTGAAAATTACAAAAATTTGTTTGCCTGGTTTAGGTGATTGTGAATCGATGTCGGCAATGTCTTCTAAGGACAAAGCTACTTCTTTAAACTTTTCAATACCACGTTCCATAAAAGCAATTTCCCGACCCTTGAATAACATGGAGAATTTTACTTTATCACCTTTTTCAAGGAAGCCTCGAGCACGATCAACTTTAGTTTTAAAGTCGCCCTTGTCTGTTGTGTAACGAATGCGAAGTTCTTTGATTACAACTTCTGATCGTTTCTTTTTAGAATCTGCTTCTTTTTTCTGTTCACGATATTTGAACTTTCCGTAGTCCATGATTTTGCAAACGGGAGGAGCGGCCTTTGGCGCAACTTCTACTAAGTCTAATCCTAAACTCTCGGCGCGATCTAATGCTTCGCGGGTTGAAATAATGCCTAGTTGTTCACCGCTTTCGGAAATAACTCTAACTTGGGGAACTTTAATGCGGTGGTTGATACGATGTTGGTCGTTGGTAACAGTAGCCGGATTGAATCTCGGCCGGTAATTAGAACTCAAATAAAATCTCCAAAAAAGCTAGTTTCAGATACAAATTTTGCACTTAAGATAATAGATTTTAAATGCTGAAAATCTGAAATTGCCATAAAATTTAGGCAAGAACATAGGATGAAGTTCTTGCCGAATACGCTTCTATTTTTACAGTACTTGAAAATTAATTCAAGTACTTATGTACATTTAGTATGAATCTAGTCTCGCATTCTCCTAATTTTCAGCTTTTTACTGATCAAATCAAAGTTTTTAGTGATTAGGAAACGAAAAGTTGGTAATACGGCAGAATGCATGTAGTTCAAGATCTAGGTTTAGTTCAGGGCACACTATCGCTGCTAGGTGGAGAGTCCTTTAATACTGGGCAGAGATTAACTCAAGTTTCACTGAGTCTTGGTGTAAAAATTTCTAAATCTAAAGAAACTAAACTGCTCTTAACGCGGGAAGCTTTTGACCAGCAACATCCTGCCTTGCTCACAGGACTCTCCGATAAATTTCGTTATTATCCCGAACAGGCTTTTGCAGTTAGTCTCATTTTAGCAGACTCTACAAATAAATTTTTATTAAACGATACTGGCGGGGGTAAAACAGCTATTGCTTTAGCATGCGCCCAAAAAGTGATTGCTAGTGGTGGGCGTGTACTCTTCTTAAGTCGCAAGCGACATCTGATTAGTCAAATTAAAAAGGACGCGCTAACTTATACAACCTTAGCTCCGGAAGAAATTGCCAATCTAAATGGACTAACTCCGGATAAGCGTAGTAAGACTTACGCGGATCGTAGCAAGAAATTATTTTTAGCAACCGCCGAGACTGGTCGCAATGATCTGGCTAGTAAAGTCAATATTGGTAAAGTTAGTCCACTATCTTTTGATTTAATAATTCTGGATGAGGCTCATACCATGGATCAAGGAGAGCGCAGGAATCGGCAGGGGCAAGACGCCTATAACCTAATTTTCCAGCAAGCTAACAAGCTTCCGCAGATGCTTCTAATGTCAGCTTCGATTATTGATCTTAATTCTCAAAAAAAATCTCCCGAAGATTTAATTTATGGGATAAGAACTTTTTTACAACGAGCTGAAGTCTCGGAGCTTATAAAGATTGAGTTGCCGGGAGTTCCTGTACATACTAAGAATCTTTTTTGCCCATTAAAAGAGTCCTTTGAAGTATTAGTCACTAAGTTAGATCGTCAAATCGGCTATTACACTGAGCGGCTAGCTAAGGATTACCAAGAAAAGGTTTTACCAGCGATTAACAACTTAACCAGAAGGCAGCGTTTTGATCTTGCTGAGCTAGAAAAACATCAAGAGTATTTTGAAAAAATTACTAAAGTCTGCCCAGCTTATTTTCAACGGGGAATGCACGCCTCGTTTCTTTCTAAATTAAATGAGTTAGATTCCAAACAAGATTCTCCTGTAAAATTATTTGATACTTATTTAACTTTTCAGGCATACAATGAAGCTTTGCGACTGCGCGATTATTTAGCATCGGATGGCGGTTACTCCTATTTACAGTATATGGGTTCGCTGATTTGGGATCAGAGGTCTGAACAAAAATTTGGCGATCATCGTTGGAATTTAGTTTCACGACTTTGTTTTGATGGAGAACATAGTGCTTTTCGGGAAGTCTTTGAAGAATTAGCGCAAGGTACTCCCTTCCAATTATTACTCTCAAAACAAGATTTGACATCTTTGGGTTTCGAATATGATCGTCCCAGTAAATCCAAGTTTATTACCATGGCACGAGATGCTTATTTAGCAACTGCTGATAATCAGATTTTAAATCGGAGATATTTTGATCATCCTAAGATCGCAAAATTATTAGAGACAGTGAGTGATTATTTTGAATTTGCAAAACCCGAAAAAAAATTATTGATTTGTACGGATTTAGTAGAGCATGTTTTCTTTCTTCGGCAGTTATTAGTGGAAAGGTTAAAATTAGATCCTAAATCTGTTACAACAGCAGTTGGTAGTGGGCAGAATTCAACAAAGCTTGGCAAAGAAAGCCAAGCAAATATTATTTCTTTTCAAGATCCAACAGGCCCGGCGATACTTGTGGCTACTGTACCATTAATTGCTTTGGGCACTGACGTGAAGGGAGCGCGCGGTATTCTTAGTTATCGTCCTCAAGATAAACCTGTTACCGTGCAACAACTTGAAGGGCGGGTGCGACGACAGCTTGATTTTAATAATTTAGATCCCAATGATTTTGGTCACTTCTATACACTCTATTCTAAGTTTGATAGTTCTAAGATTAAAATTTTAGAAGCTAGGCAAAGATTGCAAAAAGAAATTTTGACAGCATTATCATTGCAATGAACCTCAGCTTCGGCTTTCTTATCCAAAACTGAGGTTTTGTGCATCAAGACATATTTGTCCTTGATACCGGCCTTTAATTGAGATTCTAGCACTGGCAATAATAGTGACTTGTTTTTTGCTTGCAAATTCTTTGGTCAGCATTTCTTGTACCTGTGGTTTGATTAGTTCCATCGGGAGAAAGACATCTGTCTCATAACTTACGAAGCTACTCGGTCGTTCTGCGACTCTAAGTTTAAAAATATTATAATCTTTAATTTTTTCTACACTTACAATTTCTAAGTTCTGAATTATGAATGATGGTTTAGGAAAGCCATTACCAAAAGGTGCTAAGGCCGACATGCTACGAATAAGTTCTGGCGTTAGTTGAGCTAGACTTAAAGGGAGCGCCGCTTCTGCTGGATTGATTGGTTTAATTTCCTTTTTTGCACACTCTTCCTCAAATCTTGCTTTAAAAGTTTCTAAGAGCTGAGGATTGATCGTAAGCCCGGCTGCCATGGAATGTCCGCCATGCTTAATAATCACTTCGGGGTTTGTTTTTTTTATACTATCTAAGATTTCTACTAAATTAATTCCATTAACACTTCTTCCCGAGCTGTGTCCTGTTTCGCAAAAAACTATTGCCGGACACTCACAAAGTTGAGTAGCTTTGCCGGCCAAGAGACCCAGAACTCCTTTTCTAAAACCTTCTTCTTTGCTTCCGCTAAAGACAATTCCAGCAGGTTGTTCAGGAAGTGACTTTAGCTTTTTAAACATTTTCCGCGTCGCTAAACTTTGAATTCCTTTACGGATATTATTAATTTTAATTAAATTTTCGATACCCTCTTTCCTAAGCTTTGGATTACTTTCCAAGAATATCTTAGCAACAAGTAGGGGATCGGCAATTCTTCCTTGAGCGTTAATAACTGGGGAAACGAAGAAGCCGACAATATCGGAGAGTTGGTAAATTATTTCTTCTCGTTCGAACTTTTGTAAATGTTTGGCAAGATTAATTTTTTGTCCAAAAATTTCTTTGATAAAGGGGTGTTGGGAAGTAAAAAGATTTTTCATTCCAATGGTGCAGATTGCTCTATTCCCAGGAAAGTTAAGAGGGGCAAGGTCGCCAATTGTGGCAGTGAAAGCTAGAATGGAGCAAAGGTTTAAGTCAATTTTTACTTTTTCCTGGAGTGCTATTTGAGTGCCATAAGCAAATAAATAAGTAATCCCTCCAGTGGCAAAAGGTTCCGAGTGAAATGGTTTAAAATTGTCGCAAGGATTAACAAAGATTGTTTCTTCACGCGGAGAATCTTTAGATAATAGGTGGTGATCTAGGGTGATACTATTTCTGATTTGACTTAGTTCACGCTTGTTGGTTGTGCCCATATCTAAGCAAAATAAAAGCCCATCATGCTTGTGGAGTTCAGTAAGTAGTAATATCTTCCAAGCTGATTGTTTTCCAGATTTAAAGAATGGGTCATTCTCAGCTTCCTGTGCTAAATGTTTAGCGAAAGATTCAGAGAAGTTTGTTTTAACAAAACTTAGAATTTCAGGGCGAGTTAACTTTTCATTAGCAAAAAAAGTTTCAATTAGAGTTGTTTCTATCCTTAATTGTTGATTGAAGAATGCTTGAGCTTGATCAGTGATTCTAGTGTTTAGTCCATAACCTTCAGTCTCACGAACTGGAGTGGTATACAAAATTTTTAGATTCAATGCTTGGCAAACAAGGATGATTTGCAGAGCGGCGGTAATGCCATCGGTGTCGTAATCGGAAGCAATTGCAATTGGTCGACCCCATTCCGCAAATTTGCAGAATGTTTCAATCGCTTTGGGTAAGTTTTTCATTTGCAGATAACGCTCTAGGGGAACGTCTTTTAGATTTAGTAATTCACCGGTTTCGGAGGACATTAAGGCATGACCTTGAGATCGAAGGTAACGGTTAAGGATATCCTTGGGGGAACAGCTCGGTGATTGCAATTGCAGCATGGAGGGATATTATCGCTACAATTATTACTAAGCTAACAATTTAACTAGTTTTTTGATTATTATTTGAGTTGTTACAAGTTAATTTAGTTACGAGAGGTTCAAGGTCTTGAAAAGACGAAAGATTTTGAGGGAAATCGGCATAGCGGTAGTTGTGTTACCGCGAGTACTATTTTCCCTCTAAATGTGATGTATTTTCAATAGATTGAACTTCGTAGTAGAAGAGAACTTGGGACAACTCTATTAACATTCAGCTAGAAAGCATAGCAAGTTAGCCCTTTTAAAAAGTATTACAGTATGATTTTTGCATTTTCCACTTATTGGTATCTTTACCTAGCATTCTTTATCTTAATTTTTGCATTGCTTTATATCGATCTAGTCTTTTTAAATAAAAAGGACTCGGTGATGTCCATGAAAAAAGCTGGAATCTTAACAGCCTTTTGGGTTTCGCTAGCATTGCTTTTTGGGATTGCCGTATATTTCTTTGTCCTTTGGCAACAAGACACATATCTAGTTAGCGGGAAAACCATACCATCCGCAGTTTTTGCTAAGACCATTTTTTTTGATTTTATTACCGCCTATTTAGTAGAGGAAGTATTATCTGTTGATAATATGTTTGTCTTTATAATCCTGTTCTCATTTTTTAAGATTGAGAGTAGATATCAACATCGCGTGTTGTTCTATGGAATACTTGGAGCAATTGTTTTTCGGGCAATTTTTATTCTCCTGGCAGCCTATCTTTTACACTTTACGTGGATTCTCTGGGTCTTTGGAGCCTTTTTATTATGGACAGGGATTAAGGTCTTAACTACAAATGATGATCATAGCCCAACAGAAGGTCCGATCATTAGATTTCTGCAGAAACGATTGCCTTTAACAAAAGAGTTACATGGAGATAATTTTTTTGTTAAGCAAAATGGTAAATGGTTAGCAACTCCTTTATTTCTAGCACTTTGTGCGGTGGAGTTATCTGATTTAACTTTTGCCGTAGATTCGATTCCTGCGGTAGTCGCAATTACAAAAGAGCCTTTTATTATGTATAGCTCTAATATTTTTGCGATTCTTGGTCTTAGGTCGATGTATTTCTTGTTAGCAGGGATGATGCCAATGTTCCATTATTTTAAGTATGGCCTTGGTTTGATCTTAATTTTCATTGCCTTCAAGATGACTCTAATCCACCATTTTGCACCGGACTTCCCAAGCTATGTTTCTCTAATTGTGATTATAGTGATCTTGGTAAGTAGCTTGGTGGCTTCCCTGGTCTTTCCGAAGACTAAAAAAATAGAGTAAGTTGAAATGTTTGATCGGCCAAGGAATGTAACTTGGTCGATCCACACTCAACAATCTTATTTCTTAAGACTGTCAGCATTCTTAATTAATTCTAACATCTCTCGGCGATAACCTTCTTTGTCTTGCCCAAGATTCTTCTCAGCTAAAGCTAATACATCAGGATAAGTATAGTCACCTAAGAACTGGCTCTGACGTAAAAGTTGTGCGAAGTAGCTAGTAGCGGCTACGAAGTTAAAGTCAGTGCTTGGTTCTTTGGCGGATTTTACAATCGGAAAAGTAAGCAGTTCTGATTTATCTCCCGTTGGCGCTTTGAAGCGTACTTTTAGAAAAGCTAGCTCAGCACTCAAATCCTTTTTAGCAATTGATGCTTCTTTTGATTTAGGTTGATAGCGATATTCAGAGTTGAGTTTTTCAGCTAAGGCCGTACCTGTTAAGACAACTTCGTACATAGCCGTAACAGTATGACTTGAACCAATTTCTCCAGCATCGATTTGATCGTTATTAAAATCTTCTTTTTTTAGTAAGCGATTATCATAACCAATTAGGCGATAGTGGGAGACATGCTCTGGGTTAAACTCAATTTGAAGTTTAACGTCTTTGGCCACAACTTCGATTGTTCCAAAAAGATCTTGCTCGAAAACTTTTCGTGCTTCACCAAAACTATCAATATAAAAATAGTTACCATTACCTTTGTTAGCTAACTGCTCCATCATTCCTTCGTTGTAATTGCCTGTCCCAAAGCCAATCGTTGTTAAGGTAATATTGCTTTTACGTTTTTCAGAAATCAGATTTACTAATTCTTCAGTACTAGTTGTTCCGACATTAAAGTCGCCATCTGTTGCTAAGATGACTCTGTTAACTCCATTTGGCATAAAGTGTTTGCTAGCTAATTGATAAGCTTCCTGGATGCCAGCACTACCGTATGTGCTACCACCAGAAGTTAATCCTTCAATTGCTTTTAGGATTTGATCTTTATCACTAATACTTGTTCCAGCTAAAAGCGTTCCAGCACTTCCTGCGTATGTGACAATTGATACTTTATCAGTCGCTCTCATCTTATTTGTTAAAAGTGTTAGCGATTGTTTCACTAAGCCAAGTTTGTCATCAGCTTGCATTGAACCCGAAACATCAATTAAGAAAACTAAATGCCAAGGTTTTTCTTCGATGCGGGCATCCTTTGCTTTAATCCCAAGTTTTAATAAGAATTTTTCCTTCTCTAGTGGAGATGGGGCAAATTCATAATTTAAACTAAACGGTTTTTCGTACTGAGCTGGATAGTTATATTTAAAGTAATTAATAAATTCTTCCGCGCGGATCGAATCAGTTGGTGGCATTTGTCCCATTCGTAAAAAGCGACGAGTGTTAGTGTAGCTTCCTGTATCAACATCAATACTAAATGTTGAAATCGCTTCTTGCTGAACAGCAATGATTGGATTTTCAGTGTAGGTAGCATATCTTTCATTAGACTCTGGAACTGAAGTTGGAAGATCTGAAAGTCTTGATCGTTGATCGATTTCCGCAACTATTCCATTTGTGGCAATACTTCCAACTGGCATGCGTCCTCCGGGCGCAACACCAGTATCCCCACTGGCAAAAACTTCTTTTTTAAGGGCTACTCCTTCCAAGCCTTTAAAGTTGCTATCTTTGTCATTGATCCTAGTTTCTGGAAGCTGTTTGGCTTCTAGCTTTTGTCCAAAATCTTTCTTTGGTTTTTGAATTAGTTCGATTGGTGTATTTTCATTTTTAGATCTTGATGCTTGAAGCGAACTTTCTTGTTCCCTAACTTTGGAAGCAATTGGAGCAGTAACTATTGGAGTGTCTAAGTCCAAATTCTTTAACTTAAGATCTTCTCTTTCAGATTCGTTTTGAGGACTCAGAAAATCAGAGTTTTCTCTAGAGTCTTTTCCAATCGTTGCTTGATATGCTTGTTTGTTTACAACTTCTGGATTCTCCTGATAGATTTTTAAAGTAACAAGTAGCAGCGCTGTAGTTGCTACCCCACTAAAAATTATTTTTTGGGATTTTGTGAACTGCATAATTAATCTCCTAATAAAAGTTTGTTGGTATTCGCTGCGAATACTTTCCATAACTTTGACCGAGAAGTTTGTATTAAGTTCGAAATTCTTTTGATTAATTTTATTTTCTAAATTAACTAATTCTTGATAGGATTTAAATTGCTTGCTTAGCTCAGGGCTCGCTTTGATTTTAGCTAGTAATTCTTTACTTTCTAATGCACTAAGGCGCCCTTCGATTAAATCAAGAAATTTGTTTGTTGTCTGATTATTCATTTTATTTATCTCCTTGCATGGTAGAGTTTTCCATACACTCAACTAGTAGTAGTCGGGCACGATTAATTCGGGATCTAACAGTGCCGATTGGCACGCTACTTAACTCAGCAACAAACTCATAACTTTGGCCATCAAGTGCTACTAATACTAGCGCCTCTCTAAATTTGTTTTTAAGTTTTGCTAGGCAATTATAAAGTGATCCAAACTTTTCTTGATCTATAACTTGTTCTTCGGGGGATTTAAGTTGGGTAGTTTCAATAAGTGACAGGCCTTTTTCGGCCGAACGCTGATTCTTAAACTCTTTAGAGTTGAAATATCCATTAGTAACATTTAGGGCGATTCGAATTAACCAAGTCGAGAATTTAGACTCGAAACGGAAGGAGTGAATGCCCCTAAAAGCTTTAATAAAAGTTTCTTGTGCTAGATCCTCAGCGACTTCATGTCTTAAGCCTTGTTTAGCAATAATTCGATAAATTAAATTTTGATGTAAGTTAACAAGATGCCGATATTCTTCGGTTTCTCCGTTTTGCACTTGTTTGATTAGTTGTTCTTCGTCCATGTTGCGATTTCTAAACTTGGTGCTTGCCTCAATGGTCTTTCTACTTGATCACTTAGATACTAACAATTAAGAAAAGTTCGAAAAGTACATTAAGAATCATTAATTTTCTATTTATTTGCATAATTCTTTAGAGATCTAGGTTTGTCAGTATCGAATAGGGCGTGTTCTGACAATCAGATCTATGTTAATTATTTTTCATGAAAAATCGACTAACTCTGCCCATTTACGCCTTAACCCTGTTACTCAGTGCCTTTCTAATTTTCTCGCTTCAGCCTCTTTTTAGTAAAATGATTCTGCCACTCTTAGGTGGAAGTTCCTCTGTTTGGAATACAGCGATGGTATTTTTTCAGGCAATGTTGCTTCTTGGCTATGGGTATGCCCACTTAATAACAAATTATTTAAAACCTAAACAACAAGTTATCTTGCACATCTTGTTATTGATAATATTTTCCATTTTCTTACCTTTAAGTGTGGGCGAGAACCCTAATCCTTCGGGGAGCGATCCGATTGTTTGGCAATTAACCGTTATGTTAACTGCAATTGGGGGCCCATTTTTTATTCTATCTTCCAGTGCCCCATTATTACAAAAGTGGTTTGCTGCCAGCAATCATGAACGTTCGGCCAATCCTTATTTTCTTTATGCCGTTAGTAATATTGGAAGTATGGGTTCTTTACTCGCTTATCCATTTCTACTGGAGCCACTTAGTACTTTAACACAGCAACGATATCTCTGGGCGATTGGTTATGGCGCTTTAATTATTTTGACAGTTTGCGCGGCTAGTTTCTTTTGGAATAGTTATACTAAAACCGAAGTAGTGAAAGATGAAGGTGCGCGACCTAATTGGCAACAAGAATTATCTTGGATTGGCTTTGCCTTTATCCCCTCAAGCTTAATGTTGGGCTTTACAACATTAATTACGACTGACTTAGCCTCAGCACCACTTTTTTGGGTTGTTCCCTTAGTTTTATATTTATTAACTTTTATTATTGCCTTTTCCGAGCGTACTTTAATTTGTGACAAAAAACTCCGTCGCTTAACAATTTATGCACTTTCCATGACAATGTTGTTTTTAATGACCACATTTGCTCTTCCTAAGTTAGCAATGGTCGGGAGCTATTTAATTATATTTTTTATTTTAGCGCAGTACTGTCACTCTCGCTTAGCAACTAATCAACCAAGTCTGAAATATTTAACAGTATATTATTTTTATATTTCATTAGGTGGAGTACTCGGTGGTATCTTTAATGCATTAATTGCTCCAAGTTTATTTATTATTCCAGCAGAACTTAGTTTGCCTTTGGTAATGATTGTTTGGACATTAGTTTCAGCTAAAGACTTTAAAGCCTTAGAGAATCTTAATATTGGAATTAAGAGTAGTTTGTTCTTAATTGCTCCAATCTTTTGTGGATACACAGTATATGTAGCCGATTCTGCGGTCAATTTAGTTACTGGGGTTATTCTTTTATGTGCTTTAGTTTATTTTACTAAATATTTAGTTTTATTTGCTTGGAGTATCTCTATTGCATTTTTATTGTTTCCACCAATTGGATGGAGTTTTGATCAAGATGTTGTTTTAAGAGCAAGAAATTATTTTGGAATTTTAACTGTTTGGGATGGCAAAGCGATGCGCACTTTTAAGCATGGTGGTACAATCCATGGTGCTCAGCCTAAAAAACCGGAATTAAGATTAACTCCAATTACATATTATCATCCGGACGGCCCAATTGGGGATGTTTTTAAAGTTTTATCTTCGGAAACCGGACCTCAGGAAGTTGCTGTGTTAGGTTTAGGAGTTGGAAGTGTTGCTTGTTATCGAGCGTTAGATCGAAGTTTTGATTTTTATGAAATCGATCCGGAAGTAGTGAAGATTGCCCAGGATCCACAATATTTCACATACCTGAGTGATTGCGGAAGTCCGTATAAGATTGTCTTAGGTGATGCGCGATTAAAAATAATGGAAGCACCAACTAAAAAATATGATTTAATTATCGTGGATACTTTTAGTTCTGATAATATTCCAGTGCATATTATGACCAAAGAAGCCTTTCGAATCTATTTAGATAAGCTAAAAGATGATGGAGTAATTGCTATGAATATTTCTAATCGCTACCTTGATCTACGCCCTATTCTCGCCAGTATTGCGAGAGATTTAGGGGTAACAATGCAAGTTAAAGTAGATCGAAAGGAACTAAATATCGACGAAGATATTCCATATTTAACTAGCGTCTATGTGGTTTTTACTAAATCACCTGATCGCACTGCTAGATTCAAGGCTCTATTTCAATGGGATTCATTTGAGGGAGAGTTGTCTAAATCATGGACTGATGATTATGCCAATATTTTAGGAGCTTTTGGGGTGATTCGCTAATACACATTAGGCGAAGATTAGTTCCAACAGGATCGCTACGGGAATAATTCTCCATTTTTGAAATTCTTTCTTGGGTTTACTATAGTCATTCCAAAAAATAATTTCCGCTAGGAAATTATAAAATACATCATGACTATAGAAGCGACCAGCGGGAGCCAAAAGACAAATAGTAAACCCAACTCTAAAAAACAGAGTTAAGCCAACGATTTATCTGTAAATTTAAAGTCTTTAGCTACTTCAGGTTAAAAAAGATAGAAACCAGAAACGCTCTTCGTTAATCTATTTTTCAGAAATCATTTTTTGGGTTTACTATATATATTCAAGAACTTTCTTTATAATGTGGAAAACTAAATCTCAGCAGACGAGCCTAGAGCCTCTAATTCACCAAAATCTGTAACTGTAATGAGCCCAGGTTTACTAAGGTTTAAAATCTTTTGCTTTTCCATAGCACGTGTAGTTCTAATTACAGTTTCGGTCGTCGTCCCGGAAAGATCTGCTAACTCATGACGAACAATATCAATTTCAAAATTACCACTTTCCGGATTTTTTTTGCCAAAGCTAGCTAATAGATTAAGTAGGGCACTAGCGATTCTAGTTTCTACTCTCTCATAGGCGAGAGAGCTGGCAAACTTATTAGCTTCTTCTAATTTACTGTGAGCAATTTCCAAGAATTCCTTATAGAGCTCCGGATATTCGTTAAGAATTAATTTTAAAGAATTTAAAGGTAACATTAATAATTTACTTTCACGTTCTGCTCTAATTGTGCAAGTCGATGGTCTTTCTTCAATTAAACTTTCTATGCCAAAAATATCACCAGGTGCTAATAGATTATGAATTAATTCTTTGCCATTTTCAGAGGATTGGCAACAGGCAATGCGCCCAGTTGCGACAATAAAACAAATTGGATTTAATTGACCTTCTTGGACGATAACTTTCTTTGGTGAAAATGTTTTAAAATCAGAACCTTTCGCGATTCGCTCTAATTGTTCAGGAGCAATATCGCTAAAGATAGGAATGCGTTTTAGGAAAGCACTTGAGTCAATATCTTTACTGCCAATCCCAACGGTTTGATCTGCAAAATCTTTATTTGTTACCTTGGTGTGTTTTTCAGCAGAGAATCTTTCTAGAGCCATCAAAATGGTAGTTCTTAATTGCTCGGGCATGAAGGGTTTAAGAAGGAATCCATAAGGGTTTAATAGTTGTGCTCGAGACAGCGTGATATTATCTGAGTGAGAAGTTAGAAAAACAGAGGGGATTTTAAGGTTGTCAAATAAATAAGCTGCTACTTCAATACCTTCCATTTCACCTTGAATTTTAATATCCATCATAACAAGATCGGGTAGTTCTTTCCATGCTAAGTCCAATGCATCTGGACCATTGCTGGCAATCCCAACTACTTTATAACCAAGGGATTCCAGAGTTAGCTCAATATCAAGCGCGGTGACAGCCTCGTCTTCAACAATCATGATTTTTATTTTTTCTTGATTTTTGTTCATATTAAAAGAGTTTTATTAAAATATACTTGGTATGTAGTGCCTCTTTCGGAAGTAATCTCGTAACGACCTCCAATTTGTTTCACTAACATTTCAATTAGTTTTAAGCCAAAGGAACTGTCTTCGGTGTCCGCGACTCTTTTACTGCTAAAGCCTACTCCATTATCACTGATAGTTAAACAATGTTGTTCTTCATCAATTTGTTCAATTTTTATTAAGATTTGCCCAGCGCGTTTATTAGGGAAAGCATGTTTTAAAGAGTTAGTAATAATTTCGTTTATAATTAAACCCAGTGGTATGGCCACAATTGTTTCTAAGAGAATATCATTGATTTCGGTTTTTATTACTACATTATCCTTCGAAGTTAGAGAAAGTAATAAGTTTTCTGAGAGGGTGAGGATGTAGGACTCCATATTAATTGCGGCCATATCGCGCGAGGAGTAAAGCTGCTCATGAATTAGCGAGATGCTTTGAATTCTATTTTGACTAACGGTAAAAGCTTCTTGCGCGCCAGGAATATTTTTTAAGGTTCGAGATTGAAGGCGCAGTAGACTAGAGATAATTTGTAAATTATTCTTAACGCGATGATGAATCTCCTTGAGTAGAATAACTTTTTCATCTAGTGATGACTTAATCAAGCTTTCGTAGCGAGCATGTTTTACTTCTAATGCTTGGGCATAAGCAACAAGTTTTCTGATTAAGGAGTAGGAGCCCAGGGCTGTTAGTAAGGAAAAGATAAGTGCTGATCCAATAAATTCGATCAGCTTGTAATTAACTTCAGCATAGAGATTCTTAGCATCACTGGAAATAATAACTACAAAGTTTGGTTCTGTAGTTTTTTTGTAAGTAATAAACTTTGGATTTCTGGCTTTAATAATTGGCTCTATAATTCCTTTGTTATCTAAGCCATCCGTTTCTGCAGAATCTTGAATAATTCCTTTAGAGTTGGAGATAAAGCGCGTCAACTTTTTCTTATTAAATTCAAAAAAATCTAATGATTCTTTAAGTTGTTTAGCAACGATTACGCTGATTCGGTTCTGTTCAGGAATGCTCTTGTGTAAAATTTCTTCTAACTTTTCAGTATTAATCAGAAAAATATCAGTAACAGTTTCGTTGGGGTTAGTTGCTAAAGAAGTTCTGACTGCTAATAAAATGCTCTCACCAGCTATTTCATATGGTCCTTCAAAGATTGTTTCACCCACTGGGGATCTAAATTGAAAAAACTTCTCGGGGATAGTTCTTCCTGCAACATATACTTTCTTGGATTCATTTGTTAAGCGGATAATACCATCAATATCTTGATCTATTTTAAGGACTTCGCTGAGCGTCCGATGGCAAAGCCGGTCCTGTTCATCGATGCTAAGACTTTTAAAATATTCGCCACCATAAATTCTTGTTTCCGACATCAGGAATTCAATATTAGCAATTTTTTGTCTAATCATTTTTAGAAAATTGTCTAAGTTATCCGCTTTAGCAGCTGCGATAATTTGAATCGATTCTTCCTGAGATTTTTTTAACTCCTGATAAAAAGGAATACTGACAAAGACTGTTGAAATTAGAGAAATTGCTAGAGTGCTAGTGATAAAATAAATTCTCATTGCACGCCAAAATACTTTTAAGTCAGTTATGTTGGCACGAAAATTTTTAACAGCACAAAGTATTGTGCAAATGCCTGTCAGTAATATCCCAAACGAGGAAGTCAAACTGAGGGGAGTAACTAGGCCCCATTGGTAGCCAGCAGTAACCTTGAAAATATATCCAAATATACCAGCCAGCCCGATGGCACTTGCTAGGATTCCAAAAATTCCATAAATCACGGAGAATTCACGACCATATCCTTGACGAGATCTAGAGATAAAAAAGAGTGCTAATGATGTACTTAAGAAAGTAATAATCTCTTGTGGCGGCAAGCGAGTCGCTCTTTCTGGCGCTACAACAGGAAAAATAGATATGGCATTGAAGAATCCACTACGAAAGTCAAAAATGTGTTCTGCAAGGGCGTAAATATTAAAAATTAGTAATACATAAATTAGCTTATTAAGCTGATTAAAATAATTATTAATTAATAGTAAGAAAGCATAGGTGATTAGAAAGTAATTTAGAGAAGAGAAGATATCAGCATAAGGTAAATAGTTTGTGTTAAGTTCAATGAAATTGAAATAAAAAAGTCCCGATCTGATCGCAAGTACTAGGCCACAGACGAAGAGGAGATGGGCAAATTGTTTGACGATTAAGTCAATCAAAGTAAGCTTCTGCTTGGAATTATTAATAATCATATATCAGTTCTACACTATATGTGATTTAAAGGCAGGCATGTCTGATTACTTTTATACTTATGCTTTGTAAAGCATTTTCCAATTGCTCCACCTTCGCTAAAGCTACGGCGGACAAGTCTGCGGACAATAAAGCTTTGGAGCTAGCTTAAGCTTTAAGTAGACAGTCTCTCGAGGCACCAAAAGGTAGTTTATCTATGAAATGCCCATTTAAAAGTTAATTTTTATATTTCCTAATATAGAATTCTGTCAAAAGGAATAGCATGATTTAAATCATATTGGTTTAATTCTAATTATGCTTGAATCGAGCCTCAATTTAAATTACTTTATGGAGGTTACTATGCTTAACTGGGCATTAACATTTTTAGTCGTTGCTTTAGTCGCTGGTGTTTTGGGTTTTGGTGGTATCGCCGGAACTGCTGCTGGTTTTGCCAAAATACTTTTCTTTGTATTTTTGGTGCTTTTTATAGTGTCACTAGTTCTACCAAAGCTAAGACCCCCATTATAGTTTAATGGTTGGGTATTACTTAAGCTAAAGATTAATAGTGCCTCCGGTATTAAATAACTTGTTATTTTTAGTTATAGATATTGGCCCACTATTAATCATGCTTTTTGCTAGGTATTGTTCTATAAATAGAAAGAAAGATTTGGGGAAGGCAACCTAAACTTATTATTACCATAATTTTAAATATATTATGTCTGATAAAAAAAATAAAAAGAAGCTAGAAGAGAAAACCGGGATTAATACTCCTCCTGTTTTACCAAACGAATTTCCTTTGGAACCAGAAGATTTGCCAACGGAGATTGCCCCAAGTAATTCTGAGGTTCCGCTAGCAGAAATTCCGGTAGATGAAAATGATTATCAAGTCGATTACGATCCACCAACAGAGATTAACTCCGATCGAGATGACATGCCGCATGATGATAGTGGTGAGGGGTCAGTTGCGGAGCCAATGTAAATATTTAATTATAATATTTACAAATTGTTTGAGCCAACGTTAAAGTTTCTACTCTTAATTCAGGTACGGCAATGTTTTCCCAAAGAGTTCCTTTGCGGAGAGGGCCAACAGCGTATAAATTTTTAAATGTTTTAGGATTTCCAATGATTCTTCCGATCTTATCTGTTTGGATACCCATTTTCCAGTAATCGGTTTGAGCATACCCTGATTCAAGTAGATTGCGCACTAAGGGGGAGCTTTTAGTAGATAGGTTTTGTGAACCACTACAGTTTATTATTTGATCGGCAGCGACTGAGGACTGGTTTTTTAATTCTATAATTGCCTGAGCATTAATAGAGTCATAGCTAATATTAGAAATTCGACCTTTTTTAATAATTAGTTTTTGTGCTTTTTTTAAATCTTCTAAGGTTTGAAAAAGTGTCGGTGCTAGTCTGTGTCTAGCAACATCCCAGTAAGGTCTTAGATGTCTTAAGAATTTATTTTGTTCCTGAATATCCCATGTCTGCCAAGTTGATTGAGTTAAGGGTCTTAATCCATCTAATACCGCAATCCATTCTGTCATTTCTGATGATTTTCTGAAGTCTTTTAACATTTGCAAAACCGAAGTTGTCGGAAAGGTCCATTCCTTAGCCTGAATATTGAGATCGTGCGACTTTGGAGTAAGTCCGCGTCTAGAGATTAAGGTAATTATTCCTTGATAATTGCGATTGTATAGCTCCCAAAGTAGATCCACAGAGGTTAGTCCCGTGCCAATGATCGTAATATTATTTTTGTTTACTAAGGAATCGATCACACCAGGTGCCCAAGGATCGTTTTCAATTAAATGATTTGCATTGGTTGAGGTAAATTGATTTGGGGGAAAATTTCCCAAGGCTAGCACTAGTTGCTGGGTGCAAATACTAGTATTTGTAGTTTTAATTTCCCAAGAATTTTGTTTGTTTAAAATTTCAGTTGCTTGATCTTCAATTAAAATAAGCCCTGCTTTAATTGAATCCTGCAAAATTGATTTTAAGTAGATTAAATAATCTTTTCGTCGAGCAAATGCTTGGTCTTGAAGAAGGCAATTATTTTTCTCAACAAACTGAGAGAAGTGCTTGGGGTCCTCTGCCAGTGCTGACATTTTCCAGTGGGGCACGTTTAACACGGCAGTCTCCGTAGCCTGACTATAGGCAAGTCCACCTATGTTATTTGGCATAGAGATTAGACCAATTTTCCTTTCAGGGCTTAAACGCTTGGCGTGGAAACTAGTTAAGATTCCAGAAAACCCGCCGCCAATAACTATTAAATCAAAATTTTCCATCCTTTAACTGTAAGCTATTAAGTGGTAGTGAAAAAGATATGCTAGGCGACATTTTTAGACCTTAGTTCCTAATATCACCTAGTGCTTTTAAGAATCCATTCTTGCACGTTACTTTTCAGTTAGATCTTCGTGTAAGTCAAATTTAACATCCTTTTTAATTTGGATTGCATCTTTAAAAATATAAGTGGCAACTGGTAAACATAAAACTAATCCCCAAATTCCAAATAATTTTCCACTAACTGTTAATAAAATTAAGACCACGATAGTATTAAGGCGCAAGTGATGACCAAAAATTCTAGGGTTAATTACATATGCTTCTAGTAAATGAATAATCCAAATCAAAGCAATTGATAAAAGCATTGTTGGAAAGCCCCCGGACTCCAGAGCTAGTAAGCAAATTGGAACAGAGCTTAAAAACACTCCAGCGATTGGAATAAAGCTACAAAAGAAAACAATTAATGAAATAAAGGCAATCTCTCCGCGGATACCAATAATCCAGATCCCAATCGCCGTTAAGATGGTGTTTAAGATGGCAATAAAAAACTGTGCCTGGAAAGCTTTTCCTAATGTTTTCCCAAAGCTATAAATGCTGTTAGAAACTTCTTCGTAAACAAAGCGTAATTTTGTTTGACGTAAGGACCGAGTTCCTTGCGTAAGTCTGGGAAGATCTAAGACTATCAAAAAAGAGAATAACAGTGAGAGCAAAAACGAAGAGCTAATTGCTAGTAAGACACTGCCAATATTTTTAACAGCATCTAAAGAAGTTTTTAGTGATTCCCCTTGATTATTTCCACCCATTCCAATTAGGGGCTGTAAAAAACTTGCCAGTGTGGAATGTTTAAAATCCCAGTCTTGTTGCTCTGTGTCACGCTGTTGAATTTCAGGTAAAAGTTCGGCAACTATTGGATAAGTGTCCTTGATTCGAACTAACTCGGTATCTAATGTTTTGGCGTACTTGGAAAAATTACTTACAAATCCAATTGCTTGTTCTTTCACGTTTGGAAAGAATAATGCTCCAACCATTACTAAAAAAGATAAGAAGATAATTCCGACGATTGTTGCACGTAGTGTTCGGTTACTAATCCAAGGCTTAAGTCGATCCACGGCATGTGACTGAATGTAAGCAAAAATGAATGTTAAAAACATTAATAGAAAAAAGGAGCGGAGGAGAAAAACAACTCCAAATAGACCACCCCAAACTGTAAGGCGTGATAAGAATGAGAGGATTAATTCTGTTTTATTGCTTTTAGCCATTTTACTTTAAACTTGAATTTAGCTTGGATTGTTCGTGGGTGCTATACCGATGACACCCTATTACTTAAAAGTTTCCTAGCCTCTTCTAAGTCATCAATGATGAATTATGAGGCTTAGGCTTGAAGCATAATACTTTTAGAGATAAAAGGTAAGGTGTCCTATTAATCTACTTATAGCTTCACTTCGGCATATGCAAAATAGTTACGATCAACTAATTTATAACAGTCATCCCCGACCTGAAACTCACCCCTTTCATCTGGCAACTATTGCCACACTCTTTGGCTTAACCCTTCCAAATTTAGATAAAATGAGAGTTTTGGAACTGGGTGCCGGGACGGGGGGGAATTTGATTCCCATGGCCGATCAATTTCCCAGGAGTAAATTTTTAGGAATCGACCTATCATTAAAGCAAGTCGAGTATGGCCGAAAGCAGATTTCCGCATTAAATCTAGAAAATATTGAACTTCGCCAACAATCAATTTTAGATTTTCCGGCAGATTCCGGGCAATATGATTTTATTATTTGTCATGGAGTGTTTTCTTGGGTCAATTTTGAAGTCCAGAATAAAATTTTAGAAATTTTTGCTAAACATTTAGCTCCAGAGGGTCTTGGATATTTAAGTTATAACACTTTGCCGGGGTGGAGGATTAACGGGGCAATGCGTGAGATGATGCAATATCATGCTGCCGAAATTGAGACTCCCGAAGAGCAGGTGCAGCAAGCGCAAGCCTTAGTACAATTTTTGGCCAATAGCCAAGTTGCACCTGATTCGCCTTATGCTTTGTATTTGCAACAAGTTGCTGATGAATTAAAAGTGGCGCCACCTTATTATTTATTTCATGAGTATTTAGAATCAGAAAATCAGGCTTTTTATTTTCATGAAATCATCTCTCGTTTAGAGGAAGCAAATTTGGCGTATTTAGGAGATGCCCATTTTGGACTCATGTCTTTAGTTGATTTGCCGGAAGTTACGCAACAGATTCTAAATGGCTTAGAGGATCGCTTAAAATTAGAGCAGTATTTAGATTTTATTCGGAATCGTAAATTACGGGAAAGTATTATTTGCCGACCAGATCGCCAGATTAAGTATCCAGTAACTTATCAGACGCTTGATTCCTTGTTTTGTTCCGCGGAAATTAGTCCTCAGTCTGAGGATAATGGAGAAGCTATATTTGATGTTGCCAATGGCGGACAAATTAGGACGTCTAGTTCTATTACAATTGCGGCCTTAAATAAAATTAGTGCACTTTGGCCGCAACAAATTAAATTTAGTGAATTAACTAAGGCAGTAATGCCAACTAGCGCAACAAAGGAAGATCTTGTTGACTTTCAGGAGGAAGTTTTTGCTTTTTATTCAGCTAATTTAATTGAATTTCGCTTTCGGGAATATGGTCTTACCGCGAATCTCGCCGGGAGTCCTTGCACAACGCCATTGGCTCGTTTTCAGGCGGTGCGCCAGGGGCAAGTAACCTCCTTGCGACATAAATCGGTAAAATTAGAATCTATTACTAGGCAAATCCTAACATTACTTGATGGTACGAGAGATCGGGATGCAGTCCTAGAAGAACTTTTGAAGATGAAAACTCGGGGCGAGTTATTCTTATCGACAAGTGATCAGAAATTTACACCAGAGGAGTTTCGCGAATTTTTGCTAACAATTATTGATCGAAGTTTAGTATCACTTGCTAAAAACTCATTTTTCCTAAATTCGACAAAATAAGCAATATAGTAAGTCCAGAAAGTAATTTCCAATAGGAATTACTTTCTGGGGCTTACTATCCCCCGGAGGGATAATAAAAACATATAGTTATGACAAAAATCACAAAACTAACTTTTGAATATTCGGAAATTAGTTTTTGTCAT
>JBGSMD010000068.1:0-22294 GCA_041740355.1 Bdellovibrionota bacterium
GCGGTGAGTTTAAGTTTTGTCTTTTACGGCGTAACTTGGCTTCAGACTTCGCCCCCTCCTCCGCTAAAGCTATGGCGGACAAGAAGGCTACGTCTGATAAAAAAGCCAAGATTACGCTCGCCCTCCGCAAATTTCATCTGCGGAGGGTTTAATAATCATAACTGCAAATACTTTTAAGAAGCACTATCACCTCTAGTAAAAACCAAATTATTGGTAGTCGATAATTTAGCATTAAAGCTATAATTTTGACGAGTAAACTTTTTTATTCCATTTAAATCATTAATACGATTAAGCACAATATAGTCTGTCATTTCGCCACGTGCTTTTTTTGCTGAAATTCCTACTATCTTATAGCTATTTCCTTTTCTCTCTTTAAAATCAACCTTAATAACAGGAATATTAAGCTTTGGAGTTATAACCTTAAAGTATTCTTCTGATGCTAAGTTAATGATAAATTTTGCTGATAATTTCTTGGCATCCTTGTTTAGTTGCAGGGATACTAGATCTGACCAAAATTGATATAAATTCTTTCCTTTTGGATTAACAAGTCTAGTACTCATCTCTAATCGATAAGGCTGCATCAAATCAAAGGGGCAAAGTAGGCCATAAAAGCCAGAAAGAATCCTAACTCTATCCTGTAGAACTTTAAAGTCTGCTGCTTTATATTTTTCAAAATCAAAGGCTTGATAAACATCACCCTTAAAAGCCAAGATTGCCGGTTTCGATTTTTCTTTACTGTCAATGTTTTGGTAGCTTTTAATGAACGAGGCAACTTGATTAGCTAATTTATCACTAATCGACATTAACTTTTTAAGATCATTTAACTGGAGTTTTTGGAGAACTTTTGCCAACTCCGCAGTTTCTTCTTTAAAGATACGCTTAGTTGGAGAAACTTTAATTGCCGACTCCGAAAAATCTAGCGTCTTGGCAGGTGAAATCAAAATAATCATCAATAAATTTATATAAACAGCGACTAAACTTTAAAAAGTTTTTTAGCATGCCATAGGGCTTTTTCCAACTGAAGCAAATCAGATTCCTGACTATAAACTCCAAAACTAATTCTAGCAGTAGAGTTTAAATTCATTGCTTGTAACGCTGGCATGGCACAATGAAATCCGGCTCTAATTTGGACATTAAATTGATCACAAATACTTGCTAAATCATGAGGATGCACACTTTCTAAGTTAAAACTTAAGATCGAAGAAGAACAGCTAGGATCGAGTGCACCATAGACATTAACTCCCGGGATATCTTTCAACATTTCGTTTGCCAATTTAGAAAGAACTTGATCGTTTTTTTGTATCTGTTCCCAACCTATTTTGCTGACAAAGTCTATTGCTGTTCCTAATCCAATTGCTTCGGCAATTGCTGGAGTACCAGCTTCAAATTTGGCTGGAATCTCAGCCCAAGTCGATCCAGTAATACTCACGGAGCTAATCATATCCCCCCCACCTTGATACGGAGGAAGATTATTCAATAATTCTTCTCGACCGTACAAGACACCAATTCCAGTTGGGCCATAAAGTTTATGCCCTGAAAAAACTAAAAAATCTGTCGCTAAGTTTTGCACATCTATTGGTTGATGCAAAACCGCCTGACAGGCATCGAGTAAAACCAAAGAGCCAACATCTTTTGCCGCCTTGATCATCTCTTGATAGGGAGTGATAGTACCAAAAGCATTGGAATGCATTGTAAAACTACAAATTTTTGGTTGAAACTTGACTAGTTTATCTTTGAAATCAAGCAGATCGATCTGAGCCTCGGGAGTAATTTTAGCATAATGGATTATTAATCCTTGTCTTTTTGCTTGGATCTGCCAGGGCACTAAATTACTATGGTGCTCTAATTCTGTTAGCAGGATTGTGTCACCAGCTTCAAATTGCTGCAGTAATGTTGAAGCTATTAAATTTATTCCTTCAGTCGCATTTCGAGTAAAGATAACTTCCTTTGCCGAAGTAGCATTTAGAAATTTTGCGACTTTAAGTCTTGATTCTTCAAATTTAATAGTTGCGGAGGCTGATAATTCGTATGCACCACGATGAATATTGGCATACTCATTAGAATAAAAATCTTGAAGACTTCGAAGTACAACTACGGGCTTCTGGGCACTAGCCGCAGTATCAAGATACGCCAAGTTATTTTGTATATTCGAAAATATTGGAAACTGATCGCGAATTTTATTCATCTATGTTTTGTAACGTATATATCGATTATAAGACGAAAAATTGAATTGTTGCTAAGACTTACGAATTAAGCTGTTTATATTTTACCAAAAATCTTATATTAATGACCTTATAGCAAATTTTGCTATAATTTTGAAATTGATCGCTAGTGTACTAATTAGGTTGTGCTGTTAAACTAAGTGTCTCTTGGTATAATTCTTTGAATGGACTATAAATTATAGATTATGTCATCATATACAATCAAAAAGATTTCATCATCTGTCGAGATTAGAAACGACCGTAGTAACAAGAATAAACAGGTAAAATTTGCTATTATTCTGTTATTCGTGGGGATTATTTTGTCTTTTTTGTTTACTTTCTTTAACGTCAGTACAAATCAGGCCTATGAAAAATTTGTAGACAGCCTGAAAGTCAATAATTTTACTAATGCAATTGTCCATCTAGAGGCATTTGATCGAGTATTTAAATCGAAATATTCTAAATTTAACTCCAAAGAATCTAACAATTTACCCTCTGCTGATGATCGCAAAAACTTTATTGTTTCTTTAATCAAAGTACTAAGCCAGTTAAGTAATAATGATCGACAAGAGCAACGTAAAGCATTGTTAACCATCAAGGGAATGTTGAATAATGTTAATAAGTTAACAGCTGGGGTAGGTGGTCGCAATGCTAGATTTAAACAAACAGTTAAACAAGATTATGAGAAATTAGTTAAAGATTATAAAGAACTCAGAAAGAAAGAGATTGTTGGACCATTTAGAAAAAAAGAAAATCAAAATAGAATCTATCAACAAAGTGTGCTTTCTCAAGATTTAGCTAATGAATTCGGTGCATTAATGGGAATTGCCCCTCAAACTCTACGTGGACCAAGCGATCAAACAAAATTCTATGAATCTGGGGCCCTAAAAGGACTTCCCGTGCTTAATGGACTTCCTGATGATATGAAGGACATGAAGCAACTTAAAGTAGAATTAGAGAAGCTTAGAGGGGAAGTTAGCCTAAGAGGTGGTGCCGATACTCCAGAATTATTCCAGAAGCGATTAGAAGAAATTAGGGTTAAGTGTAATGTGTTCTCAGGTCAAATTAAAAAGTTAACCGTTGAGTCTGATGACTATTCTGGTGATATCACCAAATTAGAGGCAAACTTCTTAAAATCTACCACTAAATTCACAATGGAAACAAAAAACTTCATTGTTGATTATGTCCATCCTTACGTAAATTAGTAATTGATTTTTTACCTTTTACTACTCTGTAATAAAGGAATTAGAATTATTTTCAAGATCTGATTTTTTTTTGTTGACTGGCAGTATCCTGTACAGTAATATGCCCATCCGGCTTCGAAAAAGATGTAAAATTTTCGTTCTTTTGCTAATTTATTCAAGAAAAAATCAATATGAAAGCATGGTCTAACTCCGACACTTCCAAGAATCTAGGTTTCGTTCCTGAAAAGAAACTATTAGTTGCTGTTTTACAAAGAGCTGTAACTGATTTTGTAACTGGTGATGAAGAAATGAAATCTGAATCTTATGATTGGATTATGGATGAAGCTTTATTTGATGAAGAGATTCCTCTCACTTTCAGATTTATTTGCGAAGCATTAGATTTCGATGTTGATAGCTTAAGAACAGCTATTAAATTACACGCTAATACACAAGGCGCTGATGCAATCAACGCTTTAAAACTAGCGGCAAGTTAGTAAGAAGATTTTTCTAACTACATTTGAGCCCGATTAGATTTTATAGTAAATCTAATCGGGCTTTATTTTTTTCTCCCCTTTTGAACCACTCAACTTTATCTAATCAATTGGTTCGAACTGTTGTGGTTCAAAAGGGGAGAATTATCCGACGTAGCTTTAGCGAAGGTGGATCGCTTGCGGACCTCACCCTCTCATAACTTATTTTGAGCAATAAATTCTAATTATAAATATAAATTTTTATTCTAAACTAACAAACCCAAATGGAACCCATTAAAGACAACCTCTACAAAATTCGTCATTCCCTCGCCCATGTTATGGCACAAGCAATTTTAGAAATACGCCCTAATGCTAAGCTCGCCTTTGGTCCAGCAATCGATAATGGCTGTTATTATGATTTTGATTTTGATCAAGCAATTTCGTCCGAAGATTTTCAAGATATTGAAAAACGGATGCGAAAAATTATTAATCAAAAGCAAGTATTTGAAGCTTCAAAAAAAACTTTAGCTGAAGCAGTAAATTATTTAGATCATCTAAACGAAAACTATAAAGTAGAATATTGCCAAGAACTTGGAGCGCGCGGAGAAACAGAAATTGGATTTTATACCAACGGATCTTTTACAGATATGTGCGCTGGCCCTCATGTGGAACACACAGGGCAAATCCCTCATGACTGTTTTGCAATTGATACAATTGCTGGTGCCTACTGGCGTGGAAGCGAAAAGAATAAACAACTCACTCGAATTTATTGCTTAGTATTTAACACTAAAGCGGAATTAAAAGATTACTTAGCAAAACGAGAGCTGGCTAAACAACGTGACCATCGCAAGCTGGGAAAAGAAATGGAGTACTTCATGATTTCCGATCAAGTAGGACAAGGACTTCCACTTTGGTTACCAAATGGAAATGTGATTAAGGAATCTTTGGAAGTTTTTGCGAAAGAAACTGAAGCACGAAATGGCTATAAAAGAGTAACAACACCAGTTATTGCTAAGGAAGAATTGTTTTATACTTCTGGTCACCTGCCTTACTACGCATCTGACATGTACCCTCCCATGGAGCTTGAAGGTGAATCAAAATATTACTTAAAACCAATGAATTGTCCGATGCACCATCAAATTTATTCGCATCGACCAAGAAGTTACCGAGAATTGCCTCTACGTTTAGCTGAGTATGCACCAGTATATCGCTATGAGTCCTCTGGTAGTCTTTCCGGATTACTGAGAGTTAGATCCATCTGTCAAAACGATGCACATATTTACTGTGCAGTTGATCAACTAAAAGCTGAGTTAATCAAAACATTTCAGATGACAATTGATTACTACAAAAAGTTTCGCTTTGATCAAATTACTTTTCGTTATTCCACTCATAACCCAGAAAAGAAAGAAAAGTTTGTCGACAATCCTGAAATGTGGGCTTTTACTGAGAAAGTAGTTAAAGAGGTTATTGACGACCTTGGAGTTGATTACATTCTAGGTGAAGGGGAAGCAGCTTTTTATGGACCAAAAATTGACTTCCAAGCAAAGAGCGTTCTAGGCCGAGAAGAATCAATTGGAACGACTCAGCTTGATTTTGCTCAACCAATCAACTTCGATCTTACATATACGGGTGAAGATGGAGCCGAGCATCGTCCGTTTATTGTCCACCGTGCTCCACTTGGCTCTCATGAGCGCGTTGTGGCATTCTTAATTGAACACTTTGGCGGCGCCTTCCCAACTTGGATGAGCCCCGTACAAGTAAAGATTGTACCTGTAAATGCTAGCTGTGCCGAATATGCCGCTAAATTAGCAGAAGAGCTTCAACAAGAGATGGTCCGAGTTGATGTAGATTACTCAGACAATTCTTTTAATAAGAAAGTACGTGAAGCAATTATGTCCAAGACTCCAAATATTTTGATTATTGGAAATAAAGAAGTTGAGGAAAATCAAGTTACTTGGAAAAAATACGTTTCTCAGAAAGAACAAGAAACTATTAGTTTTCCCGAATTCCAACAACGACTACAAGCTGCCATTACTGGTCGTCTAATGGATAACTTTGTTGATGTTAAAGTATAGTGTTTTTAAATAGTCTTTGCCGTAATTAGCAATATAAGAAGAACTCTATT
Source organism: Bdellovibrionota bacterium (assembly GCA_041740355.1). Lineage (GTDB taxonomy): Bacteria > Bdellovibrionota_C > UBA2361 > UBA2361 > CALJRW01 > JANNBC01. The sequence continues at coordinate 5,981 of JBGSMD010000068.1, forward strand.
CTATATTTTATTTGCGGTACTAAATCGAAGAACTTTATTTACACTCAACTTATATTGCTGTTTTTCGGAAAAGATTTTTGAAATTTATTTTAAAGAATAATGACTACAAAAACTTATTGCCCACGATGTGAACAAAGGATTACGGAATCAAAGTTTCTACCCTTCTGTTCTAAGCAATGTGCTGATTATGATCTTGGAAAATGGATTAATGAGGAGCATAAAATTGCCGGGGAAATTTCCTATGATGATGTAGAAATTGCAATTTCAGAAGATGAACTTAAATAGGGCTTTTCGCCCTCTATCATCTAAGGTTGTAAATCTTAAGACTTTTATATATTGCAAGCATGACTCCAATAAAAGGTATTCGCCCTATGGACTTGTGTGGCTACCCCATCTCTACTAACGGTAGTTGCAATTTCTCCGTTACATGGAGCGACAGCGATATTAAAACTCACATGATTAGCACTAACTCTACCGGCTAAAGGTGGAGCGGTAAGATCCACAATGGTATAATATTCTCGGTCAGTATAATATCTACTATTAGGTCCTCCAGTCAAGGAGCGTATCGTATTTTTTGAGGTGTGATTTAGATCAACACAATTCCGAATACTAACAAAGGCCCCTCCACCATGACAGTAAGACTGAGCAAATCCACTACCAGTCCAAGATTTTACTAAATCATCAATCACTGTTTGCGTCATAGTATACAAATCTTTAGCCATAACATTTGCAATTACATGTCGACTTCTGACTCGATATTCATTGAATTGCGAAACACCCATCGAAGCAAGAACTCCAACTATTGCAACGGTGACTAAAAGTTCTGTTAAAGTAAATCCCTTTTTCATTGCTCTAAATTCATATATCTTTCAACTAATGTTTATCTGCCAATTTAAGAAGGGAGTATTTAAAAACTGGGGGAAAACCTCAAAAACAACCTAAAAGAGGTGTAAGGGATATCGTTAATTGATCAAGAATACTTTAATTTTCTATTAATAATCTTCTAAAATCATTTCCTCTAATTGGAATGTAAGATTCTTCACAATTAACTGATTGTATTAATTGAAAATACAGTATCTAAGGAGGCTCAAAATTTTATCTTCATAATATTTAAATTTTAAGAAGAAATAACTTCATTATTTTTTCCATATTTTGCTCGAAGAACCTCAATAACTGCCGGTAAAATTGAAATCACAATAATTGCTAAAATTACCATCGAGAAGTTGTTCTTTACAATCGGTAAGCCACCAAACAGATAACCTGCACCAACCATTAACAATACCCAAAGCGCAGCTCCGGCAACGTTATACAAAGCAAATCGAGCATAATTCATTGAGCCAACTCCAGCTAAAAACGGAGCAAATGTACGAATAATTGGAATGAAGCGCGCGATGATAATAGCTTTACCACCATACTTTTCATAAAACTTTTGAGTTTTATGTAGATACTCTAATTTAAAGATCTTAGAGTCCTTTCGTTGCCAGACAGCTGGTCCCATGATCGATCCAATTTTATAATTAACAGCATCTCCTAAGACAGCGGCGACAAAAATAACTAAACATATGACACTCAGGCTTACTGAGCCTTTAGCAGCAAACGCTCCCGCAGCAAACAATAATGAATCCCCCGGTAGAAATGGCGTAACTACTAAACCTGTTTCACAAAAAACAATTAAAAATAAAATTAGGTAGGTCCAAGCACCATAGTTAGCAATAATCTGTGCTAGATGATCGTCGATATGTAAAATGAAATCAAAAATAAAGAAAAGAAAATCCATATTTGTTACTAGAAATTAAAAACAATAGCAGACAAAACATAGCCTACTCCGAATCAAACTGAAAGTGTCTAATCGACTTAACGCTACTTATCAAAATATTACTTATAAGGATAGTAGTTACTGTGTTAAATCTAGTTAACTAATAAATTTAGAACTCAAGTAAAGTACTTAATCTTTTTCTTAAGATTAAAATAAAGATGAAAATAATTAATGAAATTAATTGCAAAGCAATAAATGGATAGGTAAATAAGGTAAGCAAGACTATCAGACTAACCATTAAAGCTCCCATTAAGAACTTCGGTAATAGTGAGTACTCCAGAGCCTTCTTAAACGGTAACTCCAGTAAACTTGTTGAGACTAAGTTAAAAACCAGCAAGTATTTTCTCTGCTCAGAAATCATCTGATCAAAAGTTTGTTCAAAGAAAATGTTAATAGCTTCTGGATCCACCGTTGATTTTTCATTTTGAATATTAGCACTACTACCGACAATTTGTAGATTTTTACCGAGTTGTGAGCGATCTACTAATGGCAAAATCGACTCTTGGGTTACAACGAGTGGTTGGCTAAAACGTAATGGTGACGCTTCTCCTTGTAGCTCACTAAACAAACGATCACTAACCTCAACTCCAGCATAAACTTCTCGATTTAGTGCTAAATAATAGGCATGCTTACTTCGAGCTCGTCCCATTACTTCACTGGTGTTGAGAACAATGCCATTTTCTAATAAAAATTGCTCAGATCCAAAACATAGGGCGATTCCCTCTAATTCACCAAGGAATCCATTCTGATATATTTGAACTTTTTCTAGAGGATTTGTTAAGTATTTCTGCAAATAATTAGATTGCATCTCTTCGTGAATTGCCTGAAAGTCTGCCTCATTACTATAGCTTGTTAGATAAAAAATAAGTAAGGCTACTCTTTCTTCCGAAATCAAGTCACTTAAAATCATTAAGCTACTAACTTTTTTTAGTTGAAAATCAGGTGAAATATTGTCCCAATTAACTGATTTTTTACCTAAAATTAAAAAGTCATTACAAAAAATTGCTCTCGAGGCTAAACGTTCCTTTAGTGCTGGAAAAGATCGTTTAACTATTACAGCTAAGTCTAAGAAATAGGCGAAGGCTAGTAAGATAGTGTTATTTATAACAAAATTAACTAGGCTAAATCCGGTAATACTTAGGATGAGATAGCTAGCAAGTAGATAAAATCCAATAAATAAATAATAAATTTTACCTGCTAATAAATTTTTATCATTAGCTAAATATTCTTTAAGGAAACTTAAGTGTGGCTCATCTTTTAGATTCTCAACAGCTAAATCAATTTTACCAGCAACCAAATATGATCCTGCGGGAATAGAATCTCCAACAGTGACATAGCTTCTACTCCAACGAAATGGTTGCTTAAGCAGAGCAAACACCGCCGATCCAGAATCGACTAAACAATTTTTAGTAATAATCTGATTTTTAGCTGGTTGAAAGATTGTTCCGGTCGTTAACTCACAATGAGTTACTTGTGGACCACCAACATTACTTGTCTGATGATAAGCGGTAAGTTCGTTCCAATTAAATCTAGTTAAATTTTCATTAATAAGATTTAGTAAGTTTTTGCGAAGAAATAAATAAAGTGCCGAAAATAAACAAACAAAAACTGAAATTTGCCAAAAGCGAAAGCTGAAATTATTGGAGAAATCCTCTAAAGAATAAAGTGCCAATAAAAAAATTGGTATAATTGCAGCTATAACCAGCAAAAGAGGTTTGGGATTTTCTTCTTGATATGTAATTAGGAGCCTACTAAATGAATAGCAAAAACCAAAAAGTAATATTCCTAAGGCAATGATTCTAATAGGGAGATCCGCACCGGGAGGTGTAAAACTAAAACGGACACCTTGAATGAGAACGATTAATGTAATGAAAAGAATGAAATATTTAGATTGTTTGAGGAAGTTCCAAGTTCTTAAGCCAATTGGAGGTCTGGTCATCTTGTTTATGTCCAAAAAATTTTCATCTCTCTAAGAGTAGACTTAGAGAGATGTCCCGTCAAACAAGTTCACTAACTAACAATAGTGAAATGAATAGTATTAAGCTGCTTGTTGAGCAACTTCCTTAACAACAGGCTTAAATTTTTTCTTTAAACGAGAAAGCTTTCCTTCCTTATAAAGTACTTTCTTTTGAGCAATTGGATCATACTTCATTAACTCTAACTTGGTAGTCACACCACCCTTACGCTTTTTATTTCGACGAATTGTATAAAAATGACCAGTTCCTGCAGAGGAAACAAGTTGAACGCCTTCTTTAGCTACTTTTGCCATGGTAAAATCCAGTTAAATTGAAATCAAAATATAGAATTAATCTTAAAACTATAATATAAGAAGTGAATATTATTATCAATAAATTCAACTAAATGCAAATTATCAAAGAACTTCAAACACGTGGATCGATCCAAGACATCTCCACCTTAGAATTAGACCAAAAACTCAAAATTGGCGACAAATTTTATGCCGGTTTTGACCCAACAGCGCCTAGCCTCCATTTGGGCAATTTCGTCGTTATAATGGCGATGCTTCGCTTAACTAAAGCTGGACTTAAGCCAATGATGCTTTTTGGAGGTGCGACAGGTCAAGTTGGAGATCCTTCAGGAAAAGCAGAGGAACGACCAATTCTTGATTTAAACGAAGTCAGTGACAACGTTAATGCCCAAAAAAACCAAGTTAGCCAGATTTTCTCACGCTTAGGTTTTGAGGTTGAGTTTGTTGATAATGCGGAGTGGACAACTCCTATTAGCTTTACAACCTTTTTAAGAGAAGTTGGTAAATATCTCACAGTCAATTATATGCTAGCTAAGGAGTCAGTTAAACGTCGCGTGGAAGGCGATGGTATGTCCTTTGCAGAATTTAGTTACATGCTAATTCAAGCCAATGACTTTTTACACCTATACCAAAACAAAGGCGTAGTGATGCAGATTGGTGGTTCGGATCAATGGGGAAACCTAACATGTGGAATGGAGTTAGTTCGTAAGAAACTCCATCAAGAAGTATATACATTTTCGATTCCCCTACTTACAGATTCTAATGGTAAGAAATTTGGTAAATCCGAAAAAGGCGCACTTTGGCTTGATTCTGAGAAGACATCCCCTTTTGTTCTACATCAATTTCTACTTAACTCGGCAGATGCTGATGTCATTAATTTAATTCAAAAACTAACTTTTGCTGACCCAGAACAAATTGCTAGTTTAAGTCAAAGTTTAATGAGTGAGCCAGAAAAACGTATCGCGCAAACATATTTAGCTGATGAAGTATGCTCTTTAATTCATGGTAAAGAATCTGTGGAATCAGCGAAGATCGCCGCCAAGGTTCTTTTTGGTGGAGACCCAACAGGACTTCCTGTGAAACAGCTATTAGAAATATTTAGCGAAGTCCCTTCATTCTCAATTCCTAAAAATGATTTATTGGAAACCAAATTCTTAGATTTACTTGTGAAAGTTCAAGCCTGCGCTTCTAAAGGTCAATCTCGCAAATTAATTGAAAGTGGCGGTGCCTATCTAAACAATTTAAGAATAGCAGATATTGATTCTAGCATTACAGCAAATAACTTGATTGAAGAACAATTACTGATTCTAAGAACAGGTAAAAAATCTTACTTTCTAGTTAAGGCTGAGGCCTAATTGGAATTTAAAATTGGACAAAAAGTACTGGTTAAATCACTGAAGAAACCTGGAGTGCTGATGGAATTCTTAAACTCCAAAGCTGCCTTGGTCAACGTTGGAAAATTAGAATTAAAAATACCTATAACTGATCTGGAGGCCATAATTAATGCCAAGCAATCAGAGAAAGAAAAAGTTTCAGCAAAAAAATTTAAGCCTCAAAAGAATCTACCCGGCGCGCCACGTCAAAAATCTTTAAAATTAGATTATCACGGGTTTACAAAAGCTACTTGTCTGGCAGATTTTGAAAAACGTCTAAATCAAGCTTACCTTAATCAAGTTAAAGAAATAATTGTGGTTCATGGTCGTGGCCAAGGAATACTAAAAAATGCCTTAATTCAATATTTAAGTAGCATTAATTTAAAACTTAGTTTTCGGAGTAGTGCTGTTAATGATAATGAGCTTATAATTAACTTATAAATTGGAGTTTAATTTGCTAGCTTATGAAAATATTAATACTCAGCCTATTAATCTTTTTTACTAATCCCTTATTTGCAGATCTACCTAAGACTTCCCCAAATCCTGGCTGGAGTGAACTACAAGTTCAAGAAACAACTCGACCAACTGTTTTTACACAAATCCTACTTTGGATCCCAAATCGGGTCGCTGATTTAATTGATATCTTTCGCCTTGATGTTGGTGCGGGGCCTTCCGCTGGAGCTGTAGTTAGACTTAGTAATAATTTCCAATTTGGTTATCGCAATATGTATCCGATGTCAGTTCGAGTTGGAGCGTTTGGTCGTAACTATCCATGGCTTATCGAAACTTCCGATGAAATGGGAATAACCCCCCGCTTCCAAGAATCAGTTCAAAGACAAGTCTGTGGGTCTGAAATAGGAGTTGGCGCCGATGTTTTTATTGTTGGTGCTTATGGAGGTATATGCCTTCAAGAAGTTGCTGACTTTTTTGCCGGAATATTTTTCTCAGATCTTAATGATGATGATTGGCAATAAGGTGACTAGCCCAACACTCCTGAATTATCATATTTAACTTTAGACTGTTAGGATAGAATACATCTAAAACCATCTAGTCAAGAGAGCGGAGTGCTTTAATCTCTTCTATTTTCTCTAAGGTCAATTCTTTAATTGATTCAATAATCATCTGAGGTTCATAGGCATACTTTGCCAAATGTCTCCGCTGTGAAACCCCAGTTAAAGTCATGATAGTATAATACCCCATCTGTGTACCACCAAGGATATCAGTAACCATGGTATCTCCTATAATAGCAGTCTCTGCTGTACGAGTTCCTAAGTAATTTCTAGCCTGACGCATAATTACTGGGCTTGGTTTTCCAACGCTAAATGCTTTTACCCCAGTAGCCTCTTCTAACATAGCAATAGTTGCTTTAATTCCCGGCTTAGTCCAACCAACAATTTTTGGAGATGGATCTAAGTTCGTCGCTATTAATTTAGCACCTTCTAGGATCATATCAATCGCACTACTAATTCGATCCATCGTAAAACTTACACCTTCTCCAACTACTACATAGTCGGGATTTTTATCCACAATTGAAAATCCATTTTGATAAAGACTCTGAATCAAACCACCTTCCCCAATAACATATGCAGTACCATTGGGTTTTTGTTGAGCTAAGAACTGCCCTGTCGCCATAGCACTGGTAAAAATATTGTGTTCCGCAACGAAGATTTCCATCTTCTGAAGTTTCAATACAGTTTCCCGCTGAGTCCGTTGACTATTATTAGTAAAGAATAAAAATGGAATATTATTTTCTTGAAGAGTCTTAATAAATTCATTGGTTCCTGGTATGCGTTGCACACCACTATAAATCACACCATCCATATCAATTAGAAATCCGATCTTATTAATCATTGTATTTTATTTTTTGAAATTTAGAGTGCTTCACTGCTTCATACATCAGGATATTGGAGGGTAATTCTCTTATCTTAAAACCACTACGAATGATAGAAAAACCTCTTATTATCTTTATAGCATATAATTTTTATAGAGATAAATAGTAGTTTGAATTTTTTTGTTTTTATTTTGCTATTTTAAGAATTATAGCAAGAAGGTATAGTAATTATAGAATCTAAGAAACTATTAACTTTCCTACAGTAAATACAATGACTAAGAAATCAAACTATTCCATCCCGACCCAATTAATTTATGGTAAATTTGAAACAGAAAAATGGAATTTTGCTAATCATATTGTTCCCCCGATGACTCTTAGTAGCTCCTTTAGACTACAATCTGCTGAGCGGGGAGCAGAGGCCTTCTCCCACTTCGGACAAATGGACCAGCCAGAAGCTCAATACTTTTATGAGCGGATGGGAGAGCCTAATAAAGACATGCTAGAAGAAACCTTAGCCATTGCTGAAGGCGGAGAATGTTGCTTAACTTTTGGTAGTGGTATGGGGGCAATATCTGCCGCAACTGGTTTTGCCCTTAATGAATCCGCAAGTGAAATTATTTCCCATAAAACAATTTACGGTTGTAGCTTTTCGCTATTTACTAACTGGTATCGAAAAATTGGACTAAAAGTTAATTTCTGTGATTTAAAAGATCCCGAATCATTTCTTCCTTTTGTGAACGAACGCACACGAATTCTATATTTAGAAGCGCCTGCTAACCCAACTCTTGATTTATTAGATTTAGATGCCATTTCTAAATTAGTTGCCGACATTAATAAAACCCGTCGCCCAGGTAATAGAATTATAACTGTAATGGACAATACTTTTGCCACGCCTTGGGGACAACGCCCGATGGAGCATGGGATTGAGGTAGTAGTTCATAGTATGACCAAAAACCTTTCGGGATTTGGAGCTTGCTTAGGTGGTGCCGTGATTACTAAGAAAGAACACTTTGCTAGCCTTTCGCTTTATCGCAAAGATTATGGTGGAAACTTATCCCCACAAACGGCCTGGCAAATCTTAGTTTATGGGATTCCAAGTTTGGGAATCAGAATAAATAAACAAACGGAGAACGCCAAGATTGTTGCTAAGTTTTTAGAAGATCACCCCAAGGTTGAGCGAGTTTACTATCCAGGCTTGGAGTCGTTTCCGCAATATGACTTAGCCAAGCGAATGCTAAAAGATTACAAGGGCAAATTTATGCCGGGCACATTAATTTTCTTTCATCTAAAAGGTATAGATTTAGATGCTGCTAGAGATGCTGGCCGTAAGTTGATGAACAGCCTAGCTGATAATGCTTATTGTTTAACTTTAGCCGTAAGTCTTGGTCAGTTAAAAACTTTAATTGAACATCCAGGCTCTATGACTCATTCCGCTTATAGCTCAGAGGAGCAATTAAATGTGGGTATTCACCCGGGAGGTATTAGACTTTCACTAGGAATTGAAGAGTCAGAGGATATTCTTAAAGATTTATCTACCGCATTAGATACACTATGATTACTGGAGTAATAGATTTCCTGCATTAAGACCTTAAAACTATTAGTCTTTTCTAAGATTAATCTTGCCTAATAGCTAAGGGCTACAAATATAAGTATCAAATTGTAAATATTATTCATAACCTTCTAACTCAGAAATTATGTTTATTAATGCAAACACTTTTAGTTAAAAATTCAGATCTGCAGCTTCACTCGGATGCGCCAAAGCGTCATAACCTAGGAGAATTGAGGGAAGATCTATCCCAGGTAAAATTTAGCCGAATAATTACTGCTACAAATATTGAGCAGCATTTGAAACTCATCGAAAAGTTTTCAGATTTACAATTAAAGGCCTACCTTGATCGGCTCGACTTACAACCTAACGGTGCCGCTGTTAAAGTAAAACAACTTAAAGTTTTAGATTCTCCTCAATCAAAACTGCTCAGATTATCGATTGGACGAAATGTCTTAGAGCGACTGGAAGATCTTGGTCAAGACCCCTTAAAACTTATGCGCGCCTTTGGTGAAAGTCTGCTGCAAAATCCGATACTAAAAGTAGCCCAACAAAATGGGCAAGAATTTGAAAAATGTTACATCTCTGGTCTGGTAAATACTCGCGGAGAAAAAAATTTCTTAGCACCAGAAATCCTAATGACTCTGGCTAATATTTTCCACACTTCCTGGAAACTAACGGCAAGAGAGACTTTTTTTCAAAATCATATTCCTGCAACTATTGGTGACAGATCAGAATTGATAACCAGAGGGAATGATTTAGATCCAAAGGTTATTAATTATGACTGCCTAACAAGCATGATGCTTTGTAAGCATTTAGCATTGCTCAGCGACATAGAATTTAAAGAAATATTAAATTATGCAAAACCAGGAAATCCTCATAGATTTGAACTCAGCTTCAAAGTAGTAGATTCCAGCAGTAATTATTTTCAAGAGATTTCACCTTCGATAAGTCTTACCTCATGTTTGCCTGAGTTAGTTAATGAAAAATTTCGGGGCGTTAATTCAATTAAAATTAGTAATCAAATCGAAAATGCGCTCATTCGTTTTAATGAAGAACTAATCCAAAAAGAATTAATGAGCGTAGTACCTGCGACCTTAAGAAGAATAAACCAGTTGGGTTCTAGCTCTGACCAGGAGTTTGAAAACATCTGTCAGAAATTAGAAAATTTAAGAATTGCTAGAGAACAATGGAGCTTTGGTTTGAAATTTGCATTGGAAGGTTTACCGAAAGAGTTTAGCGAATTTAATGGAGACATATCTGAAATGCCCTGCGCTTGGGTTAAAACTCCCGGAATTAGAAAAGTTTTAATTGACTTGGAGTCTGATTATCGTGTCCAATTCAAAAGTTGTTCTCAAACAAAACAGACTCAGACTGAAAGTTTAATTATTATTGGAAGCTATTCACAATTTGAAAAATATCGATCAGAGATTTCTACACTTTTGCAAAAGACAAATAATAATCCAGCTGACCCAGCCTATTCCCGAGATGGTGGAATCATCTATAACTACTATCAGGATAAGTTTTGGAAAGAGTTATTTGCCAATCAAGGCAAACTGCTTGTTGCTCTAGATCAACAGCAGATTCAGGGAGTATTAGTTTATTATCAACCAGGAATGATCCCAAAGGAACATATTTTTGTTCCCGAAAACTTTAGATTAAATACAAAGACTTCCTACACAGAAATAGTGGTCACCTCACAGGAACGAGCTTCGGGAACATTTGCTAAACTATTTAGAGGAATGCTAGCAAACCTACAGCTAACTAAAGCAGAATTTGCGGAAGGCATTGTTTATGAATTAAATCAAAGATCGTTAAGTGCAGTTAAAGACTTTGGTTATTTCTCACGGACAAGTCAAGCAATTCAGGCACTACTACCTAAACAACAAGAAACTCTAGCCATTCCCATTTGCATTCCAGTTCAAAGTAAACTGCGTCAGGCACTAGGTGGACTGAGTAAGGCTCTCGCTAAAATGGAGATAGAAAACTAAATTGATTACCAAGCAATTTTTTTAATGACTCGTCTAGTTCTTGATTAGAAAACTTTACACCCTTCGACTTCTGAATCAAATTTACAATACGATATTCGCAATAAGACCTTGGAATCAACTCAAGCCCACCAAATAACTGCTTCTTCTTGAAAATTAAAAAAGTTAGGTTATCTTTGGAAAAAAAATTCTCGCTGAGTGGATACTGCTGATTAGCACTAGACGCTAATATCTTAATCATCATCCATCTTAATTCTTGTAATTGATCATTAGAGCTAGTTTTCCTGATGTAATATTCGCTATTTATTCGAGCAGTTCTAAAAATAACATTTACCTTCAAGTACATTTTAAGAAGAATTAAATATTCTTCAATGGCCGCCAGTTCCCATTTTTTGAATCCTAAGGAAAAGATTTTTAAAGCAGCCTCTTCAATCTCGCTCAATGCTGATTCTCCTGCCGAAGTTAAAACCAATATCTTAACACGCTGATCATTTGGGTGGCTTTGAAAATCAATTAACTCATTGGTCTGATAAGCTTTAATTCTCTGGCTAAGTGTATTCAACGAGACTTTGAGCTTAATAGCTAACTCACTGATAGAAATTTGTTGTGAATCAATTTCTGCAAATATCAACCAATCGAGAGCATTCCAATTACTCCGAAAAACACCTGAGCCTATAATTTGGTATAATCTGGTAACGCGCCGAATAGCAATTTTAATAATCTCCTGATTCTCTTTGCTAGTGAGGGGCAGCACAGGTGCACCTTGATCATCAGCAAATTTCCAAAAGTAGTTAGCAAATTTGGCTATCTCCACATTATTTAAGCCTATTGATAAATTCGTAATTTGCTTTTTGTTGAATTTTTCTTGAAGCTCCAGAAACTGGAAACCTTTTGAGGTTAAAGAATATCCCTCCTGTTTAAGTAGATAACCTGAGCTAATCAAATGATGTACTCCTCTTGTTACAGTACTACTGCTTATCGATAAGTTCTTGGCTATATCTGATAATTTAGCTTGGGGGTTCTGCTGTAAATCAAGTAGAATATAAGCATTGCTGGGACTAACTTCTGTTCCATACGAACTTTCCGTAAACTCTGAAATAATTAAGTGTTCCTTAAAGAAATCTAATAATGTTAAATAAAGATTTTCGCGGTAGTCTGCTCGAAATTTTATTGTCATATATTTAAACTTTTAGTAACCAGAAACTTTACTCTGCTAAGAGTCTTAATCTTACTTTGAATTTACTATAATTTTTATCGATTATCATGGCTATCTTAAGAGCGAGAAGAAGTTTTCAGAAACATCTTCTCGCTTAAGTTCGTTACAATTCATTGATTCTCAACTAACTTAAATCTGACGTAAAGATTTTAATGCTTTAATTTGATCAGCATTAGTTGGTATTAAGATACTTGCGACAAGACCAAGTTCAAAACAAACAACTGGCTGATCTAAAGATGATTTCTTTTCACTAGGATTAATTTTTATAAATGTTCCGGCAATTCCATCTAATCTGTTCTTATCAGCTTCCGTTGCTTGAGTTATTCTGTAATAATCCTCTTCAATTCTTAAAACACCAGTTGCTGGAGTAAATTCATAATCCTTTTTGGCAAATACTGCGAGGTTACTCCATGAACCTCTTCCGATAATACGATCCCCCGACTCATCAAGTAAAATAAATCCTACTAATCTTTTCGATACTTCGGTAGTTATCATCTCACCTGCTTCATCAAATTGAAACTTCCCTTCATTCATTGCCGGCTCTCGGACAGTAACTGGGTAAGCAAGGCTAGGCTCTTGCACAAATTTACCAGCTCCATAATTTTCTCCAGGTGCTTTACTAAAGGAATAAAATGCTAATATTTCTTCCCCTTTCTTTGGACCTGTAACGGCAACTTGAAGATTAGAATCGGTAACCTTACCGCTTTCCATGTCAATTCTTAAGTTCCATTGTCCTGTTTGATGAATAACCTCTGTAGTACTTGTATTTATTGAAAACGACGACATATAACTCCTTAAATAATATAATTTTAATTGCTCAAGATCACTTTTATTTGGAAAATTGAACAATTAAATTATTTCATCTCTGTAGTTCTTAGTCAAATACTCCTATAATGCAACTAGTTTAAAATGTAAGCACTAAATATTTCATCTTCAGAAAGTTCTATAACTTACTGGATCTGCTAATTATTTTGAAACAAAGCCCGAAAGCTAAAAAAATATAGGTTTAAGATTAATTTACTAAGGAACTAAGCTGGAAGTGAGTTGAGGAGGTATCTTTAATATCCAAAATTGAAACCGGAACTGGTGTTATATATAAATATATATACTAGGCAACAATTAAAATTCCTCTTTCAAATTTAGTTGCCTAGTATATCAAGCACGAAGTGCTTGCTGCGACCCTAGGGGGTCGCAAAAGTTATTATCCTTATAAAATAAGGATAATAACTTGGAAGACAAGTATACTGAAACCCTAATAAGCTGAAAATGCATTCTGCATTTTACCAAGCAGTTCTGTAATTCTTAATGGGTTTTAGTATATAACTCCAGTATTGGAGACTGAGAATTAATTCATTCCCATATCAGCTAATGCTTCACGGCGAGATAGCTTGATTTTACCATTCGAGTCTACATTCAGAACTTTAACTGGAACTTGATCCCCTTTTGCCAATACATCATTAACATCTTCAGTTCGCTCATCAGAGATTTCAGAAACGTGTAACAATCCATCCGTTCCAGGAAGAATTTCAACAAAAGCCCCAAATGATTCAATTCGTTTAACAATTCCTTGGTAAATTTTACCAATCTCTGCTTCTGCTGTGTGTGCCTTGATTACTTTAAGACCAGCGGCCATTTGCTCAGCATTAGAACCAGAAACAGTTACTGTTCCATCGTCTTGGATATCTATGTTAATCTTGTAAACATCAGTAATTGATTTGATAGTTTTACCACCAGAACCAATCAAGTCGCGAATCTTACCTGGATTAATCTTGATAACTTCAATTTGTGGAGCTTTTGGATTAATGATTGCACGTGTCTCAGCCATTGCTTCTTTCATTACTGAAAGAATATGCAATCTGGCGACTCGTGCTTGATCCAATGCTTGAGTCATAATTTCTTTAGACAAACCAGCAATCTTGATATCCATTTGAATCGCAGTAACGCCAGTTTCAGTTCCACAGATTTTAAAATCCATATCACCTAAATGATCTTCGTCCCCTAGGATGTCAGTTAGAACTACGAAATCTTCATCTCGCTTTAATAATCCCATTGCGACACCAGCAACTGGAGCTTTGATTTTAATACCAGCATCCATCAGAGCCATAGTACCACCGCACACTGAAGCCATAGAACTTGAACCATTTGATTCAGTAATATCAGACACAATTCGGATTACGTATGGATTTGATTTATCAGTTGGTACAACTGGAATCAAAGCACGCTCTGCAAGTGCACCATGTCCAACTTCTCGTCGACCCACTCCACGCATTGGCTTAGCTTCGCCCACGGAATAACCCGGGAAGTTGTAATGTAAGCTAAATCTTTTTTGATAATCTTGATGAAGAGTTTCAATTCTCTGCATGCTGTCATTTCCTACAGCAAGCGTAGCAGTTACAATCCCTTGAGTTTCCCCACGAGTAAATAACGCTGAACCATGAACTCTTGGCAAGAAACCAACTTCGATATCGATTGGACGAACAGTTACGAAATCACGACCATCAATTCGCACTTTCTTATCAAATGCAAGGCTTCTAACTTTTTCGTAAACTTCATCTTCAAAAATTGCTTTTACTTCAGTTGTAATTTTTTCAGCGTTAGGATCATCGGATTTAACGATTGCAGCTACACAAGATTTTTTGAGTGCAGAAATAGCATCGCCACGAGCATGCTTATGTTCAGTCATGATTGCCTTTTCTAATTCACCACCAGAAGTTAATGCCTGAACTTTTGCAATTAATTCAGCATTTTTAGGAGGGAGTGGCGCAATTACCACTTTCTCTTTACCACACTGTTTAGCAAGATCTAACTGCATGTTGATTAGAGCTTGCATCTCTTGATGAGCATAAAAAATCGCATCTAATACTTCAGCTTCGGGAACAATTTGAGCTCCACCTTCAACCATTAGAATGGCATTTTTGGATCCAGCTACAATGATTTGCAATTCTGCTTTGTTAGACAATTCCATTGATGGGTTAATCATCAACTTGCCATTAACACGACAAACGCGAACACCTGCAATTGGTCCATGAAATGGAATATCCGAAACTGTTAATGCCGCAGAAGCTCCAGTCATTGCTAATACATCAGTTGGAACTTCTGGATCAGCGGAAAGGACGGTAGCAATTACCTGTAATTCATTGGACATTCCCTCTGGGAACATTGGACGACATGGACGATCGATTAATCTTGAAGTTAATACTTCACTATCAGATAATTTTCCTTCTCTTTTAAAAAAACCACCAGGAATTTTTCCACCAGCATAAGCTTTTTCGATGTACTCGATTGTTAATGGCAAGAAATCAAATCCTCTGGACTCACCCATACAGACTGTAACTAAAACAACGGAGTCACCACAAGTGACTAAGGCTGTTCCATTTGTTTGTTTGGCGATACGCCCAGTTTCGATTGTAAGAGTTTTTCCATGAAACTCTGTTGATACGGTATACATTATAGTTCTCCTATTTTTATTGTTGATGTGAATTCGATAGGTCAAGCCCAAGAAAATTATTGGGATATTTAAAACTACTTAATTTTTGACTCGGGTAGCAATTTTGATTTTCAAGCTTGAACTTAAAAATCAAAATCGCCGGCCTCCATTAACTGAGTAGTTTTGTAACTGACCGATCGGAAAGTCACTAAATTTTATATCTTCAATCCAAGAAATAATGTCCGAATAACTTTTTCGGAAGTCCTGTTGGATTTACTATCTGTGTTGTTTTTAGGCATTCAAACCTGGACATCCACTTTTGCTAAAGCTGCGGCGGACAAGAATTCAAGATTTGAAAAACCATAGCCTGCTTAAAACCGAAAGTTAAAGTTTTGAGCAGGCTTAAATTTTATGTTGTTATCGGCTAATTGGAAAGCCAGTAAATTTGATTTTCCAACTAGCCGAGATTCGTTTTTTTGGTTTTAAAAAAACCTAAATCGTATTATTTAAACCCTCCGCTCGTCATTTTTGAAAATATCATATTCAGTCAAGGAGGGTTTTATGATGTTTTCTACGGCAAATAATGGCAACGCCATTATTTCGCTCGCCCAACGTCATTTATTTTTTATCAAAAATAAATGACGTTGGGTTAATACTACTTACGAATGCCTAATTTACCAATTAAAGTAGTATATCTCTCGTAGCTTTCACCTTTAAGGTAAGCTAGTAATTTTTTGCGACGAGAAATGATCGCCATCATTCCTTTCTTAGAATGATGATCTTTAGCATTAGAATTGAAATGACCAGTAAGGTTGTTAATTCTTTCAGTTAACATTGCTACTTGAACTTCA
>JBGSMD010000069.1:0-27238 GCA_041740355.1 Bdellovibrionota bacterium
CCAAAAAGTAATTTACGTAAGGAAATTACTTTTTGGGGCTTTCTATCCCCCGGAGGGATAATAAAATTATATAGTTATGACAAAAAACAACTCAATCTATTTGATTTTTACGTAATTTATTTTTTGTCATCACTATAATTAAAAATAAATTTTTAATTATTTCAACCACTTTGCTTATCTCGTAACGAATCTTAGATCGAACTCAGGATTAAATGCTATTAAATTCTTCATTTATAGAAAGTCCAAAAAGTAATTTACGTAAGGAAACTACTTTTTGGGGCTTTCTATCCCCCGCAAGCGTAGTAAAATCATATAGTTATTACAAAAAACAAGCTGCGCTATTTTATTTATACGTAATTTATTTTTTGGAATAACTATAAATGCATTTGAAGCACACTTTTTTAAAAGCATCCATAACACTGGTATACTTTTGGACATGCTTTAAACCTAATTACTTTAGCCCTTAGCTGATAACCTAAGATTTGGTTAATTACTGGTTGGCAAGCAGGTCTCTTACTTTAGCAATATTTTGGAGTTGTTTATGCAAAGTGGTGATGCTTCGGCCAGTAAAATGCCCCAGTGGGATGTAGCGTACTTAGATAATCTTGGTTACGACTCATTAACAGAATTAATGCGGGCGATTATTTTAAGATGTGTAGATGATTTTCATAATAAGGCAGAATTTAAATCAGAGGCCTTAGCTTACATGGAAGATCAAGATGAAGATTACATTTTTTCATTTCGTTCGATTTGTCTACATCTTGGTTTAGATCCAAACAAGACAAAGAATGCCATAATTTATGCTAACCAAAGAATTAGCACCCGCCGACGTGCTGCCTAATGAATAATAATTCGCAGATTAAACGGTTAGAGTTTGAGTAGAGGTCGAATTAAAAAGTTGGTAAAAACGCAGCTGTACTTTTGCTACAGCGAGTATTCTCAAACCAGTTAAATAAAATATTGGTTTATAACTTTTATCAGGTTTGAGTCGTAGTATGCCCAGTTGAAATGTAAACATTTCAACTTAAGCGACCCGCAAGGGTCGCTTAACTTTTTTCTTTCGAGATCTGCCAAAGGCTAAACGTTTGATAATTATTGGATAGTGGCAGAAGCCTGATCACTCGCTTCAATAATAGACATAATCCGATCTACTCCCTTAAGTTTTTTTGTTTTTAATTGTTTAACTTCTAGTTCTTCCTGAGGTGTTAAGAAGTTTCTTGCTTGAAAACGAGATAAGCGATCTTCTAACGCTTGATGCTCTTTATGCAATTTACTTAGCTCAAAATTATCAGCTAATAAACTTAGTAGAATTTCCTTTTGCCTTTTATTCATCAATCATTTCTCCGATAAAAATCCTGTTCCCAAACCTTGAATCTCAAAAAAGAAAGTTAGACCTTTATCCTGACATCTTAATGCCAAATCTAATCAACAATTTTTGTGATTAATAAACAGGATCAATTTGTTATTTGTTTACGTCTAGGTAAAAGCTTAATTGATTTACAGGTCTAAGTTCAAGCTAATTATCAAATCCTAAAATACCTATTCTAGAACTTAAAAGTGAAATAACCATATAATCAATCGGTTTAGAGTTTGAGTGGAGGTCAAATTAAAAAAATTAGCAAAAACGCAGGTGTACTTTTAGTACAGCGAGTATTTTGCTTGTTTTTTTCTTTTGAGATCCGCCAAAGGCTAAACCGATAGCTAAATTAGCATTAAGCTTAAATTCCTACCCGACTCATTAGACTGTCGACGATACGATGAGAAATCTAAAGTACTAATTGTACAAATTTTACTCGAAATTAGTTCAATCGAAAAAGAATTAATTTGCTTAGCGAGTGTTTCAAGCATGTTCAAATAATATTTCCCCTGCCGTTCTTGATAGACTGCATTTGGGCCAATTAAGTCTAATTCATTTTGCTTAAATTCGTAGCGTTCCTTACCGGCATGAGGTCCCACTAACAGCTGAAAATTTTTCACTCCTAGTTCTTTCATTCGTGCTAATACTTTATTAGTAATTTCGATTTGTAGCCCCTGCCAACCACTATGAATCACAGCTACAACTTTTGGGCTATAAATTAAAATTGGCAGACAATCCGCAGTCATTATTCCTAATCCAATATTAGAAAATTTGGTAATATTTTTGATAATTAAAGCATCAGCTGGTTCCTTCCAGTCACTTAAGGTTGTTGTTGCTAATTCTTCTTGGCTAAATTCTAGGAAATGATCGGTATGATTTTGATTAAGTAGAATTAAATTAGCGACACCCTGTTCTTTAATAAATTGTTCGCGGGCATTTTGTCGATTCGCAAGATTGAAATTGTACTGCTGATTAAAGAAGGAATGCTTGATGCCTGCTTCGATCCAACGAGGGTAATAATAGAAGTTATTATTATATGCTAAATCAATTAACTTTATATTTTTCGACATACCCGACTACTCTACCAAAGGCATCTACTTTTAACCAATCCCCATGATCCTCAATAACTAATAGTCGATCGCCATAATAAAGAGGCATAACTTCTGCTTCAAAGGTACTTGGTTTAATATATAGGCTAGTATCTAGAACAACTCTAACTTGATAATTCTTAAACGTTGTAGGTTCAAGTTTCGCTTGACCTACTCTTTCATCAATAATTGGAGTCTTTCGTAAATGTTCATCCATCACATTATTCCCTTGAGTTTCAGGCTGATTCTCCTTACTTGGTCTGACGGCATCCTCGGGAGTATAACCATCTAAAATATCTCTTAATTCCGCTGGTTCCACTGGACCAGTTAAATTTAAACCTTGCGGTTGGGTCAAGTCATCTAACGACTGCTTGGTATTGGAAGAACCTGAATCGGGATTTTCCAATTGATCCATAATTTTTGTAAGTGGGCTTTCGGCATTTGTCTTAGTAACTTCTGTAGTCTTTAGCACCATTCTCGGTTTTTCACGTATAAGCTCTAGCGACTCTTTTACAAAGTTTGGATCTGAAACTAAGCTAATTTGCCTTTCTCTAGGAGTATAAAAATAAATACTGGATATTAGCAGTGAGATAAAGAGCAACATTAAAATTATGGAGACTGGCTTATAACGCCTAATTGATTTTGAGCTACTCACTTCCTGTTCGTAATCTTCAATTAATTCTGCTGGTAATTGCAGATCAGCAGTAATCAATTCTAAATTTTTATCAGTATTTAGTGAGTTTAGATATTTTTGAAATTCATCTAACTGAGATTCCTCTGGATCTACCTCAGCTCTTTGTGGGGTATCAATGAACTCAGGCACTTCAGGTAAAACAGAGTGCTTTTCTAAATGAATAATAGTTTTTGGTATAAATGTTTCCAGCTTACTAGCCAATTCGGGATCGATCACTAAGCATTGTTCCAAGGCCAGTTTGCTTGTTGGAATAAGAATATTTGTTACTTCTAATCGTTTTTCTTCTGGTAAGTTTTGTAGTTCATCTTGCCAAATGCTGATTAATCCAAATCCAACTAAATCAGCTCTTAGAGTCTTAAGTTTTAAAGCAGAAAATGACCAATAAGATTTTGCCACAAAATTTGAAGGTTCTAAATTTATAGCCTCTTCAGAAAGCTCGGACAATCTAGTCCATTCCTTATTCTTGAACGCCGATTCCATCGGAGATAATGGGATTTGTGGAATCTGCATAACTGGAATTATTTCTTCCAAGTGAACAACTTTTATAAGGTTCTCTTTAGTACCCTCTCCGGCAAGAATATCTGTGGGAATAGAATTATTAGCCAAGTTCTCTTGATCCTCGTTGGCGGGAGTATTTACAACAAATTCGTGTAGATCATGTTTAGGATTTAGAAATCCATACTCAGGCAAGCTACCCTTTAAAATTTTATTTAGACCAATGTTGATTTGCTCATTCATCTTTAAATTGTGCTTGGAAGTTAAAACCTAATTATTTAAGTAGTTTAGACGATTGTTCCGTAATTAAAGTTTCGATGTATCGATCAAAGTTCACACCTATTCTGGCCATTTCAATTAATGATCATATAATAAGGTTATGTTGCTTCAGTGGCAACTTGGTATCTTCAGATAAAGAGTCCAAAAAACAACAAAGATAGTCAGCCTAACTAGAATTACGAAAAGGTTTTTTAGAAATTCATTCTTAGTTTTACTATATTTTATCTTGCCGTTTTTAAATATTCACATAAAATATAAAATATCCTTATATTACAACAGTTTGGAAATTTTTTATTATTTGGTTTCAACTGCTTGGAATAACTTTTCATCAATATTATGAAGATCTTATCACAATTACACTTAGTATTATTTTGTTTACTCAGTTCTTGTTCAACAAGCAATCTTTACCCTCCAGGAGTTAAACCAGAGGTTATTGCCTTAGCTGAGAGTAGCAATCGTGAAATAATCTTAAAAGTTACCAATTCTTTCCAATTAGACTCACTTGGTCATCAATACCTTGGAATTTTATTTCCAGCTGGTGAAATACGGCACGAATTCTTAGAACAAGCTCTACTTCAGAAACTTTATACAGAGTTAACACTCCGAGGATTTCGACCAAGAATTGATTTAGAACGTACTCCTAACAATATTAAAATCGATCAGCTAAAAGTTGATTTAGCTAACGTCCAACTTACAGCTTATGATCTATTGATGACTCGAAAGGTCGTTTCTAAGGTAAAATTAAAAGCAGATTTTGATTCTCTAAGAATCAATGTTCCTATTTCCTACACGATGAGTAGTGCCTACTCCGAGTATAAAACTATGCCTTTTAAGGCCCAGCTTCAGAGGATTCTTGATAAAAGCTTAGATGCGTCGATCAAGGACCTATTAAACCAACTAAGAATTAAGTAAAAAGATCTTGTCTCCTAAATACTTAGTTCTGCTTGTCGGGTTTTTTACTGAGGGTTTCTTAACGCTACTATGGTTCTTAGGAAAAGAATCGGCATTGATTACACCAACAAATAAGTATTATTCACTGATAGATTTTATATTATTAAGCTCTGCCTTAATACTGCCTTTATTAATTTTGAACTACTTATTGTTTATTCGATATCCGAATCAAACACGAAATGATTTTCTCCAAACTAAAGTTTATCCTTTGTGTCAAATACTAAATATCCCATCAGCCATCTTCATCTCCTTAATTGCCGGTATCGGTGAGGAATTATTCTTTAGAGATCTCCTCTTAAATTATCTTAATATTTCTCTAGGTCCATTCCTCGCAATATTGCTAAGTAGCTTAGCCTTTGCCCTTGTGCACTTTATTGGTCAAATTAAAAATTCCTTGCCATTAATCTTGATATACTTAGTAGTTGGTTTTTACTTTGCTTTCATCTACCTAATCACTCAATCAGTCCTAATCTGTATCACTATTCATTTTGCCTATGATCTAGTTGCAATTATGGCTTATAAATTTGCGTTAAAACAAAAAAATAACTTTACCCCAGCGTAGCATGACCAAACCATCAACTAACCCACATCAAATATTAACTAGCTTTAGTATTGATATGCCTGATTGGATCAAAGGATTTATAAGCAGCAAATCGAATTGCTGTTATTTAAGTGATCAGGACAAGATTAATCTTGTTTTGGACGCTCTAGAGATTCAAATTAAGATGGATACAGGCGGCCCTTTTGCGGCAATAGTATTTGATCCAAACGGTTGGATTATTTCAATAGGTGTAAATTTAGTTGTTCCTGAAAATAATTCCACAGCTCATGCTGAAATGATTGCCTTACAACTAGCTCAAAAAACAATTGCTAATTTTTCTTTAAATTCCATTGGGAAATGTACTTTAGCGAGCTCTAGTCAGCCCTGCGCACAATGCTGTGGCGCAGGTGTCTGGGCTGGAATCAGTAAACTACTAGTTGCTTGTTCCTCAAGTGATACAGAAGAAATATTAGGTTTTGATGAAGGTCCGATTCACCCAAATTGGATCCAAGAATACGAACAACGAGGAATTACTGTGATTAAAGACCTAGAACGAGATAAAGCCTGCGATATAATCAAGAATTATCAGGGAATAATTTATAACGGCAATTAATATAGTGAGTCCAAAAAATAAATTACTTTAAAAGACTAACGATTTTGCTTGGACTAAGTATCTATGTTGTTTTTAGCTATGCAAACTTGGATATCCGCCGTAGCTTTTGCTTTGGCGTGACAAAAATCCAAGATTTGCATTAGCCGTAATGACTCTGTTCAATTTACTAACCAGCCTTCGCTGAAGCTTCGGCTAGGCAGGCAGTAAATTATTTATTGTCATTACTAAATTACTAACCTGAATCCTTATGTCGAACTCAGGTTACTAGAAATAATTAACAATATTATTAATAATAGTTCTACCAACCAATGAACAATCTAGCTTTATCCCTCGCTTTAAGGCTTCTTTCTTTTCAAATGCTTGAGGATCTGTAAAATCAAAGACCGAAACTTCTGGATGGGCCATCTGTCCAAAAATTCTTCCATTGCTACTTTTTAAACCAGCAATACCTAGCAATGATCCGTTGGGGTTATTTGGAAAACGTTCCGTAGACTTTCCTGTGACCGGGTCAGCATATTCCAGTAAGACATGTTCACTGACAATTTTTTGCTTAATAGATTCTGAGACTGGATCGAAAGCGCTAAACTTATCACTAAATTGCAATTTACCTTCTCCATGACGACACCACAGATAAAAAACTTGATCTTCTAGCCCAGCAAAAGCAAAATGATTATTTTTTAATTTGTGAGGGACATACGCAACACGATAACTACCACAGTCATTATGAGCAAGTGTTAAAGCCTGCTTTGTATAATTATTATCTGAGGCTGGCAGTAAGCCTGATTTAACTAAAAGTTGGAATCCATTGCATTGTCCGTAAATTACGCCACCTTTATCGGCGAAATTCCAAAATGCCTCTGTTAAACCATTAATGTTTAATTGATTAACTGCACACATTGCCGAACCTAGAAGATCCCCATGCATAAAACCACCAGCAATATTAATTATTTGATAGTTCTTTAGTAATTCTTTACGCTCTAGTAACTGATTAAAATGAATTAAATCTACCCTTGCCCCATTTTGAGTATAGGCTAGCTTACTTTCTTCGTGGCAACCAATACCAAGGCCATGAATAATTAAAACTTTTACATTTTTAGAAGTCATTTCTATTTAGCTCCAAAGTTATAAGTTTGATGATAAGACTCCTCTAACTTAGCTAAGTCCAATATCCAGCTTTGTTTTTTCGTAATAACCTCGAGTCCACTTTCTGTTACTTTACCGAGTGGAATTAAATGTTCCTTGGTAAATATTTTTTCCAATTTAGACTGATTGATTGGATTAATACTAATCACAAAGCGACCTGGACGTTCAGAAAATAAAGTTTCACTTAGGGGCTGACTGATATTAGAAAGATTCAAATCCATTCCAAGCTCAGAAGACACTAGCGATTTAAAAATTGAAGTTAAAAGTCCGCCAGAATGAACGTAAGCTGAAGATGCTAAGATATCCTCCTCAAAACAATTAGCTAATTTTTCAGCGATAAACTTAAAGGCATCAGTAGTGATTGGCGAGTAAGAACCAACATTGTTCTCTTGATTGCGATTGTTTAGAACTTCTTCCCAAGCACTTCCAGCAAAACCTTTGGCATCATCAACTTGAACCAAATAAACTAAATCTCCAGCATATTTAAAACTAGCATTTTGACATTTACGATAGTCCTGAATCTTTACAGCACCCGAAATTAAATAAGTCGCTGGATCATGGATTTCAATTTTTTTATTACCATTATCTAAAGCTTTAATCTTTATTTGTTTTCGAAGGTTGTATGGGACTTGTTGCAAGTCAAAACTATTGTCCACTTCATAAGTACAAGAGCACTTCATACTATCTTTACCAGAGATAATAGGAATATTAAATTCTTGAACAAGCTCAGCTACGGCAATTCCTTCCCGAACAAGATCCGCACAGTTTTTCAGGCCACTTTCTTTGTCCATTGTATAATCTGAATCGGAGTTTGGCTGACAGTAGTTTCCACATACTGCCCAGGCATCCCAACTAGCTTTGTTAAGATCAGGAAGTACCCCACCGATGGCAATAATTTTTCCTAATAGATCGTAGTAAGACTTTTGAACCGAATAATAAGGATCCAGATCTGCTAATTTAGGAGCAGCGGCCATAGCATAAGCGAGTGCTCCGTAGTCTCGATCAATTGTATCCAGTGGCTTTTGTAATGTCGCGTCAGAATCAACATTTAATTTCTTACCAAATAGTGGCGCAATTATTGTACCTCCCTTAACTGAGAAATCTTTTTGACGAAAAAACCACTCCTTGGAAGCAACGTCTGGATGAGCTAAAACTTCTGCTAAATCAGTATTTAAATCTGTAATATCTGAATCGACATTAGTATTTTGTTTAGCAGGTATGTGCCATTTCCCTTTAAGAACCTTTCTTGGTTCGGAAGAGAACAGATAATCTATCTGAAACAGGCCAACTAATTTATCTTGATACTTAAGTTGAATTAAATTGTTATTTTCTAAGTGACCAACATTAGATAATTCAATCTCATAAAAACTGGCTAACTCTTTAATTTTTTCCAAATTTCTTGGATGGCTTACTAGTAACATTCGATCTTGAGTTTCGGAGCAGTTAATCTGCCATGGTTGTATACCTTGATACTTAACTGGATGCTTAGCTAAGTCCATCACGAGACCATTGGTACTTCTTGCAATCTCATGGCTAGCAGAACCTAAGCCCATAGCTCCTAAGTCTGTTACTGCTGTAAATAGTCCTTGCCGTGAGGCATCTAAAATAAACTCCTTAACTTTTACTTGAATAAATGAGAAGTCAGCCTGAACGTGACCTAGGCTAATTTCGCTACTAGCCGATAAGGAACTCTCCGTAGCTCCATGAATACCATCGATTCCAACTGCCTGACCGGCAATTAATACTTGATCACCCGGACTAGGTTCTTTAGTTCGATAATCATAACCGGTGACAGACTTAACTGGTGACCAACCAACGGCTCCGGCATAAACTAAACACTTAGCAATATATCTGGGATCACTAAAGACCAAACCATTCAGTGTTGGAATTTGCATTTCGTTACCAGCTTCCCGAATTCCTCGAGTAATTCCCTTTAGAATTAAATATGGATGTTTAACACCTTTGGGAAGCCATCCTTGATAATTTGGATTTCCAGTGCAATAACAAAAGAATCCCATCAAGATATCAAATGTTCCCTGCATTGTGCCCATAATGTCACGAAAGTTTCCGTTTAGACCAGTCTTCGCACCTTGCACTGGTTCAATGTTAGAAGGAGAGTTATGGGTTTCAACTTTCAGGCAATACATATAGTCCTGATCGTAATAGACGACACCAGAATTATCGGAGAACATACTTGAAATCCAGTTACAACCTCTAGCCGTAAGTCGATCGTTAACAGCAAAGGCCGGGTCTTTAATGAATGTTTTAAACATACCGCGCTCAAGTACTAATTGATTATCAACTTCTTTTAACCAGCCTTGATTAATTGCATTTTGAAAAACAGAATCAACTTCCACATCTAAAATAATCCGAGCGTTAAACTCCTTATGAAAACAATGCTCTGATCTCAAGCCAAACCAAGTTTCTAATTCTACATCAGTAGCTTTGGAAGTTAATCCAAGTTTGGTTCGGAGCTCTACAAATTCTGGATTTTTATAGACTGACTGAAAATATTTCAGCTCTTCAATTGTAGCAGCCAGTTTTCTTTCCGAATTAAGTTCTAGTAATTGTTCATCTGAAAAATTGGCAATTGCTAATTCTTGAACTTCCATTTTTGTCTGAAGTTCTACTACTGGTAAAAGAACGTTTTTCCCTGAATAAAACTCCGCACTAGTAATTATCTGACTTTCGTAAAGTTCTGGATTAAATAAGAATTTACTTACACTTAACTTCTGCTCAGCCGTTAAACTTCCTTGCAAATAGTAACTTGTAATTAGAAAGCCCTGTTCCTTTCCTGTTAAATTAATCTTGGCTGCTGCAAAAGCTTGTTCTAAAGCAGTCATCCCTTCAGCGTCGCTAGTGCCAGGTTTTAATCCTGCTTGGATTAAAAAATTAAATTCTAATTTTTGTTTAGTCTTTAGAGCTAAGCTAGTATTGTAACTACAACTATTAAGCGCCGGGTCTAAGAAAGGCTTGCTAGAGGCTAGATTTGATAAATCCACTTTTCTTTCGTGAACAAAACAATATGTTTTGCTCATAAGAATTCCAGTTAAATCTAAATGTAAAAAACGATTAACTTCCTTTGTCAAATTACTTTCATTAGAAAATCCAACTTCAAAAAAAGAAACCTGAAAGTGATTATTTGTTGTTAATAGATAACTTATTCCTGACATAATGGAAGCCTGTAATGAGATGCAAAAAACTCTTATTTTCTATTAATTAGTATAGATTACCATACAAAAATATCAAGTCAGGCGTCTCGATAATACAGTTATGGAAGAATAAACCTATTGGCGAGGATGTCTAATGCACATATACTAAAACCCATTAAGTTTTATCAAATAGCTTGGTGAAATGTATGTTGTATTTTCCGCAGATCGAGTTTTAGTATATTTCGTTTCTACAGCTGAATACTTATCTATTAAGCATTTCAGCCGATGTGACCTCTAAGGTCCCATCAGGCGACTAATTTTAAAACTGTAATTTTAATTGACGCTTAGTAAATATTAGATGGAACGTCTTAATTTTAAATTTTAATGTCTAAGCTACTCCTGCTACTTTCATATCTTGCTGTCTTTCTTTACTCTCTATATTTTTGGGAGCGGCCAATCTTCGATCCTGATTTAGGTTGGCATTTAGCAGGTGGCAAATGGATTTCTGGTCAAATTGCACTAGCTTGGGAACAGAACCAACTCTCTTCGGCAATGCTGATCCCACCCTTTGATTTTATCAATTCTCGCCAAGAATATTGGCACGACTATCATTGGCTCATTCAAATTGTAATGTATCAAATTTATAAGCATTACAGTTACCTAGAATTAATTTGTTTCTATTCAGTAATTTTTAGTTTAACTTGCTTGATCATTTTTAAAATTGCTCTCCGGATTGCAAGAGAGAGAAAGCTTTCCATAATCTATCCTCTAATAGGAACCCTAGCGGCCAGCTATTTATTAAAAGATGTTTCATCTGTTCGTCCACAACTTATTTCGTTTCTGTTCATTGCAATAACAGCAAATTTATTATTACAGCCTGCGCGAAAATTTGAAGGTCTAATATTATTTTTTCTTGCAGTAATTTTAGTTAATATTCATGTCTATTGGATTTTTATTCCTTTTTTATATTTTTGCTATCGAATTATCCCAAATTTACTTAAGAAAAAGCCAAAAGAAATAATAGCAAATAACCTTTTTACATTATTATTAATTTTGCTTGCGGGATTTATCTCTCCCTACGGAATCTTTAGTCCTTCCCAATCATTTGCAGACTACTTTCGCAATTATTATTTAATTATAGAGTATCTACAAACAGATGTTTATCTAAAAAAATTAATTACCGAGTTTCTTGGTGCATTCAGAGCTTGGTCACCAACGACTTTTATCTGTATAGCTTATCTTATTTGTTTGGCACGTTTTCTTAATAAAGAGGAAATTTTTAGGAACTTAGGCTTACATTTTGCTGGAGCAATTAGTTTTTATCTAGTGTTGGAATCGGTTAAATTTTCAAGTATTTTTGCAATACTTGCACTTGTTTCATGGATTAGTATTATTCCCAAGGTTAATTTCTTATCTAACCAAAAATTATTTATTCCTATCCTCTTAGCCTTAAATTTAAGCTTAACCGTCGGTGTAATTTCAAGGCTTCAAAGTAAGGAAAAGATTGCCCTCGATATTGAATTATTTACACCGATGGTAGCTTGTTCCAAGCTAGCTACACTAAATTTACCGCCAAAAAAATATCAAGTTTTGACCGAATTTACTCATGGTGGGTGGTGTTATTGGGCAATATTTAGTCAGGGAGTAAATAATTTTCAAGTAACCACAGATGGTCGCACTCAAGGTGTTCCAATAGAAGATTATAAGAAATCAACTCAAATTTATACCGTCAAAGAAGGTTGGAATAAAACAATCATTGATTGGAATCCAGATTTTATTCTGGCATCTAGAGAAACATCACTGGCACATGTAATGCCGTTTTTTAAAACAGAGTGGAGTAATCTGACGATTGATCGAAGCTTTGCAATGTACATAAATAATAAATTGCTACCCTCAAATACAGAATAAATTAGTTTACGGCTAATGCAATTTGATATTGATTCACAAGCTTAACTGTTTCATCATAATCTAGAATTAAAGATTTATTAGCATCTAAAAAGATCGCTGTAATACCTGACTTGTAACAATTTTCAATTGTTTTTGGACCTATTGTTGGTAAATCAAAACGTAAATCTTGTTGTGGTTTAGCGAGCTTTATTAAAACAGCCCCTTTTCCGGACTTAAAATTTCCTGTAGTTTTTGCAACTATTCCCCCACGGAGAATAGTTGCATCTGTACCATCAACAGCTTCGACCGCGACAACGATACCTTCAGCAACAACAATTGACTGACCGATATCTAATGCACCAATTCCTTTGGTAATTGGAAAACCAAATTCATAATTACTAAGCTCTTCAGTAGAAGGTTTACGTTGACTTAGAAGACCCTTAGGGGGAACACTTTTTTTTAAAAATTGCGTGGCAGGAATAACAGTAATTCCCTTCTTCTCGATCTCCTCAGCAATTTTTCTAAGGATAACATCATCATTTAAAGATCTGGCTTTAGCCATAAGATTCATGGCGGTTAGGTCTAAAGATAGGCCATCAAATAATTTAATCTTTTTTACACCTCCAGCAAAGGCTACTTCCTTTGCACCGGAATCAACCAATAGTTTTAGTAATTTTCCAAATTCGCCAATCTTAATGCAATGATAAATATCAGAGTGCTTTTCCAGCTCAGGATCAGCTTCTCCTCCAAGGGCAATACTAACTATTCGATAACCTTCTTCTTTGGCATTAAGGCAAAACTCAATTGGAAAACGACCATTTCCAGCAACCAAAGCAATTAATTTGGAATTATCCACATTTATTTAGTTAGAAGATTTTCTTGGAAGAACAATACCTCGTTCACTGTCTTTAAGAAAAAACAAGAATTTTTCAGCAATCAAATTGCCTTTGTTCTTTTCAATTTGATTTGCAAGTTTAGTGACAAATGTTCCCTCTGCTAAGAAAACATCTCGGTAAAGATTCTGAACTAAACGTTGCTCCTCAACTGTAAATCCTGCTCGCTCCAAGCCAACTTTATTAATCCCGGCTAAGCCAGCTCTGTCTCCTTGGGCCACACAATATGGTGGAACGTCTTTAGTAACCATTGCACCACCACCAATAATTGAAAAATCTCCTAAGCGGATATACTGATGATACCCAGACTGACCACCCATGATCACATGATCGCCAATCGTAACATGTCCGGCAAGTCCGGCATTATTTACCATAATATTATGATTGCCCATCTTTACATCATGAGCAACGTGCGCTCCAGTCATAAACAAATTGTAATCACCTACTTTAGTAATCATTCCTCCGCCTTCAGTTCCCGGTTGAAGGGTAGTAAATTCACGAATTAAATTGTTGTTACCAATCACAAGACAACTTTCTTCTCCATGGAATTTTAAATCTTGAGGAATTGCGCCAATTGAAGCAAATTGAAAAATATTATTATTATCACCAATTGTAGTCCGGCCTTCAATAACAACATGAGAGCCTATCTTATTATTCTTACCAATTTTTACTTGCGAACCAATTACAGTGTAGGCACCAACAGTAGTACCTTCAGCAATTTCAGCACCATCTTGGATAATTGCGGTTGGATGAATATTATGATCTGACATACTACTTACAATAATGAAATTTAATCGGTCTCCGCGGCCAATAGACTTGCTTTAGCAACAAGCTTACCATCGACATATGCTTCACCATCAAAGTACCAAAAAGGTTTTCTTGCTTTACAAAATTTAACTCTTATTTCCAGCTGATCTCCCGGAAGTACCATTCTTTTCCACTTAACATTGTCAGCTCCTGCTAAAAGTACGGCCTTACCTTTGGCAATTCCTTTAGAAGATTTAACAGCACAAAAAGCAGCAGACTGAGCCATTGCTTCTAAGATTAACACCCCCGGCATTACTGGGCGACCTGGAAAATGACCATTAAAGAATTCTTCGTTGATTGTAACATTTTTGATAGCAATCAAGCTCTCGTTATCAACAAAATTAACAACTTTGTCGATTAACAAAAAAGGATAACGATGAAGTAATGCTTCTTGGATATCTGTGATATTAAAAATTGTTTCCATTATTTATTAATAAAAAATTTCAAAAAACTTAGACGGAAAAATAATTTAGCTGAAAGTTTTTCTCACTTTAATGCTGTTTAATCTCGCCACCAAGTAATACTAGTTGTTTTAAGTCTACTAAAATTTAACTCCTGACTTATTTAGCCGGACTAAAACCTCACTTGTTAAGTCTAAGTCTTCAGATACATATAAAACTACCTGTGGAGTTTTCTCTAAAATCATTGGGGATTTCTTTTCCTTAGCAAGAGTTTCTAAGATCTTACGAACCTCTGCAATGATCTTTGTAACTTTATCGTTATTATCCTTAGTGTAAGCTTGTTGGTAATCTTGAAAAGCCTTGGTCGCAGCTTGCTCTTCCTCACGATAACTAACAATCTTTTTTTGCATAGCTTCTTGCGAAAGAACAGCAGATTGTTGCTTAATCTCTCCTTGCAGAGCCTGAAGTTTATCTCTTTGTTTCTCTAAGCTTTTCTTTGTTCCTGAAAATTTACCTTCAAGAGCTTTCTTAGCCGACTTTCCGGCATCAGACTCAGAAATAACACGTTCAACATCAACAACGTAAATGTCTGCAGCTAGTGCAAAATTACTTATTACTAATGTTAAAACTAAGAAAAGAAATTTAATCATATTATCCTTGATTGATAGAAATTATCAGTAATTTATAGCTATTTTTTGCAAGATTATCAATTCTCCCCTTTTGGGATGTCAAACTGATTACAAATAATCGTCTCTGACTTTTTGTATCCCAAAAGGTGAGAACTTCGCAAGCTTGAATAACTAGTTACTTCGACAAACCTGCTACATTGCAAAAGGGTAGTATTAATTTAGAGCTCCTCCAAAAGAAAATAGCGTAACTAAACTGCTTTCATCATCTTCAGCATCAAGTGGATGTCCAAAAGCAATGTTTAAAGGTCCAAGTGGTGAAATCCATCTAAATCCAACACCGACAGATTGACGTAGTTCTCCTACTTCAATACTTTCTTCGTCATCAAAGGCTTCCCCCATATCGAAGAATACTAATCCTCTAAGATTTGCAGAACTAACTAGTGGGAAAATGACTTCTAGGTTATTAACTAACTGCTTACTACCACCGTATTCATTGCCATTTTCATCTTCTGGTCCAAGAGTTCTTTCTCTAAAACCACGGACTGAGTTTATTCCACCAGGAAAATATCTTTTGAATAATGGGAACGGATCGTCTGTATTAGAATCTCCGTAACCAACATTAATTCTCCATGAGAAAACAATCTTATCAAACTCTGTATCCATCAAAGGAGTAAAGAATTCATTTCCAACTTCAAGCACATAATAATCTTCGCTACCACCAAGACCCGCAGTTTCAAAAGAAAGTGTTTGACGAGCTCCTTCTGTCGGGTTCATTGGATTATCAATGGTATTGCGTACTAGTTTTGGTGTGATACTTGAAGCAGTACTTTTTCCCACAGAATCTATAACCAATGGTGCCGCGTCATTTACATCTACATTATCAATTTCAATATTCACATATTCATATTTTGTGGAGAAATT
Organism: Bdellovibrionota bacterium; assembly: GCA_041740355.1. GTDB lineage: Bacteria > Bdellovibrionota_C > UBA2361 > UBA2361 > CALJRW01 > JANNBC01. Next base: position 15,852 of record JBGSMD010000069.1, read on the forward strand.
AATATCCTCCGACCAGGAGGCAAACACTTCTTCTAAGGGATATCCAACTGTCACAGCACCTCCTGAGGTATTACGATCAAAATCGCTAAAATCTAATTCTCGCTTAAAGGCTTGAACACCACCTCTCCAATAAGTGTCAGCTATTCTAGGATCGTCCAAAGAAACATACAGGTTTTCACTTTTTTGACCGATATCAGCATTGGCTACGAAGCGTCGCCCCGTTCCCATAAAATTATTTTCAGTTAAACGTGTATTAAATAGTGCTCCATCAGAGCTGGAAAAACCACCTCCAATACTAAAAGATCCTGTGGAGCCTTCTTTCACGTTAACATTCAAATCGACTTCGTCATCTTTGCCAGGAATATTTTCTGGCGTAATCGTTGCTTCTTCAAAATAACCAGTTCGCTTTAATAAAGCTTCACTGCGGTTTACTTTAGTTTTATTATATAATTGTTGTTCTTGAACCTTGACCTCACGTCTAATTACATTATCGTAAGTTTTATTATTACCAGTAATTCTAATTTCATTAACTTTAACTGGACGTCCTTTGCTAGTATTAAATACAAGGTCAACAGATTTATCTTCAATATTAACGTTACTTTCCGGAGTAACGTTAGCAAAGGCGTAACCAAAATCACCAAACTTGTCACTAAGGGCTAAAGACTCATTTCTAATTTTAGTGGTGTTAAAGATTTCTCCGGTCTCCAGTTTTAATGCTTCTCGTGTTTTTTCAACCGAGTTTTCAAGCAAATCACCTTTGACAGTATAATTACCAAGTTTAAATTGATCCCCTTCGTTCACTCGAAAAACAACTTTTAGTTTATTGCCCTCACGGGTGACTTCAGCATCATTAACCTGGGCATTAATATAACCCTGATCAAGCATTCCTTGCAGTACTACGGTCCGATCTGTTTCCAGATATGCTTTATTTAAGCGACCAGATCCAGTTAACCAAGAACTAAGCCATTTATATTTAGTGCTTTGTAGCTTATCTAGGATGGGATCAAGTTTAACGTCATCTGTTTTTGTGACTATCTCAATTGATTTAACTTTAAATTTCTGACCTTCATCAATTTTAAAGGTTAAGTCATATTTTCCACCTTCAACTTGTTCTGATTCAACAGCCACTTTGGCATCCAAGTAACCTAAAGTTTGATAATAAAGCTCAGTAGCTTGACTTAATCGTTTAGTTAGCAAGGGATCATAGTTCTTTTGATCCTTCAGATTAATAACCTTGGAAATATCTGAGCTGTCAGCAGCTTTATTACCGGTAATAAAGACTTTATTAATCCTTGGATACTCTGTGACTTTAAAAGTTAAGACGGCAGAAGTATAATCTACGACTACCTTATCAATCCCACCAACAGCGTACAGCTTTTTAAGTGAAGCATTAACTTCCTCACTGGTAATTTTTCCAGGCTTAAGGGCAACGGCCTCTTCAGCTTGTTTCTTGGAAACATTTTGTAGTCCTTCGATCTTAACTTGGGACACAGAATATGTTTCTGCCCAAATCTGTAAAGGACAAAACAACAAGCATATAAAGAAATAAATTTTATTAATTTTCATAAGTTAACCGACCCCCTGCTTCCATCTGATAGACAGTTTTAAATTTCTTAGCAAATTCCAAACTATGTGTGACTGTAATTAAACAGATATTTTGCTCTTTGCTAATTTTCAAAATTAAATCACCAATTTGTTCACTAGTTTCAAAATCAAGACTTCCTGTTGGTTCATCTGCTAGTAACATTCTTGGCTTGTGTACCAATGCTCTAGCAATCGCCACACGTTGTTGTTCACCACCCGATAATTCACCTGGTCGGTGTCCAACACGTTCTTTTAATCCCACAAGATCTAGATACTCTAGCGCTTGCTTATCCGCATCAGTCTCACTAAAGCCTTTGATTAGTAAAGGTAAGGAAACATTTTCAAGCGCAGTAAACTCGCCTAATAGATGATGAAATTGAAAGACTAATCCAACTTGAGCCAAGCGATAATCCGCTAATTGATTCTCATTTAAAACCGACAAATTAAGATCATCAACAAAGATATTTCCTGAACTTGGACGTTCAATTCCAGCTAACAAATGAAGTAATGTGGATTTCCCAATCCCTGACTTTCCAACAATAGCAATTGTTTCCGGTTGATCAAAATCAAGATTCAATTGATTAATAACTATTAGCTCTTTAGGGCCATCGCGAAAAACTTTTGTTAAATCTTCAAATCTAATTTTCATTATTCGTAACGTAATATTTCACATGGACTAAGCAAGCTGGCACGTCTTGCTGGATAAAGTGTTGCGAGGAGGCAAATTACCCAGGCAATAAACGAAACAATTAAAAAATTCTGATAATCAATTACAATAGGAAGAGTATTTGTTGGAAAGACATTCTCTGGCAATTTAAAACCAAATTCTTGTAATAGAAAACTTCCAACTAAGCCTAAAATTAAACCTAAGATTGTACCTAAAAACCCAATCATCCCACCGATATAAATAAATATATTTCGGATCGTACTGGCCTTGGCACCAAGTGTTCTCATTACGGCAATGTCTTTGCGCTTTTCCAAAACTATCATGATTAAGGTTGTTACAATCGAGAAACTAGCTAAAACAATTAGTAACATCAAAATAATAAAGTAGGCTCGTTTTTCCAGGCTAATCGCCTCCCAAAGTCCGGAATTAATCTCAGTCCAGTCCTGAACGTAATAATTAAAATTTCCTTGTTCACGGAGTCGATCAATTAAGATATTTTTTATTTGTGGGGATTTATTCGGATCCTTTAAGCTAATCTCTAATCCACTAACAGACTTGCCCATTCGCAGGAATCTTTGTGCTGTAGCAATATTTGTATAAGCAAAATTTTCTTCGTAGCCTGATTGACCAGTACTGTAAAAATCTAAGATATTAAAACTACTTTGCCTTGGTGCTAATCCAAATGGACCAGAGATCACTTTTGGAGAAAGAACAGAGATCACTTGATTTTGATAAAGTGGCATTCGTTTTTTTAGCCCCTCACCAAGTAATAAGGCCGGAAGATTGGCATTCGTTCCTTCTTCTCTATTGCTGTTAGTAGTAGGAATATTCCAAAGCTTAGTGACATTAGAACTATCACTTAATTTAAAATCCTTTAAGACTTCTGAATTATCCGCCAGACCTTTTAGCATCATTCCAAAAGAGTTCTGCCCTGCGGTAACCATCACCTGTCCTTGGACATAAGGAACGATATTATTGATTTCGGTAATTGAGCTAAAACTAGCTTCGATTTTATCCCAGTCATTAATCGGACCAGAAACATTTCCCACAAAGATGTGAGAACTACCAACCAGTTTCTTGTGTAGTTCCTGCTCAAAGCCAGTCATAATTGCCATCGTGATATTTAACACGGCCACACCTAGAGCTACGCCAAGAATTGCAAAAATGCTGACAGCATTAATGAAATTTTCACCTTTTCGCGACCAAAGGTAGCGATGAGCAATTTTCTTCACAAATTTCATTAAATTTCTTCGTTAATTGCTTCCATGCTCTCTTCTTCACCATGCGCTAGAGGTTTTAACTGTGGAAATAAGATTACTTCACGAATAGTAGAAGAATTAGTTAATAACATTGTTAAGCGATCAATCCCAATTCCTTGTCCAGCTGTTGGAGGAAGGCCATATTCCAGAGCTTTAATGTAATCATCATCCATGTCGGCCACTTCATGATTACCCGCATCCTTATCAGCAGCTTGCTTTAAAAGTCGCGCCAACTGATCTTCTGGGTCATTTAATTCGGAGAAGGCATTGGCAATTTCCATTCCTACAACATACAACTCAAAACGATCGGTAACACGGGCATCTTGTTCATTTTGGCGAGCAAATGGTGAAATTACAAATGGTTGTTGAGTAATAAAAGTTGGATTAATAATTTTATGTTCAACTAATTCATCAAAGAGATTTTCGATTGAGAGACCCCAATCATTTGGATTTGTTAAATGAATATTGTATTGCTCAGCAACTTTTTTAATGTCTTCTATGGAATCAAGATTAAATTCCTTAGAAACTCCACCTAGTTGTTGAATGGAGTCCTTCATCGTCACTCGTAAGTAAGGACCTGAGAAATCTACAGTTTTATCACCAATAGTAATTGTACTATCTCCACAAACTTTCTTTGTAAGTCCCACAAATAATTCTTCAGTTAAATCCATTAAATCATTGTATGTTGCATAGGCTTGGTAAAACTCCAACATGGTAAACTCTGGGTTATGCTTTCGAGAAAGTCCTTCGTTACGAAAGTTTTTTCCAATTTCATAAACTCGCTCTAAACCACCAACCACTAATTTCTTAAGTGGTAATTCTAGGGCAATGCGTAAATGAACCTCAGTATCAAGCGCGTTGTAAAAACTTTTAAAGGGTCTTGCTATGGCTCCGCTGGCAACATCACTTAAAATCGGAGTTTCAACTTCCAAGTAATCTCGTTCATCTAAAAAGTTACGAATGTAGCGAACAATTGCCGAACGTTTTTTAAAAACTTCTCGTACTTCAGGATTAGAAATCAAATCAACATAACGATAGCGGTAACGAGTATCAACATCACTAAGTCCATGCCATTTTTCTGGAAGTGGGATTAAAGATTTAGTTAATAGTCTCCATGACTCGGCATAAAGAGTTTTCTCACCAGTTTTTGTAACAAATGGATAACCAGAAACTTCAATAATATCACCAAGGTCAACGTCTTTAAATTCTTCATATGACTCGAGCCCGACATCATCACTTCGAACATAAACCTGTAATTTTCCCTCAATATCAATTAAATGCAAGAAACAAGCTTTGCCCATCATACGACGTTGAGTAATTCTTCCGGCGATAGTAAAGCGCGGAGCCGTTTCCGGAGTTCCCACATCTTCCAAAGCTAAAATATCCGTGGATTTAGCTGTAATCTTAACATCATTTGGATAGGCATTTCGGATCTGCCTAATCGCAGTTAATTTATCATAACGTTGTTGTTCTTGTTCGTTTCTTTGACGCATATTAAGTAAATTCAAAAGACTTTGTGGACGATACCCTAGGACGCGGCTTATAAGGATTTCCATAAAGCAACCTAGGGTGACTAATTTAAGCCTAATTATCAATAAAATTCAACAGCTACTTTCCTTCTCACGATTCGCCACTCTTAATCTATCTCGAAGATATGGATGGTTTCGTAATTGATGAATTACATTTAATGATTTACAGTTAAGCTAAGAATTTAGTGATTTTTATAATTAATGAAAAACCTGCTTATTACCTGTGGTTTGCCCTACTCCAACGGCAATCTTCACATTGGCCACATTGCTGGATGCTACCTACCAGCTGATATTTATGTTCGCTTTCAAAGACTTAATGGGCGTAATGTTCGTTTCATTTGTGGATCTGATGATCATGGAGTTCCAATAAAGTTAACTGCAGATAAGGAAGGAATTAAACCAGAAGAAGTTGCCAGTAAATTTAACAAAGCTCAAAAAGCTGATTTCTCTGGGATGGGAATCAATTTTGATATTTATGGCTCTACCGCAGAAAATCCAGTACATACCAAAACTTCACAAGACTTCTTCCTAAAATTATACCAAGAAAATTATTTTAAAAAAAAATCTTCTAAACAATTTTTTGACCCAGAAGCAAAGATGTTTCTACCCGATCGCTACGTTAAGGGTACTTGTGAGTATTGTAATGCCAAGAATCAAAATAGCGATCAATGTGAAGAATGTGGAAAAGTACTAGATGTTGATAGTTTAAAAGAACCTTATTCAGTCCTTAATAATTCCGCCGCGCAAGTTAAAGATACTTTTCATTGGTACCTAGACCTTAGTAAATTTCAAACTGAAGTAGCTAATTGGTTAGAAAAAGCAACAACCAGAGAACAAACTAAAAACTTTGTTAATGGTTTAATTTCTACTGGACTTGTCGAACGTTCCATGACGAGAGACTTGGATTGGGGAATACCATTACCGATTGAAGATCCCGATGCTAAGGGTAAAGTTCTCTATGTTTGGTTTGATGCTCCAATCGGTTACATCAGTAATACAATTAATGCCTGCAAAGCGATTGATGGTGATGGTGAAAAATACACCGATTGGTGGAAATCACCTGATACTGAAATATTCCATTTTATTGGTGAAGATAACACAATTTTTCATTGCATAATTTGGATTGCCATGCTTTCGGCAGAAGGAACTTTTCAATTGCCAACTGGTGTAATTGTTAATCAGTTTCTTAATTTTAAGAAACCTGGTGAAGAAGCGGAGAAGATATCCAAGTCACGAGGAACTGCTGTTTGGATTAAAGATTTTTTAGCTGAGGGTAACAACCCTGACAGCTTAAGATTTTATTTAACTTCGATTGCTCCGGAAAAAGCTCGGACTGTCTTTGCTGAAGAAGATTTAATTCAAAAGCATAATTCGGAATTAGCCAATACACTGGGAAATTTGGTAAACAGAATTTTTAGTATTTATATTAAGAACTATGGCACGGAAATTAAATACGAGCAGGAGTTAGATCTTGAGAAGCTCCTTAAACGTATGAATCCTAACATTACCACAGAACTTGCTGCTGAGATAAATAATTTTAATTTTAAGGCTGCTCAAGAAAAACTTTTTGACTTTATCCGTGCGGGAAATGCCTGCATTACCGAAGATGCTCCTTGGACAGTCTTAAAAACAGATCGTGAAAAAGCTAAAACAATTTTGTTGGAGTATTTAAACATTATTCAAATGATTGCTGTCATGCTTCAGCCGTTCCTGCCATTTACATCCGCTAAAATCTTACAGATGTATGGGTATAACAAAGAAGAAATTTCTAAGGGAATTTCGTGGGATCTTGCTAATGCATTAATTTCAAATGGCAGAATCTTAAATCAACCTGAGATTTTGTTTACTAAGATCGAAAAGGAATCTGAATAAGCAGTATCTTTTGCTCATTTACAATAAATCCCACTTGTAACCACCATTCTCAAGTATAGAATCGGCTAATAATTGAATTTCAAGATCTTCATTCTTCTCAAGTCTTCTAAGCGACTGATTCATTCGGCGTTTTGCTGCCTGAGTAAATAAATCGACAATCATAATTTCTTGATGACAATCCTCAGCCCCTTTAACTTTAATCATCGAATTAACTCGTGAAAGTGTTGTTAAACCAGCAAGTAAATCAATCGTAACATTAGCGACACGCTTACTCATCATTTGTTTACCGATTATATCCTTACGATACTCCTTAACCAAGGCTTCCGAACTTCTAGCTAAGGCAAGTGCATAGTCGGTATAGATTTCTGCAAATTCCACAAGTTCAGGAACAACATTTAGTTCATTAACACCTACTCCTGTAACCTGCGCTACCTTATCGGCGGCATAGTCTTTGAGAATTCCAAATCCCTTGATTGGATCATCAAAAACATTGGAAACATTTTTCAATTTTTGCCCGACCGTATCAAATCCAGTAAGGGCAATGTAAAGTCTTAAGATTTCATTTGTCCCTTCAAAAATTCTGTTTATTCGCGAATCGCGAACGATTCGCTCATATGGATACTCTTTCATAAAACCATTGCCTCCGGCAATCTGCAAGGCTTCATCAATTACTCGCCACATAGCTTCTGTTGCAAAAATTTTACTAGCAGCAGCTTCCATTGAGTAATCATTAACACCTGAGTCACTTAGATGAGCAACAAAATTGACTAAGCTCTCTGTTACAAAACAATCCACAGTCATCAAAGCAATTTTTTCTTTGATTAACATAAAATCTGAAATCTTCTTACCAAATTGCTTTCTATTACTAGATTGTTCTGTAGCTAACTTGATACAATTTTTCATAGCACCGATACATCCTCCGCCTAAGCCCGTCCGTCCGCTATTTAGAATGTGCATGGCAATCTTAAAACCCTTACCTTCTTCACCCAGTAAGTTTGCGGCGGGAATTTTAACGTTACTAAATGTGATTGTGGAAGTTGCGGATCCGCGAATTCCCATCTTGTCTTCTTTTGGCCCAGAAGAAACTCCTTGATAAGCTTTTTCCACAAGAAAAGCCGACATCTTTCCAGCCTCACCACTTTCAGTTTTTGCAAACACAGTGAAGAAATCGGCAAAAGGTCCATTTGTAATCCAGATTTTTTCACCATTTAAAATCCAAGATCCATCTTCTTGTTTTGTGGCAGTGGTCTTAACTGATGCTGCGTCAGACCCAGCACCCGATTCAGTTAAGCAGAAAGCTGCCACCATCTCCCCTGTTGCCAGCTTTGAAAAATATTTATCTTTTTGTTCAGGATTTCCAAATAGTAAAAGTCCTCTCATTCCGATTGAACAATGTGCCCCAACAGTTAACGCTGTGGAAGCATCATATCGACCAAGCTGTTGAATTGTACGTGAGTAAGCTTTGCTACCTAAACCAACTCCGGAATATTCTTCTGGGATAATTAACCCAAATAGTCCTAACTCTTTTAGATTATTAATAAACTCTGGCGACTGATGTGCTTTCTCATCAAACTCTTTAAACATGGCTTCCTTGCCACTTAAAAATTTATCAATAGATTCAATTAACATCCCCAATAATTCTTGTTCTTCTGGGGTGAAACTTGGATATGGAAAGAGATTTTCCTCCGTAATTTTTCCAAGGAAGAGATTTTTGGCGAAACTTTGATTTTTATCCATGAATTATTAACCTAACAAAATTTTATAACCTAATTATAATTGGTTCTAAATGTAAGAATATGATGCTTTTTTACATGATGTTGATGCCAAAATACTGTAATTTGTTACTTTGACATCTTATCTTATTTTATCAATACTTAGCACATTTAAAAAGCACCTACTTTTATTATGAATGTTTTAATTTCCAGGCCAGATAAAATCGGTGATGTAATCCTAGCTTTACATGCGGCAAAACAGTTAAAAGCTCATCTCCCGGAAGCTAATATCTACATGCACATCGCTGATTATACTAAGAAACTTGTTGAAAATGTCAGTTTCTTAGCTGGAGTTGTAACTACCGAAGATCCACTAAGTTCTGGAGACTTTGATGTAGTTGTCGATTTAATGGCTAAGTATAAGCATGCCTCTAAGTTTTACAATTCTAATATAAAACGCCGGATTGGTAATTCCGCTCGGATCCATTCCCTACTTTACACGACAAGCCGTTATATTCGTAGATCCAAAGCCTTGATGAATGAGGCGGAATATAATTGGCAATTAGTTTGTTTAGTTGAACCACAACTTCGATATTCTCCGTTAGTTGAGTCACTAAACTTAAATGATTTTAAGGAAGTAGTAGAATATCAAGAGTTTGATGACTTCATGGTCTTAATGCCCAGTGTGACTGTATCTGCTATCGGTTGGAGTTTGGAAAATTGGTTAATTTGTGGAAAAACTTTGAGTCGAAGATTTCCTGAAAAGAAAATTATCTTTTTACTTGGACCAGCTGAAAGTAAATTGGAAGAAGAAATCATTCTAAAGAATCATGGTCAAGAAAATATCTTAGTCCGAAAATTTGGTAATTTTCCTGAACTATTGGGATTTCTTGCTAAAGCAAGTTTCTACATCGGAACTTCAACGGGAGTTACTCACTTAGCAGGGGTTGCAGGTTGTGAAGGAATTGCACTTTATCCTGAAAAACTTTCCATGCACCCACGTCGCTGGGTTCCATTTAATAGCAAATTACAAGTTATCTCCCTCGATCGTAAACCTTCTCCTGAGGTCGTAGCAAATGCTTGCTTTCAAACAATTCCCGATGAACTAAACCCACTACTTCGAAAAAAACTTTCTGCTTTTATCATTTGTTGTGACGAAGAAAGAAATATTGAAAGAGCCTTAAAAAGTATTGCTTGGTGCGATGAAATTGTTGTTGTTGATAGTGGTTCCAAAGATCGAACCTTGGATATTGCCAAACAATTTACTGCTAACATCCATCACCGAGATTGGACAGGAAACAGAGATCAAAAACAATTTGCTCTAGATCAGTGTACTAACTCTTGGGTCTTAAATATTGACTCCGATGAAGAAGTTTCCATGGTCTTACGTTCACAATTAATTGAAATTCTAACGCGTAAGAAACCAAATGCTCAAGCTTATAATATTTCCCGTTTAATTTTCTACTTTGATCGTTGGTGGGATAAAGGTGGTTGGTATCCTGAGTATCGCTTAAGATTCTTCCAAAAGGAATATATTGAATGGGGGGGGAATGATCCCCACGAGAAGGCCCTAACAAAGGGGAAAATTAAGAAACTTGATGGTCATATCTTTCATTACACATATAAAAATGTGGAACATCAGATTGCCAGTTTGCAAAAACATGCCTTAATGATGGCTAGATCACTTTATAAAGATGGAAAACCATTTCGATTGTATAATGTTATTTTAAACCCAATTTTTCGTTTTTTTAAGTTCTACATCTTAAAAAAGGGTTATCGCGAAGGACTAGTTGGTCTTTTTGTCGCTATCCTAGAAAGTTACTACACTTTTTTAAAATACCTAGTTTTTTGGGAACTGAAACAATGTCGTAACCTAGAAAAAAGAAAGAAAGATAATAAATGAAAGCAATGATCTTAGCTGCCGGACTCGGTAGCCGTTTACAAAATTTAACGGCAAATAAACCAAAGGCGCTGATTGAAGTAGCCGGACGTCCTGTTATCGACCACGTAATCAGAAAAATAAATAAAGCTGGGATTAACGAAATCGTAATCAATCTTCATTACTTCCCTCAACAAATAAAGGATTACATCGAGTCCCAAAACTATCCCTGCAAATTTGACTATTCATATGAATCAGAATTACTAGATACGGGAGGAGCAATTAAGAAAGCTCAGCATCTTTTAAAAAGTTCTGCTAGTTTTTTACTTCACAACTGTGATGTCTTAACTGATTTTGATTTGCAAAAACTGATTTTAGAACAAAAACAAAATAATTCCTTAGCTACAATGGCAGTCTCTCCAAATAAAAGTGACCGATTCTTATGGTTTACTAAAGAAATGCAATTTGCTGGTTGGGAAATTTCCGCAACCAATTATCGTGAAGTTTATAGTGAGGAGCACGATCTTCTTCCTTTCGATTATAACTGCATGACAGTTTTTAGTACTAAAATATTATCTTATTTCTCAAAAATGCCAGAAAAGTTTAGTATCTTTAATTTGATGCTTCGAGTTATTAAACACAAAAAAAGTATTCGTGGATATGATATTGGAGATAGCTACTGGATTGATATTGGAACACCAGAAGACTTACAAAAAGCGAATCAATACTTTAATTCTAAACGCTAATATAGTAAGTCCAGAAAGTAATTTCCAATAGGAATTACTTTCTGGGGCTTACTATCCCCCGGAGGGATAATAAAAACATATAGTTATGACAAAAATCACAAAACTAACTTTTGAATATTCGGAAATTAGTTTTTGTCAT
>JBGSMD010000070.1:0-2663 GCA_041740355.1 Bdellovibrionota bacterium
AGAGGTTATTGGCAGTTATTGGCGATCGCAACCTTTATGTTTTTACGTAAGCTGAAACTAAGCCAAGATATTTTACAAATGGATCAAAATCACGATCTATATACAAAAGTGGTATCTGGTTTTCAATGCAATAGGTGGCAATGATGACATCGTTCGTTTTGCAAATTGTTATTCCTTTCCTGCTTAGGAATCTATAGTTTTCTGCACATCGTTCAACCATATTGCTATTAAAAATAGAGTATTGATCGAGTGTTGCTAATGTGTTTCGGGCTTTTTCATAATCCTGATCGTCTCTAAAGCCCTGCAATATTTCCAAAAAGATGATATCTGCAATTGCTACAGTGCCTTCTATGAGAGCAGTATCAAGAGTATCTGTGTGAGCATTAATATTTCCATTAAAGTAATCAATCCAGACACTGGTATCTGCCAGTATCATTTACCGCCCCTCATTTCATCTAAATCACCTTCCCACTTGAGTTTTCCCCTTAATTCACGAATAGCTTGTTGATTACTGCGCTGAATTATTAACTTAAGACCTTGTTCGACCACATCTTTTTTAGTTACAAGACCACTCGCCTCCATAGCTTTAGTCATTAACTGATCATCAATCACTATGTTAGTTCTCATTGTAAATACTTGTGTATAAAATAACCTTCTATACACATTAACATAAACCTCTAAAGCATAACCTGTTAAATTTTCAGAAATTATTGGCGATCGCTTTCAGGATAGGTGCCAAGAAATTTTAAGCGATCGCAGTATTTATAAAAGGGATATAAGGACAATAAAGATAAGTCCTATATGTTGAAAGCTATGATCGAACTAATAGATTCTGTTCCAGACAAATGCCCAGAGGTGCAATCAGAATAACCGCAGAGATTGTTTTAATTTTATTTAGACAGTAGCAAAAGTGACAATAAATTACAAAAAAGTAAGAAGTTAACTTTTAAACATCACAATAAACTACTGAAACCAATTGTTGAAATTAAATGCTGGTAAAGCTCTTCCAAATTATTAGTAGCGATCGCAGTTTTCTAAACAGTATCAAGTTCATAGAGAATATAGTCTCTAAATTTTTAGCAGTTGCAATGTTAATTGTGACTTTAGTGGCGGTAATAGATCTATTTGTAATTTTAATTAGCCAGTTACTAACACCCCCCCTTGGATTTTTCAATATCAGCCTACTCCAGATTTTTGGCTTATTTCTAAATGTCCTAATCGCTCTCGAAATTTTAGAAAATATTACAGCCTATCTCCGCAATCACGTAATCCAGCTAGAGCTAGTAATTGTGACATCTTTGACGGCTGTTGCTCGAAAAATCATTATTTTTGATAAGGCTACAGGCCCAGATCTAACTTCCCTAGCTATAGCAATATTCGCCCTTTCCATTAGCTATTGGATTGTCCGCCAAGTTAATAAGCCTAAGGAATCATAAATGGGAACAGGAATAAACTTTACTTAATTTGTTGAATCAGAGTTTGGGCAATGGATCGACGATGGGCAGAACAATCACAACCAAATCTAGCGATCGCTTGATCCCCAATATTATCGTCATTTAAGGCGAAATCATCGGCTCCGAAAGGATCAGACAGAGCACATTGACAAGGGGATATTTCGGAGGTTTGTTTAACTATTTCTACATACTGAGGATACTGTTCAGCATTCGCCGCAGTTGTTGCTAATAATGTCACTGCAGAACTAGTAATCAACATTAAACCAATTTTTAGACTAAGCATAATTCCATAATCCGTAAAATTTATTTTTAAAAATATAGCATCAACTTTTAAATTACAAAAAAGACTGAAGAATTTATACCTCAGCCTTCATTAATCTTGTTTGTCAATCACAATAAATTTATCTGATTACCACAGCCGTAGCATTTAATGATTCTCTAAGACTACGAACCACAGCAATCATGGCAATTTGATCTTGAAGTTGATTTACTGCTGATCCAACACCAACACCAGATGCTCCCGCAGCGATCGCCATCGGGATAGTGACATCGGTTAGTCCTGAAGCACAAAGTACAGGGATAGAAACCGCACGGCTAATAGCATGGGCAGCAGCAAGGGTAGGAGCAGCCTTTTCAATTAAGCCTAAAATACCGCTATGCAAAGGATTACTACTGGTGCCACCTTCGGTTTGGATAATATCAGCGCCGCAGGCTACTAATTCTTCAGCTAGAGTTACCTGTTGATCAAGGGGTAAGGTATGAGGCACAGTTACAGATAGTAATGTTTCGGGCAATAGGTTTCTGGTAGCTTTAGTCAAGGCAATTACTTCTAAACCAGAAAATACTCTTCCTTGAGCGTAAAAACTATCATAGTTACCAATTTCCACTAAGTCAGCACCAGCATTTACGGCTTCAACTAATTTGTCAGGAGCGATCGCTGATACGCATATAGGCAAGTTAGTTTGAGCTTTAGTATTTCTAATCAAATTTGGATCAGCAGCAATATCAATAAAAGTTGCACCGCCTAAAGTAGCAGCTTCTACAACCATTGCCACGGATTTAGCATCAAAGTTTTGTAACCCACTAATAATTTTTAGGGCTTGACGATGGGCTAAGGTTTGGCGCAGTTGGGTTAAGGTTGTCATGATTATTCTTGTAGATGATTGTTTAGATTAACCTAATATACCCCGCAGTTAATCAAATTGCCGT
>JBGSMD010000071.1:0-3267 GCA_041740355.1 Bdellovibrionota bacterium
GCACCGTGGCTGGTACCGATCGCTACGGCTAGAGCATCTACACCAGTTTGATTAACGAAATCTACAGCTTCAGCAGGGTCAGTTAAAAGTTGATCATGGGAAAGAGTACCTTCAAAACCATGTCCATCTTCTTTGTCGCCCATACCAGTTTCTAAAGAGCCAAGACAGCCTAATTCACCTTCAACACTAACGCCTACGGCATGAGCAACTTCCACTACGGAACGAGTTACTTCCACGTTATATTCATAGCTAGAAGGAGTTTTAGCATCTTCTTTTAAAGAGCCATCCATCATTACACTAGTAAAGCCATGACGAATTGCCGAGAAGCAAGTTGCAGGCCCGTTACCATGATCTTGGTGCATGGCAATGGGGATATTTGGGTAGGTTTCTACCGCTGCTAAAATTAAATGCTTGAGAAAGTATTCACCTGCATATTTACGGGCACCACGAGAAGCTTGCAAAATGACTGGACTATCAGTTTCGGCTGCCGCTTGCATGATGGCTTGGATTTGCTCCATGTTGTTAACGTTATATGCTGGGATGCCATAACCATTTTCGGCGGCATGATCCAACAAAAGACGTAATGGGACGAGTGCCATATAGAATTCTCCTAAAGTTCTTGAAAAGTCGGTAATTCGATTAACTAAAATCTTAAGACATTTTGATCAATTCTTAGCTACTGATATTTCTCTGCATATTAAAAAATCATGATCAAAGCTCTAATCAAAAAGTTGGCGTAAAATTAGTGTAAGCAATCAAGAATAATTTATGATCCTAGTCGAAACATTAGAACAATACATTGCCGAATTGGATAGTGACTCCTTTTCAAAATTGCGTGATTGGTTTATGGAATTTGATCAAAACCGTTGGGATCAGCAAATTGAGAAAGATTCTACTTCTGGAAAATTAGACTTTCTTATTGATGCCGCAATTGAAGAGTACCAAACAGGAAAAGTAAGAGATCTTTGAAGCACAAGACATCTTCAAATTTTTGGCATTGCTACAACCGTTTACCGATTGAAGTGCGTGATCTTGCGGATAAAAATTTTAACCTTTTGCAAGATGATCTTTCTCATCCTTCATTACAATTCAAGAAAGTTGGAAAAGTATGGTCTGCCCGTGTAGGTTCCAATTATCGAGCGATCTCTATCAAAATTGACGATGGGTTTATCTGGATCTGGATTGGTACTCATGCAGAGTATGACAGACTAATTTCTTAGATCCTTTAATTTAATGTAGATGCTTCCAAGTTGCTTTATCAGGCTATAAATTTGTCTTTTTTAAATTAACCTTACTTACTCAGGCACCAAATTTTAACCCAAAGTTTTTAAAGAGGTAACGATTGTCTCTCTTAAAAATCACTTTAAGTAAGCTCGAATCATGGCTTGAGTTCCCTGCTCACTTCCGTCTTCTAGTTCATTAACCATCTGAAATAGGCGATCGCTTAACTCCACACCTAATAAATTCTCAGCATCACCCATCTCTTTAACAATGCGTAAATCCTTGAGAATATGCTTAATCATAAATCCCGCTGCAAAATCTTGATTAGCTACCTTAGAGCCTAAATTCGATAAAGCCCAAGATCCTGCAGCACCAGTTCCACAGACTTCAATCATTAAGTTGGGATCAATTCCTGTTTTTTGAGCGAGGAGAATTGCTTCACAAATTCCCACCATATAGCTAGATACTAATACCTGATTGCAAAGCTTAACTGCTTGTCCACTTCCCAAACTACCGCAGTGAAAGATATTATTGCCCATCATCTCTAAGTAGGGTTTTGCGGCTTCAAAATCTGGGCGATCGCCTCCGACCATGATCGTTAACGTACCATTCCTTGCGCCTATATCCCCACCTGAAATGGGAGCATCTAAAAACCTTAAGCCCTTTGCTTCTAAGCATTTACCAATACTGACTGCGGCATTAGTACCAATTGTGCTGGTATCTATGACTAAGGCTGATTTATGCTCCAGATTTGCCACCTGATCTACTAAAACTGCGGTGACATCCGAAATATCGCCTAAACAAGAAAAAATCAGATTGGCTTCTTTAACGGCATCCTCAAGATTAGTAACTATGGTTACACCTGCATCACTGGCAACTTTGATACTGGGGCGCTCGCTAGTACGATTCCAACCAACCACAGAGCAACCAAAACGTGCAAGGTTTGCCGCCATAGCACTACCCATTACTCCTAGACCAAGAAAGGCAATTTTAATCGTCATTACGCTTTTTTAGATAGCTATGCAAATATTCTCAGGAATTTAACCTCTGGGGTTTAAGCAGAAATTTGACACTACCTAACATTTTGTAAGCTGTCAACCTTACTGGTAAACATATCGCTAAAAATACTAATCACACTGCGTTTGCGGAGCTTAATATTTCCACTTATGGACATTCCTGACTGTAAAGCAATTTCGCGCCCATTAACGGAGAGATTTTGCCGATCCATTTTAATTTTGGCTGGAAATCTGTAGTAGTTATAAATTTGGTCAGGGGGCAGGGCATCGGAGCCGACAGAAACTAATGTGCCTTTAACATCACCAAATTCACTAAATGGAAAAGAATCCACCCGCACATCCACGGGCATTCCTTCTCTGACAAAGCCAATATCCTGATTGGTAATATAAACTTTGGCAATCAAAGCATCATCGGGGACAACTTTAAATATTGGGGTTGCGGCATTGGCACTACTGGTAACATAACCTAAACCTACTTTTAGATCAAAAACTGTCCCTGCGATCGGAGCCGTAATATCTTGATAGGTAATCGTTTGCTGTGCTTGGGTAATCTGGCTTTCAGTTTCCGCCAGCCGTTTATCATTGTCTAAAATGATTTTGGTTAACTGGCTATCAATTTCGGCAATGCGCTTATCATTCTCTGACATCCGTGATAGGACATCAGTTTGAGATAAAGAAACCGTATTTTGAACTCTAGCCGTTGCTTGGGCGATCGCCGCCTGTAGCCTTTGAGTTTCCTGTCTAAATCTTTGTACATCTAACTGACGGGTAAATACCTGTTGTTTTTGACGCACAACTTGAACTCTTTGAATCCCACCCTCGGCTAATAGGGGTTCTAAATCCGCTAAGATTTTTTGATCTTCAGGTAATTGAGCTTCCGCAGTAATCAATTGAGCCTGAGCCTGCTCTAGCTGTCTTTGCAGTTGATTTACCTCCAGTTCGGCGGCATTAATTCGTGATCTGGCTTCCGATTGAATTGCCTGTAAGCGCAGTTGCTGCTCATAGGATAAAGCTCCACCACCTGAGCCAG
>JBGSMD010000072.1:0-2933 GCA_041740355.1 Bdellovibrionota bacterium
GTTAGTAAATTGAATAGAGTCATTACGGCTAATGCAAATCTTGGTTTTATCCAAGTTTGCATAGCTAAAAACAACATTAATAGTGAGTTCAAGCAAAATCGTTAATCATTTAAAGTAATTTATTTATTGGACTCACTATAATTGTTATATTTAAGCATTCAAACTTGGATAAATACAGGAATTTAAAAGCCCCAGCCCATAAACATAATTTTTTAGCGAAATTATTTTTCGACTCATAATATTCATAAGGTAAATCTAGATTGCTCCGTAATATGTTATAAATTACTGCTGGTTTGTTTTTCTAAGAAACAATGGTTCTAATAACTTATGTCTTTTGCAACTGATAATTTAAAATTTGCTTAGAGCCAAATTATTATTAGTGAAATATAAACCAATGAGTGAAAGCAAACAGGTAGTAGAACTACCAGAAAAAAATCATTCCAATAAATAAACTTAAATCTAAGAATCATCTTCTAGCAGAGAATACTTGGGTATCCTTTGTTAAAGAATCAGCATTAAAAGTGTTTAAGCAGTAAGGACAATCTGAAGAACTTTTCGTAAAATTTGGTAAAAATTCCTGTTATAATGAACAATAAGAAAAAGAATAGAACATTACTTCCTAGGGAGAATGCCCAGGTATTTACAGTTGGTAATAAACATTATTATTTAGTGGAAGAATATTTGCCAGAGACTTTTAAAATAAGCGGTTTTAGTAAGCCAAAGTTGATTGTAATAATGACACTATTTACATTGATATAAAACTAGAAATGCTGCCAGATAGATTAATAGAAGATCCTTCGCTGGTATTTATACTTTCTCGAAACTTCTTAGGCGTTTTTTGCGGTCAATGCTTGAGTGATTGTCGTTGTAGCTAAACTTAAAACACCATCCAGAATATCATTTGTTTTTCTTTCGAAACTATTGTGTAAGATTTGCCCAGCATCTGATTTTATTTGATTAATTTGATTTACACCTATTTCAGCAATTAACTCTGCTAAGCTTTCTGCAATCACACCAGAAGCTAAACTTGACGCAATAATACCCAAAGGTTCCTCTTTGGCACTAGCCGAAATCTCCGCCATAACTTCTTCTATTAGATTTGGCTTAGGATCTGCTATTGGTGTATCAGAAGAATTTATGGACTTAAATAATTGACCTCTAAGACGAATTGCCTCCTCACGTAATTTAAGAATTTCTTGGGTTTTCATAATTATTCTTTCCAATGAGAACTGTATTCTTTAAACGTCTGTTTGATTTGTGCAAGGTACATGATTAGAGCTGCCATTAAACTAATTAGAATTATTCCTAACACAACACCAAGATATAAAAATACTCTTTGTTTTGAAATTTCGGGATAAACTTCAGGGAGAATTATCATTAAACCAACTGTTCCGCTAATCAGTAAAGTTGTTAGGAAAACAGCGAACAGTGCTACTAGAAATATGACCACAAAAAAATCTCGACTGATTTTTGAAAAAATAGCGGTAGAATAATTTACCTCAGCTTCAGCATAAGAAGTGAGCGAATCTCCTGTGTCGGAAATTCGCTCTAGAATTGATCCATTTAGAAATTGTTTTAGGATATGTAACATAATAATCTTAATTGAAAGTCTATCCAGCTCCAAAAATATTATTTCCTAAAAATAGCCAAAGCACTAATAGCAAACCTACCGGTGCTCCCATAAACCAAAGAATTAGATATCCAATTTTACCATTCTGATTATTCAATTTATTTTTCATTTTAAGTTTCCTAATAGTAAAATAAATTTTTTAATGTTTAGTTTTTTTTAATCTAAAGATCTGGCGAATTGAAACGCCAGGCTTCAGATTTAGTACAAGGAAAACAAATGCTAAGGGCATTCAAAAGCTCCTTGTTAGTAATAACTAACTTTTTAAAAACTTATTAATCAAGATTCCAGCAGCAGCACTTATCAAGACACTTTTTACTGGATGTTCACGAATATAATCCTCAACTCCTGCTAATTGCTTGCGACCTTCGGATGTATAAGTTTTTAATTTCTCTTTTCCGGTTTCAGAAAGGTCATGAGCTACTTTTGTTCCCGCATCAGCAATATCATGTACTGCTTTTTTGCCAGCTTCGTAAGCTTGTTGACCTGCTTCCACTGCTTGGTGTCCAGCTTCCGATAAATTACCTCTTAAATCACCGATAACTTCTTGAGCTTCATGAGCACCATTCATAACTTGTTTTTTTGCAGTATTATTCATTTTTAAATCTCCAATGATTTTTAAATTTTGTTTTCTGCGTAGCAATAATACTTCGCATCTTTTTTATTTGTTAAATTTATATCTGATTTAACTAATAGTAGTTATGATCCTCCTCATATATAGATATAAATCTAATAAAATCAGTAAGGTAAAAGGAAAGCATGATTAATATTTACTATTATTAAATATGCTAATGGAGGCTTTAAAATGTAATATTTTAGAATCATTTCTTAATTCAATTCGATATTATTTTCACTTCTAGTAAAAACTCCAAAAAAGCTATGAATTTTTACAGATATAACCTTTATGACAAAGCAAGAGCAGTACCTCTACCCATTTAGCGAGGAATAAATATTAAAGAACTAGGTAATACAGCCGATCGGGCAGATCGTTTTCATTTGCGCCCAACTTTAAGCAATGCTCAAATTCTAAATGAAGTCTTGAGGGGAATTCCGCTAGAAGAGCTAATTTACACTCAAGTGGAATTTAAAAATCCAATTAATCTAAATATAGTAAACCCAAGAATGAATTTCCGAAAAACTTTTTCGGAATTCATGTTGAGTTTATTATATTTGTTGTTTTTAGGCATTCAAACCTGGTTTAACCAGGATTTGAAAAGCCGATAAATATTGATTTCTTCAAAATCAATATTTAAACGCTAAAGCCCGAACCTCAAAAAATAATTTCCTTAACGGAAATCCTTTTTTG
>JBGSMD010000073.1:0-2466 GCA_041740355.1 Bdellovibrionota bacterium
GTCACTACTCTCATGGGTTTTAATCTGAAATTCGTAGGGTTCGCCTTTCTTTCGCTTAGCCTTTTCATCTCTAATTTTGACAAATATCAGCTTACACAATTCGCCAAAAGCCGTAGGAGGTGAAAGCCTACCACCGCCCCAGAGAGTT
Organism: Bdellovibrionota bacterium; assembly: GCA_041740355.1. Classification (GTDB taxonomy): domain Bacteria; phylum Bdellovibrionota_C; class UBA2361; order UBA2361; family CALJRW01; genus JANNBC01. The sequence goes on from JBGSMD010000073.1 coordinate 149, forward strand.
TGATGACATTTCTTAATCGCATTGATCAAAACATCCTTATTCACAGGCTGAATATCCAGCTTGCCACCCTTAAAAAACTTGTACTCTTCAGGCTTGCCATAACTACGGGGTAGATCGGCGATGATGTTTTCTTGTCGTTCTAGGGTTCCATATTTGTCGCTAAAATCAAATGCCCTGCGGGTTAAACCTGCTACCACCATCACGTATTCAGCCCGAAACTTAGCAGCCGCTCCATTACCAAAAGCTTGCTCGATCGATTGATTGAATTCACTATCGGTAATGCCATCCCGTTTGCATTCAATTACAGCGTAGGGGCGTTTACATTCATCATCCTTAAAGATTACTAAATCTGCTCTATCGCTAGGCGTGCGATCGGGTACCGTAATCTCAATGCCAATGCGGTTTGGTGCATAGCCATAACTATAGATAAGTTCTGCCCAAAACTCTGCCCGTACCTGCTCTTCAGGGTCGCTATATCTTTCCGTATGGTTTTTAGCGAGATAAATAATCTTTTGCTGCTTGCCTTCGCCTATGATTTGAGCATAGTTATCAGCGATCGCTTGGTCTAAATAGGTCATAGCAGAGAGTCTTAACAGTATGGCTATTAAGTTTAACTTTGTAGTGAGCATTAATCACCTTCTAAAGCTCAAATTTGATCCTCTGAAGCTCAGATTTGAACTTGATCAGGCACAAACTTGATGCAAAAAGCTTAAAAGTTAACCTTACCCAAGCTAAAACTTGACCTAATTTAGTACAAAATCCAACTTGAGTAGGCGTAAACTTGACTCTTTTAAGCTCAAACTTGACTGAATTTACAACAAATCCGAGCTTGATCAAGTCCAAACTTGACTCTTTGACCATGAAACTTGACCTTCAGAAGCTCAAACCTGACCATCCGAGGATCAACCAAGATGATCACTCATAAAAGTATGGCTGTAACTCAGATATGGGGATATATTGGCTTGCTTGCCGTAAGATCGCCCGACAAGTTCCTGCATCTAGTTGGCTATGATTTGGAATGGTTAAAGTCTCCTTCCCAGTGTCCAAAATTCGCCGTAGCTTAACATGGCTCCCCCTTTGGCTATAAATCACAAAACCAAACTTGCCCAAAATCTCGATTACATCCGCACCTGATAACCTCCGCAATCTAGGCGTACTCTGGTTGTAGCTCCAAGGAAATTAAAATTGTTGGATGGGTGACAAAGCCCAAATCAGCAAGGTTTTCATCTTCTAAATGCAAAGAAACCGCCTCTTGGAGATTTGCGACTACTTCATCAAGAGTCTGTCCTTGAGTTACTACGCTAATTTCAGTGCATTCCGCCACATAACCAGATTGCTCACCATAGCGAATTAAAGAGTGAATATTTTGCTGTAATTTCATACTTTTGCTCCCTTTTAATAAACTTCATCATGAGTACCAACATTAGCCAAAATGATTAGTTCTGTATCTCCTTCCTTTCTTAAGCCAAAGATAATACGACAGTCATAACCACAAGAACAAGCATAAAATCCTGCCAATTCACCCCTAAGCAGATGGGTATTCAAATTAGCGGCAAAAACATCATCTTCCATCAGTAATAAGGTTTTTTGGACTTGCTCTTTTAATCGAACATCTCTTTTACAGAACTTACGCAGTGATTTTGTGAATTTTGAGGTTAAAACCAATTTTTTCATGGCTCTATTTACGGTTCTGAGCGATCGAGATAAATTTCTAATGCTGTGATCGCCTCTTGAGCAGTCATCGGTTCTAGCCCTCCAGCCTCAAATTCAGCCACAGCCTCATGACATTCTTGAGCGATTTGTTTTCGTCTTGATTCGTGGAGGCGTTTCTTGACAATTTCCGTTAGCATCTCCTGCTGTTCTTCAGATAGCTGATTTGCCAACTCCAAAACATGATCTAAAGTCACCATTAAACTCCTCCCTCTACCTTCTTCGACTTACGGGCAAACCTGCGCCCAATATCATCAACCACCCCATCTAGCCCAGCACCCAATCCCGAATCCTTAGCATATCTGTAAGCTACTAAAGCAGCCGCATAGGCTTCACTGCCCACTACCATCACCGTATCATCCATCAACTCTTGCAATTGATTCACAGCTTGCAGCATGGGATAAAGATCGTTAAGTAATTGCACATCCTTTTGCATTTCTTCTACTTCAAACGCACGAGGTAAAAATCCATCATTTTGATTTACCAGTTCCATGGTTTTCTGCACAAACGCCCGACTCTTATCACCCATTTTCAGCATAGTCTTTCGCTCATCGGTGGGAATATCAATTAAGAACGGCAACTTATCTTTAATCGTAGCTAATGCAGCC
>JBGSMD010000074.1:0-2139 GCA_041740355.1 Bdellovibrionota bacterium
TGAAAGCTCGTATTCGTAAATTGCTAAGGGATGGCATTAGTTTGCACGATGCTATGGATGCTGTTCTTGCTGAAGTGGCGTCCTAACTTCTATGGCAACTACTATATTAGATCAAGTTCGCACCCAATCAAATCCTCTAGGTAGGTACTGTCCTTGTTGAGGAATTGAGAAAGTTTCGGTTGTGGGAGATTTAAAAGTTACCTCTAATCATTGCCAAATGAACTCTTACTTTTATTAACTTAATCAGAGTTTGATAAGCTATGTAACTCTGAACCAAATTGATCGGTAAATTTTCTATGAACCTGCCTGAAAAGCACTAAATTAAGGTCGGCGTCTAGCCCTTCCGCAATAAATATTTCTCTCAAGAACTCATTAACTTCATAGCGATCCTTGGTAACAAACTTTTCTATTTCATACAAAGGATCGCAAATTCCGAACTCTGTACAAATCTGATCCATAAAAATTTTAATTTCTTTGTTCATAATAATTCTTGATTTAAGGTTTTAAATATTGGCGTTGCCCAATGAAAGAATGATTTTGATATTTTTTAGTAATCGAACTCTTCAGGAATAACCTCTTACTAATATTTCTATCCTTCAAATGTGCAACGCCCAGATTAAAACTTGGTGGTAGCAATTAAGTGAGCGCAAGCAAATCCTGAAAAAGCCACAGCATTCAAACCCTGAGCAGGAAAGGTACTATCGCCAACACAATATAAATTAGCGACACCCATTCCTGTATCTGCTACCGCTATTCCTTACTTTTTCTCAGTTAACGGAGGCGATCGCCCGTTTTAAATCAAGACAAAGTTGTTCGATCGCTTTTAATCCACCTTCTTCTGCTAATAGTCTAACCATGGCACTACCGACGATCGCTCCATCTGCATTCCAATCAATAACTTGTTTTGCTTGATCGGGTTGAGATATGCCAAAGCCCACAGCAATTGGTTTATCAGTAACAGTTCTGAGCCTTTCTAAAATAGATTGAACTTTTTTGCTGACTTGGCTTCGTACTCCTGTTACGCCTGTAGAACTAACTAAATAGATAAATCCTTGGGATTGAGAGGCGATCGCTTCAAATCTTTCCACAGGTGTAGTCGGTGCAACTAAGAGAATTACTTCTATACCTATTTTGGCGGCAGGTTCTAATAAAACGTGGGATTCTTCTAGGGGTAAATCTGGAACTACTAAACCTCTGGCTCCAGCATCATAGATTTTTTGCAAGAAGTTCTCTACGCCTAAATTTAAGATGGGATTGTAATAACAAAAGAGAATGATTGGCGATCGCAACTCGGGAGCAACATTTTTAACAAGCTCTAAAACCTGATCTAAAGTTACACCTTTGGCTAAGGCTCTAGTGGCTGCGGCTTGAATTACGGGGCCATCGGCTAAAGGATCAGAATAGGGAACCCCCAGCTCAATTAAGTCGGCTCCACTGCGGTCAAGAATTTTTAAGGCTTCTGTAGTTGTAGCTAGATCGGGATCGCCAGCCGTAATAAAGGGGATGAGGGCAGCTTTTCCATGCGATCGCAATTGCTCAAACTTAGCAGAAACAGAGATCATGATTTTTATTTAACTATCAACTAACAAGTGTAATTGGCAAACGAACCTAAATAATCTCACAGAAGCGATCAGAATTACCTATTATTCCATTTTGCAGATTTACTTTTTTTTGAGAATAACCAGAGTAATGTCATCATAGATACGGTGGTTACCAATATGAGATCGCACATCAGCGATGATCCGCGCTTGCAGTTCGCTAGCAGGTAAATGACGATGATCCTGTAAAATTTGGCAGAGCCGTTCTAATCCATAGAGTTCACGATTTGAGTTTTCAGCTTCAGTAATGCCATCGGTATAAACCGCAAGTAAATCGCCTGCCTCCATATACATAGAACTTTCGCTTAAAAATGGTCGAATATCCTCTTCCATGCCAATGGGAAAGCCTAGATCAATAGTATCAAATAGTTCAATTTTACCGTTTTGGCGCACTAGCAGCAGCATTTCATGTTGTCCACTGACCGTCACTTTACCGCGATCATAGTCGATCAGGGATAGAGTCATGGATTTATCGGTAGCCATGCGCTGAATGTTTCCATATAGGGTTTTATTGAGAGCATGTAAAAAAACAGCGGGGTCG